>CACWIS010000001.1 GCA_902761055.1 Oscillospiraceae bacterium
ATGCCTCCTTTTGCAATCACTATGTTTGTTACCTGAGCAAGGGGATGGAGGTCATCCATTCGATCTCTGTTCCTTTGTTCGATTATCATTATAGCACCGTTTTTAGCACTGTCAAGGTGAGAGTGCTAAAAGTGTGTGAACAATCATTGCATATTTTGTTAACTCGTACTCTTTCCCTGCGATTGCGGCTTTGGAAAAAGGTCCAGGCGCTTTTGCAGTACAGCCTTTACGTGCCTCTCGGTTCTTTGTTGTCGGTGACGGCTTCTTCGAATTGTACTTCGCTGCAGTCCTCCCAGTCCTCCTGATATCCGCATCTTCGTAGGTAATCCTTTCCTCCATCAACGGCGCACGCGCCGCAGGAACAGTAGCCAATCAACCGGAAGCATCATTGTAACACCTACATCGCTTTGAACTCGCGAACTCGGAAAGAACTCGGAAAGAATAAACTTTTCTGCCGGATGGTTGGATTATGTCTTTTCAAACGCGAGCATTTGCAGTATTCTTTTGTAAAGCGACAACATAGACAACATGAACGGAGGAAAAAGTATGGCGGCAACATGGCTGAGCGACGCGGTCTTTTACGAGATCTATCCGCAGTCGTTCTATGACAGCAACGGCGACGGGATCGGCGATCTCAACGGGATCCGGGAAAAGCTGGACTATATCAAAAGTCTCGGCTGCAACTCGCTTTGGATCAACCCCTGCTACGACTCGCCCTTCAAGGACGCGGGCTATGACGTGCGCGACTACCGAAAGGTGGCGGCTCGCTACGGGACGAACGAGGATCTGATCCAACTCTTCAACGCCGCGCACGAAAAGGGGATTCGCGTCCTGCTGGATCTGGTGCCGGGGCACACCTCGGAGGAGCATCCGTGGTTTCTGGAGAGCAAAAAGGCGGAGCGGAACGAGTATTCCGACCGCTATATCTGGACGGACTTCTGGATCTGCGGCGCGCAGGGGATGCCCTACATCAGCGGCGAGAGCGAGCGGAGCGGCGCGTACATCCTGAACTTTTTCAAGTGCCAGCCCGCGCTCAACTACGGCTTTCTGCACCGGACCGAGCCCTGGCAGCTGCCCGCGAACCACCCCGCCGCGATCGCGACCCGCGAGGCGCTCAAAGACATCATGCGCTTCTGGCTCAGCCGCGGCTGCGACGGCTTCCGCGTCGATATGGCCGACTCCCTCGTGAAAAACGACGACGCGGACAAGAGCGCAACGAGCGCGGTCTGGCGCGATATCCGCCGGATGCTGGATCTGGAATTCCCGGAGGCGGTGCTGGTCTCGGAATGGGGACGGCCGCATCAGTCGCTGCGCGCGGGCTTCGACGCGGACTTTTATCTGGACTGGCGCGGCAACGGCTACAGCACCCTGCTGCGAGATTACGAGAACCACGCCGGCGAAGACCACAGCTATTTCAAAAAGGACGCAGGCGGCAGCATCAACCGCTTCCTCGACGACTACCTGCGCCTGCTTGACGGCGCGAAGGGGCATGGCTACGTCTCCCTGATCACCGGAAACCACGACACGGTCCGGCTCCGGAAAACGCTGGAGGAAGCAGAGCTGAAGCTCGTTTATGCCTTCCTCTTTACCATGCCCGGCGTGCCCTTCCTCTATTACGGCGACGAGATCGGCATGCGCTATCTCGAGTTGCCCACAAAGGAGGGCGGCTATACCCGCACCGGCTCGCGCACGCCCATGCAGTGGTCGAGCGGGAAAAACCTCGGTTTTTCTTCCTCCGAGCCGGAAAAACTGTATCTGCCGGTCGATGCGTCCGACGACGCACCGACGGTTGCCGGGCAGGAGGGCGATCCCGACTCTCTTCTCTCCACGGTGCGCGCCCTGCTCGCTCTGCGCCACCGGGAAAAGGATCTGCAGGCGGATGCGGCGTTCCGTGCGGTCTGCACCGAGCCGGACAAGCCCTTCGTCTATCGGCGCGGAGAGCTGACGCTCGCGCTCAATCCGAGCGGGCGGACGCTCAGCGTGACCCTGCCCTTCGACGTCTCCAAAGCCCTGTATCAGATCGGCGAGGCGGAGCTCGACGGAAGACGGCTGAGCGTTTTGCCGCAGTCCTTTGCCGTCCTGCGCTGAAAGGCCTTGCGCACGCTGCGCAGCGGTCGGGGCGGGAAAATGACAGAGTTTTGTAGGTTAGTCAATCATACTTTACAGTCTGGAAAAGAAAAAAGAACGTCTTTGGGAGATCGCCAGTTGAGAGGGCGCATAGGGAAGTCGTTTTACTTTCTGTTCCAAGCAGAGAGCTGCTTTTGGAAGTCCTCAAAGGAATAGAACTTATGCGAGGCATAGAAGTATTCATTGTCTTTACGATGGCTTCTCTCAACCTTGCCGTTGTGCCTGGGCGTAAAGGGCTTTATGAGCTTATGACGAATACCGAGTTCCCGCAGTGTTCTTTCAAACAGTGTTTCTTTATTGGAGCATTGGGCGTTCAGACGATTGGTAAACTCGAAACCGTTGTCCGTCTGAACACACTCGATGGCATAAGGAAAGCGCTTCATACAATGCTTGTTTTGCTTACATCAAAAATTCTTTTCGCTCATTTTGCGGTTGATGGCGTCGAGCTTCCGCTTTATGGATGAATATTGTCCCAGCCAGATGGCGGCGTAAATCATAAGGAAAACGCCAAAGTAAAGCAGGACGCCGGAGACGCTGTGCTCCATCCAGTACATGCAATATGCGATCGGGAAGGTTGCCAGCGAGCAGACCAGCAGATGAGTAAGCGTCATTTTTGTCAGACTCCATTCCTCTCGCTCCCAGATAACCGACGCGCCGGCGAAGGCCGCGCCGTAAAGCAGGGAGCAGAGCGCTTGCAGGGTAACGGCGCTCAGCTCGCTGCCGCAGTCCGCCGCGAGTTCCGGCACGATCGCGCGATAGCTTCCTCCGCCGAGCGCGTAGGAGATAGCGATGGAAATGATCGTGCTTATTGCAAGGCCAATCGGCGCGCCGAGCAAAGCTCTCATAATGATCTTTTTCTTCATAGATAAACCCTCACAATCCCAATATTTCCTTGATTTTGGCAACATAGCGGCGGGAAACATAGCTCGTGCTGCCGTCAAGGAGGCTCACGCAAATCGTTCCGGCAAGCTGGAGATCGAAATGCCGCACCTTCTTCAAATTGATGATCTCAGAGTTGGAGATTCTAACGAAGTGGTTTCTCTTCAACTGATCTTCCAGCTCGTACAGCCGCAGCCGAAGCTGATATTCACCTTCTTTTGTGACTGCGAATACTTTTCCGCCCGAGGCATATACGCGCAAGATACTGTCCGGTTCGAGGACTTTCACCGTATCATCCCGCATCCCTGCGAGCACATGCAGCTCGGGATCTGAGATCTTCCGGACGATTTCGTTGATTTCTTCCGTCACACGGTCGGTGAGAATGAGCAGCTTTGGTTCCTGCACCGTGCTGTCGATTTTGATTTCGACCTTCAATAACGCCACCTCCCTGGTACGCCTGTATCATAATCTGCACGGCGTGCTTTGGCAAGCGATTTACGATACTTGGTCGTTTTTGGGATATAAAAGGCAGATTTGTCTGCCTGCCCGGCGAGCCTTGCAGCACAGTCCTTGTCACACATCTCGAAGCAGGAAGCAAGGGTTAAGAGAAGCTCCCGCTAAAAGAATACAGCAATCCTTTTATGGCCAGACTGTCCGAAAATTGAGCTTCGGGCCGGAGACGGACTGCGTGCCGGTAAAGATGTTCGGAAATCTGACAGCGCCGGTGCAGAAGATTCCATACAATGCGCGGATCAGCCCGAGCAACCACACGCTGGACACGGGGCATGTGCCGAAAAAGAAGGTCGTCCTGAGGATACAGGACAACAAAGAAAAGTTAAAGCAGCGAATGTGCCTGTCAGAGCATCCCTTCGGAACGGTGAAGTGGTACCGAGGCGCACACTACCTGCTGTGCAAGGGAAAGACGAAAGCCGCGGCGGAGCTGGGACTGAGCTTTCTCGCGTATAACCTGACAAGAGCGATCAACATCGTGGGAGTCAGGTCATTGATTGCGGCCATGTGAGCAGAGAATGCTCACTTTTTTCACGTAAAACAGCATACAGGCAAACAAAAATGTCCGAAAACTCGCACTAAAAACGAGTTTTCGGACAAATTGTGCCAAAGTACGCCCAAAAGGTACAAAACCGAGCTAAGTACGCCTAAAAGGTACGCGCCGAACGGCTCGATAGACCGGAATTGGGCAACTTACTTTATTTCTGAAAACACATACGCCTGATGAATCCATGAGAAAAGCTCATCATCTATCTCATCCGCAGTTCCAATGACAATGTGAGTTGTCCATCTTCCAGGATACGGCTCTGTTTTTACTGCGACCCGATCAGAATCCAACGGGTAGGGCAATCCCAATGTGATTACAAGATAGGGACTTGGAAGCTCTGCTTTCTTTTTTACCCGTGCAAAGGACACGCAAGCGAATATATGCCTGTTTGAAAAGGAGATCTGTGTCTTCTGCACCCTCTTCTTTGCTGCAGGAAACAACTCATAGATTTTGGTTTCAAATACTTCATATAACAGTAACGCCGATGGGTTCTTATCAAAAAACAGCAAGGTTTCAGTATCCACTATGTTTTCACCTCTTCAAATCCCGGTTTGTTGAAGCATAACTGCGCTAAGTACAAACAAAAGTACACCAGAGAAAAGAATTATGTAAACTCATCTCTCCGTGGAGTGTTCCCTGCAAGTATTTGCATGTACTCATAAAAGCTCTCGTTCACCTCATCCTTTCAGATCACAGCCAGTCGGCAACCTTCTGTTTCGAGTTCTTCGCCTGAGAACCCTTGACGGCGAGGCCGGGCTTCACGTCCGCACCTTTGCACAGCTTCTTGACATCGGAAACCATGCTGCCGAGGCCGGAGCCCTCGTGCGTACTGATAACACGCACAGTTTTTCCGCTGAAATCCAAACCTGTGAGCGCGGTCGCCATCTCCGGCGCGTAGGTACCCCAGTAGACCGGGCTCATGATGAAGACGGTATCGTAGGCGGAAATGTCCGCCAGCTTCTCCTTGATCGGCGCGTTGCCGATCCTTTTCTTTGCCTCTTTGATGCAGGTGTTGTAGTCCTTTGCATAGGGCACGGCCGGCTCAACCTTGAACATGTCTGCGCCGGTCAGCTCCTGCACAAATTCCGCGACGATCTCGGTGTTGCCTTTGTCGATCCAGCCGACTGCATAGTTCTCGTCGGCCCTGCTGAAATAGATGATCAGGCTCTTGCTCATTTTCGGATAAACCTCCTGTCTGCTTCGTTATCTTCCAGGCTCACATATCGCTCTACGGTCATGTGCAGATCATATTTCTCCCGTAGCGCGGCGATGGTCGCCATCATGGGAGATGCATGGTGCGCGTCGATAGCCGCCTGATCCGCCCACGAATCGATCAGCAAGATCGTTTCCGGATCATCCAACGCCTGATAATACTCATACCGCATATTCCCCGGCTCGGACCGGATCAAGTCCACCGTGCCGGATGAGATCATCGCTTCCGCAAACGCCTTTGCCGATCCGTTTGTTCCTTTATATCGCAAATTAACGGTAATCATCGGCGCACCTCCAGAACAATCCCGAGTTGTCGGAATGGATTATACCATACAACTCGGGATGTTGGAAGCTTGTATTGATCTCATTTCTCCGTTTCAGAGCGCAGCCATTTCACTTCACTGCAGTCTTCCCAGTCTTCAGGATAGCCGCATCTTCGAAGATAGTTCTTTCCGCCGTCAACGGCGCACGCGCCACAAGAGCAAAAACGGAAATCGTGGACCGTCTCGCTCTCGATCACGTCTCTGCATTTTCTGCAGCGGATTCGGTTGTGAATTATTATACTCTTCATCATAATCGAAAAAATGAGATTTATAGAAATCAAAAGCGGTTTTCACCTTCTGATTGTGACGGAATAAGATTGAGCAAGCTCTTTGAGGACTTCATCGATGCTCAGAGGGAGGTCACCGTCCTAACGGATTGCGAGACATTTTGCTATGTGATTTCGTCTGACCGCTGCCAACCAACATGATGGTCAGGAACGCATGCGATGGTGGATTATTGCTTTAGTATTTATCGCAGTATCTCCAGCTCGGCTAAAAGAAACAAATAATTTCAAAAAGATATTGACACAAGATGTTTCGCGTAGTATATTCTCATTACCGAAACAACTTGTGTTTTTATTTGGAGGCGCTTATGCGACGGATTGATCCATCGAAAAAAGAAATCATCGCGGAATATATCGACAAGCATTTTTGCGAGCACGATGAGATTCCGTCTGTGCGTGACATCGTAGAAGGCACGGGGATTCCTCTTTCCACCGTGCACCGTTATCTCATTTCCATGCGCGAGGACGGATCGCTGGATTACTCCGGCCGCCGCACCGCGCGCACAAAATTGATGGAGGACGCGGCGCCGATCCACGCGCTGCAGGTGCTCGGGACCGTCGCCTGCGGCCCAGGACAGGAAGAGGAACAGCGCTTCATCGAGTACATCCGTATGCCGGAGAGTTTAGTCGAGAAGGGAGACTTCTTTGCGCTGATCGCCAAAGGTGAGAGCATGATTGGTGCGGGCATCTTCCCCGGAGATTATGTTTTTGTGAAGCGTCAGCAGACAGCCAACGAGGGCGATCTCGTCATCGCGCTGTTTGATGGAAAGAACAATCTGAAGAAACTTGGCTTCGATCAGAAGAACAAAAAGTTTATTCTTCATTCCTGCAACCCCGATGCGAAAACATATCCCGATATTATCGTGGATGAACTTCAGATCCAAGGCGTTGTGAAGGGATCGTATCATAAGCATTGAGTACGGAGGCAACAGAACGAAATTGAAAAACGCCATCGCAGAAGATCGTCTTCGACTTCCTTCTTTCGATTGCCCGAATCCAAATTGCCGCGCAAAGAATCTTGTCTTTGCCGCCAGTGCGGAGGCAAGAAATCATGCAAAGCTTGTTCCGGTGAAAGATGTTCCCGCACAAATCGCGATCGATTTCATCGTGTGCTGTCCGAAATGCAAGCAGCAGTTTGCTATGATTCGGGATATAAAAACGATGCGTATCCCATTAGATGCGATTTCTCTTTACGGCAGAGTTGCCACCTGAACGAACTGAATACTTTGGCATAGTGAGCCGTCCTCCCACCCGTGAATGTGGAAGCAAAGGGCAGGTATCAAGTCCAAAAAAGAATCACGCAGCATGTTTGTTGCGCGTGATCTTTGGCTTGATGCCTGCTCTTGTTTTTTCAGTTTTTACATGAGCGTGACTTTTTTCGACAGCATTTTTTATCAAAAATCTGTTAGATTCGGAAGAAGAAACGTGAAAAAACGGAGTGCGGGGTAACGGTCAGATACTAAGAGCAAGTATCGACCCGTGGCCCAGATTTCGGCTTTTGCCTCTTTGGTCCCGGTCAAAACTTGTTGGGGAGTGCCTTCCCCAAACCCAGCAGAACGAAAGAAACGATCATTTTTTCTCACACGGAGGTGTTCAAAAAATGCGGGGAACATACGACACGCCCAAGCGCAGTCATGTCATCAAAACGCGCCTGGACGATGAAGAATATAAGTTCTTCCTGTTGAAATGCAAGGCCTATGGGATGAATCAATCGGAAATGATCCGTACATCTTTGGATAAGCTCGTCATCAATCCCGTAATCAAATTCTCGCCGGTGAACAAAGAGTTGCTTTCCAAAATCGACGAGCTGATCACCGAAGGAAAACGCATCGGCAACAATCTCAATCAGATCGCCCGCGCACTTAATTCCGGTTTTCCCGATCAATCTATTGAATCAGAAATCCGCCGCGCGCTCGGCGATCTGGCGGAATGGAAATATGAAATCCTGCAGGAGGTGGGCAGCGCCATTGGCAACGATCAAACATTTGAGCTCGAAAAACTCGGACCTCGGGGCCGCCGAGCGTTACTTGATCTTTCAGCACGACGAGAGCAGCAACAAACCGGTTCTTGATGAGTACGGTCATCTCATTCCGCGCGAGGATTATCGCATCGACACCGTGCTCTGCGGCGATGAGGATTTTGCCATTGCCTGCATGAAAACGAACCTCGCCTATAACAAAAATCTCTCCCGCGGCGATGTCAAGACGCATCATTACATCATCAGTTTTGATCCCCGCGACGCGGAAGACAACGGCCTGACGATGGATCGCGCGCATGAGCTGGGCTTGGAATTTTGCAAAAAGCATTTCCCCGGCCATCAGGCTTTGGTCGCGACTCACCCGGACGGTCACAACAAAAGCGGCAACATTCATGTGCATATCGTCATCAACAGTCTGCGCATCGAGCGCGTGCCGCGAATGCCGTACATGGATAAAGACTGCGATATGCTGCCCGGCATGAAGCACCGATGTACATCCGCAGCTCTCCGTTATTTCCGCGCGGAAGTGATGGAAATGTGTCAGCGCGAGGGGCTGTATCAGATCGATCTGCTCAACGGCAGCAATAACAGAATTACTGAACGCGAGTACTGGGCGCAGAAGCAGGGACAGAAAAAACTCGACGAAGAAAACGCCGAGCTGATCGCAAACGGTGAAGAACCGAAGCAGACGAAGTTTGAAACGGACAAGCAAATCCTGCGTCAGCAGATCCGCGCCGCGCTCCAAAAATCCAAATCGTTGGAAGACTTTTTCGATTATCTTTTGGAGGATTACGGCATTGCGGTCAAAGAGAGCCGCGGTCGTTTCAGCTATCTGACGCCGGAGCGCTCGAAGCCGATCACATCGCGCAAGCTGGGAGATGACTTTTCCAAAGAAGCGATCCTCGCCGCGTTGGAGCAAAATGCAAAACAGATCATTCCTTCTGTCACTCAGAGGCCGGACACTTTTGTCACGCCCGCAGCAAAACCGGAGATCGAAAAGCTGATTGATCTCGAAGCCAAACGCGCCGAAGGAAAGGGCGAGGGCTACATCCATTGGGGCACGGTCTTCAATCTGAAAACGATGGCGAAGACACTTTTATATTTACAGGAAAACGGGCTTACCGATCTGGACGCACTCGACGCCGCATTAGAGGAATCGCATGAGAACACAAATACAGCCCGCACCGATCTGAAAAAGATCGAGGCGGAACTGAATGCGAAAAAGGAATTGCAGCGGCATGTCCTGAACGCCCGCGACGCGAAAGATCTGCACGCGGCGTATCTAAAGCTGCCGAAGAAAAAGCAGGAAAAGTTTTACGAAGAAAACCGTCCGGCGCTCATTCTCTATGACGCGGCCATGCGGTATTTCAAAGAGAACGAGGTCAAGATGATTCCTACCGTCAAGCGAATCCAGGATGAGATCGAAGATCTGACTTCGGCGAAAAACGCCGGATACACCGAATACCGTGAGAGCCAAAAGCGCGAAAAGGAGCTGCAGACCGTCAAAGCCAATATTGAAAAAATGCTCCGGCTGCAAGAGCCGGAGATCGGGCAGGAGCGCAAAAGGGACGAACAGGAATTGTAGATCAGGTGTCACGCTTTAGGCATGAAAAAATGCAGCGATCATGTAGGTTTCTATTGCACGATTCTGACAGGTTAATACGATTTGACCTGCACCCCGGTTTTCCGGCCTTTAGAGCGTGACATTTTCAAAAGGCAAGGGCTGCGGAGTGGAAAAATAGAGCTGCAAAAGTCCAGCAATCATGCGGGTTCCGAGGCGCACTTTTGATGGGGTAATACGATTTCTCGTTCCCCGCGATTTAGGATTTCTATTATTCCACTTTCCCAGTCCGGTGCCGCTTCGGCTGTTAGCTTTTAGGGCATGAAAAATGCAGGCATCATGCGGTTTTCAGGACGCGGTATTGACGAGGGAATATGATTTCCCGTCTTCCTCGAATTACGCCCTTCTAAACGCTAACAAAAATCCGGCAACTCGCTGCCGCTGCGAAAAAGAAATAGGAGCTAAAACGGAAAATCGCCAGATTTGTCCGGTCGAGGGATTGGGGAGCCGTCATCCCCAACGAGATGGCCGGAGGAAAGAAAAACTCATTTTGGAGTTTTCGTATTCGCCAGGCGTATCTTGCTTTAGAAATGTCGCGGAAAGGAAAACATGAAAAAATGGAAAACGAGCACATGACCGATTTTGAAGATGAAGCATTTGACCTTGATTCCGACGAAGCTGAATATCTGGAAATGATCGAATCATGGGAAGGTGACGAGGACGACGGAAGCGACAGTATCCCGGAGCTGTATTTCAGTCGGCCCGATCCTTATGCGAAACACGATCCTCAGCCAGACGATCAGTATCGCCGCAACTATCGCATTGATGAGCAGGGGCGCATCGTTGTTCGGAATCTGAGCGCATGGTGGATTCCGGAAATGAAGATCATGGAAGAAATCGACGGGACCATCTATACGGTCACCGGCAGTTATGAGGGAACAGAGATGCTGGATCAAAAACTATCCCGAATCATGCTGCACAATCTGGAGGATTTCTGATGACAAACGAAAAAGGTTATGTTACCATGGAGCCGACCAATCCTGTACAGACAGTTGCCCCCGAAAAGGAGGAAACAGAATTGATCAGGGCAACTGATAAAATCACCGCACTATACTGCCGCCTCTCAAACGAGGACTCTCTGGATGGCGAGTCGAACTCCATAAGTAATCAGCGCAGAATCCTCGAATCCTTTGTGCGAGACAAGAAGCTGCCGAACCCCGTTTTCTTCATCGACGACGGATACAGCGGAACCGATTTTGATCGCCCCGGCTTTCAGGAAATGCTGGATGAGATCGAAGCGGATCATGTAGCCGTGGTGCTGACAAAAGACCTTTCCCGCCTCGGACGCAATTCCACTATGACGGGTATGTTTATCAACATCACCTTTGCCAAACACAACGTCCGGTACATTGCGATTAACGACAACTTCGATACGATTAATCAAAACAGCGTGGACAACGATTTTGCCGGGATTCGCATGTGGTTCAACGAGTTTTATGCCCGCGATACCAGCCGGAAGGTTCGTGCCGTCGTCAAAGCCAAGGGCGAGCGCGGCGAGCCGCTGACCGGATTTCTGCCGTATGGCTACATCAAAGATCCGAACGATCCGAAGAAATGGATCGTGGATGAGGAAGCCGCAAAGGTGGTCAAACGCATCTTCGCACTCTGCATGGAAGGCCGCGGCCCGACGCAGATCGCCAATCAGCTTGAAGCGGAAAAGGTGCTGAACGTCACGGCCTACTACATGAAGGAAGGGCGCAAGTCAAACCATCCGGAACCAGCCAACCACTATCATTGGGAGTCCAGAACCATCTCGGATATCCTTGCCCGCCGCGAATACACCGGCTGTACAGTCAACTTCAAGACCTACTCCAATTCCATCTGGGATAAGACGACACGCAAGAATCCGGTGGAGAACCAAGCGATCTTCTACGACACACATCCTGCCATCATCGACATTGACACCTTCGATAAAGTGCAGGAGATCCGCGAGCAGCGTCACCGCAGAACGAAATCCGGCAACACGCACATGTTTTCCGGCCTTGTGTTCTGCGCAGACTGCAAAGGCAAAATGTATTTCAGCGGTTCTCACGACGATCCAAGCAAATGGAATTACACCTGCTCGAACTCTCGCGGCAGCGATTCTCCGTGCTCGGCCCACTTCATCCGCGCAATCGTGTTGGAGCGTTTGGTCTGGAATTACACGCAAAGGGTCATTGAGCTTGTACTCCGCTATGAAGCCCATTTCCGGGCAATCATGGAAGAGAAGATGCAGACGGAGAGCAAAGCGATCCTCAAGACCAAGCAGAAACAACTTGAGAAGGCGGAGAAGCGCATCCAGGAGCTCGATCGGCTGTTCGTGCGTACCTATGAGGACAACGTATCCGGCAAACTGAGCGACGAGCGGTTTGCAGCGATGAGCCAGGGTTATGAGGAAGAGCAGCAGGACTTGAAGGAAGCGGCAGACACTCTCCGGAAGGAGATCGAAGTACAGGAACAGCAGAACCAGAATTTAGATCTGTTCATTGAGCGCATTCAGAAGTACACGGCTTTGGAGGAGCTGACGCCCTATGTGGCGCACGAGCTCATCAAGGCGATCTATGTGGGCGCACCGGACAAGAGCAGCGGCAAGCGCCGCCAGAGCATCCACATCGAGTATGATCTGATCGGATTTATCCCGCTGAATGAACTGATGAAGCAGGAAACGGCATGACAAAATGCCATGCCGTCCCTGCAAAGACGATAAAACTATCTTACGGGAGTGGGCCCTTTGCGCCCGCCGCACAATGATGGAACTGAAGCTTAAGCTTCCCGCACAGGCGGAGCGGCTTTCGATTCTTCGCCGCGCAAGGGAGTCTTGACAAATCGGCGCGTTGTGATACAATGCAGAAAGGCGTTGACGAAACGAGTCGGCGACCGCGCAGCCCAGAGAGGGGCCGTTTGGTGAAAGGTCCTCTGCGCGCCTCCGGCAGCCACTTCCGAGCCAGTTCCGGAAACGGGACCGCAGGCCTGCGTTACGGGCGCACAAGGAGGCCGTCTCCGGACGGCAAATCAGGGTGGTACAGCGAATCGACCTTCGCCCCTGCACGCAGGGGCGGAGGTATCTTTTTTGCAGCACATCAAGCGTTTGGAGGTCAATTATGGAAAAGTACGGTCTGAATCAACTCCGAGAAATGTTCCTGAGCTTTTTTGAAACGAAAGGGCACCTGCGTCTGCCCAGCTTCTCGCTGATCCCGCAGAACGACAAGTCCGTTCTGCTCATCAACGCGGGCATGACGCCCATGAAGCCCTGGTTCAAGGGAGAAGAGGAGCCGCCGCGGCGCCGCGTCTGCACCTGCCAGAAGTGCATCCGCACCGGCGATATCGACAACGTCGGCCACACCGCCCGCCACGGCACGTATTTCGAGATGCTGGGCAACTTCTCCTTCGGCGATTATTTCAAGAAGGAAGCCATCGCCTGGAGCTGGGAGTTCCTCACCTCGCCCGAGTGGGTCGGCCTCGATCCGGACCGGCTCTATCCCTCCGTTTACCTCGACGACGACGAGGCCTGGAACATCTGGCATGAGGATATCGGCATCCCTGCCGAGCGGATCTTCCGCTTCGGCAAGGAGGACAACTTCTGGGAGCACGGCTCCGGCCCCTGCGGCCCCTGCTCGGAGATCTACTATGACCGCGGCGCGGAATATGGCTGCGGCAAGCCGGACTGCACGGTCGGCTGCGACTGCGACCGCTACATGGAGGTCTGGAACAACGTCTTCTCGCAGTTCGACAACGACGGGCACAACAACTACACCGAACTCAAGCAGAAGAATATCGACACCGGCATGGGCCTCGAACGCCTGGCGGTCGTCTGCCAGGGCGTGAACTCGCTCTTCGAGGTCGACACGGTGATGAACATCACCAGAAAGGTCAGCGAGCTGACAGGCGCTTATTACGGCAAGAGCGAGAAAATGGACGTCTCGCTGCGCGTCATCACCGACCATATCCGCTCGGCTACCTTCCTGATCTCCGACGGCGTGCTGCCCTCCAACGAGGGGCGTGGCTATGTCCTGCGCCGCCTGCTGCGGCGCGCGGCGCGCCACGGCAAGCTGCTGGGCGTGAACGACGCCTTCCTCTACAAGGTCGTCGACACCGTGATCCACGAGAACGAGTGCGAGTATCCCGAGCTGAGAGAGAAGCAGGAGTATATCACCCGCGTCATCCGTACCGAGGAGGAGAGCTTTGCCAAGACCATCGACGCGGGCATGAAGATCTTTTCCGATCTGCTCGCCGAGCACAAGGCCAAGGGCGAGAGCACCTTCTCCGGCGCCGACGCGTTCAAGCTCTACGACACCTACGGCTTCCCGATCGATCTGACGATCGAGATGTGCGCCGACGAGGGCATGGGCGTTGACAGCGAGGCGTTCAAGGAGCTGATGCAGCAGCAGCGCGTGCGTGCGCGCGAGGCGCGCAAGGCGCTGGGCGATCTCGGCTGGGCCGGCATCGAGTTCGGCAAGTCGATCCCTGACACGCGCTTCGTCGGCTATGACGCGCTCGCGTGCGAGGCAAAGGTGCTCGCCATCGTCTCCGAAGGCGGCCTCTGCGACGAGATCGCGGAGGGCGGCGAGGCGATCGTCGTGCTCGACCAGACCTGCCTCTACGCCGAGATGGGCGGCCAGGTCGCCGACCATGGCCGGATCGAGGGCGAAGGCCGCTTCAAGGTCAACGACGTCCAGAAAAACAAGGGCGGAAAGTATATGCACTACGGCGTGCTCGAATCCGGCACGCTCAAGGTCGGCGACAGCGTGCAGGTGAGCGCCTGCGCCGTCCGCCGCGCTGCGATCAGCCGTGCGCACAGCGCGACACACCTGCTCCACAGCGCGCTGCGCGAGGTCCTGGGCGGACACGTCCACCAGGCCGGCTCGCTCGTCGAACCCGACGTGCTCCGCTTCGACTTCACGCACTACACGGCCATCACGCCCGAGGAACTCCGCGCCGTCGAGGACAAGGTAAACGAAGCGATCCTTGCCGGATACCCGGTCGAGACGCAGGAGATGAGCGTCGAGGACGCCAAAAAGAGCGGCGCGACCGCTCTCTTCGGAGAAAAATACGGCAGCAGCGTCCGCGTCGTCAGCATGGGCGATTTCAGCCGCGAGCTCTGCGGCGGCACGCATCTGAGCAACACGGCCAAGGCCGGCGCCTTCCACATCGTCTCCGAAGGCTCCGTCGCCTCCGGCGTGCGCCGCATTGAGGCTTACACGGGCCTCAAGACGCTCGAAACGCTGCGCGGGACGCTCGAATCGCTCAGTGCGATCGCCGCTGTTTTCAAAGCGCCCGCCGACGCCGCAGCCGACAGAGTGCGGCAGCAGAGCGAGGAACTCCGGGAGGCAAGACGGCAGATCGAGCAGTTCAAGGCGAAGGAATCCGCCGGCGGCGCGGACAGCCTGCTCGCCAAAGCCAAGGAGATCGGCGGATTGCGCGTCGTGACTGTACGGAAGAAGGACCTGGATGCGAATGCGCTGCGTCAGCTCGGCGACGTGCTGCGCGACAAAGACAGTTCCGTCGTGGCCGTGCTGGCTTCCGTAAACGGTGAAAAAGTCATGCTCCAGTGTGTCTGCGGCCAGGGCGCGATCGAAAAGGGCGTCTGCGCCTGCGACGTCATCCGCAGCGTGGCGCCGATCATCAACGGCAAGGGCGGCGGAAAACGCGACTCCGCGATGGGCGGCGGCAGCGATGCGGGCAAGCTCGACGACGCGCTTGCCGCTGTCGAGAAATATGTATCCGAAAAACTGTAAAAGGAGAGACTCATCATGTTGAACGATTGCCTTTTCTGCGCTATCCTCGGCGGCGAGATCCCCAGCAGCAAGGTCTACGAGGACGAGTACGTCCTGGCCTTCCGCGACATCAACCCGCAGGCGCCCGTACACGTCCTCGTCGTACCGAAGAAGCATATCTCCTGCGCGCTGGAGATCGACGGGGAGAACTCCCTTTATGTTGCCAAATGCTTTGAAGCCATCGCCAAGATCGCAAAAGCAGAAGGTCTGGAAAAGGGTTTCCGCGTGGTCAACAACTGCGGCGCAGACGGCGGACAGAGCGTCATGCATCTGCACTTCCATCTCATCGGCGGCGAGAAGTTCGCCGAAAAAATCATCTAATAGAAAAAGGGCTCGCATATCGCCTGACGTGCGAGCCCTTTTCGGGAGTTTTGCATGCGAAAACTTGCGATCGGGGCATTTGCCTTTTCCATCTCGATTTTTGCTGCAAACTACATATTCGACCGCTCGCTGACTCTGTACGCGGCGCTGTTCTGCGCGGCGGCCGGCGCGGCGCTGCTCGCGGTGCGGCTCAAGGCGCTGCGCGGCGCGGTCATTGCCGCTTTTGCTGCGGCCTTCGGTCTGCTTGTTTTCTCCGCTCATTACGATCTGACTGTGGAGAGAGCGCACAGGCTTGCCGGCGAGACCGGAGAGCTGCGCTTTGTCCTGCTTGGCGAGCCGGAGCGCTTCGACAGCTACAGCCGCGCGGACGCTCGCCTTTCGGTAAAAGGGCTCCCGAAGCTGAAGTGCATCCTGTACGATTCCGAAGGACGGCTCGACGCGCTTGAAAGCGGTGAACTCATAACAGCCAAGGTCAAGCTCTCCGCGGCAGATCTGCGCTACGGCGTCAGGACGGAACGCTATACGTCGAGGGACGTCTATCTGACCGCGACTGTAAAGGGCACGGTCCTCGTGCTCGGCCGCAAGCCGACGATCGAATCCCTCGGAGCGGCGATCGCAGAGAAGATCGCCGGACGCGCGGACGCAGTTTTTCCGAAAGATACGGCGCCCTTTGCCAAGGCGCTGATCCTAGGCGACAAGAACGATCTGTACCGGGACGACGCGCTCTACGTCGCGCTCAGCCGCGCGGGGCTGATGCATATCGCGGCGGTCTCCGGCATGCACGTGAGTTATCTGGTGAGCATTCTCCGCTTCCTTTTCGGCAAGGGGAAAAGGAGCGCTCTCGTCTGTCTGCTGCTTGTGTGGAGCTTTGTCCTGATCAGCGGCCTGTCTCCCTCGGCTACGCGTGCAGCCTTCATGCAGACGATGCTGCTGATCGCGCCGCTCGTCGGAAGGGAGAACGATCCGATCACCTCGCTGTCCGCCGCGCTGGCCGTTCTTTTGTTCCTCAATCCTTTCGCAGCGGCCAATATCAGCCTTCAGCTCTCGTTTGCAGCCATGCTCGGACTCATGAGCGTCGGCGGCGCGCTCGAGGAGTATTTCACTGAAAAGCTGTCCGAGAGCAGGGCCGCAGGGATCGTGAAGTATCCGGTCGGCATCGTCTGCTTCTCCCTCGGCGTGATGGTCTTTACGATCCCGATCATGGCTGCGAACTTCGGCTATGTGACCTTGCTCTCACCCTTGAGTAATCTGCTCTGCCTGTGGGCGGTCCCGATCTGCTTTGTCGGGAGCTTCCTCGCCTGCGCGCTTTCCTTTATTCCGCCGCTCGGGAGCCTTACCGCGCTTGGCATTTCTCTCCTTATGCGCTGGATCTTCCGCGTGGCGGAATGGGTCTCGTCGCTCGACTTTTCCGTCGTATATCTGTCGCATCGGCTGAACCTCGTGTGGATCGTACTGTTCTATCTGTCGATTGCCGCAGTCTTCGTTTTGAAGCTCAAGCCGCGCTGGAAGATCGCGATCCCGCTTGCAACAGCGGTCATTTCGCTCCTGCTTTCGCATGCGGCCCTCGTTCGCTTCTATTCCTCCGCGGACGGGACGGTAGCGGCGATCGACGTCGGGCAGGGCCAGTGCCTCGCCGCCTTCGCGGGAGAGAGCACCGTGCTGATCGACTGCGGCAGCACCAGCTACGCCGAATACAACGCCGGAGACGAGGCGGCGGGCTATCTCAAAAGCTGCGGCAGAGAGAAGATCGATACGCTCATATTCACCCACCTGCACGCCGATCACGCCAACGGTCTGGAAAGACTGGCAAATCTGATGGAGATCGACCGGATCCTCCTCCCGGTATGCTCGGGCGATGAGGAAGCCCTGCGCGAAACCCTCAGCTGCGCGCTTCGGCACGGCATACGGGTGGAGAGCGTTTCGGACAACCGCGCGTACGGCAGCGGAGAGATCGGACTGCTCCTGCTTGGCTCGATGGCGGAGGGAAGCGGGAACGAACGCTGTATGCCGGTCGTCGTTTCGATCGCGGGTTATCAGGTGATCACGACCGGAGACGCGCCCGCGGCGCGTGAGGCCGAGCTTGTGCGGATGATCGCGCTGCAGGAGATCGATGCGCTGATCGTCGGGCACCACGGCTCAAAGAGCGCGAGCTGCGAGGAGTATCTTTCCGCGCTCGGCGGAAGACGGGCGATCATCAGCGTCGGAAAAAACGGCTACGGGCTTCCGTCGCCGGAAATACTTGAACGTCTCAGGTCATTCGGTTATACTGTATCCAGAACAGATCAGGACGGAACGGTGGAGCTGCGGATCAATGGCTAAAGGCAGAGAAGAAGCAAAACTGAATTACAAACAGGAGCTTCAAAAGCTTCGGATCGAGGGGCCCGAAACGCTGTATTTCCTCTGGGGCAAGGAGGACTACCTGCGCGAGCAGTATCTCACGCAGCTCAAAGCGATCTGCATCCCGGAAGGGGAGAGCGGCTTTAATTACAAGCGTTTCGACGGCCCGGAGCTCTCCGCTGCGGCATTCCGCGAAGCCGTGGACGCGATGCCTTTTTTGTCCGACCGCAGCTTTGTCGAGCTGCGTGACGTCGACGTCAACAAGCTCAAAGAAGCGCAGGACATCCAGGGCGTCCTGTCCGATATTCCGGATTACTGCACGGTCTGTTTCGTTCAGAACGCGGAATTCGAGCCGGACGGCCGGCTGAAGCTCGTCAAGCTGATCCGCGAGAAAGGCCGCGAGCTGAAATTTACACAGCAGGGCCAGGGCGCGCTGATCGACTGGATCGCACGCCGCTTCGCCGCGCAGGGAAAACGCATCGATTTCGACGCTGCGCAGCGTCTGATCTTTATCAGCGGCGACCTGATGAACCGTCTGATCCCGGAGATCGACAAGATCGCCGCCTATACGAGCGGTGAGAAGGTCGGCGTCGCGGAGGTCGAGGCCGTCGCGCACCACATCCCGGAGGCGCAGGTCTTTACGCTGACGGATCTCCTGGCGCAGAAAAAGATCAATTCGGCGATGAACACGCTCGCCGAACTGCTGGCCGAGAACGAATACGAGCCGATCTTCCTGCTCGCCGTGCTGGGCAACCAGATGCGGCGCCTCTATGCCGCGCGTCTCGCCGTCGAACAGAAGCTCGGCAGCAAATACGTCGTCGAGTGCTGCGGGATCAAATACGATTTTCTCGCCTCCAAACTGATGAGCGCCGCGCGTGGCTTCACGCTGCAGCAGCTCAGGGATGCCGTCGCGCTCTGTGCCGAGACCGATCTGCAGATGAAAAGCGGCGGAGGAGACGCAAGAGAACTGCTGAAAAACGCGGTCCTTACGATCGCGGCGGGAGTGACGGATGCGGCGCGTTAGGGAAGTCATCGTCGTCGAGGGACGCTACGACAAAAACACGCTCCGCCAGGTCGTCGACGCCGTCGTGATCGAGACGGCGGGCTTCGGCATCTTCAATGACGCACAAAAGCAGAAGCTGCTGCGCAGAATGGCCGAAGCGCGCGGGCTGATCGTCCTGACCGACCCGGACGGCGCGGGCTTCGTGATCCGTAATTTCATCAGGTCCTGCGTCCCTCCGGAGCGGCTCAAGCAGGCGTACGTGCCGGATATCCGCGGAAAGGAAAAAAGAAAAGCCAAGCCTTCCCGCGAGGGAAAGCTCGGCGTCGAGGGCATGCGGGCGGAGATCCTGCTTGAGGCGCTGCGGCGCGCCGGCGCGAGCTTTGAAGACGAAGCCGCGCCGCAGGAGAGCGGAGACATCACGAAGGCGGAGCTCTACCGGCTCGGCCTATCCGGCCGCGAGAACAGCGCCGCGCTTCGCGGCGCGCTGATCCGCATGCTCGATCTGCCGGAGCATTTGAGCGCGGACGCGCTGCTGGAGATCATAAACGCGACGATGAGCAGAGATGAGCTCATCCGGCGTGTCTCTCTTCTAAAAGAAGAGAGACGATAAGCGCGACCAGGCCGAGACCCTGCGGCGTCTCGGCGAGCGCCGCGGCGAGCATGGTCTGCTCGTAAGTACAGTCCGGCGAGACGAGCAGGAGAAAGGCGCAGAGGAGCATCGCGCAGGAGAGCTTGAGCGTGCCCATGAATATGTACCAGGCCTCGTCGCACATCTGCGCCATACGGCGGACCGTTTTTCGCATCATCGGATCACCCCGAAAAAAGTGTACGCGTTCATGCGCGGAAAGGCAAGGAACAGTTTTTTCCTCAAAGCGCGCGACCAGATCATGCCGGAAGCTTTCCGGCATGTTTTTTTGTCCTTTTTTACCGACAGGCGGCGAAGACGGTGACGGTTGACGAGGCAAAGCGCGGTAGGGTATAATCAGATCAGACACAGACTGCCCCCGAAAGGAACAGCACGATGGGGAAGAAGCCGAACCACAGACAGGAGAAAAACTACACACAGGGACAGATCATCAGCGAGTTCGGGCTCCCGAAGAGCTTTATCCGCAAGCATTTCCCGCCTCCCAAGATGATAAAGCGCAGCAGGCAGGGCAACACTTTCCCGCTCTGGACGGAAAAGCAGGTCAAAAAGGTCCTCGCCTCTCCGGCGACGGAGCATTATCTGCGCAAGAAAGAAGCCGAAACCGAGGAACTGCGCCGGGAGCAGGAGATCCGCGAACTGCTGGAGAGCTATTCGCCGGAGTACTACATCTCGCGGGCGCAGAAGCTCAACCGTATCTTTATCCTCCATGTCGGGCCGACGAACAGCGGCAAGACCTACGATGCGGTGGAGGATCTGAAAAAGAACACGCCCGGCACCTATCTCGGACCGCTGCGTCTGCTCGCTCTGGAGATGGCGGACAAGATCAACGACGCGGGGATCCCCTGCAGTATGATCACGGGAGAAGAGGCGATCATCAAGGAAAACGCCCGGATCGTCAGCTCGACGATCGAGCTGTGCGATTTTACCCGGCATTTCAAAACGGCCGTTATCGACGAGGCGCAGCTGATCGGCGACCCGGACCGCGGCGCCGCATGGATGAAAGCTCTCTGCATGGTGGACGCCGACGTTGTACACGTCTGTATGGCACCGGAAGCGGCCGGATACATCGTCGATCTGATCACAGCCTTCGGCTCGGAGTATATCATCAAAAACCACAGCCGCCTCGCCCCTTTGAGTTATGCGGGCGTCTGCCGCGGGATCAGGGACATCCGCCCGGGCGACGCGCTCATCTGCTTCAGCCGCAAAAGCGTGCTTTCTACCGCAGCGCAGCTGGAGAAAAAGGGCTTTCGCACGAGCGTCATCTACGGCGCGCTTCCGCCGCAGGCCCGGCGCGACGAGGTGCGAAAGTATATGGAGGGCGAGAGCAACGTCGTCGTTGCGACGGATGCGATCGGGCTTGGCATAAGCCTGCCGATCGCCCGCATCATCTTTGCCGAGACCAGTAAATTCGACGGAAAGAAGATCCGTCAGCTGAACGTCGCCGAGGTCAAGCAGATCGCCGGCCGCGCCGGCCGGTACGGTTTGAACGAATACGGCGAGGTCCTCAATTTCGGCGACCACAGCTTTGTCGGAAGCTACCTCAACGCGCAGAGCAGAACGGTCAAGGGCTGCTGTATCGCCTTTCCCCGGGAGATCCTTCAGACGGAATATCCGCTTGAAAAGCTGCTGCGCATCTGGCAGAACCTTAAGAGAAGCAAGCTTTTCATCCGCGAAGATATGCAGGACGCGCTGATCCTTCTCGGGACGGTGAAAAAG
This sequence comes from Oscillospiraceae bacterium, assembly GCA_902761055.1. Lineage (GTDB taxonomy): Bacteria > Bacillota > Clostridia > Oscillospirales > Oscillospiraceae > Limivicinus. Next base: position 21,258 of record CACWIS010000001.1, read on the forward strand.
CTTGTGAGAAAGAATAACCGCGAGCTTGTCTTTGATCTCATCACCTGCCCGGTCGACACGAGCAGCCAGGAGCTCGTGGGTTACTGGACGCAGTGCGCGTCGGCGATCATCAAGAACAAAGAGGCCCCGCTGCCGTATTTCGGCGTCGGAAGTCTGCAGGCCTGCGAGCTGCAGTACAGGGCCTGGGATATCCATCATCAGCTGCTGCGGCGCATCGGCCGGGAAGAGGACTATACGAGCGAGCGCGAGGAGATCTGCCGGATGATCGCAAGATACATGGCGCAGAACAAGGACCAGTATCTTCGCCGCTGCAGACGCTGCGGAAGAGTCCTGGAGATCGGCTACACTTTCGGCCTTTGCGAGAACTGCTATGAGACGGAACGATTCCCGTAACGCCCACCGGACGGTGAAATCAATCGAGTATCCGAGCACTTTTGCCGACATGCGGCAAGTCTGGCAGAGAATGCCTTTCCAAATCATGATGACGCAGGCAGGCGGAACTTGTGATTGTATTGTGACACTCGATATGCTATAAAGAGATCGAAAGCGAAAAACAAACAGAAAACAAATAAAGGAGGATCACCATGGAAAAGATCGAAATGAAGAACGATGCGGAACTCGAAAAGGTCGCAGGCGGCAGAGGAGATGCGGAAGGCTGGTGCACGGTCTCCGGACTTCACAAGGGCTTCCTCGCGCTTCGCACAAAGCCCGGATACGACTACAACAACGAGATCAAGGGCAGCGAGAGCTACAACGGAGACAAGCTGCAGATCACGGGCGGCTACACCACCGGCTTCGACGGGGAGACTTACGTATGGGTCTACAATCCCAGAACCGAGAGATCTGGCTGGACGAACGCCAGATACCTTGTCTGAACCGGACAGAGCAGCGAGAGTGAAGGACAAAGGAACTGCCGGGCCATGCGGCCCGGCAGTTCCTTTGTCTGCCCGGAGGCTTCGGACAGATCGGCGCAGAGAAGAGAATAATTCACAGGCGGTCTATCTTTTTGCTCCGAGGCGTGGTATAATAAACAAAAGCCGAAAGACCTTCGAGTTGAAGGCCTTCGGCTTCATTTCTGGCACCCACGGGAGGATTCGAACCTCTGGCCTGCCGCTTAGGAGGCGGCCGCTCTATCCTGCTGAGCTACGTGGGCCCGTATGCCGGGAAAGCTTGTTTATTTTAGCGCAGAACACAGAGGATGTCAACATCGGAAAGGGCCTTTACATGCTGGAACTCAAAGGGATCAAGAAAGACTATCTCAGCGGCGATATGGCCGTGCACGCCCTCAAGGGGATCGATCTCACGTTTCGTGAAAGCGAGTTTGTGGCCGTTCTCGGGCACTCCGGCTGCGGCAAGACGACGCTGCTGAACATCATCGGAGGGCTGGACAAATACAGCGACGGCGACCTTGTCATCAACGGCAAGTCCACAAAGAACTTCTCCGACGCCGACTGGGACGCCTACCGCAACCATTCGATCGGCTTTGTCTTTCAGTCCTATAACCTCATCCCGCACCAGAGCGTCCTTTCAAACGTTGAGCTCGCGCTGACCATCTCGGGCGTCGGCAAGACGGAGCGCAGGAGGCGCGCGAAGGAAGCGCTGGAAAAAGTCGGCCTGGGCGATCAGCTCAACAAAAAGCCGAATCAGATGTCCGGCGGACAGATGCAGCGCGTGGCGATCGCCCGCGCCCTCGTCAATGATCCCGATATCCTCCTGGCCGACGAGCCGACGGGCGCGCTGGACTCCGAGACTTCCGTGCAGATCATGGAGATCCTCAAGGAGATCTCAAAGAGCAGGCTCATCATCATGGTCACGCACAACCCCGAACTGGCAGAAAGCTACGCCAGCAGGATCATCCGCATCCGGGACGGCGAGATCGTGAGCGACAGCGAACCGGCCGGCAAGACGGAGGGGGAGCACGCGCCCGCCGCCGCAAAGCGCGAGCGGACCTCCATGAGCTTCCTCACCGCGCTGAACCTTTCGCTGAACAACCTCATGACAAAAAAGACCCGGACCGTGCTGACGGCCTTCGCCGGGAGCATCGGCATCATCGGCATCGCGCTGATCATGTCGCTCTCCAACGGCATTCAGAATTACATCGACAAGGTACAGGCGGACACGCTCTCGAGCTATCCGATCACGATCCAGGCCGAAAGCGTGGACATGACCAACATGATGACCTCGCTGATGGGTATGCGTTCCAAAAAGGAAGGCGGGATGCACGACCGGGATGCGGTCTATTCAAGCACGGTCATGTACGACATGATGAACTCGATGATCTCGGCCGACAAGCAGACCAACAACCTCAAGCCGTTCAAGGCTTACATCGAGGACGAGAGCAGCGAGATCGCGCAGTATATCAGCTCCGTACAGTATTCGTATGATCTGGACATGAATCTGTTTGCCGAGGACGTCGATGGCGTGATTGCAAAAACGGACGTCGTCGAGCTGATGCAGCGGGCGATGAGCAGCATGTACGGCGGCGATTACAGCTCATTTTTCAAGACCTACGGCTCCTATTATTCGGTCATCAATATCTGGCAGGAGATGCTGCCCGGCGAGAACGGAGAGGCGATCAGTCCCTTTTTGAAAAAACAGTACGACGTACTCTACGGGAAGTGGCCGGAGCGCTATGACGAGGCGGTGCTGATCGTCAACGAGAACAACGAGATCTCCGACCTGGTGCTTTATGCGCTGGGCCTGAAATCGAACAGCTCGATCACCGAGGACATGCAGGCCTTCGTTTCGCAGGAGACGGTCGAGAGCAAGGTGGAGAGCTGGAGCTACGAGGAGATCTGCTCCATGAGCTTCCGCTACATCTTCCCGGCGGACATGTATCGCTATGATGAGGAAGAGGGAGCTTATATCGATCTCACCGAGGAGGAGCTCGGTCTGCGCACACTGTACAACAACGGCCTCGAACTGAAGGTCGTCGGCGTGATCCGCCAGAACGATGACGCGGTGGCGGGCATGATGACGGGAGCGATCGGCTACACGCACGATTTCATTGAGCATATCGTCCATGAGGCGGAAAAGAAGGAGCTCGTCGCGCGTCAGCTGGACGACCAGGAGTACAACGTACTCACCGGGCTGAAGTTCCTCGACACCGAGGACGAGGCGCTGACGAACGACCGCAAACAGCAGGCGGCACGCGACTACGTCGGCGCGGCCGACACCGCGACGCTTGCGGATCTGTATGTGACCTTCATGTGCCATCCGAGCGACGAATACGTTGCGGAGATGGTAGACGAGCAGCTGGAGGGTACGACGCGGTCAGACATCGAAAAGCAGATCGTCGACGCTTACCCGCAATACGCCTCCATGCTGGAGGATATGGACGACGACATGCTCTTTGACTATATCAGGCGTATGGCGGGCGAGCAGGTCAGGGAGCAATATGCCGCGGAGATGGAAAAGCTCTACCGCGAGCTTACGGACGAGAAGCTGGTCGAGGATTTCCGCCTCCTGGTGCTTGAGGATGAGGACTATCTGTGGATCTACAACAACGCCATGCCGCCCGTGTACTCCGAGACGAATTACAAGGAGACGCTGAAAACACTGGGCTACGTCGATCTGAACAGCCCGAGCGCGATTAACCTCTACGCCTCTTCCTTTGAGGACAAGGACAGCATCGCGACGGCGATCAAAAACTACAACAACCGCGCCGCGGAGGAAGACAAGATCACCTATACGGATCTGGTGGCGCTGCTGATGAGCTCGATCACCTCGATCATCAACGTTATCAGCTACGTGCTGATCGCCTTCGTCGCAATCTCGCTGGTCGTCTCGTCGATCATGATCGGGATCATCACCTATATCAGCGTGCTCGAGCGCACCAAAGAGATCGGCATCCTTCGCGCGATCGGCGCGTCCAACCGCGACGTATCGCACGTCTTCAACGCCGAGACGGTCATCATCGGCTTTACCGCCGGCGCGATCGGGATCCTTCTGACGCTGCTGCTGAACATCCCGATCAACATGATCGTGCACGATCTGACGGGGATCTATTCGCTCAATTCCTCGCTGCCGCCGCTCGGCGCGGCCGGGCTTGTGCTGATCAGTATGATCCTGACCTTCATCGCCGGACTGATCCCCTCCGGGATCGCAGCCAGGAAGGACCCGGTCGAGGCGCTGCGGACCGAATAGCCGACAACGAAAAAGCTCCCACCCCGCAGGGTGGGAGCTTTTTTACATTGCTTCGATCTCTTTTATGTTGTACTCGTTTCCGGTGAGGAGATAGGTGCGCTCGCTTCCGCAGTATGGACAGATCTTCTTATATTGCATCGTCGGATATGTCCTCCGGCAATCCTCGCAGTAGGTGACGGCTTCGAGCGTTTCGATCTTCAGCTCGGAGTCCTTCATGAACTCGCTGCGCTTTTTTGCCCAGTTCCAGCAGTCGACGATGAACTCGGGAATGATCCCGCTGACCTCGCCGATCTCCAGCGTGACGCTGCCGACCGTGGTCAGATCGTTCTCCTTACAGACCTTTTCGACCTCTTCGATCACATAAAAGACGGTACCAAGTTCGTGCATTACTTCGCCTTGCGCTTGATCTTTATCATCTGCCTGGCCGCATGCTTGAGCATCGGGCCCACCTTATCCTCGCAGCGCACCATGTTGGACGCCTCGGGCACATCGCGCTGCAGATGGATCGCGTCGAACATGCAGCGCGTCGTGCACAGACCGCAGCCGATGCAGCGGTTGGGATCGACGACACTCACGCCGCAGCCGAGGCAGCGGCTGGCTTCGGTCTTGACTTGCTCCTCCGTGAAGGTCAGACGGTCATGCTCGAAGGAACGCGCCTTGGCCGGGTCGTGGAGAATGGCCTGGCGGGCGGGACGGTCGAAGCAGTCGACGTCGATGAGGAGGTTGTCCTTGTCAAGCTCGTAAAACTCGCGCAGGTTGCGTCCGCGGGTCAGGCTCTGGCCGTCCTGCACAAAGCGATGCAGAGACTCGGCGCCTTCGCGGCCGGCCGCGATCGCGTCGATCGCAAACTTCGGTCCGGTGTAGACGTCGCCGCCGACGAAGATATCCTTCTGCGAGGTCTGATAGGTGATCGGATCGGCAACGGCGTTGCCCTTCTTGCCCTTTTCCAGCTCGCCGACGTCCAGATCGCCCCAGTCGATCGTCTGACCGACGGCGGCGAGGACGGAGTCGACCTCGATGGTCTCGAATTTGCCGGTGCCGACAGGAGCGCGGCGGCCCTTCTCGTCAGGCTCGCCCAGCTCCATGAGCTCGACCTTGAGCGCCTTGACCTTGCCGTCCTCGCCCAGGATCTCCACAGGCGCGTTGAGGAAGCAGAACTTCACGCCCTCTTCTCTGGCCTCGGCGACCTCTTCCTTGTCCGCGGGCATCTCGTCTTCGCTGCGGCGGTAGATCACATAGGTCTCCGCGCCGAGACGGACGGCCGTGCGGCACACGTCCATCGCGACGTTGCCGCCGCCGATGACGGCGCACTTCCTGCCGAGCTCGGGCTTGTTTCCGAGATTGACCTCGCGCAGGAAATCAACGCCGCCGTACACGCCCGCGAGCTCCTCACCGGGGATGCGGAGCTTGGAGCTCTTCTGCGCGCCGATCGCAACATAGAAGCCCTTGTAGCCCTCGTCGCGCAGCTGCTGGATCGTGACGTCCTTGCCGACCTCGGTGTTCATGCGGAACTTGACGCCCATCTTCTCAAGGACTTCGATCTCGCCCTTGAGCGCGCTGCGGTCCAGACGATAACTCGGGATGCCCATGATCAGCATGCCGCCGGGGGCCGGATTGCGGTCGAAGACCGTGACGTTGGTGTAGCCCATGCGGGCGAGGTAGTAAGCGCAGCTCATGCCCGCGGGGCCGGCGCCGATAACGGCGACCTTTTCCTCATAAGGCTTGTCGATCGGACGGCGGTAAAGCGGGGCGGGAACATAGCGTTCCTCGCTCTTGAGATCCTGCTCGGCGATGAACTTCTTGATCTCGTCAATGGCGAGCGCCTTGTCGAGCGAGGCGCGGGTGCAGGCGGCCTCACAGCGACGGTTGCAGACGTAGCCGCAGACAGAGGGGAAGGGGTTGTCCTGCTTGATGAGCTTGAGCGCGTCGAGATAACGTCCTTCCTTGGCGAGCTTGATGTAGCCCTGGATGGCGATATGCGCCGGGCAGGCGGTCTTGCAGGGCGCGGTGCCGGACTCGTGGCAGTTCTTGCGGTTGTCGAAAACATAGTTGGGATTCCACTTGTCCTCGCCCCACTTCAGGCCGCTGGGCAGCTCCTGCTGCGGATATGTGACCTCGCCCTTCTTGGTGCAGAGCTTCTGGCCGAGCTTCACGGCGCCGGCAGGGCAGACCTCGACGCACTTGCCGCAGGCAACGCAGTTGTCCTTGTCGACGTGGGCGCGATAGGCGGAAGCGGAGAGGTTGGGCGTGTTGAAATACTGGCTGGTGCGCAGCGCGAAGCAGACGCCCAGGTCGCAGTTGCAAAGACCGAAGATCTTGTCCTTGCCGTCGATGTTCGTCGTCTGGTGGACGTAGCCGTTTTCCTCGGCGCGCTGACAGATCGCAAGCGCCTCTTCCTTGGTGATGGGGCGGCCTTTACCGGTCTCGACCAGGTAATCGGCGAAATCACCGAGACCGATGCAGCAGTCGTCCTGGATCTCACCGGAGCCTTCTCCGTAAAGGCGGCGGGCATTGCGGCAGGAGCAGTAGCCGACGGAAAGGTGGCCGTCATATTTGTCGAGCCAATGGGAGACATGCTCGATATCCAGGGATTCGTTCTTCGCGGGGATAGCTTTTTCAACGGGGAGAACATGCATGCCGATGCCGTCGCCGCCGGGAGGGATCAGATGCGTCTTGCCTTCGAGCGGCAGGAAGGTCATCTTATCAAAGGCGTCAGCCAGCTCGGGGTATTTCTCGACCTGCCAGAGGACCATGTTCGTCATCTCGGCGATGCCGGGAACGAAGAGCTGGACGTACCACTGCTTCTCGTGCTGGGGGTTCTCCCAGTTGTATTCGACAATGCCGTGCATTGCCGCGTCGGTGAGGAGTTCAACGATCCGCTCCTCGGACTTGCCGGTGAGCTTTGCGATCTCAGCCGTGGTCTTCGGCTTGCGCAGCTCCATCTTCAGCATGACTTCCGCGATCTCGTCGCTGGTGCATGCGCGGTCAAGAATGGTATACTCGGGGTCATTCTCGGTCAAACGCTTGAGACCGAGCTTGTACGGAATACGGTCCGTGATCATTTTGCCGAGGTCAAATAAAATCTCTCTTGCCATGTGCTCTCTCCTTTTACAGTTCGATAATCTTTCCGGACAGGGTCGCTGCCAGCACAGATTTACCTATTATCGATTCTATCATAGCGATATGGAAAAGTCACGAAAAAAAACTTGTGCAGCACCGCATTTTCTGCAGTGCTGCACAAATCAGTCAAAATGTTTATACAGTTTCCCCGGGAAGCCTGCATACGTCGATCCATTCGCGCGCCCGGGAAAAACGGAAGAGCTCGTCGAGGTTCAGCTCGATCGCGCTGCTCGCGCTGCCCACGGCGGGGAAGACGGTCTCGAAGCGCTGCATGCTCACATCGAGATAGACCGGGATGCTCTCGTCGATGCCGAAGGGGCACACGCCCCCGACGGGATGACCGACCAGCTCGAGCACCTCCTCGGCGGAGAGCATCTTGGCCTTCATGTGGAACTTGTCCTTGTATTTGTGGTTGTCGATCCTGGCGTCGCCCGCGGCGAGGATCAGCATGCAGCCCTCGGGCGTTTTGAACGAGAGGGTCTTAGCGATCCGCGCGCCCTCGACGCCGAGCGCCTGAGCGGCCAGATCGACCGTAGCGGAAGAAACCGTGAATTCGATGACGCGGTCCTCGATCCCGAGAGAGCGGAAATAGGCGCGTCCTTTTTCTATGGACATAGGATACCTCTAAAACCGGATGTTGAGTTTTTCCGCAAAGAAGCTCGCAGGGAACTTCTCCGTGGTCTTGAGAAACTTCGTGTAGTCGCGGATGGCGTCGTCCACATCGTCGACGCGCTTGTAGTCGCCGCCGTCGGAGAGCGTTTCGTTAAAGCTTGCGATCAAAGAGCGGTAATCGCCGTTGACCATCGTGATGCGGGCCTTCGCCTGCAGCCCGTCGAGATCGTTTTTCTCGGCGAATTCGAGGACTTCGTCGCAGAGCTTTGCACAGATGCGGTCGTTTTTGTTGACCATCTTCACCTTTACGCTGACGCAGGTGGAGCAAACGATGATCGCCAGACAGAGCAGCAGCGCGACGAGAGGGTTTTTCAGCAGCTTCATATCAGCCCTTCATTTCAAGCAGCTTCTGCTTGAGCTGTCCCTCGATGCGGCCAAGCTCTTCCTCGGCCTGCAGACGCTGGGCGCGCCCCTCGTCCTGGATCTTGCGGACCTCGTCGAGAGTGGCGATGAGCTCGAGATTCGTCTTCTTGAGCGTCTCGATATCGACGATGCCGCGCTCGGACTCTCTGGCGACGTTCACGCTGCCCTGATGGAGCTTTTTGGCGTTGCTTTCCAGAAGCTGATTGGTCACGTCTGTCACCTCACGCTGGGCCTTCATGGCCTCCTCGGAATGATACATGGAAAGGCCGAGGACCATCTGGCTCTTCCACAGGGGGATCGTGTTGACGATCGAGGAGCGGATCTTCTCGCTCATCAGGGTGTCGTTGTTCTGGATCAGACGGATCTGCGGAGACATCTGCAGAGAGATCGTACGCGTCAGCTCGAGATCGTGGATCTTTTTCTCAAAGCGCCCGATCATGTTGGCAAAATCGTTTGCCGCCTGCGCGTCCTCGGGCAGACCGGATTCCTTCGCCTTGCGCTGCATCTCGGGCAGCTCGACCTCGCGCAGCTCCTGGATCTTGAGCTTGCCGGCGATGATATACATCGTCAGCTCCTTCATGTATTCCTGGTTCTTGTCGTACATCCTGTCCATCATGCTGATGTCCTTGAGAAGAACGACCTCATGCTTTTCCAGCTCCTCGACGATCTTGTCGACGTTGACCTCGGCCTTGTCGTACTGGGCCTTGACGGAGGCGAGATCCTGCCGGGTCTTGTTGAACAGACCGCGCAGACCCTTCTTCTGCTCCGGGTCGAAGTTCATGCCCTTGAGTTCGACAACGAGATTGCTGAGCATATCGCCGACCTCGCCGAGGTCTTTGGTACGGACGGCGCTGAGCGCGGAATCGGAAAACTCGGAGATGTTCTTCTGCGCGGCGCTGCCGTAGTTGAGGACCTGCTCGGTGTTGAGGATGTCGATCTTTTTAGAGAATTCCTTGACGGCCGCCTGCTCGGCGGGGGAGAGCTTTTCAAGCTCCAGGCGTTCGACGGGGATCTCTTCCTGCTTTTCTTCCGGCTTTGCTTCCTCTGCCTCCTGCGCGGCGGCGGCGACCGCCTGGGCGTTCGGCTCAAGAGTCAGGCTGGGGATGAAGCTGTTTTCTTCGCTCATGTTCGTCTTTCCTTTCTGTCATTGGGGCATCTGCCGGACCTGTCCCTGCGCCTGCTGTACCTGGCCCTGCATCTGCTGTTCGCGTTCTATTTTTTTCGCCTGTGCGCTGAGGTCAAATTCGTTGTCTGCGCTCAGCCCCTCGCGCGCAAGCATGGTGTTCATGACTTCAATGTCGGTCTCGATATCGAGCGCCTGGTTTGCGAAAAGGGAATCGAGCCGCTTTTTGTAGGCTTCTATCGCCGCGTCGAGCATTTCGTTGATGTTCTTCATGCTCTTGTCGAGATTCTCGCCCTCGATGCCGAGCGAGCTCATCCTGTCGTATGCGTTGAGCAGCTTGAGCGTGGTCGGCAGATAGTAGTTCATGAATTTTTTGATCTGGGGGATGTCCTTCGGATCGTCGATCGCGTCCTGCGTGATCTTGTCGGTGATGCGCATGATCTCGTTGATTTTGGAGCGGACCTCCGGGTCCTTGATCGACATGTAAAGGCGGCCCATCTCACTGAGCGCTTTGTTGCCCTCCTCAAGGATCGGGTCGATCTCGGGACCGTAGCTTTTCTTTTTCGGATGCTTTCTCGCTTCCTCGGCAGCCTTTGCCGCCGCGGCTTCGGCGGCCTCGCGCTCCTTTTTCATGGCGCGTTTGGCCGAGGCCTTCCCCGCGATAAAAGCGCCCGCCGCGCAGAGACCGAGCGTCAGAAGAATGCCCCAGACCTCATAGAGCGGAAAGCATATGGCGGAAAAGAGCCATATGATCGCAAATACGTACATCGGCGCAAGAAAACCGCCGCGCCCTCTCCGATTGCCCAATTGAGAATCCTCCGATCTTTTTTTCACTCTATTTTATATCTAAAAGCAGCCTGCGTCAAGAGAGAAGGGCGCGGCGCCGGGCGCGGGAAAATGAATAAGATTTGAATTTTTCGCCAAAAGGCCCGGAATACTGAAAAAACTGGTTTTTCGGGCATTTTCACTATTGCCCGAACGAGGAAAGAATGGTACAATACCATCTCGTAACGGACACGGAAAGAGCTTATGGAAGGGCGGGAAGATAGAGATGATCAAGGTTGCTCCGTCAATTCTATCCGCGGATTTTGCAAGACTCGGCAGCGAGGTGGAGGATATCCGTCTCGGCGGCGCCGATTACGTGCATTTTGACGTGATGGACGGCCGCTTCGTCCCCAATCTTTCCATCGGCATCCCCGTTCTCAAGTCGCTGCGCAAAGCGACGGAAATGTTCATCGACGCGCATCTGATGATCCTCGAGCCCGTCCGTTATACGGAAGCCTTCTGCAAAGCGGGAGCCGACCTTGTCAACGTCCACGTCGAGGCCGACAGCAGCGAGCGGATCCTTGCGGCGATCGACACGGTCAAGAAGCTCGGCAAAAAGGCGGGCGTGACGCTCAAACCGGGTACGCCGGCCGAGGCGGTGCTGCCCTATCTCGATCTGGTCGATCTCGTCCTTGTGATGACGGTCGAGCCGGGCTTCGGCGGACAGAGCTTCATGCACGCCATGCTGCCGAAGATCGAGACGATCCGCGGCTGGATCGACCGAATGAATCCCGACTGCGAGCTGGAGGTCGACGGCGGGATCGACGGCAGCACGGCTCCGCTTGTCAAAAAAGCGGGGGCAAACGTGCTCGTTGCGGGAAGCGCGGTCTTCAAACGGCCGGACAGGGCAAAGGCCATATCCGAGATCAGAAACGCCTGAAAAGGGAGAATACCACAGATGTCTTTTTTTCCTACCGCACTTGAAAACCTGATCGACCAGTTCGCGGCGCTGCCCGGCATCGGAAAGAAGAGCGCCCAGCGTCTGGCTTTTTACGTTCTCTCCCAGCCGGACGAGGCCGCCCAGCGCTTTGCCGACGCGATCACGGACGCAAAGAGGAATGTACACTGCTGCCGCGTCTGCCAGAATCTGACCGACGAGGAGGTCTGTTCGATCTGCCGGAGCGAACGGCGCGAGAAGGGACAGATCTGCGTCGTGTCCGAGCCGCGCGACGTGCTGAGCATCGAACGCGGACGCGAATACAACGGGACGTATCACGTCCTGCACGGGGCGCTGTCTCCGATGAACCACGTCGGTCCGGACGATATCCGCATCAAGGAGCTGCTCGTCCGCGTCGCGGAGAACGACGTGGAGGAGGTCATCATGGCGACGAACCCCGACACGGAAGGGGAGGCGACCGCCATGTATATCGCCCGTCTGCTCAAGCCTTTCAACGTCAAGGTCACCCGTCTTGCCTACGGCATCCCGGTCGGCTCCAATCTGGAATTTGCCGACGACGCGACGCTCAACCGCGCGATCGAAGGCCGCACGGAGATGTAAAGACGGTATTAAACCGCACGCAAACAGGGAACAATCATATACGGAGCTACATAGCCGCCTTTGAAAGGCACGGCGCTCCCGTATATGTTCATTACGGAATACAAAGCGATTGGAGGATCTATGATCTCAAAACTGAAAATCATCCCTCTTGGCGGCCTCGGCGAGGTCGGCAAGAATATGACTGTGTTCGAGTTCGGCAGTGATATCATCATCGTCGACTGCGGTATGGGATTTCCCGACGAGGACATGTACGGCATCGACATCGTCCTCCCTGATTTCGCATACCTCAAAGCGAACGCAAACCGGATCCGCGGACTCATTCTGACGCACGGCCATGAGGACCACATCGGCGCCGTGCCCTATCTGATCCGGGAATTGAACGTCCCGATCTACACGACGCCGCTCACGGCCGCGCTCGTCGAGCTCAAGCTCGAGGAGCATGACCTTCTGTATCATACGCAGATCTTTACAAAGAAGACCGGCAGTACGTTCCGGCTCGGAAGCTTCACGGTCGAATTCATCCACGTGAATCACAGCATCCCGGACTCGGTCGCGCTCGCGATCGGTACGCCGCTCGGCACGGTCGTCCACACGGGGGACTTCAAGATCGACGTCACGCCGATCTCCGGCGGCATGATCGATCTCACACGCTTCGGCCAGCTCGGCAACGAGGGCGTCCTCGCGCTCCTGAGCGATTCGACGAACGCGGAAAACCCCGGGCATTCCGCCTCGGAGCGGAAGGTCGGGGAGAGCTTTGACAAGCTCTTCGGTGGATGCGACAAGCGCATCATCATCACGACCTTCGCCTCCAACGTGCACCGCCTGCAGCAGATCATCTCGGTTGCGGCGAAGCACGGCCGCAAGGTCGCCATCACCGGCCGCAGCATGGAGAACATCCTGCACGTCGCAACGGTGCTGGGCTATATGGATATTCCCGAGAACGTCATGACGGATATCGAGCATATCAACAAGCTCCCCAAGGACCAGGTCGTCATCATCTCGACCGGCAGCCAGGGCGAGAGCATGTCCGCGCTCTACCGCATGGCCTTTTCGGAGCACAAGCAGGTCACGATCGGTCCGGGCGACCGCGTGATCATCTCCGCCTCGGCCATCCCGGGCAACGAGACGATGATCAGCCGCGTCATCGACGAACTCTTCCATAAGGGCGCCGAGGTCATCTATGACCGCCACACCGACCTGCACGTCTCCGGACACGCCTGTCAGGAGGAGCACAAGATGATGCTCGCGCTGACGAAGCCCAAGTACTTCATCCCCGTGCACGGCGAATACCGGATGCTGGTACGGCATGCGGAGCTCGGCCGGCTGATGGGCGTCGCGCCGCAGAATATCGTCATCGCCGAAAACGGCGACATCATCGAGATCGGCAAAAAGGGGATCGGCAAAACCGAGGCCGTCCAGGCGGGCGCCGTTCTGCTCGACAGCAGCGGGACCGGCGAGGTCGGAAGCGTCGTTATGCGCGACCGCCACAAGCTTGCAGAGGACGGCATGGTCGTGATCGTGCTGCCGTACTCGACGTACGATCACAAGATCCTCGGCGAGCCGGAGATCGTCACGCGAGGCTTCATCTACGTCAAAGAGGCGGAAGAACTGATGGAAGAGCTCCGGCGTGTCACGATGGAGACGGTCAAGGAGTGCGAGGACGCGCGGATCGTCGACTGGAGCACGATCAAGAGCAGAGTCAAGAACAACGTTTCGGGATATCTGTTCAAAACCACGCGCCGCGGCCCGATGATCCTGCCCGTGATCTCGGAGGTGTAACCGCAAAGAGCGCCGACAGAGCATCTGTCGGCGCTTTTCGCACTGCGGGACGCGCAGGAGAGGGCGATCCTCTTTGGGATATTGACAAATCACGGGACGGGGATTAAGTTGGATCCGTCGGAATCGTGCCGTGGAGAGAGAAGAAAGCGGAGAAGGCGATATGGAGAGAAAAGCATACGCAGCCTCGGCGCTGCGCGAGGATTGCGATCGCATCGTCGAAGAGTCGATCCGACGCGTTCTGCCGGACGCGGCGGTACGACGCGCGCTGGAGGGCAGGGATTTCGGCAAAGGGAGACTGATCACGGTCGCGGCCGGAAAGGCGGCCTGGTCCATGGCAAATGCCGCCGCCGAATTGCTCGGCGATCGGATGGACGGCGGAATCGTGATCACAAAATACGGACACGCACGGGGACAGATCGGCACGCTCGCGATCCGCGAGGCAGGCCATCCCATGCCGGATGAAAACAGCCTTGCCGCGACGGCGGAGGCGCTCCGGCTGACGGCTGAACTGCATGAGGAGGACACCGTGCTTTTCCTGCTTTCAGGAGGCGGCAGCGCGCTGTTTGAACTGCCGCTGGTGGAACTCGGCGAGCTGCGGGATATCACCGGGCAGCTTCTGGCCGGCGGCGCCGATATCGTGGAGATCAACACCGTGCGCAAGCGGCTCTCCGCGGTCAAGGGCGGACGCTTTGCGGAACACTGCGCCCCGGCGCAGCTCTTCTCCATCGTCCTCTCGGATATCGTAGGCGATCCGCTTGACATGATCGCGTCCGGCCCGGCCTGTCCGGACAGCAGCCGCTGCGCAGACGCGCTCAAGGTCGCCGCGAAATACGGCCTGAAGCTCTCGGATCGTGCGATGAACTGCCTGCGCGCTGAAACGCCGAAGCGGCTTGAGAATGTGACGACGCAGATCACCGGCAGCGTGCGCGAGCTTTGCGCCGCGGCCGCGGACTGCTGCCGACGTCTCGGCTACGAGCCGCAGATCATCAGCGAGAGCCTCTGCTGCGAGGCACGGGAGGCGGGCCGCCTGCTCGGCGCGCTCGCGCGTGAGCACCGCGGCACCGAAAGGCCGCTGGCCTTCGTCGCGGGCGGAGAGACCGTCGTCCATGTGACGGGCAGCGGGCTCGGCGGACGGAATCAGGAGATCGCGCTTGCCGCCGCGGAGGAGATCGCCGGGATCGACAATGCCGCCGTATTTTCCTTCAGCTCGGACGGAACGGACGGCCCCACAGACGCGGCGGGCGGCTTCGCAGACGGAGAAACGGCCGCGTCCCTTGCGAGTCAGAACGTCCGGATCGACGAGGTCCTGCGCGACAACGACGCCTATCATGCGCTGCGGAAAGTCGGCGGCCTGATCGTCACCGGTCCCACCGGCACGAACGTCAACGACGCGGCCGTCGTTCTTGTGCGTCCGGCCCGGGACCTTGCGGCAGCTCGGATCAAGACAGGAGGGGAGAAGCCTTGAACATTCAGATTTTCGGCAAATCCAAGTGCTTTGACACAAAAAAGGCCGAGCGCTATTTCAAGGAGCGCCGGATCAAGTATCAGTTCATCGACGTGCTGCGCTACGGTATGAGCAGGGGAGAGCTGAACGCGGTGAAGAACGCCGTCGGACTCGATGCGATGATCGACACAGCGGATGAGGATTATCCGCTCGTACAGTATCTCGCCTCCGCGGAGGCCAAGCTTGAAAAGCTGTATGAGAACGCGTATTTGATCAAAACACCGATCGTTCGGAACGGCAAACAGGCCACCGTCGGCTACCGGCCGGAGGTCTGGAAGACCTGGGAATAAACGAATAAAAAAGAAAAGCCTCTCATTCAGATCGAATGAGAGGCTTTGTTTTTCGGTTGATCAGATGATGTTCAGCAGGAAGGTCAGCACGACGAAGACCAGCGCAAACACAGGCGTGAGCTTGGCGAGCTTGGCGTCCCAGGTCTTGGCCTTGCCCTTGGACAGGAAGTTGTCCGCGCCGCCGGAGATCGCACCGGACAGGCCGGCGCTCTTACCGCTCTGCATCAAAACGATGACCGTGACGGCAAGACCGGAGAGAAGCTGAAAAACCGCAAGAATGATCTGAAGAGTCGACATATATTTCAATCCTTTCGAATGTTTCTTTTCAACAGCATTTGAGAGTATATCATAGGGCCGTGCACAATTCAAGAGTTTTTTCAAGCATTTTCGGCATGTTCACCGGAAGGGGAGGCGCCGCCGCTCTCCCAGGTCTTCTCGCTGATGATATAGCGCGGACGCCGCTTGGTTTCCATGTAGATCTTTCCGACATATTCGCCGATCACGCCGATGCTCAACAGCTGAATGCCGCCGAGGAACAGGATCACGCAGATCGTGGACGACCAGCCGTGGATCGCCTTTTGCAGAAGATACTCGACGATCGCCCAGATAACGCCGACAAAGCCGAGGAAGCTGGCCAGCAGGCCCAGTATGACGATCAGCGTCAGCGGCTTGATCGAAAGGCTCGTGATGCCGTCCAGCGCAAAGGAAAGCATCTTGCCGAGCGGATAATGGCTTTTCCCGGCAAGACGTTCATGCCGTTCATAATAGACAGAGGCGCTCTTGAAGCCGACAAGCGGGAACATGCCGCGCAGGAAGAGATTGACCTCCCGGAATTCCGCGAGATGCCGCAGAACGCGTGCGCTGGCCAGGCGGTAGTCCGCGTGGTCGTAGACGAGCTCGACGCCCATGCGGTTCATCAGCTTGTAGAAACCGTGCGCGGTGGAGCGCTTGAAGAAGCTGTCGCTCTCACGGCTGCTCCGCACGCCGTAGACGATATCGCAGCCGTTCTCGTATTCGTCGATCATGCGGTCCATGGCGTTGACGTCATCCTGGCCGTCGCAGTCGATCGTGATCGTGATGTCACAGCGATCCTTCGCTTCCATCAGTCCAGCGAGCAGCGCGTTCTGGTGGCCGCGGTTGCGGCTCTGCGAGATGCCGAGATAGTGCACGTCCGATCCGGCAAGAGAGCGGATGATCTCCCAGGTCCCGTCGCGCGAGCCGTCGTTGACGAAGAGGATGCGGCTCTCGTCCGAGATTCGGCCGCCTTCGATCAGATTTTTGATTTTTTCAAGGAAGAGCGGCGCCGTGATCGGCAAAACCGCCTCCTCGTTGTAGCAGGGGACGACGATCCAAAGGATCGGAAGGGAAGCGCTCATGAGTCCATCTCCAATCGCAGGGAAAAGTATGTCTATAAAGTATGTCTATATTGTATGCGCAAACAGACGCGGAATCAAGCGTTAATCGCTGTCAGGCTCCGCCTCGGCGGCGCGTTCCTCGCCGCGGCGCCGGAAAAGGCCGGACTCGTCAGGCGGGCAGAGGCGCGGCGCGCCGCGTGTTTTCACAGTTCCTTTTCCCACCACAGGTTCCCGTCTTCGCGGAGGAAACGGAAACCGCACCGCTTCAATACATTCTGTGATCTCCGGTTATACGGGAGCGTATCCGCGAGGACCGTTTTTATCCCAAGTCCTTTTCCGAATTCCAGAAACGCGCGCAGCGCCTCCGTCATATAGCCGTGGCCCTCGTAGACGGGATTCAGCCCGTAGCCGACCTCGGTCACGCCGCCGCGCGGGACGTATTTGTAGTCGATCGAGCCGATGATCTGACTGCTCTCCTTGAGGACGATCAGAAACTCGGTGAAAAAGAGATAGTTCTCGGGATCGTCGGCGATCTCCCGCTCGAGCTTCCGGAGATAATCGCTCAGAAGATGGTCCAGCTCTTCGCCGCGATAGCTGACGCCGTACGCTCTCTCGAAGGCGGCCAGATCGGAATTGAAAAGAGCAAGGTTTTCCTGCGTGTAGGGGAAGAGGACGAGGCGCTCCGTTTCCATGCTGTCACGCATTTTTTCTCTGTTCATGCTTGTACTTCCTCTCCGACAAGGGCGGAACTGTTGAAACGACATGAAACGATGAAAGGAAGAAGAGGCGAATATCCTGAGCCCGTCTGCAAAACCGGAGACAGGAAAAGGAACTCGGTTTTATGCGAGAAATACACCGGCAGACAGGCCCGGTCAGTTAAGCGACAAGGCGAGCTCGATCTCGTCTTCATCCTCGTTCCCGGCAGCGGAAAAGCCCCTGCTCCCATTATGTTTTTCCGTTCATCTTTTCGCGGGATAAAAGCGCTGCGCTCCCGACGTGGTCCGATACGTCGATTTGGATATCAGCGCTTCCGTCCGTCACCTTTCGTTTGATCAGACAGCCTTCCTGAATCGCCGCTGCGGTCGCAGCCATGCAGACGACCGCGGCGCTGTACCTCAAATCCATGAATGCCGGCGTCAGCGGAAAAACGAACAGCAGCCCTCCGGTCACTTTGTTCATGATGGAATGCACGGACAGGAACTCTTTCCGGCCGAAGAATCCTGCTGCAATATTCGCCGCCTTCATGAATGCGATGACGGCGATCCATATATGTATCCAGAGCGGAACATGCCAAACAGACAGCAGTTTGATCAGGCATACCGCTGCGAATACGATATCTGCAGCCGTATCAAGCTTTGAACCGAACTCGCTGACCGTACCGGTTCTCCTCGCCACCGCGCCGTCTGCGATATCGGTGATTCCGGCAGTAATATAGAATACAAAAAACGCCGGGGAGAATACCGGGCAAAACAGCAGGACGATACTGAAAACGATTCGGATCCCGGTTATGAAATTTGCCATTTACTTCTTTCTCATCTTCGGTGCAGACGTATCTTTAGACATCAATACTACGCACTCAACATGAGCGGTGCGCGGAAAAAGATCGTAGGCGGCGGCTTCCCGAAGCGCATATCCCGATTCGGAAAAACGCAGCACGTCGCGTGCGAGCGTCGCGGGGTTGCAGGAAACGTAGACGACACGCTCCGGCGCCATGGAGCAAACGGCGCGGATCGCTTCCCCGCTCATGCCTTTGCGCGGCGGATCGACGACGACCGTGTTCGGCCGCAGGCCTCGGCGCGCGAGCTCCTGTGCGGCTTCGCCCGCGTCGGCGCAGAGGAACTCCGCGTTTTCGACGCCGTTTGCCGCGGCGTTCTGCTTTGCGTTCTCAACGGCCTCCGGCACGATCTCCGCTCCGATGACGCGGCGGAAGCGGCGCGCGAGACAGAGCGTGATCGTCCCGGCTCCGCAGTAGAGATCAAAGGCCAGCTCGCCGTCTCCGGCGTAAGTGAGCGCGCGCTCATAGAGGCGCTCCGCCTGCGGAGGATTGATCTGGAAAAAGGCCTGCGGCGAGATCGTGAAGCGCGAGCCGCAGAGCTCGTCCACGATCTCGGCACGGCCCCAGAGCGTGTAAAAGTCGCCGGACAGGACCGTGTTGCCGCGGCTCTTGTTGATGTTCAGAACGATCCCGCTCGCCTCGGGGCAGGCGCTGCGCAGCGCCTGCGTCAAAGCCTCGGTCCTGTCCCCGAAGCCCCGCGCCGAAACGACGCAGACGACGGCGTCGCCTGTTTTGTGAGAAACGCGGCAGAAAACGTGGCGTATCGTACCCTTTCCGCTCTGCTCATCATAGACGGGGAGCGCGTTGAGGCGCAGGAATTCGACCGCCGCCTTCGCGGCGCGCTCGGTCAGCTCGTTCTGGATCAGGCAGCGATCGACGGCGATCAGTTCGTGCGTCCGCTCGCGGAAAAAGCCGCATAGAGGCGTGCCGTCCCGCGCTCCGACTTCGAAGACGCCCTTGTTGCGGTACCGTTCGATCTGCTCGCTGCCGACGATCTCCTCTGCCGTGACGCGCTGTTTCCCGATGCGCGTCAGCGCGTCGTTGACGCGCCCAAGCTTGAAGCGCAGCTCCTCGTCATAGCTCATGTGCAGACAGTCGCAGCCGCCGCATTTACCGAAGTGCGGACATGCCGGTTCACGGCGCTCCGGCGACGGCTCGAGCAGCTCCTCGCCGCGCGCGTACACGGCGGCCGCGCTTACCTTGACGATGCGGATGCGCCAAAGCTCCCCGGCGAGCGCGCGCGGTACGAAGACGGCGCGGCCGCCGATCCGGCATACGCCGTCGGCCTCGCTGGTATAGCCCTCGATCCGCACGGTGTATATCTGGTTTTTCATCAATTCTTCCATATTTTTATTGTAACATCGTTTTGAGCGCAATACAATCTTCGCTTGCAAAAACGAATGAAAAACGATTCGACGGCAGATACTAATACGGCAAGAGGAGGGTTGAAAATGAAAAAGCTCAAATGCTGTCTTGCGACTCTGCTCGTCTGCCTGCCGTTTCTTTGCGGCTGCGGTATGGCGCGGGACGGATATATCGAAGATCGTCCGGCGGAGACGCTCGCTCCGATGGAAAGTCCTGTCGCTACTGCCGCGCCCGTTCCGACGCGCATGCCTGCGGGAGATAACACGTCGGATACGGAAGAGGAGGGCGCTGCGGTAAAGGAAAGCGCGGCACCGAAAGACGGTCAGAACAAAACAGCCAAATGATCACGGAACGGGAAATCGGGTCATATCGACCCGGTTTTCCGTTTTTTCGTATTGAAAAGCGCGCTTCGATGGGGTATCATGCTGTCAAACAGAAAAAAGGAGGCCGCTCCCATGAGTTACATCCCCACCGTCGAACAGGCCGAGGAACTCCTGAAACGCTATAACAAGGAGCCGTTCCACATTCAGCACGCCGAGACCGTTTCCAAGGTCATGGGCGAGTTCGCAAAAGAATACGACAGCGCGAACGTGGATTTCTGGCGTGCCGTCGGCATGCTGCACGACATCGACTTTGAGCTCTATCCCGAGCAGCACTGCGTCAAGGCGAACGAGATCCTCCGCGAGCATGATATCGACGAGGAGATGATCCACGCGATCGTAAGCCACGGCTACGGGATCTGCTCGGACGTCGAACCGACCAGGTATATGGAGAAGGTCCTCTTTGCGACCGATGAGCTGACCGGGCTGATCGGCGCGGCCGCGCTGATGCGTCCGACCGGCATCTCCGACATGGAGCCGAAATCAGTCCTCAAGAAGTTCAAGGACAAGAAATTCGCCGCCGGCTGCTCGCGCGAGGTCATCCGCCGGGGCGCCGACATGCTGGGCATGGAGCTCTCGGAGCTGATCGCGAAAACGATCGACGCGATGCGTGCGTGATGATCGGATTATATCTGACTTATCTGCCGGATACCGAGCCGCCGGTCCCGGAGGAGCTGCTCTCCTTGTACAGAAGAGAGAAGCTCTCGCGGCAGACGAACGGACTTGTCCGGCGTCAGTCGCTCCTGTCCGAGCTGCTGCTGCGTCATGCGCTGCGGGAAAGCGGCCTCGTGCTGCCCGCCGCGCTCGAGCTCCGGACAGGGGAGTACGGAAAACCGTATCTCGCGGACGGAAGCTTCTTTTTCAGCCTCTCTCATTCCGGAAACGCCGTCCTGTGCGCGGTCGGAGAACGGGAGCTCGGCGCGGACATCCAGCTGCGCACGCCGTTCAACGAGGCGATGCTGCATCGTTTTTTCGCGCCGGAGGAGAGAGACTTCGTTCTGGCCGCGTCGGACCGGGACGCGGCGTATACGGAGATCTGGACGGAGAAAGAGAGCTATATCAAAGCTGCGGGACGCGGTTTCACGCTCCCGCTTGCGTCCTTCTCCGTGCTGGACCGCGCGATCGCAGCCCGACTCCGGCACGGTACGGCGGGAGACTGCCACGTCTCTGTCTGCTCCGACGCGGATGCGCTGCCGGAACGGATCGACTGCATCAGGGTAGAAAACAGCGCGCTTCTTGGGTAAGAAGCGCGCTTTCTTTTACAGCAGGCCGACTTCCCGCAGCCTGGTCTGCAGCACGGCGAGGTGCTCCACGCTCATCTCCGTGAGCGGCAGACGCATCAGCCCGCTGTCGAGCCCGCACAGCCGCATTGCCGTCTTGACGGGGATCGGATTCGTCTCGATAAAGAGCGCCGCAAAAAGCGCAGCGTATTTATCGTACAGCGCCGCCGCGGCCCTGCAGTCGCCCTCCAGACAGAGGGCGCACAGCCTGGCGAGCGCGCCGGGCAGCAGATTGCTGGCGACCGAGATCACGCCGAGCGCGCCCATGGCCATCATCGGAACGGTGTTATCGTCGTTCCCGCTCCAGATAAAGAGATCATCCCCGCACAGCGCATGTGTTCTCCCGATCAGCGAGAAGTCGCCGGAGGCCTCCTTGACGCCGTTGATGTTCGGGTGTGCGGAGAGCGCCTTGTAGGTCTCGGCCGCGATGCCGATGCCCGTGCGGCTCGGCACGTTGTAGAGGATCATCGGGATCTCCACGCGATCGGCCACATAGCTGAAATGCTCGACAAGGCCTTTCTGCGTGCTTTTGTTGTAATAGGGCGTGACCATCAGCACGCCGTCCGCACCGACGGCCTTCGCGTTCTGCGCGTTGCGCAGCGCGTGGAGCGTGTCGTTGCTGCCGATTCCCGCGATGACCTTCATGCGCCCGGCCGTGTGGTTGACGGCGACGCGCACCAGCTCGTCGTGTTCCTCCTGGGACTGCACGGCGTTCTCGCCGGTCGTTCCGCAGATCACGATCGCCGCGGTGCCGTTCTCATACTGAAAATCGATGTTCTTCCGCAGACGGTCGTAGTCGATGCCGCTTTCGTTCAGAGGCGTCACGAGCGCCGTGCAGGAGCCCTTGAATAACGGTGTTTTTACCATATCTGACCTCCTCAGGTTCCGGATTCAGAGCATCTTATTCGCGCCGCGCGGCGAGTATGACGCTTTTGGATTGAAAAAGCACGGAGCCTTTGCTATACTGTCTGTGCACCACGAATCATCGGAGTAAACGCATGAAAAAATCGGACTTCTATTTTGACCTGCCCGAGGAACTGATCGCCCAGACCCCGCTGGCGCGCCGCGACGCCTCGCGTCTTCTCCTGCTCGACAAGGAGACGGGGGAGATCGAGCACCGCCGTTTTTACGAGTTGCCGGGGTTCCTGCGCGAAGGAGACTGCCTTGTGCTGAACGACTCGCGCGTCCTGCCGGCGCGCCTGCTCGGCTGCCGCAGCAGCGGCGGAGGGGTGGAGCTCGTGCTGCTGCGCGATCTCGGAGAGGGCAGATGGGAGTGCCTCAGCCGTCCGGGGAGAAAGACGAAGCCCGGCACGGAGCTTTCCTTCGGCGAAGGGGAACTGACCGCGACGGTCCTTGAGGTCGCGGAGGGCGGGAACCGCATCGTGCAGTTCCACTATGACGGGATCTTTCTCGAGATCCTCGAACGCCTCGGCAGGATGCCGCTGCCGCCCTATATCAAGGCGGAACTGCAGGACGCGGAGCGCTATCAGACGGTCTATTCCCGCGAGCCCGGCAGCGCGGCCGCGCCGACGGCGGGACTGCATTTCACCGACGAGCTGCTCGAAACGATCGCGGCGAAGGGTGTGAAGCTCTGCTATGTGACGCTTCACGTCGGCCTCGGGACCTTCCGCCCGGTCAAGGAGGACGAGATCGAAGATCATGCGATGCATTCGGAATTCTGCATGATCCCGGAGGAGACTGCCCGCATCGTCAGCGATACAAAACGCGGCGGCGGCCGCGTCGTCGCGGTGGGAACGACCTCCTGCCGCACGCTGGAGAGCTTTGCCCGTGAGGACGGCACGCTTCCCGCCGCCTCCGGCTGGACCGACATTTTCATCTATCCCGGCTACAGTTTCAAGTGTGTCGACGCGCTTGTGACCAACTTTCACCTGCCGGAGAGCACGCTGATCATGCTCGTTTCGGCCCTCGCGGGCAGAGAGCGCGTTTTGAACGCCTATCAGACCGCCGTAGAGGAGCGTTATCGCTTCTTTTCCTTCGGCGACGCGATGTTCATTCATTAAGGAGACAAGGCTTGTATAAACTGCTGAAACAATCCGGCCGCGCCCGCCGCGGCGAGTTCGATACGCCGCACGGCAAGGTGCAGACGCCGGTTTTCATGAACGTCGGCACGCAGGGCGCGATCAAGGGAGCGCTCTCCGCGCGCGATCTGCGTGAGATCGGGTGCCAGGTGGAGCTGTCGAACACCTATCATCTGCACGTCCGCCCCGGCGACAGACTGATCCGCGAGATGGGAGGTCTGCACAGGTTCATGACCTGGGACGGCCCGATCCTCACGGACAGCGGCGGCTTTCAGATCTTCTCACTGGCCTCGCTGCGCAAGATCAAAGAGGAGGGCGTCTACTTCAATTCCCATGTCGACGGCCGCCACATCTTCATGGGGCCGGAAGAGAGCATGCGCATCCAGTCCAACCTCGGCTCGGATATCGCGATGGCCTTTGACGAGTGCGTCAAGATCCCCTCGCCGCGCGAATATGTCGCTCGCTCCTGCGAACGGACGGCACGATGGCTGGAGCGCTGCAAAAAAGCCCTTGCCGAATACAACGGGGAAGAGGACGCCGTCAACCCCGGACAGATGCTTTTCGGGATCAATCAGGGCGCGGTGTTCCACGATCTGCGCATCGAGCACATGAAGCGCATCGCGGAGCTTGACCTGCCCGGCTATGCGATCGGAGGACTCGCGGTCGGCGAGACGCATCGGGAGATGTACGATACGATCGAGGCGGTCGAGGACTATATGCCGAAAGACAAGCCCCGTTACCTCATGGGCGTCGGAACGCCGGGCAATATCATCGAGGGCGTGGCGCGCGGCGTGGATTTCTTCGACTGTGTGATGCCAGCGCGCAACGGCCGCCACGGCCATCTCTTCACCTGGAACGGCATCATCAACATCAAGAATCAAAAGTATGAGCGCGACGAAGGCCCGATCGACCCGCTCTGCGACTGTCCGGTCTGCCGGCGTTATTCCCGCGCTTATCTGCGGCATTTGTTCAAAGCCGAGGAAATGCTCGCGATGCGCTTTGCCGTGGCGCACAACCTGTATTTTTACAACAGCCTTGCGGAGAAGATCCGCGAGAGCCTGGAAGAGGACCGTTTCGAGTCCTTCCGGCGGGAGTTTTCGCAAAAACTGGACATTCGCATTTAATCTGCTTGAAATCACCCGATAAACTATGTATAATGAGTGCAGTTCGATTTGGAGGTAGGTACCTTATGACTTTGTTCCTTGAATCTGCAGCAGGCGCAGCCGGCGGAAGCATGCCCATGCTCCTCATGGTCATCATCATGTTCGCCGTTTTCTATTTCTTTGTGATCCGTCCGGAGAACAAGAAAAAGAAAAAGGCCGAAGAGATGAGAAACTCTCTCTCGCTTGGCGACGAGATCATCACGATCGGCGGTATGATCGGCAAGATCGTCCAGATCACCGACGACACGATCACCTTTGAGACCGGCGAGGACCGCGTCCGGATCCAGACCAAGAAGTGGGCCATTTCCACGACGGCCAAGATGGAAGCGGAAGAGGCAAAGGCCGGCGCAAAAAAATAAACGCGCACGCTGAATGAAAGCATCCCCCGACAAATAGGATGAACTATCATCTTTGTCGGGGGTGTTTTTATGTCAGAAGGAGAAAAACGCTTCAGTATGCGCTCTCTGCCGCGTGCGGCAGCGGCCTGGCTCCTGTGCGCGGCTGTGCTCCTGCCCGCAGCCGCGGCGCTCTACACGGTAGGAGCAGCGCCTTTTGAAACGATGCGCTATGCCGGTATGGCGATCGCCTTTCTCGCCGCTTTCGCCGCGGGCCTTTGCGCCGCGGGGGAGACGAGAGGACGCCGCGCCGTATCGGCGCTTGCGATCACCGTCTTGCTCTGCGCCCTGCTTTGGCTGACGGGCCTTTTGATCGGGGGCGCGCCGGAACGCGGCGGCATGGCCGGCACAGCGGGCATGACGCTCGCCGGCTGCCTCGCCGGAGCGCTGCTCCCGAGAACGAAGCAGAGGCGGAGAAAAGGACGCGGACGCGGAAGAAGGTTTACATAACACTTAATCAACAAGGGAAGGATCAAGATATAGATCGATTTCTGCAGCACACCACAAAATATTGCAGCATAAAAACAAGAAGTTTCAAAGTTGACATAAATTTTGCTCTTTCTGCAAAAAAGGGCTTGAAAAATTTTCGATTTTGTAATATATTGTTTCTGCAACGTAGTTATGTTAATAACTTTTTTATGAACGCTGCGCTTTTTGAAGAAAAGAGAGATGGGAGGGTGTTTTGTGAAGAACAGCGAGTGCATCGAGATCTTCGAGACTTATCTCGCCAAAGAAAAGAAAGCGTCTGCGAACACCCTCAGCTCCTATCTGCGCGACATTCGCCAGCTCGGTGATTATCTAGAGATCCACCACGACACGGAGATCGCGGAAGCGAACGAGGACCAGCTCTCCGAGTACATTGCCTCGCTGAAAAGCAACGGGAAATCCGTCGCGACGGTCTCGCGCTGCATCGCTTCGATCAAGTGCCTGTATTCCTATCTCTGCCTCAAGCAGCTCATCGGCGCAAATCCCGCGTCCAAGCTCGTCCCCGATAAAGGCGAGCACAAGCTGCCGCAGATCCTCACGAGCCGGGAAGTCGACCTTCTTCTCGAACAGCCCCAGTGCACCGACGCAAAAGGCTACCGTGACAAGGCCATGCTCGAGCTGCTGTACGCCACGGGCATCCGCGTGACGGAGCTGATCGACCTGAATATCAGCGACGTCAACCTTTCCGCCGGTATCGTGCGCTGCCACGGCCGTGAGAAAGAGCGTTTCATTCCCATGTATCCCAAGGCGGTCAAGGCGCTTGACGACTACATCAACCTGGTCCGCCCGCAGATGATCGCCCTGCCGGACGAGGAATCGCTCTTCGTCAACGTATCGGGCGAGAGGATGTCGCGCCAGGGCTTCTGGAAGATCATGAAATACTACCAGAAGAAAGCGCACATCGACAAGGACATCACGCCGCACACGCTGCGCCATTCCTTTGCGGCGCACCTGCTTGAGAACGGCGCGGATATCCACTCGATCCAGGAAATGCTCGGCCACGCCGACATCTCCTCGACGCAGATCTATTCCCAGCTTGTGAAAAAGCAGCTCAAGGACGTGTATAACAAAGCGCATCCGAGGGCGTAAGGATACGGCGACAGGCTCCCACCCTGATCGGGTGGGAGCTTTTTCGTGTTGAACTCATGACTTTTTTATGCTAAAATCGTCAGAGGGATGTGATACGATGCGAATCCTGGGGATCGACCCCGGCATCGCCACGATCGGCTTTGGCGTGATCGACAGCGAGCGGGGCAAACAGCAGCTCGTCCAATGCGGCGTGATCACCACGCCCGCGCATACCAGCCTGGCCTCCCGCCTCGCGCAGATCTACGACGACATGCGCGAGTTGATCGGGATGTTCAAGCCGGACGCGGTCTCGATCGAGGAGCTGTTTTTCAACACGAATATCACGACCGGTATCGCGGTCGCCCACGGAAGAGGCGTGATCCTGCTCGCCTGCGAACAGGCCGGCGTGAAGATCTACGAGTACACGCCGCTTCAGGTCAAGCAGGCGGTCGCAGGGTACGGCCGCGCGGAGAAAAAGCAGGTCATGGAAATGGTCAAGCGTCTGTGCGGCCTTTCCGCCGCGCCGAAACCGGACGACGCCGCCGACGCGGTCGCGCTGGCGCTGTGTCACGCAAGAAGCTCGACGTCGCTGCTGCACAGGGAGGAGAGGGAAGAGTGTTCTACTATTTAGAAGGTACGGTCGCAGAGATCGAACCGAATCTGATCGTGCTCGACTGCAACGGAGTCGGCTACGCGCTCAACACGACGGGCAACACGATCGCCGCCGCCGCGAAAGGGGAACGCTGCAGACTCTATGTTTCCGAGTCGGTCCGGGAGGACGCCTTTGATCTGTACGGCTTCGCCTCCAAGAACGAGAGACTCTTTTTCGAGATGCTGACTTCCGTATCCGGCATCGGGCCGAAGGCGGCGCTGTCGATCCTCACGTCGAATACGCCGGAGGGGCTTGCCCTCGCGGTGGCGAGCGGCAACGAAAAGGCGCTCACCGTCGCACCCGGCATCGGCAAGAAGATCGCCCAGCGCGTGATCCTTGAGCTGAAGGACAAGATCGGAAAGGGAGAGGCTCTCTCCGACAGCGGATATGCCGCGCCCGCCGTTCTGCCGAGCGACAACAGCGCCGTGGGCGACGCGGTCGCCGCGCTCGGCGTGCTCGGCTATAATCCGAACGAGATCGCGCAGGTCCTCAAAACGACGGACACGAGCGGCATGAACACGGAGCAGATCATCAAAACGGTGCTGCGCCGGATGGTCAAGTAACAGGAGATCAGTATGGGAATCAGCTTTTCCGACGAAATCAACGAGGAGATCACCACCGCCGTCTCCCTGCCGGAGGACAGCAGCGAGGGCTCGCTGCGCCCGAGGACGCTGCAGGAATACATCGGGCAGGAAAAAGCAAAAGAGAATCTCCGCATCTTCATCCATGCCGCCAGGATCCGCAACGAGCCGCTGGATCACGTGCTGCTGCACGGCCCTCCGGGACTCGGCAAGACCACGCTCGCCGCGGTCATCGCCAACGAGATGGGCGTGAATATGCGCATCACCTCCGGCCCCGCGATCGAAAAACCCGGTGATCTGGTCGCCATGCTGACGAATCTCAACGAGGGAGATATCCTCTTTGTCGACGAGATACATCGGCTCAACCGCGCCTATGAGGAGATCCTCTATCCCGCGATGGAGGACTATGCCATCGACATCATCCTCGGCAAGGGCCCCTCGGCAAACTCGATCCATCTCGATCTGCCGCACTTCACGCTGATCGGCGCGACGACTCGCTCCGGCCAGCTGACGGCTCCGCTGCGCGATCGCTTCGGCGTTTCGCTCCGGCTCGAGCTGTATTCTCCCGAGGAGCTCAAGCGCATCGTCAAGCGCTCCGCCGGGATCCTGGGCGTCGAGATCGAAGAGACCGGCGCGCTGGAGATCGCCTCCCGCTCGCGCGGAACGCCGCGTATCGCCAACCGCCTTCTGCGACGCGTGCGCGATTACGCCCAGGTCTGTGCCGACGGGGTGATCACCAGCGAAGTCGCCGACCGGGCGCTGTCCAGCCTCGAGGTCGACAAGCTGGGCCTTGACGCGCTCGACAGACGCATGCTCAAAAGCATCATCGACTTTTACGGCGGCGGCCCGGTGGGTCTCGACACGCTTGCCGCCACGATCAACGAGGAAGCCGTCACGATCGAGGACGTGTACGAGCCCTATCTGCTGCAGTGCGGTTTCCTGACGCGCACGCCGCGCGGCCGCTGCGTCACGCGCAAAGCGTACGAACATCTCGGCCTGGAATATATGGGCCAGCAACAGCTTGAAATATGACCGGAATCAGAAAAAAAGATTGACAAAAAGCAAGCTTGCGCTATAATACAGTTTGTACACTTATAATAGTATATCAGTATTCATGATGGTTTTTTCCGATTATTCCGATACGCAGCTTCAGCAGTTTGCCGCCGCGGGGGACCGCGATGCGGAAGAGGCTTTATGCGGCCGCTATCTGCAGATGGTCCGCGCCTGTGCGCGTCCGTTCTTCCTTGCGGGAGGGGACAGCGAGGATCTGATCCAGGAAGGGATGTTCGGTCTGATCTCCGCGATCCGACAGTTTGATCCCGGCAACGGCGCCGCCTTTCGCACCTTTGCGGAGCATTGTATCAAAAAGCGAGTATTATCAGCAATTCGATCAGCATCAAGATTAAAGCATTTCCCGCTCAACGACGGTCTTTCCCTCGAGCAACTCTCCGAAGACACTTCAATGCCTTATTCGGCGATCCCCGGATGCGTTCAGCCATCGCCCGAAGAGCTCGTTTTAGCCAGAGAGAGCAAGGAAGAACTTTACAGCGCCTTTCGAAATTGCCTGTCTAAACTTGAGATAAAAGTATTGGATCTCTATCTCGACGGTCTGTCCTATCAGGATATCGCACAGCGCCTCGGCAAGGACGCCAAAGCGATCGACAACGCCGTGCAGAGAATCAGGCGCAAGATGGCGCGCGACCCCCATTTCGGCGATATCAGCGGAAGCTGAACGCAAATACAGCCCCAAAAGGCACAATATCAAAAGAGAGGATTCACAATGTACGAAGACAAGACCTTAGTTTGCAAAGAGTGCGGCAAAGAGTTTATTTTCAGCGCCGGTGAGCAGGAATTCTACGCGGAGCGCGGCTTCCAGAACGAGCCCCAGCGCTGCAAGGCCTGCCGTGACGCGCGCAAGAACGCCGCTCACGGTCCGCGCGAGTACTTCACTGCCGTCTGCGCAGCCTGCGGCGGAGAGGCCAGAGTTCCTTTCCAGCCCAAGTCTGACCGCCCGGTGTACTGCAGCGAGTGCTTTGCCAAGATGAAGGAGCAGCAGGCGTAATCCGTCTGTGAGGCTAAAAGAATGGGGCGCTGCGCGCGTCCCATTCTTTTATGGTTAAGCTCGGCCGGCATGAAACGCGCCGGCAAGCTCAAGAAAGGTTGTTGCAAATGGAAATCACCAGAGAGACCATGCTTTCCGAGATCATTGAGAACTGCCCGGAGGCCATGCCTGCTTTTCAGAGCATCGGCATGCACTGCATGGGCTGCGCCCTTGCGAGCGGCGAAAACGTCGAGCAGGCCTGCGCCGCGCACGGCGTCGACCCGGACGAGTTCCTCGTTGCGCTCAAGGCGTATCTCGAGACGGTCTGAACGCAAGGGACCGATAAGCCGGAGTGAGGCACAGACTGCCCCCGCTCCGGCTTTCCTTATATGAGAAAAAGATGAACAAAAGACTGGAAACGATCGCTGAAATGGTCTGCGACGGCAAGGGGCTCGTCGACGTCGGGACGGATCACGGCTATTTGCCGGCCGCCCTGGCGGAGAGGGGATATCGAGGCCTTCTCTATGCCTCGGACATCCACGCCGCTCCGCTTGCTTCCGCCCGGAAAACGGCGCGGGAGGCCGGCGTGGAGGAGAGGATCCGCTTCCTGCTCTGCGACGGACTGGACGACTGCCCGCCGGATGCGGTCGATACGATCGTCATTGCCGGCATGGGCGGCGACCTGATCTGCCGCATCCTCGACCGCGCCGAGTGGAGCCTTGACAGCACCTATACGCTGCTCCTCCAGCCGATGACCAAGGCGGAGGTCCTGCGCTACTGGCTCGTGAACAACGGCTATCGCCTGGAAGAGGAGCGTCTCGTCCGTGACGGCGGGATCCTTTACCAGGTCATCCGGGCGCGCTATTCGCGGAACATGTCCCTGACGGACGCCGAACTGTTTGCGGGCGCCTATGCGAACATCCGTAAGGACGCGCTCTGCGGCGAATGGCTCGAGCAGCTGACGCGCCGCTTCAAGAAAGAAGAGAAGGGCCTGCTTGCCACCGAAAAGCGGCAGGAGGCGAAGCTCGCGATCTGCCGCGGCGTTTACGGCGGATTGCTTGAGATGAAAAGGAGACTGGAAGATGAACACGGTCGGTGAGATCTATGACAAGCTTTGTGAGCTTGCCCCGCCGGAGCTGCAGCTTCCGTATGACAATTCCGGCTTTCTTCTCGGTCACGGCGCAGCGGGCGTTGATAAGGTCCTGCTTGCGCTCGACGTGACGGACGAAGTCGTCGGGGAGGCGATCGCTCTCGGCGCGCAGCTGATCATCTCGCATCATCCCGTGATCTGGGATGAGATGAAGCGTATGACAGACGAGATCCCCGAAAACAAGAAGCTGTTGCGGCTTCTCGAAAACAAGATCGCCGTGATCTGCATGCACACCAATCTGGACATCGCCGAGGGCGGTGTGAACGACGTGCTGATCTCGCTGCTCGGCGCGACGAACGAGGGAGCCTTCGACGAAGAGGGCTGCGGCAGAAAGGGCAGTCTGGACAAACCGATGTCTATGGAAGCCTTTTTGTCGCTCTGTAAAGAAAAGCTTTGCACAAACGGCCTGCGTTACCATGACGCAGGACGGAGCGTCCGTCATATCGGCGTACTCGGCGGCTCGGGCGGCTCGAATCTGCTCGGCGCGTGGCAGGCCGGCTGCGACACCTATGTGACGGCGGACGTGAAATACAGCGTTTTCCTCCAGGCGAGGGAGCTGGGGATCAATCTGATCGACGGCGACCATTTCTGTACGGAGAATCCCGTCATCCCCGTCCTGGCGCAGAAGCTGCGAGCGAGCTTTCCCGAGATCCGCTTCTTTATTTCCGAACGCCACGGCCAGACCGCCCGCTTCTATTGAGAGAAGGGCAGAGCGCATAACAGGCCTCCGCTTTTCATAGACTCGTACAAACGAGACTATGAGAGCGGAGGCTTTTATCATGGAAGAAATGAATCTCTATGCGGATATCGCACAGCGCACAGGCGGTGCGGTCATGCTCGGCGTCGTCGGACCGGTAAGAACGGGCAAATCGACCTTCATCAAGCGTTTCATGGAGACTGCGGTCATCCCGAACATCGACAATGAATATGTGCGCGAACGCGCGAAGGATGAGCTGCCGCAGAGCGGTTCCGGCCGCATGATCATGACCTCGGAGCCGAAGTTTGTCCCGGAGGAGGCCGCCGCGGTCAGCCTGGAAGGCGGCGTACAGCTCAGCGTCCGGCTCGTCGATTGTGTCGGCTATATGGTCGAGGGAGCCACCGGCCAAATGGAAAACGGGGAGGAGCGCCTCGTCGCGACGCCGTGGTTCGACCACGAGATCAGCATGACGCAGGCGGCCGAGATCGGAACGCGCAAGGTCATCGCAGAGCACTCGACGATCGGTCTGGTGATCACGACCGACGGGAGCATCTGCGGGATCGAAAGGGAGAGATACCTCCCGGCGGAAAAGCGGGTCATCACGGAATTGAAGGAGATCGGCAAGCCCTTCGCCGTGATCGTCAACAGCACGGACCCGCATTCCGCAGCCTGCCGCGAGATCGCGGCCGCGATCCGGGAGGAATACGGCGTGAGCTGCGTCTGTCTGGACTGCCTGAACATGACCGAGCGCGACATTGCGAATGTAATGCGCTCGATCCTCGAGGAGTTCCCGGTCGAATCCGTCGGTTTTTTCCTGCCGGACTGGCTGCAGGCGCTGCCTGAGAGCAGCGTGCTGAAAGACACGGTCTATACGGATATCGTCGAGAGCTTTTGCTCCGTCGGAAAGTACCGGGATATCGACGCCGCCCTCGCACAGATCGCACAGAAAGAAGAAATCGGCAGCGTCGAGCGCTGCGGGAGCGACTTCGGAGAAGGGGTGGTCTCCGTACGTCTCGCCCTGCCGCGGGAGCTGTATTACCGTTCCATCAGCGAGGAGACGGGCGTCGAGATCCGAAACGACGGAGAGCTTTTCTCCGCCCTGAGCGAGATGAGCGCCGTCAAGGCGGACTACGATCGCTTGAAGGACGCGCTGACGAACGTAAAGGAAAAAGGCTACGGCGTCGTGCTGCCGGATATGTCTCAAATGCAGCTCGAGGAGCCGCGGATCGTCCGCCAGGGCGGAAAATACAGCGTGCGGCTGAAGGCGAACGCCCCGGCGATCCACATGATGATGACGAACATCGAAACCGAGGTCACGCCGGCGCTCGGCGGCGAAACGGCATCGGAGGACATCATCAACTTCCTGCTGCAGGGCTTCGACGGAGACATCTCCCGCATCTGGCAGTCGAACATCTTTGGAAAATCGCTGTACGATATCGCCTGCGAGTCGTTGACAAACAAGATCTGTTCGCTCAACGACAACGCGCGCTGCAAGCTTCAGCATACGCTCGAACGGATCATCAACGAGGGCAGCGCGGGACTGATCTGTATCCTTTTGTGAGATGAGAGCAGATCATACGCGAAGCCGCTTGCACTCTGCGGAAACATCTTTTATAATGAAGAAGAAGGAAGAGAGAACGCGGCGGACGATCCGCGCAGCCGTATTCGTTCTCGCCGTGCTCCTGCTTTGCGCCGCGGCGGTGCTGGCCCTTTCCCGACACGCGGACCGCGTCATGCAGACCGGCGGGAGGGGAAGTCCGCCGATCCTCGTCATCGACGCCGGCCACGGCGGGCTTGACGGCGGCGCGATCGCTGCGGACGGCACGAAAGAGAGTGACGTCAACCTTGCGATCGCGCTCCGGCTGGAGAGTATTGTCCGCTTTTTTGGACAGAAAACACGAATGACGCGCTGGGACGACAGCGCAAAAACAGATATAATCTCTTATAGTGAGAGGGAAGACCTCAAAGAACGCGTGCAGCTTGCCAATACGACGCCCGGCGCGGTGCTGATCAGCATCCATCAGAACGATTTTCCGACCGGGCAGCCGCACGGCGCGCAGGTACTGTACTCGCCCTGGGCCGGAAGCGAGCTGCTGGGCAAGACGATCCAGACAAATCTGATCGAGAAGCTCGATCCGGGCAACCGTCGTCTGGCCGTACCGGCCCCCGGAAGTCTGTTTCTGACGGCAAACACGCGCTGCCCGGCCGTGCTGGTCGAATGCGGCTTCATGTCGAACGGGGACGAGGTCCTGCGGCTCAAGGACGGGCGATATCAAACCGCCGCCGCAGCCGTGATCGCGGCGTCCTATCTGCGATACATAAACGGAAAAACGGCGTAAGAAGATACGGAGAAACAAAGAATGGCAAAAAAAGAGAAAAGCGTCTATTGCTGCAGCGAATGCGGCTATGAAACGGCAAACTGGGCGGGGAAGTGCCCTTCCTGCGGCGCGTGGAACTCGCTGACCGAGGTAAGATTTGAGAAAGCCGCGCCTTCAGGCGGTCCGAAGTCCCGCGCCCTTCACAGCCGCCCAAAGCGGATCAACGAGCTCGATATGACAGAGGAGATCCGTCTCTCGACCGGGATCTCCGAGCTTGACCGCGTCCTCGGAGGCGGCGCGGTGATCGGATCGCTGGTGCTTGTCGGCGGCGCGCCGGGGATCGGCAAATCGACGCTGCTGCTGCAGATGTGCGGCAATCTGCGGGACAGGAAGATCCTGTATGTCACCGGTGAAGAGAGCGAGCGGCAGCTGAAGCTTCGCTCCATGCGTCTCGGCGTGGAAGGGGAGAATCTGCTCGTCCTGCCGGAGACCGATCTTGACGCGATCGTCGACTGCATCGGCGAAGAGGAGCCGGAGCTCGTCATGATCGACTCGATCCAGACGATCTGCGACGCAGAACTCAATTCCGCGCCAGGCAGCGTCAGCCAGGTTCGCGAATGCACGATGCGAATCATGCGTCTGACAAAGGAGAGGGGACTGACGGTCTTCGTCGTCGGTCACATCACCAAGGAGGGGAGCATCGCCGGACCGAAGGTGCTCGAGCACATGGTCGACTGCGTGCTGTATTTTGAAGGTGAGCGCAGCACCAGCTTCCGCATCCTGCGCGCGGCGAAAAACCGCTTCGGATCGACGAACGAGATCGGCGTTTTCGAAATGGACGAAAAAGGACTGAAATGCGTCGATAATCCCTCCGAGATGCTGCTCTCCGGAAGACCGGAGAACGCACCCGGGACCTGCGTAGCCTGTGTGATCGAAGGCAGTCGTCCGCTGCTTGCAGAGGTCCAGGCGCTGGTCACGCCCTCGTCGTACAACGCCTCGCGGCGCACGAACGGCGTGGACTACAACCGGGCCGCCATGCTGCTCGCCGTGATCGAAAAACGCGGCGGCCTGCCCGTGAACTCCTGCGACGCGTTCATCAACGTCATTGGCGGACTGGATCTGGAAGAGCCCGCGGCAGACCTCGCCACAGCGCTGTCGATCGCCTCCAGCTACCTTGACCGTCCGCTCGGAACGGATCTGGCTGCGATCGGGGAGATCGGTCTCTCCGGCGAGATCAGAAGCGTCAGTCAGATCAACCAGCGTCTCGCGGAGATCGCCCGTCTCGGCTTCAAACGCTGCGTGATCCCGGCCCATGTGCGCGGCGAGATCAGAAAGCCGCAGGGGCTGGAGCTCATCCCGGTCAAGAGCATCCGGGATGCGATCTTCACCGTTCTGAAAGCGGAATAAAGAGATGACGAAAAAGAGAAGAGACCTGAAAGATCAGGTCTCTTCTTCGATTTCCGAGCGCTTTTTTCGCCCGATCGGGTTCGCCATGGCTGCCTCGTGCAGCGAGGCGTTGTCCAGATGGGTATAGATCTGCGTTGTGTTCAGATTGCTGTGGCCGAGCACCTCTTGAAGCGCGCGGGTATCGACGCCGTTCTTGAGCATCAGCGTCGCGGCGGTGTGCCGCAGCTTGTGCGGCGAATAGCGCGTGGCGTCCAGTCCGGCGAGCTTGAGCTTCTTTTCCACCATCTGCTGCACGCCGCGCACGCCGAAGCGGCAGTTTTTCTGGCTGATAAACAGCGCATCCTTGTCCTTTTCCGGCACTTTTTCGTTATTTCGTACGGCAAGATAGTCGTCGATCGCTTCACGGCAGCCGTCCGCGAAAAAGACCACGCGCTCTTTATTGCCTTTGCCGATCACGCGCAGATGATCCTCGTAAATATCGTGGACGTTGAGCGATACGAGCTCCGAAACACGCAGGCCGCATGAAATAAAGAGCATCAGTATCGCATAATCGCGGTATACGAAAGGACCGTCGCAGGCAGCCAGCAGGCGCTCGCACTCCGATTCCTCCAGATACTTCGGCAGCGAGGCCTGCCGCTTGGGCATATCCAGTTCCTGGCAGACGTTATAGTCCAGCAAATGACGCTTCGCGGTCAGATAATTAAAGAAGGATTTTACGGAACTCGTTCTGCGGCAACGACTTGCGGCTGAGAGAGAACGGTTTTCTCCGATGTATTCCGGCGAAAAAGTCTGGTATTTGTATAGCTCCTCAATGCGGATGGCTTTGATAAAATCCAGGTCCACGTCGGTGATATCGATCTCATCGAAGGGGAGGTCGCGGGGGACGAGGCGACGCCGCCGCTTGAGATAGCGGAACAGGATCTTCAGATCGGTGTAGTAGGCCATGACCGTCCGATCGGAATGGCCGCGGACGGTTGAGTGGTATTCGAGGAATTCCATCAGAATATCGGGAATATCGTTGATCTGGTCGAGATTCATGGAGAGGCTCCTTGTTAGTTAAAAAATTCACATAATTATTTCACAACGACCGACAGGTCGGGAAAAGCGGACAAGGAAAAATACGTATCCGGCGGCGTGCTGCGCGACGGATCAAACAGAAACGGGCTTCGGCAGCGGCGCAGCGGGACGAGACCCGGCTGGCCGGTCTGTCTGATTATTGCAGCAAACAAAGTGGACAGTTCATTTGCATGAACGATTGCAGACGGCGGCATGACGCCGACATCCGGAGAGCTTGAGCGGAATGCGGATACGGCCGGAGAAAGCAGAGATCAATACAACGATCGCGATCTGATCACAGGATAATAGACGATCACAGTTTGAGCAGAGTATCATTCTTAATGCTGAGTCGATGATCCGGACAGGACAGGATTCAGGCGCGGAAGCGGAAAAACAGCGGAAGCATACAAAAAGCCTGTTTTTATTAACAATAACACAAGGGCTGCAAAATGTCCATATAAATCTCGTTAAATTGATATTATGCGAGATTTAGGACCGATCAAGCACGCCGGGGAAGCAAGGCTTTGGACCGTCAAAGCTGTCCTTCCCCGGCGTTTTGCCGACTTGGATTATTCCTCCGTGAATTCTTCTTCCTCTTCGCGGCGGCGCAGCATCCCTTTGAGCAAAGAGCTGCTGGATACGCGGATCGTATTGAGCTCCGCAAAGATCGCGGCGGCGCTGTCGATAAACATCGCAAACCAGAGATTGCACCAGCCGTTGATGCTCAAGAATACGAGAATCGCTTTTACTGCGATCGTGAAGATCGCATTTTCGGAGATCACGCTGCGCAGTCTTCCGGCAACGGAAAAAACGGAGGGCAGCGTGTTCACGCTGCTGGGGCTGACCAGCGCGTCGGCGTATTTGCCGGCCTTGCTGACACGCACGTCGATATCGGCCTTGCTGTGAGACTCGATCCCGCTGGAATAGACGTACATGTTTCCGCCGTTTTTCCTGTTGTTGCAGATATTCTCGATCAGCGCGAGCTTCTTTTCAACGTCGAGCTCGCCGAAGGCGTCGTCGAAGCCAAAGCGCGAGGCGAACGATGCGACGTCCTCCTTCCCCTCTTCGGAGATCAGATAGCACTTTTCCACGCCGCAGCGCTTGAAGTCGTCGACGATGTTTTCTACGGAATCGATCGCGGAATTGGAGATCTCGACCTTGCCGATATAACGGCCGGCGATCATCATATAATATGTCTGGGTCTCGCTGCTCTCGACGCTGTAAGGCACCGCTTCTCCCCTGCTTATGTACAGTTCCTTCGTGGCGAGAATGACGTGAGCTCCGCCGATATTGACCTCGACGCCGAAGCCGGGAATATCAACGAAATCGCTGATGACCTCGAGCTTATACTCGCCGTCCGTCGCATTGGCGAGCGCGCGGGCGATGGGCTGCTCGGAGTAATACACGGCGTGCGCGGCAAAGGTCAGGAAGGTGTTGGTGTCCAGAACGTCGGACTGCACCGAAAGAAGCTTGGGGCAGGCCTCGGCGAGAACGCCGGCCTTGTCGACGATCACGGTCTTGATCTCTCCGAGCTTTTCGACCGAGCGCGCCTTGTTGAAGAAGGCACCGGAGCGAGCCGCGGTGAAGACGCTGACCAGACCTGCAAGCGGGATCGAAAGCAGGACCGAAGCGGGCGTCGCGACCACCATGATCGACAGCGCGCGATGGATCGCCTCGCGATACGTCAGATGCGTGAGCAGCGGGGCGACAACGGCAAAGAGCACGGCAAAGCCAAGCAGGATCTTCAGCACAAACGATGCGGCGGAACGGATCTGATCCTCCGACGCGGTCTCCCCTGCTCCGGGCTTGTTCGCGGTATCGACGGTGCGGTCGATCTCTTCGCTGTCACGGTAACGCAGCAGCTCCTCGGCAGAAAGCAGCGTACGCTCGCGGACGTACTCCGCAAGGATACAGCCGACCTTGTAAAGGATGACCATGGCGGTGCTCTCGATGCCGTAACCGATCACAAAGGCGATCACCGAAACAAACACGAGGACGACC
Organism: Oscillospiraceae bacterium; assembly: GCA_902761055.1. Classification (GTDB taxonomy): domain Bacteria; phylum Bacillota; class Clostridia; order Oscillospirales; family Oscillospiraceae; genus Limivicinus. The sequence continues at coordinate 59,567 of CACWIS010000001.1, forward strand.
GATGCGCCGAGGTAATCGCCCTCCTCGACACTGTTGATCGCGTCAAGGATGATGTCATATCCGGCGACGAGGGCGGCGATAGCAAGGAGGATCGTTCTGACGATCGCAGGCATGCTCACAACAGAAGCGACGGCAAAAACCACAGAGGCGATCACAAGCCGGATTACAAGAAGACCTCTGGGCATCTCTTTTGTCTGTATCGCGCCGTTTTCAAGGCTTTCTTTTGAATGGGAATGTAGGCCCATTTTTGCCACCTCCGTTCAGATTATGCTGTGAGGATCAGGCTTTACCGTCGGAGCCGAGAACGTAGACGATCTTGTGCGCGACCATGTCCTTCACAGCCTGACGGGCGGGCTTGAGATACTGGCGCGGATCAAAGTGGTCGGGATGCTCCGCAAAGTACTTGCGGATGTTGCCGGTCATGGCAAGACGGATATCGGAGTCGATGTTGATCTTGCAGACGGCCAGTTTCGCGGCCTCGCGGAGCTGATCCTCCGGGATGCCGATGGCGTCGGGCATGTTTCCGCCGTACTCGTTGACCATCTTGACAAACTCCTGCGGCACGGAAGAGGAACCGTGAAGGACGATCGGGAAGCCGGGCAGACGCTTGATGCACTCCTTGAGCACGTCAAAGCGGAGCGGAGGCGGGACGAGCACGCCGTCGGCGTTGCGCGTGCACTGGGAGGCCTTGAACTTATATGCGCCGTGGCTGGTGCCGATGGCGATGGCCAGGGAGTCGCAGCCGGTGCGGCTGACGAATTCCTCGACCTCTTCGGGGCGGGTATAGCTCTCCTTGCCGTGCTCGACGCTGACTTCATCCTCGACGCCGGCGAGAGTACCGAGCTCGGCCTCGACGACGACGCCGTGATCGTGCGCGTACTCGACGACCTGCCTGGTGAGGGCGATGTTGTCCTCAAAGGATTTCGAAGAGGCGTCGATCATGACGGAGGTGAAGCCGCCGTCGATGCAGTTCTTGCAGAGTTCAAAAGTATCGCCGTGATCGAGATGCAGGGCGATGGGGATCTCCGGATTCTCGATAATGGCGGCCTCGACCAGCTTTACCAGATAGGTGTGATTGGCATAAGCGCGCGCTCCCTTGGACACCTGCAGGATCACGGGGCTTTTCAGTTCGCCCGCGGCCTCGGTGATGCCCTGAACGATCTCCATATTATTGACGTTGAACGCGCCGATCGCGTATCCGCCGTCATAAGCTTTCCGGAACATTTCTTTCGTTGTTACCAGCGGCATTTTTCAATTCTCCCTTTCTCTTTCTTTATGCAATATGCATTTTTAGTGAAAATAGCATATTTACAAATTAACAATCTTATTATATCCTCAAACAAGGTCATAATCAAGAAGTACATTTCATAAAAGCAAAAAAATTTTTAAGATAATACGGAGGAATCAAGCAATGAGCGAACAGCTTCGCGGAGCGTGCATTTTCGGCCAGTCCGGCGGCCCGACCGCCGTCATCAACGCCAGCGCATACGGCGTGATCCGCGCCGCGCTCGACGCGGAATGCATCACCAAGGTCTACGGCGCCGCGCACGGCATCAAGGGCGTCCTGGAGGACAAGCTTTATGTCATGGACGAGGAGGATCCCAAGGAGCTGGAGCTGCTGCTCCACACCCCTTCTTCCGAGCTCGGCTCCTGCCGTTACAAGATCGCAGACCCGGAAAAGGACGACACCGATTACAAACGCATCCTCGAGATCTTCAAAAAGTATAACGTGCGCTACTTCTTCTACAACGGCGGCAACGATTCGATGGATACCTGCAGCAAGATCAGCCGCTATATGGAGTCCGTCGGCTACGAGTGCCGCGTGATGGGCGTTCCCAAGACCATCGACAACGATCTTTTCGGCACCGACCACTGCCCCGGCTTCGCCAGCGCCGCCAAGTATATCGCGACGTCCTGCATGGAGATCAACAAGGACGCGCGCGTCTATGACAACGGCATGATCACCGTCGTCGAGATCATGGGCCGCCATGCCGGGTGGCTCGCCGCCAGCGCCGCGCTCGCCAGCGAGTTCGGTTCGGGGCCGGACCTGATCTACCTTCCCGAGTATGACTTCGACATGGAAAAGTTCTTCGCCGACGTGGAAAGGATCTACGCGCAGAACGGCAAGGTCCTGATCGCCGTCTCCGAAGGCATCCACTATGCCGACGGCAGCTTCGTCTCCGAGGCGAAGACCTCTGCGACGGACGGCTTCGGCCACGCGCAGCTCGGCGGTCTCGCCGCCCTGCTCGCTTCCCTGCTCCAGCAGCGCACCGGCGCAAAAGTCCGCGGCATCGAATTGAGCCTCCTGCAGCGCTGCGGCGCGCATCTCGCATCCCAGACCGATATCGACGAGGCCTTCGGCGCCGGCAAGGAAGCGGTCGAGCAGGCTGTCAAAGGCACGACCGGCAAGATGGTCGCCTTCAAGCGCGACAGTGTCGACGGCAAGTATGTCTGCAGATTCGTCCTTCTCCCGCTCGACAGCGTCGCCAACTACGAGAAGAAGGTCCCGCTGGAGTGGATCAACGAGGACCGCAACGGCTTGAAGAAGGAGTTTATCGATTATGTTCTGCCTCTGATCCAGGGCGAGCCGAAGCTCCCGCTCGAGCATTCCCTCCCCCGCTACGCGAAGCTGAAAAAGGTGCTCGCGAAGTAAAAACATCATAAAAAGATACGAAAACACCGGTGATATATTCCATATCGCCGGTGTTTTTACATGTTTTTGATCTGATTTTGCAGAAGCATGCCTACGGTATCCGCCAGCTTGTCAAGCGACTGGATCCGGGCAAAGTCACGGCCGTAAATCGTCTTTGCGGATGCGACGTCCTCGTCTGCTCCGGTAAAAACGCAGATCACGGAGATCCCGTCCGCCCGGGCGCTTCGCACTTCAAAGGCCGTATCGCGGATACCGCTCTCTTCTTCATAGTTGATGAACTCCTCGCTGTCCCGGGGACGGATGCGCACGACGTCGTTTGGCTTTGCGTCGGAGAGAACGATGAGGATGCGGTGATCAAAATGCTCCTTTGAGATCAAATGGTGCGCCAACCGGATCCCGAGCCCGTCCCGATTACAGCCGTTGGAAACATACTCAAAGATCCGGCCGTTTGCGCCGCGTTCCCAATAGTCACGGAAGATGCGCAGGATCGTGTAGCCCGTCATCGAACAGAAGGACATCACGCGGCAAGGAATACAGCAGCGGTTGAGGCTCTCTGCGATCACGTAGCCCTGATTGGAAACGATCGCCTGGCGCCGGCTTTGCGAAGTGGAGGCGTCGAGCAGGATATCGACGCTCAAGTCTCCCATATTGCTCTGCTCGTCGCGCCGGAAAACGCGCTCGTCGTTGAGGTACAGCGCGCGCCAGGCGCGGCCGCCCTCAAGCGCTCCTGAATCGGAACGGACCGGAGAAGGCTGCAGATGAAGCAGGATCGAGTTTTGGATCTTGGAGGAGAGCCTTTCGATCGAGGTCCGTCTTGCGGCGAGGTTGTCGGAAAAGAACGCCCGGTTCCGTTCGATCTGCTTTTCCTCCAGTTCGCGGTGGAGAGCCTCAAAGCCGTTCTGGATCTTCGCGCTCCCCTTCTCCCCTTTTGTGACGAGAACGTGGCAGGCGGCATGGTTTCCAGTGCAGATGCTCCGCTCAAGCTCGCGCGTCTCGCGCTCGCTGAAAGCGCTCCTGCCGTATTTCGCCTCCATGAAGCTGCGAAGCTCCTTCGCGCTCATGCTCGTCAGATGCCGCTCGTCGAGGTCATGCTGCCCGGTGAGCTCGCCGCCGTAGAGATTGTCCGGGTGATCGGCAAAGCCGAGACCGAATCTGCGGTAACGTCCCTTTTTCTGCTTTCCCTTGCGCAGTCCGAAGCGCAGCAGTTGTTTTTTCTTTTCTTCTTTCCTCTCGCGAATGCGGATCTGAAACCAGCGCTCAAACAGCTCTTTGGCGCGCGCAACGATCGCGTCCGTGTCCATTTCCCGGGAAAACTCCAGCTCGTCGAGCAGTTTGGCGTCGTATTTGTCCATCCGGACATCGAGTCCGAGCACACGGCGGTAGTGCGCATAGGCGATCGCGTCATACAGCGGCAGGTCGTTGATCACGCGGAATTGCGCGATGAAGCGGGCGGCGTAATCCCGACGGAGCGTTTCCAGGACAGGCCGCTCCTCCCGCTCGCGCTCAAAGACGGCGTTTTCCAGTCCCAGCCAGAGCAGTCCCTCATAGATATCCGCGTCTTCATCCTCCTGAAAGGAGCGAAAAACAGCCTCAAGCCTGGGATAGTCAAAATGCCTGCGCACCGCCCCGATGACAGTGTTCCAATAGAGATCCGCGCGGGCGTCGCTGTCGTATGCTTTGAAATCCGGCGTGAAGCCGTGGCTTTGCGCGGCGTTCCAGATGATATTCTCGGCTCTTCTTTTTTGCAGCTCGCTGACCTCGTTCATGTCTGCTCAAAGATATCCTCGGCCGCGAGCGTCGGAGCGATTCGGACGGCAACGATATCGGAGACGAGCTGACGCTCGAAATCGTCGGTGGATTTGTTGATGATGCCCATGTCCAGCGCCTGCGCCGCGGTGAGGCCGTTGCGCACGAGCCGTACGGAGGCGATCAGCCCGCGCAGATCAAGCGGCTTGGTGGAGATCTCTCCGCTCTCGCACTTGGCGCGGATATCGCCGAAAAGCAGGCAGAACTGCTCGGCATATTCCTCCTTCAGATCCGGGAACTGCACGAGCAGCAGCTTCTTGAGATTCTCATTGGAGATCAGAGGCATGTTAATGACCAGAAAGCGGCTCGTCAGCGCCTCGTTAAGCTCCCGCGTCCCGGCGTATCCATAGTTCATTGTGGCGATAAAGCGCGTCGCCGGATGGAGCGAGATGCGCTCATAGCCGGGCACGTCGATGATGCGGCGGAAGTCGAGCGTGGCGTGCAGAACGGCAAGCGATTCGTTCTTTGCCATATTGATCTCGTCCAGCACTCCAAAGCCGCCCTGCTCCGCGCACTGGCAGATCGGCCCCTGGCGGAAGCTCACCATCCCGTTCCGAAAGGTGTCCGTTCCGATCAGCGAGGCGGCGTCCGTATTGAGATAAAACGAGACGTCCCACTCCGGGCGGCAGAAAACGGCGGCGAGGTTTTCCGCGAGAACATTCTTTCCCGTGGCCTTCGGACCGACGAGCAGCAGGTTCTCACCGGTCAGAAGCGCGGTGAGCGCTTTCTCCCAGATCTCCGTCCCGTAGTACAGATACGTGGGCTTTGGGACCCGGTAGTGAGAGCCGTCCTCCAGCGGATAGCGCGCGCGGAACTCTTCGACTTTTTTGATCGTACTCTCCGCAACGCCTTCGCGTCTTAAAAAATCAAGCATACTGCCCGACCTCCTGTGAACGACGGCTTCATACGCCGTCTGTAAATTGGATCGGCGGCTCCTCGCCGCAGATTGTTGGGAGATTGCGCTCCACAAGCTCAAAGATCACGTACTGCGCCCCCAGCCTTTCCACGAGCGAAAGATCATAGCTGCCGGTATTGAGAAACCGGGCGTTCTCAAAGCTCTCGGCCAGATACGGATAGAGCGAATTTCCAAAGGAGTCGCGCCAGCAGAGGAGCGTCCCCTCCCCTGCCTCGCAGCTCGTGGAAAAGTTTTTCGTCTCTCCCCCGTTGGGATTGCGCAGAGCGGTAAAGTGAAAGCCCGGCGCGTATTCCTCACGCGTTTCCCGCAGCGTTCCGGCGGGATAGATCATATTGTACAGATCGCCGAGATGCCCCTCGCCCGGCGCGTATGGTCCGGTGTAATAATCCGAACTGCGGTCCAGAGCTCCGAGAAGAGCGTCGGCCGCGAGCGCCGCGCCGCGATCCGTCCAGTGGGAATCCGTGCGATAATACAAAAGCTCTCCGTTCTCCTCAAAGACCGGGAAGAGATCGACGTAGTGAACGCCGTACTTTTCGAGATACGGACGCAGCTTCACCGCGTTCGACGAATCGTGGCCGGAGACGATCCAGGCGGGCATCTGCTCGGGATAAAGGCTGTTTTTGTTCGGCGCGATCGTAAAGATGAAGCGCGCGCCGCGCTCCTCACAGCAGGCCTGCATCCGCGCGAGATTCCGTGCGGTCCGCTCCAGCTCTTCGTCCGTCATCGAGCGGCCCATGTAGTCGTCCATCGTAGGCTCGAAATAGAGCCAGTCGTCGGCCCCGAGCACGACCTTTTTTTCGGCGGAGCTATGCAGAAGCCGAGTGTTCAAAGACGCCCATGCGGTCACAAGCTCCTTGCGGAAAGCGATACGGCCGGCAAAAAACTGTCCGAATTCATCCAGCACAAAACGGTTGAGCTTACCCTCGTCGTCCGTCAGGACAGGACGCGGCGCACGCGCTTCGTTTGCAAGCGCCTCGCTCGGCCCCGTGAAGAGCATCCCGAGCGAAGGCAGCAGACTCATCACAAGGAAAAGCGCGATAAAAGCGATCCGAAAGACATTCTTTTTCATCCCGCGCCTCCTTCAGAACTGGAAGTAAATAAAGGGATTGAAGCCGCCGCGCGCAAGGCTCATCACGCAAAGCGCGTAGAGGAGCAAAAGGCAAAGGTGCCCAAGCATCTCAAAGACGGCGGAATCCGCCGCGGCGGAGGCTGCAAAAGCCGCGCGGAGACGCGCGGGGATATTCCCCGCAAGAAGCACGGCGAGCACGAGAACAAGACATGCGGCAGGCGTGAGCAGGGAGCCGAGCAGATAGCTGCTGTAGGCGTCACCGCGCCCGCTGAACATCAGCGTGATCAGACGGAAGGCAAGCGCGAACCGCTCGCCGCCGGTGCCGGCGCATGAGCCTGCCCGGAAGAAGACAAACAGGATCATGACCGAGAAGAGCGTATAGGCCTTTGCTGCGACGCGGCCGATACGGCTGCGGCCGAGCTTTTCCGCGGGGATCACACCCAGATCCTCAAGCGAGGTCAGCAGCCCGTGGCCGAGACCCCAGAAAACAAAGGTCCAGTCCGCGCCGTGCCAGATGCCCGTGCAGAAAAAGACGATGAACTTGTTGAGCGCCGTGCGCGCCTTCCCCTTCCGGTTGCCGCCGAGCGGGATGTAGAGGTACTCCTTGAACCAGGACGAGAGCGAGATATGCCATTTGCGCCAAAACTCCTTCATGGACGCCGCGCCGTAAGGATGGTCGAAGTTCTCGCGGAAGGTAAAGCCGAACATGCGGCCCATGCCGATGGCCATGTCGCTGTAGCCGCTGAAATCATAGTAGATCTGCAGCGTATAGCAGGCCGCGCCGAGCCACATCAGCCGCCAGTCGCCGATCCCGCCGGGGAGAAATTCATTGAACACACGGTCCGCGATAAAGCCGACCGCGTTGGCGATCAGCAGTTTTTTCGACAGGCCCAGGATGCAGCGCCGTACGCCGTAGGCGGTCATCTCCGGCGTGCAGCGGCGATCCTCGATCTGGTCGGCAACGTCGTGGTATTTGACGATCGGGCCGGCAACGAGCTGGGGGAAAAAGGAGATATACAGCAGCAGCTTGGAAAAATCACGGGTCCCGGAATCGGGATCGCGATAAACGTCAATGGTATAGGAAAGCCCCTGGAAGGTAAAGAAGGAAATGCCGACAGGATTCGTGATCCCCGGCAGCGGCAGGGAGAGACGGAAAAGACTGTTGAGCGTTCCGATCAGGAAATCGGCGTATTTGAAAACGCACAGTACGCCGATATTGAGGATCACGGATAGCGTCAGAAAGAGCTTGCGCCCTCTCCCCTTCCCCATCAGCAGCAGTCCGGAAAAATAGTTGACGCAGACCGAGAAAAGGAAGAGCAGCACGTAATCGAGCCTTCCAAAGGCATAGAAGACGATGCTGGCGAGCGCAAGAAACAGATTTTTGATTTTAAGCGCGGGAATCAGCCGGTAGAGGATAAAGACCGCCGGCAAAAATATAAACAGGAAAACCGCAGAGCTGAAAACCAATTCTTTTCTCTCCGTTCACGATGATCGCATAAAAATAACTCGGATACTACTATAACACGAACGTCCGCGATTGTCACCTGTAATAATCGCGCGCACGCGAAAGGAAGGAAAAAAGAAAACGGCAGATCTGCATGCTGCAGATCTGCCGTTTTGGCTTGTTTGCCGATCAGAGTCTATCCGTCTCGTTATCATCCGGAGGAGAGGACGGAAGCGGATCGCTGCCGCCGCCGGAACCGCCGGAGCCGCCTTCACCGCCGGTGCCGGTGCCGGTACCCGTACCGGTGCCGGTACCTGTGCCTGTACCCGTGCCGGTGCCGGTACCTGTGCCTGTACCCGTGCCGGTGCCGGTACCTGTACCTGTACCTGTGCCGGTGCCGGTACCTGTGCCTGTACCCGTGCCGGGATTGGTCGTGCCGCCGGCGGCCGGGGCAGCGGTGACGACGAGCTTGGCGCCGTCGGAAGCGAGCATGCCGCCGTCCTTATCAGTAAAGAGGCAGACCGCATACCAGCCGTCGAGCTCCTTGGGCACGCCGTTGATGGTCAGCGTATCCGTGTTGCCGTTGGAGCAGCTCATGCCCGGGAACTCTCTCTTGATGTCGGGAGAATTCCAGACGATCTCACGCTTGTAGTCCGGGGAGACGAAGCGCCACTCGCGGGTATCCGCGCCGGTGGCATGGGCGATGAACATCGTGTTGTTGCCGATGTAGACCGTCTCGCCGTAAGGATTCTTCGTGATCGTGATCAGCTTGGAAGTCTTGATCCGGATGTACTGCGCCGGGTCGGGCGTGGGCTCGGGAGTCGGCTCGGGGGTCGGCTCGGGAGTCGGTTCGGGCGTCACATCGGGCGTGGGTTCGGGAGTGACCTCGGGAACAGCCTCGGGTGTGGGCGCCGGCGTGACCTCGGGCGCGGGTGCGACAGTGGTGTTGACCACAGGCGCCGGATCGTTCGCAGGTTGATTGACGCGGTTGGTGTTCAGGACCCTGCGGAAAACGAGGAAGATCGCCAGCAGGATCAGGATCAGGAACAGAATGGCAATCAAAGTGCCGTTGCTATTTCTCTTTTTCATGACTTACCTCCTGTCATCATTCCGCTTCAAGTACGATTATTGAAGTAGGACTTCGCAGACTGGTTGTAGTTGTACAGACTCTGCGCGATCTGAAGCTGGAATTCTTTTCCGCCGCCGCCGGCCTTGATGACCTTGTAGCACCAGGACAGCGCACTGTAGTTGTCGATCTGGCAGATCACGGTGCCGGACTTGTTCTTGACCTGGATCTTGTGCGCAACGCCAAGGTCCTTCGCGGCGATATGCGCGACGGTGACATAGTACTCGTCGCCCTTCTTCACGGGCGTGACAGCCGAGCCGTCTACCAGGAAGGTATAATCTCCGATCGCGCCCTTGGTGAGAACGAAGTAGTGACGGATCGAGGTGTCGGACTCGAGCATCAGCGAGGAGCCGTTGGAGACAACGCCGCCGTCGTTCGTGCCGGTAACGGTCGGCGCATAGGATTTGAGCGTGTCGAGCGTCACCGGAGTCAGGAAGGACTGCATCTGAGGCGTGACGGAGACGCCGGTGTCGTTGTACTTGAAGTACAGCTGGGCAAGGTAGCCGTAGTCGGACATGCGCTCAAGCAGCGTGAGCAGATACTCGTTGGTGGACTTCTCATGCGCGAGGTCGAAGTAGGCCTGCACGGAGAAGGTGTAGCCGGTCGTCACATCGTCGCCGGTGTCGAGAAGCATGAGCGGGAAGAGATTGCCGTCGGAGTCGAAGAGCTTGAGAACGACCTCGTCGCGCATCTCCTTGGCCGCGCCGTAGTGCGTGAAGAGATACTCGCCGTCGCTGTTGGGCGTCTGATCCGCCATGACGAACTCATCGACGGCGGAGCCGCCCTTGTAGATCACGGCCTTGGCGCTGCCATCCATCTGATAGTTGGCGGGAACGGTGACGTAGAAGTTCAGTCCGACGTTGCCGACAAGAAACAGGCTGCGGCTGGTGATGACCGCATAGCTGTCTGCAACGACCTTGACGCCGGACGCGATACGGAGCATCTGCTGGTAGTAGTCGCCGTTGTTGGCAAGACCGTAAGGGATATGATCCTCATAGGTCCCGCCGGGGACGATCTGGTCGATGACGTAGGAGAAGTCCGTTCCGTCCTCCAGCTTGTTGCCGGTCTTGTAAGTGTAGGCAAGGGTCTCATTCTGGCCGACGTCGAGCGTCTTGAACTTGGCGCCGATGACGTCGAGGGCTTTGATGTTCGGGCAGCCGCTGACAACGAGCGAAGTGAGCGGGCAGTCGTGGCAGTTGACGGCGTTGAGCGCACTGTTGCTCCCGAGCTTCAGCGAGCTCATCGGGTTGTTGGAGCAGTTGAGCGCGGTCAGTGCCGTGTTGGCGCTGGTGTCAAGGCTGGCGAGCTTGTTGTCGCTGCAGCCGAGCAGCTGGAGCGCGAGCAGGCGGCTGAGATCCAGACTCGTGATCTTGTTGTTCTGGCAGAAGAGCTTGGTCAGCAGCGTGCACTGGCTGATATCGAGGGAAGTGAGCTTGTTGTTCTCGCAGTAGACCTCGGTGAGCTTGGTGTTTTTGGACAGATCCAGCGAGGTCAGGCCGGTGTCGTTGATCCGCAGCTTTTTGAGCGCGGTATTCTTGCTCAGATCGACGGAGGTGAGAGCGGAGTGTGCAACAACGGTCAGATCCTCGAGCTTGGTGAAGAACTCGATTCCCTTGAGAGATTCAGCGGAGGGAGACGGGCCGGCGAAGTTTATCGTCGTGACCGCATCGATCTCGTCTTTCGTCAGGACAAGGCTGTTGTCCAGATCGATCGTGGTCTTGACGTAGTTGCGGAAGGCCTCGTCGGGGAAGTTCGTGGGCGTGACGGGAATGCCCTCCTGCAGCGCGGGGATATCCTCCTCCTTGTGGTCGCCGCAGACAGAGCACACGTAAAGCATACGGCCGGGCGTGGTCTCGGTGGGCTCGAGCGAGACCTCCTGCTCCACCCACTTGTGGGATTCGGCCCAGGGAACGGTCTCGGTCTTCTTCCTCGTGCAGCCCTCGTAGGTGCAGCTGTACTCGATCACGCCGTCGGTGTGCGTTTTGCAGTCCGCTTTGACCTTCACCGTCTTCTTCCAGGTGGGAAGATGGGTGACGCTGACGGAGCTCTTGTACTTCAGAACGGTGCCGCCGCCGTCGTCGAAGGTGGTGACGCTGCCCTCTGTGGTCTTGGTCTGCTCGTGGACGAGCTTGAGCAGCTTGGAGCACTTGCTGATGTCAAGCGCGGTGAGCGGATTGTCCTGGCACTCGAGGTGCTTGAGAGCGGTGTTCTTCGTGAGGCTGAGCGAGCTGATCTTGTTCGAATTGCACACGAGCGTATCGAGCAGCGTGCAGGCGCTGATGCTCAGCGTGCTGATCTTGTTCGAATCGCAATAGACCGAAACGAGCTTGGTGTTCTTGCTCAGATTCAGCGAAGAAATGCTGTTGTTGGAGCAGGAGAGCGTCTGCAGCAGCGTGTTCTTGCTCAGGCTGAGCGCGGTGAGCGAGTTGTCCGAGCAGTTGAGCGTGGTGAGCTTGGTGCACTTGCTCAAATCGATCGCGGTCAGCTGGTTCCCGCTGCAGTTGAGCGTGACCAGCTCCGTGTTGCTGGTCAGATCGAGCTTGCTCATGCTGTTGCCGCCGGAGATGATCTCGTTGTCGGAGCAGATAAGCGTCTGCAGCTTGGTGAAGTGCTCGATGCCGCGCAGACGGACGATGCCCTTGCCGGAGATATCCATGGAAAGGACGCCTTCGAGCTCACTGGTCTGCAGGAAGTTGTCGCCGCCGGTGGGCTCCGTGTCATAGGTCTTGACATACTCACGGAATACCGGGTCCGTGAAGTTGGCGGTGGTGATCTCAACGCCGGTCAGGCCGGTGGCGTGCAGGACCTCGGTCTTGGTCTCGGTGCAGTACTTGCACTTGTAATCGACGTGACCGGGCGTCGTCGCGGTCGGATCAACGCGGCCGACTTCCTCAAAAACATGAACGCCGGTCGCGGGGATCTCCTCTTCCTTGGTCAGCGTGCAGAGCTGGCAGTGGAAAGTCTTTTTGCCTACGGCACTGCAGGTCGGCTCGAGCGTGACTTCGCCTTCGTCCCAGGAGGGCATGTGGTTGAGCTTGGTGGACTGATCGTAGATGATCGTCGTGGATCCAACGCTCACGGAATAGGGCATGCCGGCGCCGGCCGAAGGAGACCCGACCTTGTGCATGGCTTCCTCAAGGCGCGGGCAGTTGTTGATATCGACCGTGGCGAGCGAGCAGCCGGAGCAATTGAGCTTGAAGAGATCCGCGCAGCCGCTGATGTTCAGGCTGCTCAGATCCGGGCTGTCCTGGCAGTACAGCTCCTGGAGCTGATCGAGCTCGCTGACGTCAAGCGCGGTCATGGTGTTGTCGCTGACGTTGAGCTTCGTCACAGCATAGAAGTACTCGATGCCCGTGAACGAAGCGATGCTCTCGCTGGACAGATCGAGATTGGTGATAGACTCCACCTCGGAGGGCGAGAGCTTATCGTCAGAGTCGGCGTCGAGCGATTTGACGTAAGCGCGGAAATTCGCATCCGGGAAGTTGGCCTCGTCGATATCAACAGGCGAGAAGGAGCTGTAGAGAGGATCCTGCTGCGTGATCTCGGTGACCTCGCCGCCGACCTCCTCGTCGACCTCCTCGTCGACCTCTTCGTCCCCGGCCTCCGCGTTCTCCTCTTCGGCGGCCTCCGCATCGACGTCGCCCTCATCGGCCTCTTCCGCGGCGGGGGCGTCGTCCTCGGGCGCCTCTTCAACGATCACGGGCTCGGACGGAACGCCGTCATCCGCGAACGCAACAGCCGGGAAAAGGGAGATGAGCATGCAGATCATCAGAAGCGTGCTTAAAAACCTTTTCATGTTACAAGTACCTCCAACTGCAAGTCTTAAACTGCACGGCAAAGTGCCTGTGCAGAACAATACACAGTACCGTAAGCGTATTATAGCAAGTTCGGTTACAAAATGCAAGAGAAACCGAAAAGAAATTGAGCGAAATTTGAAACTATTTTGTAATAGATGGCGCAGGCCTTTGGAAAAGCCTTCCAGTTTCCCGCTCCGGGAGGCGCGAAAGGAGCGGAAGGTCGAAAAAACTCTTTTCTGACGGAAAAAGCTATGATACTATGGTTTCAAGATAAGGAGGTCACGCCCATGAAGATCCTCGCCTTTTGTCAGTTCCCCGAGGGATACAACGAAAGCTTCCGTTCAAAGCTCCGCGCGATCTGCCCGGACGCGGAGATCGTGTACTGCGACGACTGCGCCTGGAACGAGACGGAATATCATGCAGCGCTCCGCGACGCGGATGTGATCATCGGACATCTGCCGCCGAAGGATCTGCAATACTGCACAAAGCTGAAGCTGATGCAGATGGATATCGCCGGCGCCGACAGCTATGTCCGTTCCCCTTACCTGCCGGAGGAGACCGTGCTTTGCAACGCGAGCGGCGCGTACGGCGTCGTCCTGGCCGAGCACGCCGTCGCGCTTGTCATGGCCCTGTGCCGCGATCTTCCCTTGTATGTACAAAACAAGCTGCGGCACGAGTGGCTTCCTTCCATGCCGGACAAGCCCGTCGAGGGCGGCACGGTGCTGATCCTCGGCGCGGGCGATATCGGCGTGAATACGGCCAGACTGCTGCGTCCGCTCGCCGCGCGGATCATCGGCGTCCGCCGCGTTCGCCGCAGCGCGCCGGAGGGCTTTGACGAGATGATCGGCTTTGACGAGCTCGACGACTATCTGCCGCAGGCCGATTTCGTCTGCTGCTCCCTCCCCTCCACGCCCGAGACCGTCCATTTGCTCGATGCGCGCCGTCTGCGTCTGATGAAAGAAGACGCGGTGCTTGTCAACGTCGGCCGCGGCTCGCTGATCCCGACCGCAGATCTTTGCGCCGTACTCAAAGAGGGGCGTCTGCGCGGCGTCGGCATCGACGTGTGCGAGACGGAGCCGCTCCCGCCCGACAGTCCGCTCTGGGACTGCGAGCGGCTGATCATCACGCCGCACACGGCCGGCAACGCCATGACGCAGGACAGCCCGACGAACAGACGCATCTACGAGATCATCTGGCACAACCTCGAGAGCTATATCGCGGGCAGGCCGCTTGACCACGTCGTAGACCGCAAAACGGGCTACAGAAAGACGGACGAGACATGCAGGAGCTGAAACACCCCTATATCACGGTCGCCAAGGAGCATAAGCACTTCTACGGCGGCAGCCAGATGCTCTCCGCCTCGACGAACATGCGCGAGGTCGGCTGCGGCGTGATCGCCGCGCTCGATCTGCTGCTGTATCTCTGCCGCTTTCACGAGGGCTGCGGGAGCGGCTTCTTTGCCGAGGCCGCTGCGGACGGCGTGATCGACAGCGAAGAATACGATGCGCTCGCCCAGCGCCTTTCGCGGCGGTATTTCCCGCTCATCCCGAAGCTCGGCATCAACGGGCTGATGCTCGCCGCGGGGCTGAACGTCTTTTTCCGGCGCTACGGCTTTCCCCTCCGCGCGCGCTGGGGGGTCGGGAGCCGCCGCCTCTTCGAGGAGATCGAGGAACAGCTCGCGCAGGATCTTCCCGTCATCCTTTCGATCGGCCCTAATTTCCCGCTGATCTGGAAAAAAGACACGCTCTGCTTCTATCTGCCCGGTCATGAAGACGGCTCCGGAAGCGCCTGCTCGGTCCGTGCGCACTACGTCACCGTCACAGGGATCGACGGACGATACCTGCACATCTCGTCCTGGGGACGGCCGTATCTCATCGATCGCGAGGAGTATCTTCGCTATATCCGCCGCAGCAGCGGCAGCCTTGTGAGCAACTTCGTCCACCTGCGTCATACGGGAAAATGACGGTTGTAATGCGTTCCATATAATGCTAAAATAGAATATCACATCCGCTCTGCGGAGAAACGGAGAAAAAGAATGGAACAGGATCGGATCACCAAGAGAAACCTCTGGTTCTTCCCCCTCGGCACGGTCGGCCGCGACATGATCTATAATCTTGTCACGAGCTACCTCTACACCTTCGTCCTCTTTACCCGGCAGCTGACGGCCGCCCAGCTTTCGGCGATCGCCGCCATCATGATCGCGGCGCGTATCTTCGACGCGCTCAACGACCCGATCATGGGCAATATCATCGAGCGCACCCGCAGCAGATGGGGCAAGTTCAAGCCCTGGCTCGTCATCGGCATCCTGACGACCTCGGTCGTCATCTATGCCGCGTTCAATACGAAGCTGCAGGGCTGGAGCTTCGTGTGGTTTTTCGGCGTAACGTATTTTCTGTATTCCATTACATATACGATGCATGACATCTCCTATTGGGGCATGGTCCCGGCGCTGAGCTCCGACGCGAATACCCGCAACCAGTTCACCTCGCGCGCAACGCTCTTCGCCGGCATCGGCGGCATGATGGCCGCGGCCTTCATCCCGATGCTCACCGCCGGCGACAACGCCATCGGCGGCAACGCCGTGACCGCGTACGGCATCATCGCGCTGATCTTTGCGATCCTCGGCCCGGCCTTCCTGGCCTTCACTGTTTTCGGCGTCAAGGAGCAGCGCAATTACAACGACGAGCCCGCGCCTCCCGTCAGCTTCAAAAAGATCTGGACCACGATCACCGGCAACGATCAGCTGCTCTGGATCTCGCTGATCTTCCTGATTCAGCAGATCGGCAACGGCATCGTGCTCTCCGGCGTCGGCTCGACCTATATTTACGTCGACTTCGGCTATCAGGGCGGCTTCTTCACGATGTTCCAGATGCTCGGCATGATGGTCACCGGTTTCCTGATGCTCTTCTACCCGGCGATCTCGCGCCACATGCACCGCAAGAAGCTGATGGACGTGCTGATGATCGTGTCTGCGGTCGGCTACGCGCTGATGCTGCTGCCCGGCCTGTTCATGCCGAAGGGCCTTGCGGTGCTCGCCGGCTTCGATCTGAAGTTTGTTATCATCACGCTCGGCTACATGCTCGCGAACTTCGGCCAGTACGGCTTTTATCTGATCATGATGATCTCGATCATGAACACGGTCGAATACAACGAACTCAAGCACGGCACCCGCGACGAGGGCATCGTCTCCTCGCTGCGTCCCTTCCTGACGAAGCTCGCTTCCGCCCTGACCATCGCGATCGCGAGCGGCACCTACATCGTCCTTGACCTGCTCAAGTATACCAACGGCATCGCCGCGCAGGAGCAGCTGGCCAACCAGGGCGTGATCAGCTCCGAGCAGAAGGCGGACGCCATTACGATACTCCTCACGGGCGTTCATTCCGGACAGACGATCGGTCTGATGATCGTCATGACGGTACTCCCCTGCCTGCTGATGTTCCTTTCTTTCATCCTGTATAAGAAGCACTATAAGCTCGACGAAGACGAGTACGAGCGTATCTGCGCGGAGATCGCGGACCGTAAGGCCGCGAAGGAAGCGTGAGTCTCACCAAAGCGGCACTGCATTTCGCAGTGCCGCTTCCCAAACTGGAGAGCTTTAAGCGTTATCTTTTCATCGGTCCGCATCCGGACGATATTGAGATCGGCGCGGGCGCTCTGGCTGCGAAGCTCGCGGCTGCCGGCAAGGAAGTCTTTTTTCTGATCTGCCTCGACGGGCGCTTTGGCGGCGGGAACAGACCGGATCTGAGTCCCGACGAACTTGCCGCTCTTCGAAAGGCGGAGGCGCGCGCCTCCGCGGCGAGGCTCGGCGCCCGCGAGCCGGTCTTTCTCGATCTCTGCGACGGCGGCTTTTACGAATATGACGAGCTCGAACGTTCCGTTGCGCGCGCCGTCGGCGAGATCGGCCCGGACGTGATCTTCGCGCCGGATCCGAGCGTTGAGAGCGAGTGTCACAAGGATCATCTGAACGTCGGACGAGCCGCAAAGACCGTCGCGTGCTTTGCCCCCTATGGCGGCATCATGGACCGCTACGGTGCGAAAGCCGCCGACGTCAAGGCGCTGGCGCTGTATTTTACGGCGCGCCCGAACCGCTTTGTTTCGACCGCCGGCTGCTTTGAAAAACAGCTCGACGCGATCTTCGGCTGCCACGAGAGCCAATTCCCCGAAGCCTCGTCTGCGGCGTCCTCCCTGAAGCTGTATCTGACGCTGCGCGCGCGGGAACACGGCCTGCTTTGTTTTTCCCGCAGCGGCGAGGCCTACCGCGTCCTGGATGCGACCAGGATGCACTGCCTGCCGGAGGGCGAATAAACCGGAATCCATCATGCACACGAGAGGTATGGCTTCATGAAACGCATATTTCGCCGCCTCCGGGAGCGGGACGGTACGCCGCGGTCGTGGATGTATTCTCTGATTTTTCTCATCGTGCGTCTCTGGCAGGGCAAGCGGCAGCGCGTTGTCATCGACGACGCGCCGCTTCGCTCTCTGACCGGCCCTTATATTCTGCTCGCCAATCACGAGTCGTTTTTTGATTTTTACTATATCTCCCAGATGGCGCACCCGAGGCGGCCGAGCTATCTTGTCAACGAGTACTACTGCACCCGTCCGATCCTCAAAACGATGGCGAGAAAGGGCGGGATCCTCGCAAAGAAGCTCTTTACCAGGGATATCGCCGCGCCGGTCGGCATCCTGCGGACGATCCGGGCCGGCTGGCCCGTCGTGATCTTCCCGGAGGGGCGTCTTTCCCCGGACGGCCGCTCGAATCCGATCGTGGAGAAGGGGGCGGCCTTCTATAAAAAGCTCGGCTGCGATCTCGTTCTCGTGAAGATCGACGGCGCTTATTTTGCCTCGCCGAAATGGCGCCGGCGCAGCTATCGCTCCGAGATCTCCGTCCGGGTGCTGCGCGTCGTCGGCAAGGACGAGCTGCGATCGATCCCCGACGCGGAGCTGGATAAGCTGATCGCGGATAAGTTGTATAACGACGCGTCTGTGAGCTGCCGCAACCGTTATCCTCAACGGGACAAGGCCGTGGGACTCGAGGGCGTGCTCTACCGCTGCGCCGACTGCGGCGCGCTGTACACGACGCGCGGCGAGGACTGCGAGCTGATCTGCAGCGCCTGCGGCGCGCGCCGCAGGCTGAACGAGTATTACCGCTTCGACGACGAGATCGGCACGATCGGCGAGTATTATGAGCGGATCGCGGAGGCGGAGAAAAAAACGCTTTCCGATTTCCGCCTCGAGTGCGCGGTACGCACCCGCATCTTCGGGGCCAACGGCGGCCCGGTCCGGCGTGAGGAAGGCGTCTGTACGCTGACGCCGATGCGTTTTTCCTACCGCTCGGCAAATATGGACTTCTCGATCCCGACGGAGAAGCTGCCCGCGCTGGCCTTCTCCTGCGGCACGGAATTCGAGCTTTACCACGAGGGAGAGCTCTGTTATTTCTATCCCAAGGAAAACCCGCTCCAGACGGCGCGATGGGCGCTGCTGGTCGATTTATTACGAAAAGAGAGAGAAGGCAAAGGCGACAGTGAAAAAGAATAATGCCGAAAAGACGCTGATCAATATTTCCAGGCGGACCTTTCTGCAGGTGACCGCCCTGCTCTTCGGCCTGCTGCTCCTCTCCGCGGCACTGACCTATTTTATCCCGAAGGGTGAGTTCGGCCGTCTTGCCGACGGCGGGACGAATTATCTCGAATACATCCCGCGCGGCGATCTCGGCGGCATCTCCCCGCTGCGCGGCTTGCTCGCACCGATCCTGGTCTTTTTCTCGGAGGACGGCCTGACGCTGCTGGTGCTCTCGCTCTTCCTCTTTACAATCTCCGCGGCTTTCCAGGTGATGAACGACGTCGGCGGCATTCGAGCGCTCATCGGAGCGGTGTCCGAGCGCTTTTCGGCGCGGCGCGAGCTGCTGCTGGTGCTGATCGCTTTTCTGTTTTACAGCTTCGGCTCCTTCCTCGGCCTGTTTGAGGAAATGCTGACGATGCTGCCGATCGTTACGGCGCTTTGCGTGCTGATCGGTTTTGACTCCTTCACGGGCTTCCTCTGCTGCATCCTCGCGTGCGGCTTCGGCTTTGCCGGAGCAGTCACGAATCCCTTTACGGTGCTGCTCGCCTCCGAGATCATCGGCGTCAATCCGATGGAGCATATCGGCTATCGCATCCTCATCTTTTTCGTGATGTTCGCGCTGCTGCTCGCCTTCCTGTTCCTGTACCTCAAACGGCTGAAAAAAGACCCGTCGCGC
Source organism: Oscillospiraceae bacterium (assembly GCA_902761055.1). Classification (GTDB taxonomy): domain Bacteria; phylum Bacillota; class Clostridia; order Oscillospirales; family Oscillospiraceae; genus Limivicinus. The sequence continues at coordinate 78,613 of CACWIS010000001.1, forward strand.
AGCCTGACCGCGGCACATGACGAGAAACTGCGGGCCTCGGCTGCGTCGATCCTGCAGAGCGCCGAAAACGGCGAGTCGGATCGAAAGCTGCGCAGGATCTACGCCCTCTTCCTCCTTGTCTCGCTGGCGCTGATCGTCACATTCTCCCTCTCCGCGTCTCTGCGCGGCTACACGGTCGTATTCCTCACGGTGTATTTCCTGATCTTCGGCATTGCCGCCGGAGCGGCCGCCTGCGGCGATATCCGCTTCGTGCTCAAAAGCTTCTGGAGCGGGCTTCTCGGCGCGCTGCCGACGATCGTGTTCATCGCGCTTGCCGCTTCGATCAAGTTTGTTTTCGACGAGGCCTCCGTTCTGCCGACGATCGTTCATCAGATCAATTTGCTCATCCTCGGCAAAAGCCCCGTCGCCGTGGCGCTGGTCATCTATCTCATCGTACTGCTTCTGGAATTCTTTATTTCCTCCTCCACGGCCAAGGCGATCCTTGTTATGGGTCTGCTTGCGGTTGTGAACACCGGCTTGAGCAAGCCGATGCTCGTGCTGCTTTACACCTTTGCCGACGGCTATACCAATGTCATCTTTCCTACCTCGCCGGTGCTGCTGATCTCCCTGTCGATGATCGAGCTGGATTATTTCACCTGGGTAAAAAAGAGCGTTCCCCTCTTTGTCGTCAATCTTCTTCTCGTGCTGCTCTTTATCATACTCGGCGTTTTGTTCGGATATTAACGGACAGAAAAGATGCGGTCCGTCGAAAAACTCGACGGACCGTTTTTCTGTTCAGGGGAACGCGGGATTCATCGCGTAGACGTTTTTTTCATCAAGCCGCTCGAGCGTGCGGCGCAGCGCCTCGCCGAAGCGCTGGTAGTGCACGACCTCCCGCTCGCGCAGGAACTTGATGACGTCGTTGACGTCCGGGTCGTCGCTCAGGCGCAGGATGTTGTCGTAGGTCACGCGCGCCTTCTGCTCGGCGGCGAGGTCCTCGTTGAGGTCCGCGATCGGATCGCCTTTGACGCCGATCGAGGCCGCACTCCAGGGGAAACCTGAGGCCGCCGTCGGGTAAACGCCCGCCGTGTGATCGACGAAGTAGAGGTCGAAGCCGGCCTTTTTGATCTCCTCCGGCGTCATTTCGCGCGTCAGCTGGTGCAGGATCGTGCCGACCATCTCGATGTGGCCGAGCTCCTCCGTGCCGATGTCGGTCAACAGCCCTTTCAGCTCCGGATACGGCATGGAAAAACGCTGGGAGAGATAACGCATCGACGCGCCGAGCTCGCCGTCCGGGCCGCCGTACTGCGAGACGATGAACTTGGCGAGCGCGGGATTGGGGTTTTTGATTTTTACCGGGTACTGCAGCTTCTTTTCATATACGAACATGGCTCAGTCCTCCCCTCTCTTGCAGTATTCCCACGGCCAGGGATCACAGAGCCATCCGTAGCTTTCCGCGCCGAGCATGTCGCTTTGACAGACCGGACCGTACTGCCGGGCGAATTTTTCATGCGCCGTTTTTGCAAGCGAAAGCACCGTCTGATACATCTCAAAGGCCTCGCGGTCGTCGCGGTGCGTATCGAGATACAACTCCAGTTCGTCAGCGACGAAATCGATCGCCATCAGCTCGCCGAGCGGGCTTTCCGGCAGCGGTCGATTGACCATGCCGCGGAACGGCAGGTCAAGGCCGGGGAAAAGCGTGCCGCGCCCGATCGCAGCCTGCGGTTGATAATGCGGCTCGACGCTCTCCTGCAGCGGAACATACGCGGAGGCGAGCGGCGCACGCGGCGGGAGCGAACCGCGGCGATAATCGTAGTTGGGATTGCTGTCCAAAATAGTACCTCCCGAAAAGATGGAATGTGCGTGAGCGGCTGCTCGCACCATTCTATGTCTTCGGGAGGTGTTTTGATTTTCCTGGTTTTTCAGCGGATCATTTCCGAGAATTCCGCTTCGCTTATGACCGGGATACCCAGCTCCTGCGCTTTCGTGAGCTTGCTGCCCGCGTTCTCGCCGGCGAGGACGAAGCTCGTTTTCTTAGAGACAGAACCGGATGCTTTCCCGCCGTAACGTTCAATGATCGCGCTGGCCTCGTCGCGCGTGTAATGCGAAAGCGTACCGGTCAGCACAAAGGTCTTTCCGGCGAATCGGCTGTCGACGATGCTCTCGCGGCTCTCGAAGCTTACGCCCGCCTCGCGCAGCAGGCGGATCTGGTGCTTCGACTGCTCGAGCGAGAACCACTCGATAATAAAGCCGGCGGTGATCGCGCCGATATCCGGGATCGCGGTCAGTTCCTCCGGAGAGGCGGCCGTCAGCGCGTCGAGGTCGGGAAAATGCATCGCGAGCGTCCGCGCCGCTTTCTGTCCGACCTGCCGGATGCCGAAGGCGCACAGCAGCCGGGCCAGACCGGCCTCCCTGCTTTTATCGATCGCGGCGATCAGGTTTTGCGCGGACTTTTCGCCCATACGGTCGAGCATGGCAACAGACTGGGCCTCCAGATAATAGAGGTCGGCGAAGTTCTTGACGAGACCGCTGCCGATCAGGCTCTCGCACACGGAAATGCCGAGCCCCTCGATATCCATGGCCTCGCGCGAGGCAAAGTGCGCGAGATTGCGCAGCCGCTGCGCGGGACACTCCGGGCTGGTGCAGCGCAGCGCGGCGCCGTCCTCATCGCGTATGACCGGAGAGCCGCACTCGGGACAGAATGCGGGCATCTTGAACGGCACGCTGTCCTCCGGCCGTTTGGAAAGGTTGACCGAAAGCACCTCGGGGATGATCTCTCCGGCTTTCTGCAGCACGACGGTGTCGCCGATACGGACGTCGAGCCGGTCGATGTTGTCCTGGTTGTGGAGCGTCGCGGCAGACACAGTCGTCCCCGCGAGCCGCACGGGCTCGACGATCACCTTCGGCGTCAGCACGCCGGTGCGGCCGACCTGCACGGCGATATCGAGAACGCGGCTCTCTTTTTTCTCGGGCGGATACTTGAAGGCGACCGCCCAGCGCGGCGCTTTTGCCGTGCTGCCGAGCATCGCTCGTTGGGAAAGGGAGTTGATCTTGATGACCGCGCCGTCCATATCGAAGGGCAGCTCTCCCCTGTTTTCGCCGAGCCATTCGATACGCTCGACGCAGTCGCGGATGTTGTCGTATACCTTGTACTGCACGACGGGAAAGCCCATGACGCGCATCGCGTCGAGCGTCTCGGCATGCGTCCGGAAGGGTTCGCCGGAGCTGTACTGCAGATTGAAGCAGATGATATCGAGCTTGCGGGAGGCCGTGACCTTCGGGTCGAGCTGCCGCATCGAGCCGGCGGCCGCGTTGCGCGGGTTGGCCAGCAGCGCCTCGCCGCGGATCTCGCGCTCGCGGTTGAGCTCCTCAAAGACGGCCTTGGACATGTAGACCTCGCCGCGGACGATCAGGCGTTCCGGCGCGTTGTCGATGCGCAGCGGGACGGAGCGCACCGTACGCAGGTTTTCCGTTACGTCCTCGCCGGTCGTCCCGTCGCCGCGCGTCGCGCCGCGCACGAAGACGCCGTTGTCGTATTCCAGCGACATCGAAAGACCGTCGATCTTCGGCTCGACCGTGTAGCTGTGTTCCTCATCGACAAGCGCGTCCATACGCTCGCCGAAGGCGAAGAGCTCGTCATAGGAGAAGACGTCGGTCAGGCTCTCGAGCGGGACCTGGTGATGCACGGGCGTGAACTGCGACAGGGCCATTCCCCCGACGCGCTGGGTCGGCGAATCGGGCGTGACAAGCTCGGGATGCTCCGCCTCGAGCTGCTTGAGCCGCTGCATGAGCATATCGAAATCATAGTCGGAGATCACGGGCGCGTCATAGACGTAATAGAGCTTGCTGTGATAGTTGATCTCGCTGCGGAGCTTTTCGATTTCCTTCTGTACATCCATTCGGATCACTCCCCTTTATTCGTCGAGCATGGCGCTCAGCGCCATCATGATCCCGAGGCGGCCGGATTCGTAGGTCAGTCCGCCCTGCAGATAGACGATATACGGCTCCCGGAACGGACCGTCGGCCGAAAGTTCGATCGACGAGCCCTGGATAAAGGCGCCGGCGGCCATGATGACCGGGCAGTCGTAGCCGGGCATCTGCCAGGGTTCCGGCGTCACGTAGGAGTCGACCGGAGCGCCCGCCTGGATGCCCGCGCAGAAGCGCCTCATTTTTTCGCCGCTGCCGAGACGGATCATCTGAATGATGTCAGAGCGCTTCTCGCCCGCTCCGGGCGAAGTTTCATATCCGGCGCGCTCCATCATCCCGGCGCAGAAAACGGCCGTTTTAAGGGCCTGTGCGACCGTGTGCGGGGCAAGGAAGAGCCCTTGAAAGAGCAGCCGGTTCACGCCGAGAGTCGAACCGCATTCGCCCCCGATGCCGGGCGTTGTCATGCGCATCGCGGCACGGTCGACGAGCTCCTTTTTCCCGGCGATATAGCCGCCCGTCGGCGCGATCCCGCCGCCGGGATTCTTGATCAGAGAGCCGGCGATGATGTCGGCGCCGACCTCTGTCGGCTCGACCGTGTCGGTGAACTCGCCGTAGCAGTTGTCGACCATGATATGCGCCGCGGGATTGACGGCGCGGACCGCATCGCAGATCGAGCCGATCTCCGCGACCGTGAGGGCGCGGCGGTCCTCGTAGCCGCGGGAGCGCTGGATCAGCACCGCTTTGACCTTCGGCTCGGCCGCGGCCGCGCGGATCGCTTCGAGATCGGGAGCGCCGTCCGCGCCAAGCTCGACCTGCCAGTAACCGATCCCGTAGAACTTCAGCGAGCCGTGGCAGTCCCCGCTCGTGCCGATGGCGCAGCGCAGCGTATCGTAGGGCGCGCCTGTCGCGGCCAGCAGGACCTCGCCCGGAGCGAGCAGCGCGTACAGCGCGGCGCTGAGCGCGTGCGTGCCGTTGACAAAGCCGGTGCGGACGAGCGCCGCTTCGGTACGGAAGACCTGGGCGTAGATCTTATCCAGCGTCTCGCGGCCGAGATCGTCGTAGCCGTAGCCGGTCGTTCCGGCGAAGCAGGCTTCGGAGACACGGTTGTCCTCGAAGGCCTCCATGATCTTGCGCGTGTTCTCCCGCGCGACCGCGTCGACGCCTTCGAATACCTCCCGCGCAGCCAGCTCCACCTCTTCGGCGAGGGCAAGGACCTGCGGTTTAATGTCCGATATCTTCATCTGTAAGCTCCATGACCGTTTTCTTGAAAAATCTGCCGCGTTCGGCAAAGTTTTTGAAATGATCGAAAGCCGCGCAGGCGGGAGAGAGCAGCACGATATCGCCGCTCTCGGCCTCTCGGGCCGCGCGCAGGACCGCCTCGCGGAAGTCGTCGATCATCTCATAAACGAGTCCGCTCCCAGAATACAGGGCCGAGCCTTCGATCGCAGCGCGGATCTTTTCGGCGGTCGCACCGGTGATGAACACACGCTTGGCATAGCGGCACAGATCGTCGCCGAGCCCGTCAAAGGCGATGTGCTTATCGTAGCCGCCGACGATGATCAGCGGCTTGCGCCGCATGGCGCGCAGACCGGCGGCCGTACGCGTGGGGCTGGTGCCGATCGAATCGTTGATGAACAGCACGCCGCCGAGCTCGCGCACATGCTCCAGTCGATGCTCGACGCCGGCAAAGCTTTCGGCCACGCTGCGGCAGACCTCGTCGCTGACGAGCCCCTCGGTCGCCGCAAATGCGGCGAGATAGTTCTGCACGTTGTGCGCGCCGGGGATGCGGATCTCTTCGGCGCGGAGCACCGGGCGCGCTTTGCCTTCGCGTGCGCGATACAGCACGCCGTCAAGGCAGCAGGCGCCGTTCCGCACGGGAAGCCGGTCGGAAAACCAGCACAGTGAGGACATGGCGTTGGCCGCGTAATAGGCGGCGTGCGCGTCTCCGAGATTGAGCACGAGGCGCTCTCCCGCTGTTTGTGCGGAAAAGATCGACATCTTTGAATCGATATAGTCCTGATAATCCTTGTGCTTGTCCAGATGGTTGGGCGAGATGTTCGTCACGACCGCAACATTCGGGCGGCAGTGCATGCTGTGCAGCTGGAAGGAACTGAGCTCCAGCACGGCAAAGTCCTCCGGCTTCATCAGCGGCACGTCGCACAGCAGCGGCCGGCCAATGTTGCCGCCGAGATGAACGGTATAGCCGGCGGCTTTGAGCAGCTCGAAAATGATCGTGGTCGTCGTCGTCTTTCCGTCGCTGCCCGTCACGGCGATCGTGCGGCAGGGGCAGAGCGAGAAAAACACCTCCATCTCCGAGGTCACGACACTCCCCTTTTCCCGCGCGGCAAGCAGATGCGGGTCAAAGGGCATCAGCCCCGGCGTACGGAAGATCAGCTCCTGATCAAGCCCTTCGAGATAATCCGGGCCGAGCTGCAGCCTCGCGCCGCGGCGGAGAAGCTCCTCGCCGTCCGCGCCCATCTCTTCCGCGCTTCGCTTGTCGCAGACCGTTACATCGCAGCCGCCGTCGAGCAGCAGGCGGATCAGCGGAAGATTGCTGACGCCCGCGCCGATTACCGCGATACGCTTGTTCCGGATCGATTGCACATATTCGTTCAGTGTCAAAACCATCACCTCATAACTTCTTAATTATAAGACTTTTATGCCACGAATACAAGTTGCTTCTTGACTTGATGATGCGTTTTGGATAGAATAAGCCGCGTGAGCAGACCGAACGACCGCGGGTGCAGGGCGAAAGCCCGCACATGAGGAAAGTCCGGGCTCCATAGGGCAAGGATAACGGGTAACGCCCGCCAGGGGTGACCCTCGGACAAGTGCAACAGAAAGATACCGCCCGGCTCCTGCCGGGTAAGGGTGGAAAGGCGGGGTAAGAGCCCACCCGCCGCATGGAGACATGTCGGTGCTGTAAACTCTATCCGGAGCAACGCCGTGGGAGAGCACACAGATCGGCCCGATCGCTCTCGGGAGGCGGCTTGAGCCTGTCGGCAACGGCAGGCCTAGACAGATGGTCGTTTAAGACAGAACCCGGCTTACAGATCTGCTCATTTCAACAAAGACCCGGACGGTCTCCCGCCCGGGTCTTTCTTTATTTCAGGACGCCTCGCGATAGAAGATCGTCCCGGCAAGCGAGGTGATCTCGATTTGAAAATCCTTTTCGACCGCCGCAGCGACGCTTTTGTCCTTCTGCGTCCTGAACTCGAGGTCTCCTCTCGCGTAGATGTTGGCCGCCCAGCCGCGGATCGCTTCCATGGAAAAGTTGTGGAACTCGCTCTCGGCGTGAAAACCGCTCTCGGCATACTGCAGCCGCTCGCTGCCGTAGCTTGCAAGCTCTTTTTTGTTTTTCGGAAGATCGGAAAAACTGTATTCATCCGACTTGTCGGGAAAGCAGATCAGAGCGAAGCCGATCGGCTTGACCTCGGCTGTCACCTTGCCGCCGCGGATCGCGAGAACGTCAAGCGTCTCCTTTGGCACGAGATAGATGCGAACATAGAGCATCGACACGCGGCCGAGGCTGTTTTTTTTCAGCTCATAATCGGTCTTGAGCTCAAAATAATCCTGCCAGTTCTCTGCGTTGAGTTCGGCGCGCCGGTAGTCCCGATAGAAGATCTGCGGACTTGCAGAGGTATAGACGTCCCGCTCCGCGTCGTAATACAACAGCGCAAGGCCGCCCTTCTCCACGCTGCGCAGCAGATAGCGGCGGTCCGCAGTCTCGAAATTGAGAATATCGCTCTCTTCGGTCTCGTAAAGCCGGCCGACGGAGCTCTCGCCGTTGGCCGTAAAAACGGCGCCCGGAGCGATCGAAAAAGATGACAGTTCGGAACCGTCGCCGACCGCACCGTCGCCGATACAAAGCGTCCACTCGCCGATCAGCGCGTCGGGAACAAAGGGCGTCGGCTCCGGCGTTGGGACAGGCGTCGGCTCCGGCGAGGGAGTTGCCGGCGGCGCTGCTGTGCCGCCGGCTCCACAGGCGGACAGGAGCAGCAGCAGAGCAAGGATCGGCAGCACGAGCTTTCTCATGGCCGCATACCTCCCCGGCGGGATCAAAAGACATAGGCCGGATCGGCCAGATAAGCAAAAGCGTTGAAGCGCGCGTTCTTATACGAAGGATTCATCGAACTTGCGCAGCGCAGCTCGATCCCGTTCGTCAGCGTAATGACGCGCTCCTTCGTCTCGCTCTCGTAACGCAGATCGGCGACATGGTCGGCGCGGATAAAGGTGAGCGTGCTGTTGACAGCCGTGATCTTTATTGCGCCCAATTGTTTCGCGTCGGTGAGGCAGGCCGCGCCGTAAGGCTCATAAAGCGCGCCGTGCATTTTTTTGCCGGCGCTGTAATCCAGCGCAAAATCATCTCCCGAACGGAAGAAAACCAGACCGCGGTCGTACGCGTTGCTGTGAAAAGCGAAGAGCCGGGCGCCGGTGTCCTTTCCGTCGGCATCCGTAAGAGGACCGAGATCCACGGCCGCGCCGAAGTATTCGTCGATATCGGAAAGCCCGGGCGTGACCGTCACGATCGCCGCAGCGGCAAAGGCCTCATAATCCGCCTTCTTCATGCAGGTCATCAGATCGGGATTGTGCAGCACCGTCAGATCGTCATGTTCTTCCACGGCCAATACGATGCGGCTGCCGCCTTCAAAGCGGATCGTTTCCATATTCTGATTGAGCGTCCACTCATATTCGAAGTCGCTGATCGTGGCAGTGCCGTCTTCACGGATCTCGATGCGGTTGTTTTCCGGATCGTAGAGGTCGACCCAGGCTCCGATCATCTTTGCCTTGAGTGCCTCATAGGCCGCCTCCCGCTTGAGGACATCGAGATTGTTGCGATAGATCGGAAGATAGTCCGCGTATTCCACCTCGGCCTTTTGCTCCTCGGTGAGCGCGTCATATGCCTCCTGCGCGGCCAGGATCGCGCCCTCGCTCTCGAGCGTGACCTCCTCTCCGAGCGCGGCGATCATATCGTCGACGCGCCGGGCGGCCTTCAGATCCTCCACGCGGCCTGCCGCGGAGCCGACTCCGCAGGCGCAAAGAGAGAGCAGCGCACAAAATGCAAGGAGAACGGCAAGTGCTTTTTTCATTCGGATCGCCCTTTCCTGTGGATTCATCCATATTGTATATGACAGCGCCGGAAGTGTCAATCGCGCCGCGGTAAAAGCGAGCGAAAGAGCGGGGATCGCTCCCCGCTCTTTCCGGCAGACCCGACGGCTTATTCCGCGTCTTCCCAGTTGTGCCAGACGTTCTGGACGTCGTCGTTATCCTCGAACATATCGAGCATCTTCTGCATGTTCTTGATATCGTCCTCGTTCGTCAGCTTGATATAGCCGTTCTGCGGCAGCATCTCGACCTGCGCGGAGAGCAGCGTATAGCCCTTGGCGGTCAGCGCGTCGGCCACGGAAGCGATCTCGTCCTCTGTGGTGTAGACGTTGAAGACCTGCTCCTCCGCCTCAAAGTCGGCTGCGCCTGCGTCGAGCGCGTCCATCATGACGGTATCCTCGTCCAGCTCTTCATCCTCGTTGTCGATGACGATGACGCCCTTGCGGTCGAAGGACCAGGAGACGCAGTTCGCGGTGCCCATATTCCCGCCGTATTTGTCAAAGTAGTGCCGGACCTCGCCCGCGGTGCGGTTGCGGTTGTCGGTCATGGCCTCGACGATGATGGCGACGCCCTGCGGGCCGTAGCCTTCATAGGTGATCTTCTCATAGTTCTCCGTGTTGCCGGAGCCGAGCGCTTTGTCGATCGTGCGCTTGATATTGTCGTTGGGCATATTGGCCGCCTTGGCCTTCGCGATCACAGCCGCCAGCTTGGAGTTGCTGCGCGGATCGCCGCTGCCGCCTTCCTTGACCGCAACGACCATCTCGCGCGCGATCTTGGTAAAGGCCTGCGCGCGCTTGGCGTCTGCAGCGCCTTTCGTTTTCTGTATGTTGTGCCACTTGGAATGTCCGGACATGTCGTTTCGCTCCTTCTGATAGCCATACTCATGAAAAAGAACAGTTTTCGGCAATCAGTTTAGCACAACGAAGCCATGATGACAAGTCTTAATTTACAGCCTGGGGATCAGCAAAAAATCTGTGTTCATCGGGTATTTTTCGTTCAGACGCACGATCGCCTCCGTGCTGGAAGAATAGGTCTTCGCCAGCTCCCAGAGCGATCTTCCCTGCCGTCTGACCGCACACAGCGAGGGAACGGAGCCGGGATCGCAGGCCATGTCTTCTTCCAGCTCGACCGCCGTGAGACAGTTCAGTTCCTCTTTCTCGCTCCGGAGGCACACGAAGCAGAGGCCAAGCGAGATCTCCAGCCCGTCGGCGGCGGCGCGAACCGAGAGCGAAGCGATCCGTGCGGACTCGAGCGTGTAATCCTCCGCCGGAAGCGCGCACTCCGCGGACAGGAGCTTCTGAACGGAATCAAGACTTCCGTCCGCGTTGCGCAGCAGCAGGCTGACGGCGACGGAGGCAGCCGCGGAATCCTCGCGCACGGCGAAGGAGAGAAGCTCGGCATGCTGCGCGAGGAGGACTGCCCCATCCGTGTCGAGCGATACGCTCTCCGCGCATTCACAGGCCAGCTCGCGGCGCTCGCTCCCTCGGCAGACCGCAAGCGCGCTTTGTTTGCTCCGGACGGGACAGCGCGTGCTGTATGCGTCGGCGATCCACTCGATCTGCGCGCGCCGCACGAAACTCGCCTGCGCTGTCGCGTGCAGCTCAAGCTCGAGCATGCCCCGACCGTTGATCGCGTCCGAGAGATTCACATACAGCGCCGTCGGCTGCAGCAGCAGCGAGTCCAGCTCCGCCTCCTCTTCACCGGAATCGATCAGCACGCTGAACGGAACGCACTGCTCGGCAAAGACAGGCGCTGCGCTCTCCCCGGTCTCAAAGGCGACGCTCAGCTCCGCCCCGCCTTTGATCAGGGCTTTTCCGCCGATCATCTGACATGCGCTGGAAACAAGCGAAGCATGCGACGAGACGATGTGTTCGGCTCCCTCGACCGAGAGCGGAAGCTGCTCGCTGACGACGAAGCTCTTTTCACAGATCTGCGAAAGGAGCAGCGCCTCGTCCTGCCGGCAGAGAAGCTGCAATCCTCCGGCTCCCCCGTTCTCTGCGGAAACGGAGACGATCGTCTCCTCGCGCGCGTAGCAGTACAGCTCGGCGCGGACCGTCAGATCGAGCGCAAACTTGCGGGGATTGACCGCGCGCGCCTGCACCCCCTGCGAAAGCAGCGAGATCTGCGCCTCGAGTTCCTCCGCCGCGCCGCCGTATTCAAACTCGATCTCTAACGCTTTCGTGCAGTTCACGCACGCTGCGCTCTCCCGCCCCTCGGTCAGATAAAACACGCTGATTTCGGCCGCAGCGCCGACGACGACGCTTTCCGGGCCGATGTCCTTGCTTTTCAGGCTGATCTGCGCCTCCGCCCAGGCGATCTTGCCGATATCGTCCTTTACGTCCGGCACGACGCATTCGAGATGCTCCTGTATGAGCTTCGTCTGCCGATACGCCTCCCGGAAACACGGTACGGTTCTGCTGTTGAAAACGATTTCCATGTATGCGCTCCTTTTCCTGCGTTTTGTAAAGGATATGAGCAGGGCGCTCCGAATATGCCCCGTGCGCCGGCCTTCGTCGGCGCGCAGGGATTCAGCAGCAGCGCAGCAGCCACACGCCCGCGCCGATGAGCAGCGCGGAGAGCGCAAACCACCAGAAGGATTTGGGCAGCACCAGGGATAGGATGATCAGCACGCCCGCCCCGACGGCAATCAGACCCAGAGTGTTCATGTTGTTTCTGCGCATGAAAACACGCCCCTTCCTCTTACAATGGTACATCGTAAGCGAAGGGGCGTCCGTTTATGACGAGTTTTTTCAGTTTTCTTTTGTCTCCCAGGGCTTTTGCTTCGCTGTCAGCTCATAGAGGCGCTCATAGGAGGCATAGCGGCTCTGGCCGATCTCGCCGCGCTCGAGCGCCGCGCGGACGGCGCAGCCGGGCTCCTTGAGATGCGCGCAGTCCGCAAAGCGGCAGCGGCCTATGTAGGGGGCAAACTCCGGAAAATCGTACTGCAGGTCCTCCTTGGCGATGGACTTCATCATCTGGATCTCAAAGGAGGCGAAGCCCGGCGTGTCGGCGACGTAGCAGCCGTCGCCGAGCGGATAGAGCTCCACATGTCGGGTCGTATGCTTGCCGCGGCCGAGATGCTCGCTGACCGTATCGGTCGGGATCGAGGCCTCCGGCAGAAGAACATTGAGGATGCTCGACTTCCCGACGCCGGAGTTGCCGGTGAAAGCGCATACCTTGCCGCGCAGCGCGTCGCGAAGCTCATCGACGCCCTCGCCGGTCTCGGCGCTGGTGCGGATCACGCGGTAGCCCGCCGCGGTGAAGATGCCGTAAAGCTCGTCGCCCTTGTCAAGATCGATCTTGTTGACACAGATCAGCAGTTCACAGTCCGCCTCGTGCGCGATCACGGCAACGCGGTCAATGAGGAAGGGATCGGTGATCGGATTGACGTTTGCCGCGATGAACACCAGCGTATCGATATTGGCCACGGCGGGACGGATAAAGAAGTTTTTTCTCTTGCAGACGGTCTCGATCCGCCCGCTGCCGGCACGGTCGGTCACAAGACGGACCCTGTCGCCCACAAGGGGCGAGGTCCCGTCAAGGCGAAAGCGGCCGCGCGCTTTGCAGGCGACCAGTCCCTCGCGAGTTTGCACATAGTAAAAGCCGCTGAGGGCTTTGACAATAAGGCCTTCGCTCATGCCCGCATACCGTTCAGTCCTGGCCCAGCGAGACCTGAAGCGTGACTTTGCTGTGCTCCTGCACGCTCTCGCCGATCGTGATGTTCTGTCCCACGACGGTGCCGCGGTCAAGCGGGCTGTCGATCCACTCGGAGCCGGCGTAGTTGAGGTTGTTGCCCGTCAGCTTTGCGATCGCCGCCTCTTCGGACAGACCGATCAGATTCGGCATCTGAACATACTGGACCTGCGGTCCGCTACTCACGTTCAGATACACGGTCGAGCCGCTGATGATCTTCTCCCCTGCCGCCGGGCTGGTAGAGATGACGTAGTTGTGCGCAACGGTATCGCTCGTCGCGGCCTCTACTTCGACAACGAACCCGGTCTTTTCCAGAAGCGTCATGGCTTCCCGGTACTCGTGGTTCGCCACGTCCGGGACCTCGATCGAGGTCATGCTGCGGCTGACGGAGATCTCGACCGTCACGCCGTCGTTTTCGATGCTCATGCTGCGGCCCGGGTCGGGCTTCTGGCTGATGATCATGCCGGGCGCCTCGTCGTTCGTATAAACATCGGTGATGATGAAATTATAGATCGGATCGGCGTCGCGGACGACGTCGTCATAGCGGCTGCCGACGAACCTGGGCAGCTCGACGCGCTCGGCCGGAGAGAACAGGTCTCTGACCCAGAAATTCCACAGAAAGACAAACAGCGCGACCGCGACCATCAGCAATCCGAACGAGCCGCTCAGAAAGCTGACCTTGGAGGCCTTCTTGCGGCGGATGCTGTAGCTCGCCTTTGTCAGATCGCTGTAGGAGATCACGGGTTTGGGCGTCTGCGCTTCCTCTTCCTCGGTCTCGGGCGGAAGCTCCTGCTTCACGGCGTTGCGTGTGAACTCGTCGAGCGCCTCCAGCAGCTCGTTGGCGGTCTGATAGCGTTCGTTGAGATCGGCGCACATAGCCTTGAGCGTGATACGCTCGAGCTCCTCCGGGATCGAGGGAAAGCTGCTGCGAAGCGGCTCGGGCTTTACGTTCATGTGCTTGACGGCGATCTCCGCAAGGGTGTTGCCGGTATAGGGCAGGCGGCCCGAGAGCATCTCATACATCACAACGCCGAGCGAGTAGATGTCGCTTCGGGCGTCGGGACTGTTGCCGCGCGCCTGCTCCGGCGCGATGTAATGGATCGAGCCGATGGTCTGTCCGTTGTTCTCGTAGACCTCGTTTTCCAGCGCCGCGATGCCGAAATCAGCGACCTTCAGCGTGCCGTCGCGCAGCAGCATGATATTCTGCGGCTTGATATCCCGATGGATGATGCCGCGCTCATGCGCATGCGCGAGGGCGCGGGTGATCTGCTTCGTGAAGTGAACGACCTCTTTCCAGTCGAGCGCGCCCTTTTTGTCCATATATTGCTTGAGCGTGATGCCCGAAATCAGCTCCATGACGATGTATTCGCGCTCGTCGCTGTGGCTGACGTCATAGACCGAGACGATATTCGGGTTGGAGAGCATCGCGACGGCATGGGATTCCGCGCAGAAGCGGCGGCGGAACTCCTCGTCGTTGGCCATTTCCTCGCGCATGATCTTGACCGCGACGTAACGGTTCAGCCGATGGTCCAGCGCGCGGAAAACGATCGCCATGCCGCCCTCGCCGATGATCTCGAGGATCTCATATCGGTCGTCGAGCATTGTGCCGATGTATTTTTCTTCTTCGTTCATAGCAACTCCGTGTTAAAAAGCATCTTTCAGCGCTTGATCACGACGACCGTGACGTTGTCGCGCGCGCCGCGGTTGAGCGCCTTGCTCATCAGCGCGCGGCAGAGGATCTCCGGCTCGGGGTACTCAACTGCGTAGTCGAGCATCTCCTCGTCTGTGACGATGTTGGAAAGCCCGTCGGAACAGAGGATCAGCATATCGCCGGGGCCGAGATTGATCTCATAGAAATCCGCCTCGACGTCCGCCTCCGATCCGAGCGCGCGGGTGATGACGTTTCGCTGCGGGTGTCGCTTGGCCTGGTCCTTGGTGATCGCGCCGTACTCGACCAGATCCTCGACCAGCGAGTGGTCTCGCGTGATCTGGATGATCGTGTCATAGCGCTTGAGCACCTGGTAGGCACGGCTGTCGCCCACATTGATAAGATACCCTTCTCCGTTGGATTTGATAACACCGCCGACGAGCGTTGTGCCCATGCCGTTGTACGCCTCGTCGAATTTGGAATACTCAAAGGCGACGCCGTTTGCCTCCGCGCAGGCGTCGGTAAGAAGCCGGCGGTAGTCGACGCTCCGGCTGACGCGGGAGGTCAGCTTGGCATAGACATAGTTGACGAACTCCTTGTTGGAGAGCTGGCTGGCAAGACCGCCCGCCTTCGCGCCGCCCATGCCGTCGCAGAGCGCGGTCACGATGCAGTCCTTGGGCTCGCAGTATTCGATGATGAAGCTGTCCTGATTGTCCTGCCTGATTTTTCCTTTGTCAGTCAATCCGAAAAAATTCATACCCTCATCTCCAGAATCAAATCGTCTTCGCCGGATCCTTCTGCATTTTTCTGCGGAGCTGCCCGCAGGAGGCGTCCACATCGCTGCCGAGGGTGCGGCGGACCGTGTAGTTCACGCCGCCCTCGTCAAGGATTTTCATAAAGGCTTTCATATGGCCCTGCGTGGAGGGCTTGAAGCGCCGCTCCTCCACATGGTTGAGCGGGATCAGGTTCACATGAGCGCCGCAGTCCCGCGCGCGGCGGACGAGCAGACGCGCGTGCTTCTCGGTGTCGTTGACGCCGTCGATCATTGCATACTCAAAGGAGATGCGCCTTCCCGTCTTTTCATAATAGCGTCTGCACGCTCGGATGAGCGCGTCGACGCCTCGCCCGCGGTTTGCGGGCATGATCTGCGAGCGCGTCTCGTCGTCCGGCGCGTGGAGCGAGACCGTCAGCGTCAGCTGCAGATCGAGCGAGGCAAGATCGTCGAAGCGTTCGATGAGCCCGCAGGTCGAGAGCGTGATGTGACGCATGCCGATGTTCATCCCGGAGGGGGAATTGACGAGCTTGAGAAAGCGAACGACATTGTCAAAGTTATCAAGCGGCTCTCCTATGCCCATGAGCACGATGTGCGAGATCTTTTTCCCGCTGTCCAGTTCCGAGAACAGCACCTCGTCAAACATTTCCGACGGCTCGAGGCTTCGCACCAGACCGCCGATGGTCGAGGCGCAGAAGGCACAGCCCTGGCGGCAGCCGACCTGCGATGAGATACAGACCGTATTCCCGTACTGGTACGACATCACGACGGTCTCGACGGCGTTGCCGTCCCGCAGCTCCCAAAGATATTTGATCGTTCCGTCAAGCGCGGAGACCTGCTTGGAGAGCACGCTCGGACGATTGAGCATATACCGCTCGTCCAGCTTCTCCCGAAGCGCCCTGGGCAGATCGGACATTTCCTCAAAGCTCCGCACGCCGCGCGCCAGCCAGCGGCTGACCTGCGCAGCGCGATATCTGGGCTCGCCGAGCGCTTCAAGCTCGGAGGCAAGCTCCTCGGGGAGCAAGGAGAGGATGTCTTTTTTCATGCTCTATTTCCTTTGCAGCTTTGATACGAAAAAGCCGTCCGTGCCGTCCACGTTCGGATAAAAGGTGTAGCAGCCGCCGCGCGAGCCGCGGCCATCCACCTCGAATTCGCAGGGCCTGAAGCCGCCGTGTGCGGCGAGGAAGGACGCGATCACGTCCTCGTTCTCCTCCCGCAGGATCGTGCAGGTACTGTAGAGCAGCACGCCGCCGGGACGCACGAAGCGGCAGAGATTGTCGAGGATCGCTCGCTGGATGCCGCTCAGCGCTTTGAGCCGCCCGGGATCCTTGAAACGGATCTCTGGCTTTTTGCCGATCACGCCGAAGCCGGAACAGGGCACGTCGGCCAGTACCAAGTCAAAAGCGTTTTCCCATTCCGGGACGAATTCCCGTGCGTCGCGGCATTCTGTACGGATCGACGTGAGGCCGAGACGCTCGGCACCGCTTCGGATCAGCGGCAGCTTTTTTTCATGGATGTCGCAGGAGACGATCTCGCCCGTGCCGTGCATCGCAAGCGCGGCGGCAAAGCTTTTCCCTCCCGGACTTGCGCAGGCGTCGAGCACGCGCATGCCCTCTCCCGGGCCGGCCAGATCAATCGCCATACGGGCGGCGCGGTCCTGCACGTAAAAAAGTCCTTCCTCGAAGCCGGGCAGCTCGTTCACGGCGCCGCCGGCGATGCGGAGGCAGTTTTCCGGAAACGACGGGATCTCATAGCCGATCCCGAGCCGTTCGAGCGCGCGGACGTAATCGGCCCGCGTCGTTCGGAGCGTGTTGATCTGGATATCCAGCGCCGAGGGGAGGTTGAAGGCGGCGAAGCAGGCCTCGGTAAAGTCATAGCCCTTTTCTCCGACCAGCTTCTCGGCAAGCCAGAGCGGCTGGGAATAGCGCGTCGCAAGATAGACGGGCTCTCCCCTGCCCGGAACCTCCGGGAGCGAGGAGCGCGCCTCTGCGATCCGGCGCAGCACGGCATTGACCAGCGCCCCGGCCCGTCCGACGCCGGCCGTCTCGCAGAGCGCGACCGTTTCGTTGACGGCGGCGCGCGCCGGGATGCGGTCAAGCAGCAGGAGCTGGCAAACGCCGATGCGAAGGATCTCGAGGACCTTCTTTTCAAGCTTTTCCGGCTTTGTCGTACAGAAGGAGCCGATCAAAAAATCGAAGTAGCTGCCGTTCTGCAGAACACCGAGCGCGATCGCGGATGCGAGCGCAGACTCGCGCTTTGACAGAGCGTTTCTGCGGATGAGACCGTCCGCCGCGGCGGACAGCCACGCGCCGTCGCGCCGGCAGCGCTCGAGGATCGCAAGCGCAGCCTCGCGCCCCGTCATGAAAGGACCGTCCCTTCCGCGATCGCGTGACCGCGCAGGAAGTCCGCGGCCTTCATCCGTTTTTTGCCGGGAGCCTGCAGCTCGGTGAGCCGGAGGCTCTCACCTGCCCCGCAGGCGACTTCCAGCCCGCGGGCATCCGCGCAGAGCACGGTGCCGGGGGCTGCAGATACGTCCCTGCGTCCGTACGCGGCGGCAAAGACGCGGATCTGCTCTCCGCCGAGAGAGAACGTGGCAACCGGCCAGGGCTGCAGTCCGCAGATCTGCTTGACGATCTGCCGCGCCGTGCGGCCGAAATTGATCGGGCAGAAGGACTTGTCGAGCATCTTCACATAGCTCGCGCAGCTGTGATCCTGCGGCGTGCGCGGCGCGCAGCCGTTTTCGATATCCCGCAGCGTGCGGGACAGCAGCGCGGCGCCCATGAGCTTGAGCCGGTCGTATAATTCTCCCGAGGTCTCGAACTCTCCGATCTCGGTCTCTTCGCTGTAGATGATATCGCCGGTGTCCATCTCGTTTGCGAGGTACATCGTGCTGACGCCCGTGACGCGGTCGCCGTTGAGCACGGCCCACTGGATCGGCGCCGCGCCGCGGTACTTCGGCAGAAGCGAGCCGTGGACGTTCACAGCGCCGTATTTCGGCACTTCAAGGATCTCCGGGGGCAGAATGCGCCCGTATGCGACGACGGCCAGAACGTCGGGCTGAAGGGCTCTCACGGCCTCCAGTGCGGTCCCGTCGCGCATTTTTTCGGGCTGATAGACCGGGATGCCGTTTTCCTGAGCCAGCTCCTTGACTGGCGAGGCGGCGAGCTCCATCCCTCTCCCCTTCGGCTTATCCGGCTGCGTAAAGACGCCGACGACCTCAAATCCGTCCTCGAGCAGTCTTTTCAGCGAGGCCGCGGCAAAATCCGGCGTGCCCATGAATACGATCCGCATCCGTTTACTCCTCTGCCTGTCCTTTTTCCAGCTCTTCCTGCGTGAGCATCCGCTCACAGAGCGTCGTGAAAACGACGCCGTCGAGATGATCGATCTCATGGCAGAAGCAGCGGGCGGTCAGTCCCGTCCCGGTGACGGTAAAGCTGTCGCCGAAGCGGTCCTGCGCGCGGACCGTGACTTCCATCGGACGCGTGACGATGCCGTACTCGTCCGGAAAACTCAGACATCCTTCCGCACCGCGCTGCTCGCCGGAGGCGGAGACGATCTCGGGATTGATGAGCTCGATCAGCTTTTCCTCTTCGCCCTCGGGAACATTGGTCTCGATGACCAGCACTGCCCGGCGCAGCACGCCGACCTGCGGCGCGGCCAGTCCGACGCCGCCGGATTCCTGCAGCGTTTCGGCCATGTCGTCAAGCAGCTGATGGAGCCTTTCGTCAAATTTCTTGACCGGGCGGCTTTTCTTATAGAGCGTGGGCTCTTCTTTTGTCAAAATGTATCGTGTTGCCATTCGTTTCTCCTCTTGCGCCGCACGTCGTGCGGACAAGTCGTCTGTCCTTGCGTCAGTCGCCCGGGTCGTGATCGGCAAAGACGCTGACGCCGCGAAAGCGCTTGTCTGTGCTGCACTCTATAACGGCGGCAGAAATGCTCCTGCGGATCGCGGCGCTGTCCCGGCCGATCATGTTGACGCGGTAGCGATAACGGTCGTTGACCTTGACGACTCCGAGCGGCGCGGGGCCGAGCACCGTCGTACCCGGGATATCCTTTGCGGCGAGCGCGAGCAGATCCCGCACGTAACGGATCGTCCACTCTACCTGCTCTTCGTTCTGCCCGGCTGCGGTGACAGTATAGCGGTCGACGATGGGAGGCGCGTTCTGCAGCCGCCGCAGTTCGATCTCGGAGGCGTAGAAATCGTCGTAATCCTGGCGGGCCGCCTGACGGATCGTCTGATTGTCGGGCGTAAAAGTCTGGATCAGCGCGCGTCCGGGCTTGCTGCCGCGTCCGCTGCGGCCGACGACCTGCGTGATCAGCGAAAAGGTCCTCTCTCCCGCGCGGTAATCGCCGGCATAGAGGCTCTGGTCCGCGCACAGCACGCCGACGAGCGTGACGTTCTCAAAATTCAGCCCCTTGGTCACCATCTGCGTGCCGACCATGATGGGGATCTTCTCATCACGGAAGCGGTCGAGCAGCTTTTCGTGTGATCCGACGGGCGTGACGGTATCGGTGTCCATGCGAAGGATCTCGACGCCGGGGAAGAGCGCATGCAGCTCCTCCTCGACATGCTGGGTGCCGCTGCCGATGAATTTCAGCTCGCCGCCGCAGGCGGGACAGCTGCTGTCGATCCGGCGGGAGTAGCCGCAGTAGTGGCACATCAGTCTGCCGCGGGCGCTGTGATAGGTCAGCGAAACGCTGCATTTCGGGCAGCGGTAGGTATAGCCGCACTCCCCGCAGCTTACGAGCTTGCTGGCGCCGCGGCGGTTGAGGAACAGGATACTCTGCTCGCCGCAGTCGATGTTGCGCTGCAGCTCGTCGCGCAGAAAAGAGCTGATGTCGCCGCCGTTTCCGCGGCGCAGCTCACGCTTCATGTCGACGATCCTCACGCCGGGCAGTTCCTGCTCGTTGTAGCGTTCGCGCAGTTCGAAAAGGCTGTATATGCCCTCCTTCGCGCGATACATGCTGCTGATCTCGGGGGTCGCGGATCCGAAAAGCAGCAGCGCATTTGCCTTTGAGCAGAGATATTTCGCGATCTCGCGGGCGTCGTAGCGCGGTGTGTTCTCGGACTTGTAGGTCTCCTCCTGCTCCTCGTCGACGATCAGGATGCCCAGGTCGCTCACCGGCGCGAAGACCGCGCTGCGCGTACCGATGACGAGCTTTGCCTCGCCGCGCTTGACGCGCTTCCACTCGTCATAGCGTTCGCCGACTGACAGCGAGCTGTGCAGCACGGCGACCGTGTCGCCGAAATGCGCCGAAAAAGCGGCGAGCATCTGCGGCGTCAGTGCGATCTCAGGCACAAGAAGGATGGCGGAGCGGCCGGCGCGCAGCGTTTCGTCGATCAGACGGATGTAAACGCTGGTCTTTCCGCTTCCGGTCACGCCGAAAAGCAGGGCGGCGCGAGGCTCGTCCAGGCGCAGCAGCGAAAGCAGCCCCCGAAAAGACGCTTCCTGCGCCGCATTGAGCTGCGGCATGGGGAGCCGCTCCCGGCTGCGGATCTCCGGACGGCGATAGACCTCGCGCGATCCGAGACGCACGGCGCCGTATTTGACGAGCGCGTTGAGCGATGGGCGCTTCGCGCCGGTGTGCACGAGCATGTCGTGGACAGGCAGCACCTCAAAGCAGCACAAGAGGTCCAGCAGCGCCGCCTGCTGCGGCGAGCGAAGACGCTTCGCTTCAACGAGCGCTTCGGCCTCCTCGGTGGGAACGGCCAGCTCGGCGATCTCAACGGTCTTGTCAGCGGCGCGCCGTTTTCCCTCGCTGTCGAACCACAGTCCGGCGGGCAGCATGGCGCGGATCGCGTCGTAGACCGTACAGAAAAAGCGATCCCGCATGAACAGCGCCAGCTTGACCTGCGCTTCGGTCAGGACCGGCTCGCGGTCGAGCACGGAGAGGATGCTCTTGAGTGTCTTCCGCTCGCTCTCCGTCCCAAGGGCGAGGACGACGCCCTCACAGCTTCGGTTGCCTTTGCCGAAAGGCACGGTGACCCGCGTCCCGACGAAGACGGAGGCTATGAGCGGCTCCGGCACCAGATAGTCGTAGGGCCTGTCGATACTGTATGTGGCGGCGGAAACCGCGATTTTGGCGATACAGATCGACACGGAGACTTACTTTTTAAGCGTGAGCTTGCCGGTATAAACCTCGTCGATCGCCGCAGAAACGGGCTTCCTCTCGAGAGGCGTGCCGTTCTCCTCGGAGGCGGCGGAAATCACGCGCGCGCGGCGGGCGACAAGATTGACGAGCTGGTAGCGGCTGCCGATCTTGTCGACAAGCTCGGCCACAGGGGGATAAAGCATCATTTCGGTATTCTCCATTCTGCCGCAAAGCGGCATAGTTTTTTTGATTCAGACTTCCTCAAGCCAGTGCCTGCGGAAAGGATATCTGCAGCGGTCCGCGGTGAGGATGGCGTTGAATTCCTCCGCCGCGACGTCAAGATCGTCGTTCACGATGATATAGTCGTAAAAGACGGCCTCTTGATACTCTTCTCTTGCGCGCTTCAGTCGGCCCTCGATGGCCTCCGCGCTGTCCGTCCCGCGCTTGACGAGCCGATTGCGCAGCTCCTCGAGCGAGGGAGGGATGATAAAGATCTTCAGCGCCTCCGGGACCTTCTCCATGACCTGCCGTGCGCCCTGGATCTCGATATCAAGCAGGACGTTCATGCCTTCCGCGAGCTTGTCCTCGACAAATTTGCGCGGCGTACCGTAAGCGTTCCCAACGTACATCGCGTGCTCGAGCAGCTCGTCGTTTGCGACCATCTCGTGAAAGCGGTCGAGATCGATGAAAAAGTATTCGCGTCCGTCGACCTCGCCCGGGCGCTGTGCGCGCGTGGTGACGGAAGTGGAAAAGCACATGTCAGCGCGTCCTTCGATGGCGCGGAAGACGACGCTGGATTTGCCTGCTCCGGAGGGACCGGAGATCACGATCAGTCTGCCTTTTTCCTTCATTTTCGTATCCCGTTTCATTTTTTATTCCTGCGCCCGCTGCGCCAGGACCTCCGGCGTGAGCGAGGAGAGGATCAGATTGCCGCTGTCGGTCACGATCACGGCCTTGGTGCTGCGCCCGAAAGAGGCGTCGATCAGCAGGCCGCGGTCACGCACGTCCTGGATCATGCGTTTGATCGGGGCGGATTCGGGCGAGAGGATCGAGACGATCCGCTCCGCCGAAACGAGGTTGCCGAAGCCGATGTTGATGAGCTTCATTTTTCCGTCCTCATTCGATGTTCTGGATCTGCTCACGGATCTTCTCGATCTCCGATTTCAGTTCCACGACGGTGTGCGCGATATCGGAGTTCTGGCATTTCGAGCCGATCGTGTTCGCCTCGCGGTTGAATTCCTGGATCAGAAAATCGATCTTCCTGCCGATCGGCGAGCCGCCTGCGAGCATGCCGCGCAGCTGAGACATGTGGCTGCGCAGACGTACCGTTTCTTCATCAACGGCGATCCGGTCGGCATAGATCGCGGCCTCGGCCAGGATGCGGTTGTCGTCGATCGCGGCCGAGGAGAGCAGCTCGCTCATCTTCTCGCGCAGTCGGACGCGATAGGCCTCCACGGTCTTCGGCGCCTCCTGCTCGACCTTCGCAACAAGAAGCTCGATCGCAGCGAGCTTTTCCAGCACATCGGCGCAGAGCTTTTCGCCCTCGCGCAGACGCATCGCGTCGAAATCGCGCAGCGCCTCCTCCGTCACAGCGACGATCCCCTCCGAGATCGCCTCGGCGTCGAGCTCTTTTTTCTCGACACTCAGGATATCCGGGAAACGGCTGACTGAAACGGCGCCGAGCTCTTCGGCAAGCCCGTACTCCGCGGAGATATGGCGGATCGCCTCGATATAGCCGCGCAGAAGCGGCTCGTTGACCTTCACGGTCATGCTGTCCGCGTCCGAGGAATCGACGCTCACAAAGAGGTCGACCTTGCCGCGGCTGATGTGTTTGCCGACGGCCGCCTTGACCGCGTCCTCGGCGAAGAGAAAGCTCCGCGGCATGCGGACGGAGACGTCCAGATAGCGGTTGTTGACGCTTTTTAATTCTACGCTGATTTTCAGCTCGCCGACCGCGCCCTTTGCGCTGCCGTAGCCGGTCATGCTTTTGATCATGGTATCCTCCGCGATTATTCCAGCAGTTTTATGATATCGTAACGGATGCTGTTCTTCTTTTTCCCGCGCTGTGTCAGAACCAGAAGGAGCGCTCCGAGCGCAAGACCGAGGAAACTGCAGAGGATGCAGATCCCCTCCGACGCGCCGAGGGTCCAGGCGGCTGCGTAGCCCAGCAGGAAGAAAACGAGCGGCATCACATAAACAAGGAAGATCGCGCCGAAAACGGCCGAGGTACGGCTCTCGATCAGGACGCGCTGTCCGGGCTGCGCCGAGACAAGGTTATGGGCCGTCGCTTTGACCTCGCTCTGAAGCATGCAGCTCTCGCAGCTGCCGCAGTTGCCGCCGCAGGCGGTCATGCGCGTGACGGCGACCTCCGCCATATCGCGGGCAAGAAGTCTGGTTACGATCCCTTCCTGCGTCATGCTTCGCCCTTTCTCAGCTCGATGGAGATCGTATAGTCTCCGATCGCGCCGACGTCGGTAAAGCCGTCGACAGAGATCCTCACGGCGGGCATGAACTGCCCGGTGGAGGTGTTGTAGTCCTTCAGGTCGGCCACGGCGCGGATGTTTTCGCTCCTGACCTCCTGCAGCTGTTCTTCCGTGCCGCGGAGCTTGACCACAAGGCTGTCGCTGAGGACCTGCGCATTGTAGCCGTCCGTGACGTTGATGCAGCTCATGTTCTCTCGGCTGACGGAAAAGTCGCGCGTCTCAAGACCGACGATCTCGATCGTGACGTTCGCCTCCGTCGTGCCGGAGAGGTTCTTCAAGCCGTCGTCAAATTTCACAAGATAGGTATCGCTGAAGGTCGAGGCGAAATCCGTCAGATCGATCGTGGCGAGCGAGATCCGGTTAAGGCCGGAGAGCACGGCCGTATCGCCGGCAAGCGTGATCGAATCCGGCTCGATCGAGACCATGGTGTTCGCGCTCGACGCGCCCGCGCCGCCGATCAGATCGACGGTCAGCGGGATCTCCTTGACTTCGAGCACGCGCAGCGTCGCCTTGACGGTATCGTTCGAAAAGTTCAGTCCCGTGGTGGAGCATTCCTCATCGTTTTCATCCAGAAGGCGGAAGCCCGCGTCGACGGAGTAGGTCGAGCTGATCTCCTGCGAGCCGAATTCCACCCAGGCTCTCGAGATATTTTTCAAATACGTCTCGGGACCATAGACCGTGATCGTAGAAGGATCGAACTCCGGCGGTTCGGCCGTGAAGCCCTCCGCGACCCGGCCTTCGAAGCTGCCGACGACGGGAACGACTTTCTTTGTTTGCGGCGAGACCATAAAGTTGATTGTCTCGGGCGATCTGGAATTCGTCTTGACGCCGCTGGTATCGGTCCCGTCTGGGAATTTGACCGTATACTGCAGCGAGGTGAAGGCCGACTGGGTCAGCTTGCTGACGTCGATCTGCGCGACAAGATCGCCGGAACTCCAGCGTCCGACGACTCTCCTCGGTCCGGAGACCTCGACCGTAACGGTGCTGGTGCTCAGATCGGTGATGACCATGTTGCGGGAATTCAGCAGGATATCCTCGCCGATCAGCTCCACGCGGACGCCGCGGAAGGTTTGCTTGTATTCCTCCGTCTCCTGGCCCGTGACGTAGATCCAAAGACTCATGGAGGCGAGAAGAGAAATGATCAACCAAAAGACTTTGCTGTTATACAGTTTTGTCATGATGTTCGTTTTTTTCATTGTATTTTCCCTTCGTGAGCCTGTTCCACATCTGTATCAGCCCGTTGGGCTTGCCCTCGGTCTCTTCGACGATCAGCTCGGACCGGAGCAGCCTCTCAAGCGTGGCAGCGTTGAGATGGCGCTTGAGCATGCCGTCGATCGCAACGGAGATCGCGCCGGTTTCCTCGGAAACGATGATCACAACGGCGTCGGACTGTTCGCTCAGCCCGATGCCGGCCCGGTGCCGCATGCCGAGGTCCTTGCTCAGATTGGTGCTTTTGGTGAGCGGGAGCACGCAGCCGGCCGCGGCGATCCTTGCGGCGCGGATGATCAGCGCGCCGTCATGCAGCGGGGCTTTGTTGAAAAAAATGTTTTTGATCAGCTCGGCGTTGACGTCGGCGTTGATGATCGTGCCGGTGCTCATGATCTCGTTGAGCTTGACGTTGCGCTCGAAGATGATCAGCGCGCCGGTCCGGGATTCGGACATGTCCGTACAGGCAATGACCGTGTGGGCGATCGCGGAATCGAGCTGTGTTCCCGGCTCGCCGCGGACGGAACTGAAGCTGCTGCCCATTCGCTCCAGTACGCGGCGCAGTTCCGGCTGAAAGAGAATGACCAGCGCGATCAATCCGAGCTCGGCCGCCTTTCGGAGAACGAAGCTGATCATCTTCAGCCCGAAGACGTCGGAGAGCAGCATGACGATCAGAAAGACCAGGATCCCTTTTGCAAGGTTATAGGAATTGGTCCTTCTTACGAACCATATCGCTTTGTAGATCAGATAGGCGACGATCAGGATGTCGATGATGTCGGCCAAACCCAAGGTCATAAAGAGATTGAGCGAACGCTCCAATGCGGTTTTTGTCGCTTCCATATAAGTTTCCCCGTTCGTATTGCCTGCGCGCAGCTTTTCAGTACGCACTTTCCCTTTTTATCACTTTATTATATAGCATCCCGAGAAAAAAGGCAAATGGAAAGCGGTTGAAAACTATATAATTTTTATTAATTTTCCTGCGGCTTTTTCTATTTCCGCGTGCGTATTGAAGGGCGAGAAACTCATTCGCACAGTTCCCGTCTCAAGTGTCCCGGCGCATTCGTGCGCCAGCGGCGCGCAGTGAAGACCGCTTCGTACGCAGATCTCCTCCTGTGAGAGCATCCTTGCGATCTCCTCGCAGTCGCGGCTGCGGCAGCGGAAGGACAGTACGCCGCTCTGCATCGCCGCGTCGGATGAAACAAACAGCTGCAGCTCTTCCCTTCCCCCCAGCAGTTCGGCCATGTGAAGGCACAGCTCTCTTTCATGCGCCTCGATCGCGTCGCGTCCGCGGCGGCGGATATAGCGGATCCCCGCAGCCAGAGCAGCCGCGGCAGGCGCGTTTTGTGTCCCCGCCTCGAGACGCTCCGGCAGATAGGCGGGCATCGCGCGGTCGATGCTGTCGCTGCCCGAGCCCCCGAAAAGCAGCGGCTTTGTCTCGCCGCGGCAAAGCAGAAGACCGCTCCCCGGAACGCCGAGCAGGGATTTATGCCCCGGCATGGCGACAAAATCTGCCTGCAGCGTCGAGCAGTCCAACTCCAGCACGCCGGCGCTCTGCGAAGCGTCCACGATCAGCGGCACGCCGTATTCGCGGCAAAGCGACGCGATCTCCCGGACCGGCAGAATATAGCCAAATGCATTTGAAACATGCGTAAAGACCGCAAGCGCGGCACCGGGCAGCTCGCTCCGAAGCGTACCGAGCAGCTCTTCCGGGTCGAACAGACGCCTGCCCGCCGTCGTGATCTCCATCCCGCACGCATACAGCGGGCGCAGGACGGAATTGTGCTCAAAGCCGGAGATCACAGCCTTCGCTCCCGGCACGGCGAGCGAACGGATCGCAAGATTCAACGCGTGTGTTGCGTTCATCGTCAGCACGACGCGCTCCGGGTCCGAAAAGCGGAAGAAGGCGGCCGCCTCCTCGCGCGCGTTGAGCATCGCCTCGGCGGCACGCATCGCAAGGCGGTACGCGCCCCGTCCGGGGCTTGCCGCGCTTCGAAGCGTCTCAGTATAGGCTTTGAGTACCTGCGGCGGCTTTTGAAACGAGGTCGCCGCGCTGTCAAAATAGATCATGGCTTTATCTCCCGGTATTCTCCGTCGCCGTCGCGTTCAAAAACCCTGCCGAAGGACATCTCCTTTTTTCTCAGAAGCCTCAGCGCCTCGTCGAGTTTGGCGTGCAGCAGCAGCGCATAGCCGCAGCCGGAGCTCGTCAGCTCCCTCGGCGCTTTTGTGACGGCTGCGCGGATCAGAGCGCCCTCCAGCAGCCTTGCGCAGCGCTGCGCGTGCGTCACGGAACGGCAAAGGATCAAATACTGTTTCACTTGATCACCTCATAAAAAAAGAGCATGGCTCTCACCATGCTCTTTGCATTTCGATATTGATACCGGCACGGTACAGCACATTCTATGTGCGATCCGTGCCCTTTGATCATCTGCGCTCGATCAGGACGACGGCGTGCGCCGCGATCCCGGAGCCGTCGCCCGTAAAGCCGAGCCCTTCCTCCGTCGTAGCCTTGACGCTGATCGTATCCGGATCCGTACCGAGCGCGCCGGCGATGCCGCTGCGCATCTGCGCGATATAGGGGGCGAGCTTCGGCCGCTGCGCGAGGATCGTACAGTCTGCGTTGACGAGCGTATAACCGGCTTCGCCGAGAAGGCGTTTTACCTCACGCAGCAGCTGCATACTGTCCGCACCCTCCCAACGCGCGTCGCTGTCGGGGAAATGCTTTCCGATGTCGCCCAGAGCGGCTGCGCCGAGCATCGCGTCCATCAGCGCATGCAGCAGGACGTCCGCGTCGGAGTGCCCGAGCAGCCCTTTCTCGAAGGGGATCCGGACCCCGCCGAGAATCAGCGCGCGATCTTCGACGAGCCGATGGACGTCGTAACCGTGTCCGATCCTCATAGCTCTCCCCTGCTCTTGAGCAGCAGCTCCGCGATCATCAGATCGCGCGGCGTCGTGATCTTGATGTTGTCCTCTTCACCGGCGACGGTATAGGTCTTGAAGCCGGTCATATCCATGGCCGAGCTGTCGTCGGAGAGGAGCATGCGCTTTTCGGCGGCCTTGCTGAGCGCGCCCTTGATCAGGATCGCGTCGAAAACCTGCGGGGTCTGCACGCGATAAGTCGTCTCGCGGTCCACCGTACCGACGATGCGGCCGTCCTCACCGACCATCTTGAGCGTATCGACGCTGGGGATGACCGGGACGGCGGCCATATGCTCGGCCGCGGCGGTGACGCAGCGCTTGATGAGTGCGCCGGAGACAAGCGGGCGCGCCGCATCGTGGATCGCGATCAGCTTCACGCCGGGCTTGACGGACGAGACGCCGATCAGCGAGGATTCCATTCTTGTCTTACCGCCCGCAACGACCTTGGCGATTTTGGAAATGTTGTTCTGCGCGCAGAGATCGGCGACTTCAGGCACCTTTTCCATGCGCGTGACCACTACGATCTCGGAAACGTATTCGGAGGCCTCAAAGGCGCGCAGCGTCCGAAGCAGGACGGGCTCGCCGCCGAGCAGGGCCGTCAGCTTATCGCTGCCCATCCGCTTCGAGCTTCCGGCTGCGACGATGACGGCGGAGCACTTCGGCACGGAGCCGCCTTTCTTGAACAGATCGGAAAGACCCATTTTCACGCTCCCCTTTCCCGGATCAGCCCTTGAGCTGCCGTTTGCGGTAGAAGTTCATCATGCCGTCCTGCATGTCCTCGAGATGCTTGAGCATTTTGCCCGCGCCGTAGGCCGCGCAGGAGACGGCGTCGTCCACGACGACGGTACGGATCCCGGTGCTGCGCTCGATCAGGCGGTCGATGCCGTAGATCAGGCTGCCGCCGCCGGACATCACGATGCCGTTGCGATCCAGGTCGCCGACGAGCTGAGGAGGCGTACGCTCCAGAACGTTGTGTACCGCCTCGAGGATGCGGTTCATCGGATCGACAAAGGCATCGATCAGATCGGACGAGGTGATCGAGACCGTCTTGGGCAGGCCGTTGGTCAGGCTTCTGCCCTTGACCTCCTCCACGCCGACGTCCGGGCGCTGGATCACGCAGCCGATGCTGCGCTTGATCTCCTCGGCCGTACCGAGACCGACGAGCATATTGTGCTTGCGGCGGATGTATTTGACGATCGCCTCGTCAAAGCTGGCGCCGGCGATCTTGATGGATTCGCATTCCACGACGCCTCCGGCGGAGACGACGGCGATCTCGGTCGTGCCGCCGCCGATATCGATGATCAGATGACCGTCCGGCTTGGAGATATCGATCCCCGCGCCGAGTGCGGTGGCGACGGCTGTCTCAAGCAGATAAACCTTTCTGGCGCCCGCTTCGATCGCGGAGTCGATGACCGCGCGCTCCTCCACGCCGGAGATGCTGCTTGGGACGCAGGCAAGCACACAGGGCTTGAAGAAGCTGAAGGACGTGATACGGCCGATCAGTTCGCGCAGCATCTGAGCGCTCATCTCGTAATCGGAGATCACGCCGGCGCTGACGGGGTGGATCGCTACGATGTTGGCCGGCGTACGGCCGAGCATCTTCTGCGCGTCCTGGCCGACCTTGAGGATCTTGCCCGTAAACTTATCGACGGCGACGACGGTCGGCTCGCGGAGCACGACGCCCTTGCCCTGCTCGAATACCAGGGTCGTGGAGGTCCCCATATCGATCGCCATATCTCTTTCGAAGATCACCATATTTCTTCACCTCATGGTTTTGTTTATCTGCCGCTCCGCGCCAGCGTCAGGGCGCTGACTTCCGCGGCGCCCGCCGCGCGGAGGATCCGGGCGCATTCGCTGAGCGTCGAGCCCGTTGTAACGATATCGTCCACAAGCAAAACGCGCCTGCCGTGTACGCGCGCAGGATCCGTAACGGCGTAAACGCCGGAAACGTTCGCCCGGCGTTTTTCACGTGAGCCTGTCCCGGACTGGGGCGGATTGTCCCTTGTCTTTCTCAAGAGCGGCTCGCACGGGAGCCCGCGTATCGCGGCGACGCCCTCCGCAAGAAGCCGCGCCTGATCGTAGCCGCGGGAGCGCAGCCGCTTCCTGCCCAACGGCGCCCATGTGATAATATCGCAGGAAACTTCGTTTTCGTCAATACAATTTGCGAGAATTTCAGAATAATTTTTCGAATATGCCGAGCTGCCGCCGAATTTATAGCGCAGCAGCGAGCGGCGCACAGCGCCTTCGTAAAACAGCGGGGAGCAGCAGCGCCGGATGTACGGAAACTGCTGTGTCCTCTCTCCTCCCCGCGTCCAGGGCAGCGCGGCGCGGCAAGCTGCGCAGACAGTCCGCTCTCCGTCCTTTAAAAGCGCGCGGCAAAAAGGACAGCGCGGCGGAAAAAGAAGATCGAGCAGCTTATCCGTGATTCGCCTTTCAGATCGCATAAGGAAGCCCCTGTTTCTTTCTTTTTTGCCAGTATAGCACGGATCGGGGAATTCTTCAACCGCATCAAAAGACCGGGGCGCCCGCAAAAGGCGCCCCGGAGCAGGGACAGATCCCGATTTTATTCTGCGGCAGCCGTTTTCTTCGCGGCGAATCCTCCGATCGATCCGGGCAGACCGTCAAAGCGGAACCGCGCGGCGTGGTCTGCGTGAGAAAGAACACGGCACGGAGCTCTTCTCCCCCGTGCCGCGCAGTTTATCGGCCCAGGGAATCGCGCCTCTTGAGAATGTAGTCGTACCAGGCGAGATACTCCTCTCCGAGACGCCCGACGAGCGCGCGGGCCTGCTCGCTCTTTGACGCAGAGAACACCAGACACTGCTGGGCAAGCTGATACTTTCTCGCCACAGAAAAGCGTGTAAGCTCCTCGTCGCTGTACTCGCCCAGCGCGGCGACCTCCTCGCGTGCCTTAAAGAAGCGGATAAAGGCCTCCGCCGTATCGCGTCCGACGATCGGCGCGAGCAGCGAAAAATCGTTTCCGGAGCTGTCCAGAGCCTTTGAGACCATCTCCCAGCGCCGCGGATCGGCGTGCCCCTCGGTTCCGGTGAAGGGCGTGCGGAGGTAGAGATCATTGTTTGCAAGGAACTCCATCACATAGGGGTTGATGCGGCTCCTGACGGCCCAGGGCATCCAGTTTTCGACCGTGGTGCGGATATAGATATGCGCAAAGCGGCCGAAAAGCGGCTCGGCGAGATCGTGAGCGGAGGTCGATTCGCTGCGGTCGTTGCCGGCCGCAACGATGCGCGCGTTGTCCGGCAGAGCCCAGCGGTTGTTGACAAAGCGCTCCAGCACGATCTTGAAGATGACGGACTGGGTCTGCTTGGTCGCGTTCGTCAGTTCGTCAAAGAACAGGATATGCAGCTCGCCGTCCTCGCACAAACGCTCGAGCTTGACAAGCCAAACCGGCTTGATATCCACGATCGTATCGCTCGACTCATTATAAACGGCGCGGCCGTTGATCGTCTCCGGGTTCTCGTTGACCAGCTCGATATCGAGCGCCTGCGGGTCAATCTGGCGGACGCGGTCGCTCTTGCCGTCGCCGGACAGACCGTGCAGGAACACGGGGATGTTCGCCTTGACATAGGCGCGGATCAGATCGAGCTCGTCGTGCTCGGCGATGTGATAGGACGCGTTCTCCGGGAGGGCATCCTCCCCATCCTCGGTCAGCTCGTCGAGAAAACCGTTTTTCAGATAGTCCTCCGCGGCCGCGCGGTCCATACCGCCGAAAAGCGCCTGGCAGCAGAGCAGCAGGCCCAGCGCCTCGTCGTAGAGCCAGCGGAGGGGCCGGAATTCAAGAAAGACCGCCTCGCCCTCGACCACGGCGCTGCCGTCGTGGAGACGGACGTAGCCGCCCACGCCGCCGCCCTGCAGTTCAACGCGCACGATCTGCTTGCCGCCCAGCCGGTAGACCGGGACGCTCTGCCCGCCGATGCGGAGCCTTCGTCCGCTCTCTCGCAGCGCGCCGCGGGAGAATTCGCGTTCGGCCATGTCCCGCAGGCTCGCGTCGAGGAGCATCGCGGGATAGCTGCCGAACTCTGCCGTTACGACGCCGTTCTCGTTTTTGACGCGGCGCAGCAGCTTCTCCTCGCCCTCATCAAGCAGCAGCGCGGGGCGCACCGCCGCCACGGCGCAGGCGCCGTCACGGCCGAAGCGGTCGACGAAGCCGTCTGCGAGATAATAGTTCACGCCGCCGTCGCTCTCACAGAAAAAACCGTCGTCCGGCGCGGTCAGCAGACAGAGGTCCGAGGCCGGCGCAGCCGTCCCAACGCTCCGGAAGAGCGGGAGCGGCTTGTCAAATACCTGTTCATGTGATAAGAAAATCGATCTCATGATTCTCTTTCTCCTCTGTCGGCCGGACGTACAGCACGCGCCCGCCCTTTGGATGGATGACCGCGTTGCCGTAGACGACCCAGATCGCGTCGCAGCGCTGCTCGGGCATCTCGGCAAAGCCGTCGGTAAAGATGATGCGGTTTTCGGCGTCTCCGGTAAAGGCTTCGATGGCCGCGTGAAAGTCGGTACCGCCTGCGCCGTCGAGCTTCAGGTTCTGGATATCCTCGTCGTTTCGCACGTCCTGAAAGCCGTAGAAACGCGTGTCGAAACAGCCGACACGGACGACGGCATCCTGCCGCAGCAGGCCCTTGACGCCGCGCACGAAGGCGCGCAGCAGATCCGCGTCGACCGAGGCGCTCGTATCGAGCAGGATCTCGGCGTAGGAGACCGGATAGGCGCGGAACTCGTGCCGCAGAACGCCGTCGCGGATCGAAGTGCCAGGAAACCAGTCGAAGTCGAGCTGCATGCTCGGCTCGAGCAACTCCGCAAGCCCCGCCACCACGGCGGCAAGGCCCGGATCGTCGATCTCGCGCTTGCGCGCCTCGGAAGCGCCGCCGGCCTGCTGGCTCTTGCCTTTCGGTACCGGCTGATCCCGCACGATCTCGGGCGCATCATCCTCGCCCTCGTCGTTTCGCTCAAGCAGCAGCGCGTAGATCTCCTCCGCACTCTGCGGTCCGTCTCCCGGCGGCAGCGGAGCGTTCTCCGGGAGGTCAAAGCCGTCCGCCTTGAGCAGGGCGTTCACGGCCGCCTCGCTTGCCCGCTTCCACAGCCGCGGGTGTTTCCCCTTCCCGCGCGCGTGGTGCTCGAGATGGATATGCGCGATCTGCTGGGCGAAGATAAACAGCTGCTGATCCGCCGTGAGATAGCGCATCAGTCTTTCGCTGTAGTAAACGCTGCGGCCGTCGTTGGCCGCCGTGCCGAGTCCCTCGGTCTCGCGGAACTCCGTCAGAGCGATCCTCGCGCTCCATTCGGGCCATCGCTCCGCAAGCTCGGCGCTGATCTTTCGCGTATCCATCGCGCTACAGGCCGCAGGCCTTGCGGATCCGCACGCGCAGCGCGTTATAGCGACGCGATTGGCGTGCGTTGTCGATCATCTGATAGGCGATCTTCTCGTCTCCGACAAGGATCAGCAGCTCTCTCGCGCGGGTGACGGCGGTATAGAGGATATCACGCGCCATCAGCATCGGAGAGGCTGCGCACAGCGCGAGGATGACCGCGCGGTATTCGCTCCCCTGGGCTTTGTGGACCGTCATGGCCCAGGCGTGTTCCAGCTCCAGGAGCTGATCAAAGCCGTATACGGCGATCCGTCCGTCGAAGTCAAGGGTGAGCGTTTCCTGTTCCGGGTCGATCTGTCGGATGACGCCGATGTCCCCGTTGTAGATGCCGCTCCCCGCCGCGCTGTTGTCTGCGGTGCGCCAAAGTATATCGTAATTGTTGCGGATCTGCATGACGCGGTCTCCCTCCCGGAAGACGGCGCTGCCGAAGAGCTTTTCCTTTTTCTCTTTTGCGGGCGGGTTGAGCGCCTCCTGGAGATGACGGTTGAGATTGACCGTGCCCAGCTCCCCCTTCCTCGTCGGAGAGAGGACCTGGATGTCCTCGCAGGGGATCTTCATCTTCTCCGGCAGACGCACGGCGCAAAGCTCCGTGATCGTCTCGACCGTGCTGGCGGCCTGCATACGCTTGAGACGGAAGAAGCCGCCCTCGTTGCGCGACAGATCGGGGTGCTCGCCCCGGTTGATGCTGTGCGCGTTGCGTATGATCAGGCTGCTGCTGTTCTGGCGAAAGATCTCGGTGAGCCGTACGGCCGGAACAGCCTCGCTGCGAAGAACAGCGGAGAACACATCTCCCGGGCCGACGGACGGGAGCTGATCCGCGTCGCCGACGAGGACGAGCCGCGCTTCGGGATCCATCGCCTCAAGCAGCGCGCTCATCAGCGTTATATCGACCATCGAGCATTCGTCAAGGATGACCGCGTCGCACTCCAGCGGTTCGCGCGCATTCTTGGTGAACTCGACGCTCTCCTCGTCCTCGGCAAACTTCGCGCCGAGCAGGCGGTGGATCGTGGAGGCCTCGCAGCCGGTCAGTTCGGTCATGCGCTTGGCGGCGCGTCCGGTCGGCGCGGCAAGCAGCGTCTTGAGCCCGAGCCTGTCATAGAGAGCGAGGATCGCGCGGATCGAGGTCGTTTTGCCCGTGCCCGGCCCGCCGGTGATGACGACGAGCTGGTTTTCCAGCGCGAGCTGCAGCGTCTCGCGCTGCAGCGGGGCGTATCGGATGCCCTGCTTTGCCTCAAGGCCGTCCAGCAGCGCGGAAAAATCCATTCGGCTGGCGTATTTTCCCTGCGCGAGCGCGGCGATCCGCTCGGCGGTGAATCGCTCCGCCTCGTACAGGCGCGGCAGGTAACAGGCCTCGCAGCCCGCGATCCGCTCATAGCGGATGCGGCCGGAGCCGATCATGTCTCCCAGCACGATATCGACCGCCTCCGGCTCGATGCCGATGAGCTGCCCCGTCACGGCGGCGAGCTTTTCGCGCGGGATAAAGCAATGGCCGTTCCCGGCGTTGTATTCCAGCTCAAAGACCGCCGCCGCGGCGATCCGGCTCTCGCTCTGCAGCTCGATACCGAGCTCGAGCGCCATCTCGTCGGCCTCGGCGAAGCTGCCGCCGATGTGCGCGGAGGCAAGAATGTAGGGGTCGCCGCGAAGGATGTTCATGGCGTTGTCGCCGTAGAAGCGGTATAGCCGGATGGCCAGCACCGGGCGCAGACCGAAGGAGCAGACAAACTCCATCAGACGGCGCATGCCGGTCTGACGGCGGAAGGTCTCGGAGAATTGCGCCGCCTTCTGCGGACTGATGCCCTTGATCGTCGCGAGCTTATCCGGCGCGTTTTCCAGCACGTCCAGCGTTTTCTCCCCGAAGCGGTTGACGATCAGCAGCGCCGTGG
Source organism: Oscillospiraceae bacterium (assembly GCA_902761055.1). GTDB lineage: Bacteria > Bacillota > Clostridia > Oscillospirales > Oscillospiraceae > Limivicinus. Next base: position 113,703 of record CACWIS010000001.1, read on the forward strand.
CCGGACCGATGCCGCGCACCGCGCCGCCCGCAAGATAGTCGTAGATCGCCGGCGCGGTCGAAGGGAGCATGCGCTGGGCATATTCGGCCTTGAACTGCCGTCCGTGGACGCTGTGCGTCGTCCAGGCGCCCGAAAGGATCATCGACTCTCCCGCAGAGGCGTAGGGAAAGCAGCCGACGACCGTGACGAGCTCGCCGTTTTCATCGACGAGGCGAAGCACCGTATAGCCGTTCTCTTCGTTTTTATAAATGATCGAGTCGACCGTCCCGATCAGCTCGATCAGTTCGTTTTCCTGGTCCATTTCTTCAAGCTCATTCCTTCAAAAGCGGTTTGAGGTACTGGCCCGTATAGCTCTCGCTGCAGCGCGCGCAGTCTTCCGGCGTTCCGGAAAAGACCAGCGTGCCGCCGGCGTCGCCGCCCTCGGGGCCGAGATCGATGATATGATCGGCGACCTTGATGATATCGAGGTTATGCTCGATGACGACCACGGTATTTCCCGCGTCGGTCAGGCGGTCGAGGATATGGATCAGCTTGTGGATATCCGCGACGTGCAGACCTGTCGTGGGTTCGTCGAACACATAGACCGTCGAGCCGGTATCGCGCTTTGCAAGCTCGGTCGCGAGCTTGACGCGCTGCGCCTCGCCGCCGGAGAGCGTCGTGCTCGACTGGCCCAGGCGGATGTATCCCAGTCCGACGTCCAGCAGCGTCTCGATCTTACGGCGGACCTTCGGCTGATTCTCAAAGAAAACGTATGCCTCTTCCACCGTCATGTCCAACACGTCCGCGATGCTCTTGCCCTTGTAGCGGACCTCGAGCGTCTCGCGGTTATACCGCTTGCCCTTGCATACCTCGCAGGGCACGAACACGTCCGGCAGGAAGTGCATCTCGATCTTCACCAGACCGTCGCCCGAGCAGGCCTCGCAGCGGCCGCCCTTGACGTTGAAGGAAAAGCGGCTCTGGCCGAAGCCGCGCGCCTTTGCGTCCGACGTGGAGGCAAAAATATCGCGGATGTCGTTGAAGGCGCCGGTATAGGTCGCGGGATTCGATCGAGGCGTACGGCCGATCGGGCTCTGGTCGATGCAGATGACCTTGTCGACGTACTCGAGTCCCTCGATACCGTCGGCGCGACCGGGCCGGATCTTGACGCGGTTCTTTTCCGCGGCGAGCGTCTTGTATAGGATCTCGTTGACGAGCGAGGATTTTCCGCTGCCGGAAACACCGGTCACGCAGATCAGCTTTCCGAGCGGGAACTCCACGTCGATGTTTTTGAGATTGTTTTCGCGCGCGCCGCGCACGATCAGACTGTGCCCGTTCCCCTGCCGGCGCTTGGCCGGTACGGGGATCGTGCGCTTTCCGCTCAAATACTGGCCGGTGACGGAGCGCTCGCAGGCGCAGATCTCGTCGATCGTGCCCGCGCAGACGACCTCGCCGCCGTTCACGCCGGCGCCGGGCCCGATGTCGATGATGTGATCGGCCGCGCGCATCGTCTCCTCGTCGTGTTCAACGACGATCAGCGTGTTGCCGAGATCGCGCAGCTCCTTGAGCGTGCGGATCAGTTTGGCGTTATCGCGCTGGTGCAGGCCGATGCTCGGCTCGTCAAGGATATAGAGCACACCCATCAGGCTCGAGCCGATCTGCGTGGCGAGTCGGATGCGCTGGCTCTCGCCGCCGGAGAGCGTTCCGGCCGCGCGCGAGAGCGTGAGATAGCCGAGTCCGACGCTTGCGAGAAAGCCGAGGCGGGCACGGATCTCCTTGATGATCCGCTCGGCGATCAGGATCTCTTTTTCGCTGAATTCCTGTCTGTCAAAAAAGCGCAGCGCATCCGTGACGGACAGATCGCAAAAATCGGTGATGCTCATGCCTCCGACGGTGACGGCGAGGGCAGTCTTCTTCAGTCTTCTGCCGCCGCATTCCGGACAGGGGATCTCCGCCATGCACTCCTCGATATCCTCACGCATGGAGGGGCTCTGCGTCTCGCGATAACGTCTCTGGAGATTGTTGACGATGCCCTCGAACTCCCGCTTGATGACGCCGAAACCCTCGTTCTTCTCAAAATGCAGCTGCAGCAGTTCGCCCTTCGTGCCGTACAGGATCGCGTCGAGGCCCTCCTTGGGGATGTCGCGCACCGGGTCGCTGAGCTTGAAATGGAAGCGGCGAGCCAGCGCTTCAAAATACATGCGCGAGATCGTGTCGCTCTTGACGTTGCCCCAGCCGGAGGCCGTGATCGCGCCGTCGAGGATGCTCAGGGACGGATTGGGGATGATGAGCTCGGGATCGACCAGCAGCTGCAGCCCCAGGCCGGTGCAACTCGGGCAGGCACCGTAGGGATTGTTGAACGAGAACAAACGCGGCGTCAGCTCCTCGATGGAAATGCCGCAATCCTCGCAGGCGTAATTCTGTGAAAAGGACAGCGTCCGGTTCTCCTCGCCCATCACCTCGACCAGCAGGATGCCGCCGGAGAGCGAAAGCGCCGTCTCGGCCGAGTCGGTGAGGCGCCGCACGATCTCGTCTTTCATGACGAGACGGTCCACGACGATCTCGATATTGTGCTTTTTATTCTTTTCCAGCCGGATCTCCTCGGACAGCTCATATGGGATGCCGTCGACACGCACGCGCACGTAACCGGATCTTTTCGCATCCTCAAAGACCTTGGCGTGCTCGCCCTTTCGCGCGCGCACCACGGGAGCGAGCAGCTGGATCCTCGTGCCGCGCGGCAGCTCCATGATCTGATCGACGATCTGATCGATGGTCTGCTGGCGGATCTCCTTGCCGCAGTTGGGACAATGCGGGACGCCGATGCGCGCCCAGAGCAGACGCAAATAGTCGTAGATCTCCGTGACGGTGCCGACCGTTGAGCGCGGGTTTTTCGAGGTCGTTTTCTGATCGATCGAGATCGCGGGCGAAAGCCCGTCGATATAGTCCACGTCCGGCTTGTCCATCTGCCCGAGGAACATGCGCGCGTAAGAGCTCAGGCTCTCGACGTAGCGGCGCTGGCCCTCGGCGTAGATCGTGTCGAAGGCCAGGCTCGATTTTCCGCTGCCGGACAGTCCGGTGATGACGACCAGCTTGTCGCGCGGGATGCTCACGTCGATATTTTTGAGATTGTTTTCTCTTGCGCCTTTGACAAAAATATTCTCCTGCATGCCTACTCCTTCGTGATGTCCGCGGCGGCGGCCCGGACAAGGGCCATCAGATCGGCCGGCGAGAGCTCGACCTGCGAGCCGATCTTTCCGGCGCTGACGACGATCGTTTCCCGCTCCAGCGCGCTTCGGTCCAGGACGGTCCTGTACTGCTTCTTCATGCCGACAGGCGAACAGCCGCCGCGTACATAGCCCGTGAGGGCGTTGATCTCACTGACGTGAACCATCTCCATCGACTTCTCTCCCACCGCTTTGGCGGCGCGCTTGAGATCGAGCTCGCGAAGCACCGGGATGACAAAAACGTAAATGCTTTTGCTCGCACCGCGCGCGACAAGCGTTTTGAATACGCTCTCCGGCGGTTTTCCGATCAGGCCGGCGACCGTCGCGCCGTCCACGGCGGTATCGCCGTGCGGGTATTCATGCGGCATATAGCGGATCTTTTTCTGCTCGAGCATGCGCATGACGTTCGTTTTCTGATCTGCCATTTCCGTTCCCTCCCGCAGAATCATTCAGATATTTTATTATATCGCAGATCATGCTTTCTTTCAAGCTGGAAAGAAGAAATAAAAAATCCGGTCTTTCCACCGGGAAAGACCGGAAACAGGCGGATCGCCTCACAGCTCTTTGGAATGATCGAAGCGCAGCAGCAGATTCTCCACGCTGTTATCCAGTACGGTCAGGCACTGCTCGACCGTGACCTCGGCGGGGAGCTGCATGCCCAGATCGAGCCATTGCGAGATCACACCGACGACGCAGTTGGAATAAAACTCGACGACGAACTCGAAGTCGCGCCGGTCGATCTTCATATCGTGCGAGACGATGATCGCGAAGCTGCGGATGCAATTCTGCAGCTTCTGCTTGTAAAAGCGCAGCATGTAGGTGCGGTTCGGCGAGTTGTAGATGTTCAGCGCAAAATCGGCGTTGCGGATCAAATACTTGAAGAACATCGACACGTCCTCGCGCCAGCGCTCGTATTTGACCTCATGCGGCAGATTCTTCTCCGCGTCCGCCTCGAAGACCCACTCGAGCAGATCATAGACGTCGTCAAAATGGTAATAGAAGGTCTGCCGGTTCACGCCGCAGATCTCGACGAGATCCTTGACCGTGATCTTGTCGATCGGCTTGACCGCCATCATTTTTTTCAGCGCTGCGGCGAGCGCCTCTTTTGTGGAGGAAGACATATCAGTCCCGGTCCTTTCTCTTCCCCTCGGCGTCAAGCGGCCAGGGGGAAAGCGTTTCTTTTTTCACGAGCCAGGCCTGCCGCGCGATGCGCGCAAGCGGCGCGTCGGAGAAAGAGTCGGAGTAAAACGCGTCGATCTGCCCGTCGGGAAAAGCCTCGCGGAAGCGTTTGACCTTTTCCGCGTCGTGACAGTTTTCGCCCTCGATCCTTCCGCTGTGCATGTCCATGCGGGTGCCGAGCAGCGCCACGCCGAGGCGACCGGTCGCCTCCCGCACCAAAAACTCGGGCGAGGCGGAGATGATCAGGTCGTCCTCTCTTTTCTGCGCGAGATACCATCTGCCGACGCCGGAGAAGCGCTCGTCCCAGAAGCGGCGTACCGTCTCTTCAGGATCGGGCAGATCGCATAGAAAAGCGAAGAGTTTTTCCTTCAGCTCCTTCGTGCTCACAGCACGACGCGCGTAACGCAGAGCGAAGCGGACAATTTCTTCCGAGCGGCGCAGGACGGCGCGGGGATAATGCCGGAGGCAGTAGAAGAAAAAACAGAAGGAGCTGTCGGGGTAAAAGATCGTTTTGTCGAAATCGTATACGTTCATGCCTTACAGCACATAGGTGACGTAGTCATCCTTGCGCGGCTTGATCGCCGGGGCCTCGGCAGGATAACCGAGGATGCAGTTGCCGATCCCGCGGTATTCGCCCTTGATCCCCCACTTTTTCAGCAGCGCCTTCCCCTCGTCCGTATCAAAGACCTCTCTGGCGCGGTTGATCCAGCAGGAGCCGAGACCGATCGCCTTTGCGGCGTTCATCAGATTTCCGAGGACGAGGCTGCCGTCCTCAACGGCGTAGGGACTGGAAGCTCTCGCCAGAACGATGAGGACCGTCGGAGCGCCGTAGAAGGGATCGCTCGAAACGCCGAGCACGGCCGCGTTCATGGCGGAGAGCAGGTCGCGCGTCTCTTTGTCCTGCACCGCGACGATGATCGCAGACTGTCCGTTTTTGCCGGAGGCGGCGCACATGCCGGCCTCGATCACGGCGTCGAGCTCCGCGCGCGTGATCTGCTCGGGTCTGTATCTTCTGATGCTTCTTCTTTCCAGGATCGCTTTGAGTGCGTCATTCATGATTTCTTCTTCCTTTCTTCAGCAGCCGGATACTGTTTTCGTCCTCCAGATACAGCACGCGCAATGCGTTGAGCGTCTCAAAGATCACCGCCGCGGTCTGCAGCGCAACGGAGCTTGCAAGGCCAAGGATACCGAGCGCGCCGAGCGCGAGCACGGAAAGCTTGACGCCGAGGCAGACCAGGCAGTTGACGAGCACCGAGCGCGAGGTCAGCCTGGCGAGACGGTAGGCCTTCGGCAGCGTGCGGATCTCTCCGCCCAGCACCGCGACGTCCGAGGCCTCGATCGCCTCGGGCTTGTCAAAGCAGCCGAACGCGACGCCGACGGTAGCCAGACGGATGGCCTCCGCGTCGCAGATGCCGTCGCCGATAAAAGCCAGCGTCGTGTTGACGTTTCGGTTCGACATCAAATATTCGACGGACTTGCATTTATCCTCTGGCCTGAGCTCCGCCTTGACCATGTCGAAGTTCAGCGAGGAAGCGATCTTGCGCGAGAGCGAGTGCACGTCGCCGGTGAGCAGGACGCTGGTTTTCACGCCCGCGATGCGCAGCTCCTCGATCGCGTCGAAGGCGCCGCTGCGCAGCGCATCCTCCACGATGATATGTCCGATGTAGTGGTCGTCCACCGCCACGTGGATCGCCGAGCCCGGAATGCTCGGCAGCTTGTAGCCGATGCCGTGGTCGTCCATGAGCGCCGCATTGCCGACGTAAACGCTGCGGCCGTCGATAAAGGCGCTCACGCCGCGGCCCGGAGTCTCCTCCACCTCGAGCGCTTCGATATCCGACGCTGCTGCGCCGCTTGCGGCGACGATGGCTTTTGCCAGCGGATGACGGGAATGCAGCTCCGCGGCTCCCGCAAGGAAGAGCAGCTGCTCCTCGGTAACGCCGCTCGGGAAGACCTCCTTGATGCGGAACTCGCCCTCCGTCACCGTGCCGGTCTTATCGAAGACCATCGTCTCGCTCCGCGCGAAATTCTCGATGACGTCGTGCCCCTTGAAGACCACGCCGACCGCAGCGCCGCGGGCGGCGGCACAGTCGAAGGCGAGCTTGACGCTCTGCACGACGGAATAGCTCTGCGACACGGTCAGCAGGATCGCGGCGCGCAGCAGATAGCGTCTCCACTCACCCGTCAGGACAGACGGGACGATCGCAAGCAGGATCGCGCCGACGGCGATCACAGGCGAGGCATAGGTCAAAATCCGCTGCAGCAGGTGCTCCTGCGATGCCTTATGCATCCACGAGTTTTCCGCCGCGCGAATGACCGCCGAGCAGACGGACTCGTCCTGCGTCACGCTCGTGCGGATGCGTACGGGCGCGGTGACGTTCACGCAGCCGGAGATCGCGGTGCTGCCGGGAACGACCGTATAGCTGCCGCTCGCGTGCGTGAGCGGCGCGCTGTCGAGCACCGAGGTCCCTTCGACGACGACGCCGTCGATCGGCACGGTCGCGCCGGCATCGACCTCGATCACGCTTCCGGCCGGGATGTCCCGCGCGCGCGTCTCGCTGAGCATGTTCATATTGACGACGTCCGCGCTTTCGGGACGCAGCGCATACAGCTCCGCGACCTTTTCGCCCTGGAGCGATTCGGCGAAGGACAGGCACAGATCGCAGATCTTCAGAAAGACCATGATCGCCGCGCCGCCGAACCAGGAGCCGCTGCAGAAGGCCATCAGCGACGCGATCGTGACGATCAGCTCGCGTCCGAGTACGATGCCCATGAAGGCCTCCTGAAAGGCCTCGAAAAGATAAGAATAGCCTGCCAGCAGGAAGGGCACGAGAAAACTCAAAAGACGGACGAGGCCGTTCGTGGGCAGAAAATAGACCGCCAGCAGCGCAATCAGCGCGAAAACGGCGAGCAGAAGATCCGAGGCGCTGAACCTGCGGTCCAGCGTTTTATTAAGCATGGCGCTCTGGAAGCCGTCCTCCGATTTTTCCACGCGATGCGCCGGCCGTCTGACTCTGATCTCCGGGACCCGGATCTCCTTCGGGGCGCGCGGCTCCTTCGGAGTCTTGTCCCTCCGGGGGAACAGCGGCCCTTTTCGCGCCGCGGCTTCTTTTGCGGGACGGACTCTCCCGGCAGCATGGCTTCCGCTGGCCGCGTGTTTGTTTTTCTGCGGTTTCACCGGCTGTGCAAGATGCTTTGCCATCACTCTACTCTCCTATATGCTCGATCCCCTGCGCAAGGATCGAGGAGATATGATCATCGGCGATCGAATAGCGGATGCTCTTCCCGTCGCGCCGGAAGCTGACGAGGCGTCGCTCCCGCAGCGTCTTAAGCTGGTGTGAGACCGCGGAATGCGTGAGTCCGAGACTGTTTGCGATGTCAAGCACGCACTTTTCCCCGCCGAGAAGCTCGCCGAGGATACGAATGCGCGTCTCATCCGCAAACACGCGGTAGAAGTCTGCCAGCGAAGCAAGCGACGCCTCGTCGGCGCAGAGCGCGGTCTTTGGTTCCAGCATGCAGTTGCCTCCGATCCGATATATGAGTAAGTCTTCATATTTATTTGATGATACGATATCTGTCAAAGCTTGTCAAGCTGTAAATACAAAATGTTGTGTGCTGGAAAGCATCTGACCACAAAAAATTGCAGAGCGGCGATGCCGCTCTGCAATCGACCCGTCCGATGGGACGCGATCACTTCATGCCGTTTTCGTAGGCTTCGATCATCTTACGGACCATCTGCCCGCCGACAGAGCCGGCCTGACGGCTGGTCAGGTCGCCGTTGTAGCCCTGCTTAAGGTTCACGCCGACTTCGGAGGCAGCCTCCATCTTGAACTTATCCATCGCCTCGCGCGCGCTCGGATTGACGAGCTGGTTGCTGGAATTGGTAGACATTCTTTGCATCTCCTTTTCATCAGATTGGGTTTTCTTCACCCGTGCCTTATTTTTTGCGGAGATGAAAAAGATATGCGGCGGCGTGCGATGAAAATAATGGATGATCGCGCATTATTTTTCCGCGGATAAGATCAGCTCGGATGCCATTTGCGTCAGATCTTCAAGCGCGGCGTCCGATCCGTTCATGTCCATGATCGTATACTCGACTCCGTCGATCGTAAATTCCGCAAAGGCGAAGCGTTCCTCACGGATATGCCCCGATTCCTCGCCGAAGGAGATATAGAAGTGTCCCGCGGCTTCTGCCGCAAGGTCTTCCTCGGTTTTCTCATAATCCTCCGGAACGATCTTGTAGCGATCCAGATAGAGACGCAGCTCCGTCCCGCCGATCACGCGGCGCGCCGTGGGCTCGGGCGGCTCTTGCCCGCCGGGAAGCTCCATTACGGGACTGAGCGTGATATAGCGCTCAGCGCCGCCCGGCCCGGTGTAGACCGCGTTGAGGATCCGATATTCCGTGAGAACGTTGAGATCCTCGTCAAAGGCCGCCTGGCCGTCGACGTACAGCTTTTTGAAGGAATAGCCGTTGCGGAAGCGTTCGATCAGGCGTGCTGGGAAGCCGACGAGTTTCTCCGCTTCCGGCAGATCCGAAAGGCTTGTGTATTCCCCTGTCCCACTCATCGGATGCGTTCCTACCGAATGAGCGAAGCCGGAGATCGCGTATGCCGCGATGCCGAGCGAGACAATCAGCGCGGCAACCAAAGCAAAAGAGATCAGGCGTTTCGATTTCATGTGTTCGATCCTTTCCGAGGAGGTTTGGGCCTGCTCGGGATCATAACGGATACAGTCAGCGATCTTACGGTCGCTGATTTCCCCGATCATATCGGACAGCTTTTCCCGATTCATGTAAGATACTCCTCCTCTTTCAAATATTGACGCAGTTTTTCTCTGGTACGGAAAAGACGGACGGAGACAAAATGGCGGCTTTTTTGCGTCGCTGCGGCGATCTCTCCGATCGGATCCGCATACCAGTAACGGCGGATGAAACAGAAGCGATCGAAGTACTGCAGGGTATCCAGGAATCTGTCGATCGTCACGGAGATCTCTTTCGCAGCGAGTTCTTCCTCAATGTCGACATTCGAAGGAATGCACGCCTGCAGCTCGTCGAGGACCGCGTCATAGGCGCTGTTTCGCTTTGCCGCAGTATTCGCATGGTACCGCTTCACCGCAAGATTGCGCGCGATCCGGCAGACATAGCCCGACAGACATTCCGGCCTGTGCGGAGGGATGCTGTTCCAAACGCCGAGATAAGCGTCGTTCACGCATTCCTCGACGTCCTGCGGGTCGCTGAGGTAATTCGCCGCAGTCCGTCTGAGCACGGCGCCATAGCGCGCTGCCAACCCCGCCAGCCCCTGCTCCGAGCGCTCAAAGAGCAGGTCGATGATCGTATTGTCATCCATTCGTCTCACTTCCTTTCCGTTCCCATCTGTAAACTACGGAAACAGGATCGAAAAACTCAGGGATAATAAAAAAACAGCCCCGACGGGCTGAGAAAAACATGGCAAAAAAAGAATAACCCCTGACTGATCCACTCGGTTCCACAGTCAGGGGCTATTCCATCGAATTCTTGGTATCTAACATCCTGGTTACCTCTCTTTCTACGGATTTGGGCTTCCCGCCGGCTTCGAGATCCATTCAACGGGCACATCACACATCGTCATTCATTCTCTTAGTGAGTAAACTATATGTGCCGGAACATCTCCATACCGGGATATCGCCCCTTCGCCTCCTGAAGATTTGAGGCGGTGTATGTGATAAGGGGTCTTCCCCTTTCTGGTTATACCTTACCAAAAAAAGCCTGCTATTTCAATTGGCAAAGAAGCCAAAGAAGCTTCCGTCAAATTGTTCAAAACATAAGTTTTTTCAAAAAATTTCTTTGAGCATCTTGACGTATTCGTAAAAGCATATTATGATAAATATGTTGTGTGCCGCAGACGGATTGTTTCGTCTGCGGCACCGCCGTTTATTCCTTGTATTCAAACATCAGGTCATACATGCAGACCGTGTCGCCGTCCTTGACGCCCATCTGCTCCATGCGCTCAAACACGCCGCTCTCGCGAAGGATGCGGTCAAAGAACATGCGGCTCTCGTAATCCGAGAAATTGACTGTTGCGACAAGGCGCTGCAGCCACGGTCCTTCGACCTGCCACATATCGTCGAAATGCTCGATCGAGAGATCCTCCGCCGATTCGATCTCCGGCTCGGGCGGGACGTAGTCCGGCTCGTAGCTGGCGATCGGCGGCAGCTCGCGCAGCCGGCGGGCGCACTCCCCGACCAGCTCGCGCGTGCCGCTGTGCGCGGCGGCGCTGATCTCAAAGAGCTGCATCCCGCGTTCCGCGACGTAGCGGCGCAGCCGCTCGAGATTGTCGGAGCCCTCCCCGAGCAGGTCGCACTTGTTCGCCGCTACGATCTGCGGCCGCTCGGCCAGCTCGGGGCTGTATTCGCGCAGCTCGGCGTTGATGGCCTCGAAGTCCTCGACGGGATCGCGGCCCTCGCTGCCGGAGACGTCGACGAGATGCACCAGCAGGCGGCAGCGGTCGATATGCCGCAGGAAGTCGTGTCCGAGACCCGCGCCCTCGGAAGCGCCCTCGATGATGCCGGGGATATCCGCCATGACGAAGGAGACGCCCTCGTCCACGTATACGACGCCCAGATTCGGGAAAAGCGTCGTGAAGTGGTAATTTGCGATCTTCGGGTGCGCCTTGCTCACGACGGAAAGCAGCGTGGACTTGCCGACGTTCGGGAAGCCGACGAGGCCCACGTCCGCCAGCAGCTTGAGCTCCAGCGTCAGATCATGGCTCTCCCCCGGCAGGCCGGGCTTGGCAAAGCGCGGGACCTGGCGCGTGGGCGTGGCAAAATGCGTGTTGCCCCAGCCGCCGCGGCCGCCCCTGGCGGCGAGCCAGTCCTCGCCGGTGGACATGTCGTGCATGATCGCGCCGCTGGCCGTGTCGCGGATGACCGTGCCGCGCGGGACCTTGATGACGAGCGTCTCGCCGTCACGGCCGTTGCAGCGCTTGCCCTGGCCGGGCATGCCGTTGGGCGCGACGTATTTGCGCTTATAGCGGAAGTCCATCAGCGTGGACATGTTCTCATCCACGGAAAAGACCACGCTCCCGCCGCGGCCGCCGTCGCCGCCGTCTGGTCCGCCCGCCGCGACGTATTTCTCGCGATGGAACGCCACGGCGCCGTCGCCGCCGCTGCCGGCGCGCACGGTGATCCGCGCTTTATCTACGAATGATGCTGCCATAGTTGCTCCTTATCAAGGAAAAAGACCGGACAGATGCCGTCCGGTCTTTTTGTTTCCTTACTGTGCGATTTCTTCGTAAACAGAGACCATCTTGCGGTCCTTGTCCTTGCGCTCGAACTTCACTCTGCCGTCGATGAGGGCGAACAGGGTGTCATCCTTCCCCTTGCCCACGTTGTTGCCGGGGTGGATCTTGGTTCCGCGCTGTCTGACAAGGATGTTGCCGGCCAGGACAAACTGTCCGTCGGCTCTTTTGGTTCCCAGGCGCTTGGACTCGCTGTCACGGCCGTTCTTGGTGGAACCCATGCCTTTTTTGTGTGCCATTCAGGTTTTTCCTCCTTTTGTCAAAATAGCTGCGGATGTTCAGGCGTTGATCGCTTCGATCTGGACCTTCGTGTAGGGCTGTCTGTGGCCTTGCGTTCTGCGGTAACCCTTTTTGGGCTTCATCTTGTAAACGCGGATCTTGGCGGCCTTGCCGTTCTTCACCACGTTCGCGCTGACGCTGGCGCCCTCGATCACGGGCTTGCCGAACACGGCGTTCTCGCCGTCGATCACGGCCAGGACCTGGTCGAACTTGACGCTGTCGCCGGCAGAGGCGTCGAGCTTCTCAACGAACACGACGTCGCCTTCCGCGACACGGTACTGCTTGCCGCCGGTCAGGATGATAGCATGCTTCACGGATGATTTCCTCCCATCTTCAGGACTCGCTCTTGAGGCGCGGACGAGCCGACTTTGCAGGGCCTCTTCAATGCGGCTTTGGTATAATATCACGGCGATGCAGCAATGTCAACAGATTTTCTGCATCTTTTTTCGGCGTTTTTGCCGTTTTTCAGCCGACGGCCTGGATCGTGTCGTCAACGAGCATGACGCCGCCGTCCGCACCGCTCTGGCTGATGAATCGGCGGTGCTGCACGCCGCTGCTGTCGGTGTAGCGGATCATCAGATCCGGCATCCCCTCGGGCACGAGTGTGCAAAGCTGCAGAGCGCAGTCCGTCATGTAGTTGGCGTACCAGTGGCGCGCGCTCTCGTAAAAGCGCTCGTCCTCATCGACCTGCTCAAGGTAATAGAAGCTGCAGATCATAAGATCGTAGACCGTTCCGTCCACCTTGAGGCACAGCTCGTCGCCGTCCGAAACGACAACACGGTCGATGATACTGACGCTGCCTTCTTCAACGTCCTCGATGCGCGTGATCGAAACGCTCCCGTCGCCCTCCCGTAAGGCGGGCAGGTATTTCGGCTCGATCGCGCCCGCGATTGCGGTATACGGGACAGTGAAGAAGAGGATGCCGTATTCCTCCGGACCGATCTCGCCCCAGGAGGAGAAAAACACGAGGCCCTCGCCGCCGAAATACCAGTTGTCGTCCCGCACCAGCGATGCGAGCGCGGCGTCGGCGTCCATGTCGTTCTGCGAGATCCTGTGGTAGAGCTCCTGATCCTCGCGCGCAGCGGAGATGACACAGGCGGCAAGCTTCTCGCGGAAGCTCTCCGCGTCGGGCGCAAGCATGTCGAGCGTCAGTTTCTCGCCGGTCTCGCTGCTGTAGCTGCGTCCGACATAGCCGCGCTGGTCCTGCGCGCCGCCGGTATACACGCTTGTCCAGTACAGAAAGCTGATCACACTGCTGTCCGCGCGCATGCAGTCGACAGAGCGGAAGGAGGAATAGAGCGTTTCGGTCTGCGTGTTTTTGCTCTTCGCGTACGCGTAGTTGTCAAGCGCGATCTCATAGAGATGATTTTTGCCCATGTCGTCGCCGAAGCCGGAGTAATACAGCTCGTCGAGCACGCGCAGCTGTTCGTTGATCTCCTCGGCCGCAGCCGGGTCGCCGTCCATGCGGACCTCGGGCGTTACGTAGGAAAAGGTCAACAGCGGCATCTTCTCGTCGTCGGGCGCGTATTCTGTCTCCTTCGTCTGGCGCAGGAAGATACGGATCTGCTCGCCGAGCTCCGCCCTTCCCTCAAAAGAGACGGGGGCGGTCTCCTCCGCGGGGCCGCTCTCCGGGTCGCCGGGCGCGGCGCTCTGCTCCGCGGCCGGTGCGGGCGTCTCCTCCGGCGCGCTCACGGGCGTCGGCAGCGGCGGCAGCTCGGTGTTGCGGATGGCGTCAAGCCCGGCGCAGGCGCACAGAGAGAAAGCCATGCAGATGCAAAGGATCAGCGCAAAAGTCTTTTTCATACTCTACCTCGTTTTTCATGATGCCTCTCACCCGATCGCGTCGCGGGGGATCTCTCGGGCGATGGCGGCGTTCGTATATCGTTTGTCGGAAGTGACTTCCTTCAGGATCTCGATCGCGGGCGGCAGGTTGATCGCCTGCTCCTCGTCGGACAGCTCAAGCTCCATGAGCGCGCGGTCCTTCCAGAACGGAAACACGTCGATCTCAAAGCTCTGTCCGGCATATTCGCACAGATAGCGTCTCTTGTGCAGGACGCGTCGCTGCGGGTCCGCTCTTTCAAGCAGCGCCTCGTATTCCTCTCTGCCGATCTCACGCTCGTTTTCGATGCGTGTGAGCTCGCTGACGCGCGTTTTAGCAGTATGGGTATACACGACCCGTCCGCAGTAATCGCGGCGTCTGATGCGCTCACGCGCTCCCTCGGGGGAAAGGATATAGACCTGTTCGATCCCTGAGGAAGGCAGCGCGGCGAGCATCGCGGCGTCCGGCATGCGGATCAGATACTTTCTTTCGATCTCAAGATGCTCCATCTCGTCCCTCGCGTCATGTCGATTCATTTGTTCAGTATATATGAGAAATGATGCAAAATCAAGAACAACTCGTAAACATTCCCGCCTCCGGGAAGCTGAAAAAGTGCTTGACCGGCCTCAGGTTTTTCAATATACTGTAAATTGGTTTAATACGGAAACAAATAAACCATTTCTTATGTTGAAGGAGAGAGATTCAATGGCAGAACTCAGACCAAAGATCGTCAAGCTCTGTAAGGTCATCGGCGGCATTTCCGGTATGGTCAACAAGATCGACGAGAACGCCCCCGAGTATTACAGTCTGGCGAATATCGTCACCGACGACGAAGCCGACGTCGCCATCGCGGCGGGCCTCCGCAAGGAGCGCACCGCGGAATGGCTGGCCAAGAAGGTCGGCAAGAGCGTCGAGGAGACGGAAAAGCTCGCAAAGCATCTGGCCTGGATCGGCGTGTTCCGCTGCACTTACGACGAGAAAGAGGGCGTCGATAAGTACTTCATGCAGATCTTCGCGCCCGGCATCATGGAGATGCTGGTCAACAATCAGGAGCTGCTCGAGACCCATCCAGAGGTCGGCCGTGCGTTTGAGGAATACACCCGCAAGCGCATGGAGCTGATGTCCGCCATGATCCCGCAGGGATACGGCCTGATGCGCGTCATCCCCGTCGAGAGCGCGATCGAGAACGATCCTGAGGCAAACGACTTTGACAAGCTGTCCTACTATCTCAACAAGTACGACAAGTTCTCCGTTTCCCCCTGCTCCTGCCGTTCGTCCCGCACCTCGATCAACGACGGCTGCGGCCACCTTGCCGAGGAGATGTGCGTCCAGATGGGCAAGGGTGCGGAGCACTACATCCGTACCGGCCGCGCCCGTGAGATCTCCCGCGAGGAGGCCTGGGAGATCATCAAGCGCGCCGAGGAAAACGGTCTCATGCACGACATCCCCAACATTGAGGAGGCCGGCGAGAGCGCCGCGATCTGCAATTGCTGCGCCTGCGCCTGCTTCGGTCTGCGCGTCGGCCTGATGTTCGGCGCGCGCGACGTCATCCGCTCGAACTACGTCGCCGTAATCGACGAGGCCAAATGCGTCGCCTGCGGCATGTGCGTCGAGACCTGCCCGGGCAACGCGCTCAAGCTCGGACAAAAGCTGCCCACGACCGAGGATATCAGCGCGCCGGAATACAAGAAAATGACCGACGTCATTTTCTCCAAGGACGTCTGGAACCCCGATTACCGCGAGAACTTTGAGGATACGATGCCGACCGGCACGGCTCCCTGCAAGGCCGCCTGCCCCGCCCACATCGCCGTCCAGGGCTATCTCAAGCTCGCCGCCCAGGGCAGATACACCGAAGCGCTCGAGCTCATCAAGCGTGAAAATCCCTTCCCCGCCGTCTGCGGCCGCATCTGCAACAAGCGCTGCGAGCAGGAATGCACCCGCGGCAGCGTGGACGAGGCCGTCGCCATCGACGAGGTCAAGCGCTTCATCGCGGACCACGATCTCGACGAAGCGACCCGCTACGTCCCGAAGATGATCAACCAGACCGGCAAACCCTTTACCGAAAAGATCGCCGTGATCGGCGCCGGTCCCGCCGGCATGAGCTGCGCCTACTATCTGGCCAACAAGGGCTATCCCGTCACCGTCTTTGACCGCAACCCCGTCCCCGGCGGCATGCTGACGCTCGGTATCCCGAACTTCCGCCTTGAAAAGGACGTGCTCAACGCCGAGATCGACATCCTGCGCGAGATGGGCGTCGAGTTCAGATGCGGCGTCGAGGTCGGCAGGGACGTCACGATCCAGCAGCTGCGTGAGGAAGGCTATAAGGGCTTTTACATCGCCATCGGCGCGCAGAAGAGCGCGAAGCTCAAGGTCCCGGGCGAGGAGCTCGAGGGCGTGCTCGGCGGCGTTGACTTCCTGCGCGAGGTCAACCTCGGCGGCAAGGTCGAGATCGGCAGGCGCTGCGCGGTCGTCGGCGGCGGCAACGTCGCGATGGACGTGTGCCGCACGGCCGTCCGCCTCGGCGCGGATAAGACCTATATCATCTACCGCCGCGGCGAGGAGGAGATGCCCGCCGACCGTGACGAGGTCAAGGAGGCGAAGGCAGAGGGCGTCGAGTTCCGCTTCCTCTGCGCGCCCGTGGAGATCCTCGGCGAGAACGGCAAGGTCACCGGCATGAAGGTCGAGCTCATGGAGCTCGGCGAGCCTGACGAGAAGGGACGCCGCAAGCCCGTCGGCACCGGAAAGTTCGAGACCATCGAGCTCGACAGCGTTATCGGCGCGGTCGGCCAGGTCGTCGACTGGGGCGATCTCGACGTCGGCGATCTCAAGACGACGCCGAAGGGCACCGCGCTGGCCGATCCCTTCACCTATCAGACGAATCAGAGCGACATCTTCGTCGGCGGCGACTGCTACACCGGCCCGAAGTTCGCCATCGACGCCATCGCGGCCGGCAAGGAGGCCGCCATCTCCCTGCACCGCTTCGTCCATCCCGGCCAGACGCTGACCGCCGGACGCGACCGCCGTCACATCACGCCGCTGAACAAGGAAAAGGCGCGCATCGACGTCGGCAGCTTCGACCGCGACCATCGTCAGCTCCCGGGCTATAACGAAGCCAAAGCCAAAACCTTCTCCGACGCCCGCGTCACCTTCACCGAAGAGCAGGTCCGCAAGGAGACCGCGCGCTGCCTCGGCTGCGGCGCAACCAAGGTCGACGAGTACATGTGCATCGGCTGCGGCCTGTGCACGACGCGCTGCAAGTTTGACGCGATCAAGCTCAAGAAGGTCCGCAACTGGGAGGCCGGCAATTTCGAGACCATGCCCATCAAGGTTGCCGAGGGCCTTGTCAAGCGCACCGGCGGCATCATCCGCAAGGCTGTCGGCGGGAACAAGTAATGCACGAGCTCGGCATCTGTGACGCGCTGCTGAAAATGGTGGATCAGATCGCCAGGGACGAGCAGCTTGAGGGGATCCAACAGATCACGGTCGAGGTCGGCACGCTCTCGGGCGTAGTGCCGAAGTATCTGGAGGACTGCTGGGAAGCGGTCGTCGACGGCACGGCCTATCTCGACACGAAGTTCGTCGTCGAAGTCCTCGAGGGAAAGGCAAGGTGTCTCGACTGCGGAACGGAGTTCTCCTGCGGCGTCGACGACCGACTGCTTTGTCCGCACTGCGGAGGCGACAAGCTCGCGCCGATCTCCGGCCGCGATCTGACGCTCAAGGAGATCATCGCATGATAAACGCAACGCCCTCCGTATGATGCGGAGGGCGTTTTCCCTGCTTGAAAGCCCGGCTCAATTACCCTATAATGGAAAGCGACTGGAGGCGATCGCATGGAGATCTATACCCTTCCCTACCGGCTGCGCAGCCGCGACGTGGACATGTACCGACGGCTGCGCCCCTCGCAGCTCTTTGAACTGCTGCAGGAGGCCGCGACCGATCATTCCGAGCTGCTCGGCGTCGGGATCAGCGTGATCCGCAAGCAGAATCTGATGTGGGTGCTCGCCCGGCAGAGCGTAGAGATCGCGCGCATGCCGTGCTACGGCGAGGAGATCACGCTCGAGACCTGGCCCGGCCGCACGGTCCACTCGCTCTATCCGCGTTATTACCGCGTGATGGATAAAGACGGCGCGTGTATCATCAGCAGCGCAGCGATCTGGATGCTCGCGGACATGGATGAGCGCGCCCTCGTCCCCTCGTCGAAGTCCGGTTTTGAATTCGGCTTTGAAAAGCGCGGCTTTGAGCCGGCTCTCCCCTCTCCGCCGCGGCGCTTTTTCACCGACCGGAGCACCCGCTTCGTCGTCCCCTTTAGTTATATCGATATGAACGGCCATATGAACAACACGCGCTATTTCGACCTGGCCGACAACCTCTCCCCCGCGGCGAGAGCGGGACGTGAGGCAAAGCGGATCCTCGTCGAATACTCCGCGGAGCTGCGTCTTGATCGGGAGTACGAGCTTTTCCACGGTGTGGAGGGCGACCGCTTCTTTCTCAAGGCAGGCGCGGACAAGCCTCTTTTCCGTCTTGTGATCGATTATTAGGCTCCTTTTATACGGCAAAAACCGGCAGCTTTCTGCCGGTTTTTTCGTTGACATAACGCATTGTACTGCAAATGGGACAGCCTTTCTGATAGGATGGGATCAAAGAAAAGAAGGAGGCTTTGATCCATGAAACACGTTTTTGAAGAACTCACGCTCGACACCCAGTTCATCAGCGCCGCCCTGCTCCCCGTCGGTCTGCTTATCGGCCTCGTCAGCGCGCTTGTTTTGTAAGATTTTGCGGCAAGGGCCTTTTCTACACCGCCGCGCGCCGTCATAAGCTGTACAAAGGGGGCTTGCTTATGGTGGAATTCAGATTGATCGCGCGGCGCTACAGAAAACATCTTTCCGTTCTTGCAACGGCGCTCGCCGCAGCGCTGATCCTTTGGACGGTGAACAGTCCGGCGATCGTCGGCGCGTCGGCGGCACAGCGCGAGCTGCCGATCTATTGTGTGGAGCGGCAGGACAAATGCGTTGCGATGAGCTTCGACGCAGCCTGGGGCAACGAGGATACGGGTACTCTGATCAACATTCTCTCAAGCTACGGCGTCAAAACGACCTTTTTTGTCGTCGGGGACTGGGCGGAGAAGTATCCGGAATCCGTCAGAGCACTGCATGAGGCGGGGCACGAGGTGATGAGTCACTCCTCGCACCACAGGCATTTCTCGATGATGAGCGCCGAGGAGATCGCATCTGACCTCCGCCACGCCAATCGACTGATCGCCGCCTGCACGGGCGTCGAGCCGACGCTTTTCCGCTGTCCTTACGGCGAATACGACGATCATGTGATCCAAACGGTCAACAGCCTTGGCATGACGGCGATCCAGTGGTCAGTGGACAGCCTCGACTGGAAGGGCATCGGCGCGGATGAGATCTGTTCACGCGTCCTCAAGCGCGTCGAACCGGGCAGCATCATTCTCTTCCACAATGCGGCCGAGCACACGCCCGAAGCGCTCGGGCGTATCATCGAAACGCTGCAGGCAGACGGCTACACGATCGTGCCCGTCTCACAGCTCCTGCTGCAGGGCGACTATCACATCGACCATGCCGGGCGGCAGGTCGCAAATCCGAAACCGGGCACATAAAAGCAGCACGCCGGGCGTATTGCCCGGCGTGCTGTATGTTCTGGGATCAGACCGCGCTCACGGCGGCCTCCGCCTTTGCCGCCGTCTGTGTCTTCGGCTCTTCGATCACGACCGGATCGGGCAGGATCCTCTGTCCGTTGTAAGTCGGATGATAAGTCGGCACGATCCGTTCGACGTAATCCCGGATCGATTCATCGTTCCTGTAGGCGACTTCGACCAGCTCTCCGAGCTCGGCGAGGAAGCGGTCGACGTCAAAGGCGATCGGGCAGCCGATATGGATCAGCTTATTGTCGGTAGTGCGAAGTCCCTCCTCGGCCATCAGCTTCTCTTCATAAAGCTTCTCGCCGGGGCGCAGGCCGATGTATTCGATCTTAATGTCCACGTCGGGCTTGAGCCCGGACATGCGGATGAGGTTGCGCGCCAGGGTGTCGATCTTCACCGGGCTGCCCATGTCCAGTACAAAGATCTCCCCGCCGTGGGCATAAGTACCGGCCAGCATCACCAGACTGACCGCCTCGGGGACCGTCATGAAGTAGCGGATAATATCGGGATGCGTAACGGTCACGGGGCCGCCGCGTTCGATCTGCCGTTTGAAGATCGGCACGACCGAACCGTTTGAACCGAGAACGTTGCCGAAACGCACCGCGACGAACTCCGTCCGGATCTCGCCCAGCGCCTTCTCTCCGCCGGCAAGTTCAGCGTAGCTTCTGTCCCTGTGGAGGTAGAGCTTGGGGATCTCGGAGGCCTTCCCCGCCTTGATCTTCGCGTCAAAGCTCTGGATGACCATTTCGCACAGGCGCTTGCTCGCGCCCATGATATTCGTCGGGTTGACGGCCTTGTCGGTGCTGATGAGAACGAATCGCTCGCATCCGTTCATCATGGCGGCATAAGCGGTCTTATAGGTGCCGATGGCGTTGTTCTTGATCGCCTCGCAGGGGCTGTCCTCCATAAGCGGGACGTGCTTGTGCGCAGCCGCGTGGTAGACGATCTCCGGCCGGTAATCGGAAAAGACCTGGTAGATCCTGCGGCTGTCGCGCACGGACCCGATCAGCACGACGAGGTCCAGCTTCGGATACTTGTTTTTCAGCTCCAGCTGAATATCGTAGGCGTTGTTCTCATAGATATCGAAGATGATCAGACGCTTGGGGTCGTGCCCCGCGATCTGTCTGCAGAGCTCCGAGCCGATGCTGCCGCCGCCGCCCGTGACGAGAACGGTCTTGCCGTTGATAAAGTCAAAGACCTCCTGCATGTCCGGCTTGATCGGATCGCGTCCGAGCAGGTCCTCGATGGATACGTTGCGCAGAGCGCTCGCCGTCAGCTGGCCGGTAAAGAACTGATACATGCCGGGCAGGTTTTTGATCTCGCAGCCCGTCTCGTTGCAGATGCTGATGATGTCGCGCCGCTCGGCCATCGAAGCGCTCGGGATCGCGAGGAAGATCTTGGTCACGCCGTATCGCTCCGCCGCCTCCAGGATCGAATCGCGGCCGCCGTAGACGCGGACGTTTTCGATATAGCGCCCCCACTTGTTGGAGTTGTCGTCAATGATGCACACGACGCGTCCGTTGGAGCGTCCGGCGTTGACGTCGCGAAGGATCATCTGTCCCGCCGAGCCCGCGCCGATCAGCATGATCCGGTCGCTGCCGCGTTTGGCGCTGCGGTTGAGCAAAAACAGGACGAAGCGGTAGGAAAAGCGGATCCCGAGCACGAATACAAGCTGCAGGATCGTGCCGAAGGCGTAATATGAGATCGGCATGCGGGTATAGAACAGCAGCGTCGCGAGCGCGTGAAGCAGCGAGGTGAGCAGCGACGCAGCCGTGACTCTCGCCAGCTCCGGAAAGCTGGCGAAGCGCCAGATCGTCTTGTAAAGCCCGAAGGCGATGAAAGTGACGATGCACAGCGCGGCGTAGATCAGCGCAAAGCGCTGCCAGGCGCCGAGATAGAGCGTGGGAATGCTCGTGTAACGGAAATCAAATCGCAGCATGAGTGCAAGAAAATACGCCAGGCTGACGGCGATGACGTCATAGCATCCCATCAGCAGCGCGATTTTCATCCAGTGTTCAAGCCGGAACGGCTTTTTTTCGTTTTCCCTGCGTGTCATAGTTCACTGTCCGTCCATCAAGCGTTCTCGGAGGCGGCGTTGTCCCGGGGCACGGCGCGCCGGCCCCAGGCCGCATTTTCATATTTTATAACATAGCATAAAGCGTCGTATAATGCAAGAATAACAGAAAAACAGGGTGTGACGGGAAGCGCCGCACCCTGTTGTTTTCTTATGAGAGGACGACCTTGCGGAAGCTTTTTTTGCCCCGCTTGAGGATCACGCCCGCCCTGAGCTCGTCGGCCGAAAAGCTCCTGGAAATGTCCGTGATCTTCACGTCGTTTGCCGTCACGCCGCCCTGCTGGATGTTGCGCCGCGCGTCGGACTTGGAGGGGCACAGCTCGCTCTTGACCAGCAGGGTCATGATATCCGCCGCACCGTCGGTGAGATCGCACTCGGACAGGACGGTCGTCGGGATCTCGCCGCCCTCGCCGCCGCCGAAGAGCGCTTTGGCCGAGGTCTCGGCCTTCCTGGCCTCTTCCTCGCCGTGCACCATGCTCGTCAGCTCGTAGGCAAGGATCTCCTTGGCGCGGTTGATGCGGCTGCCGTCCCAGCTTTCCATCTCGCGGATCTGCTCGAGCGGCAGGAAGGTCAGCATGCGGATGCACTTCATCACGTCGGCGTCGTCGACGTTGCGCCAGTACTGGTAGAAGTCGTAGGGAGAGGTCTTGTTCGGATCGAGCCAGACGGCGTTGCCCGCCGTCTTGCCCATCTTTTTGCCGTTCGAGTCGGTCAGCAGCGTGATCGTCATCGCGTGCGCGTCCTTGCCGAGCTTGCGGCGGATCAGCTCCGTGCCGCCGAGCATGTTGCTCCACTGGTCGTCGCCGCCGAACTGCATGTTGCAGTCGTAATGCTGGAAGAGGTAGTAGAAGTCGTAGGACTGCATGATCATGTAGTTGAACTCAAGGAAGCTCAGGCCCTTTTCCATGCGCTGTTTGTAGCACTCGGCGCGCAGCATGTTGTTCACCGAGAAGCAGGCGCCGACCTCGCGCAGCATGTCCACGTAATTGAGCCCCAGCAGCCAGTCTGCGTTGTTGAGCATCATGGCCTTTCCGTCGCCGAATTCGATAAAGCGCTCCATCTGGCGCTTGAAGCACTCGGCGTTGTGCTCGATGTCCTCACGCGTGAGCATTTTGCGCATGTCCGTGCGGCCGGAGGGATCGCCGATCATCGTCGTGCCGCCGCCGATCAGCGCGATCGGGCGGTTGCCGGCCATCTGCAGGCGTTTCATCAGCGTCAGCGCCATGAAGTGCCCGGCCGTCAGGCTGTCGGCCGTGCAGTCGAAGCCGATGTAGAACACGGCTTTGCCGTCGTTGATCAACTTGCGGATCTCTTCCTCGTTCGTCACCTGCGCGATCAGCCCGCGTTCGACGAGTTCTTCATAAATACCCATAACACGATACTCCTTTTATTCCTCATTCAAAATTTTTTCCACTGTTTCTGCGCCGAAGGCGATCAGCTCGTCGCAGGGCACGCCCGCGCGCTTGAGCTCGAGGCAGCGGACGACGCCGTACTTTTCCCGGAAGGCGCCCGTCGCCTGCTTGGTCAGCGCCCCGATCCTGGCCATGGCTTCCCGGTCGTCGCCGTCGGCAAAAGGCGCGGCCAGGCCGAGCGCCATCACGGCGCCCGAGATCGCGCCGCAGATCTCGCCGCAGCGCACGCCGCCGCCGAAGCCTCCCGCGACGGCAAGCGCGGTCCTCTCGTCGAGTCCCGTATACTTCCCGCAGGCGCGCAGCACGCACTGCGCACAGTTGAAGCCCTCGCCGTGGATCTTTACGGCCTCTTCTCCGATCCCCACGAAATCATCCCCCATCAAAAAAATAAGCCCTCCATCCCGTTCGGGACAGAGGGCATGAACATGCGGTACCACCTCTGCGCGTCTGTGCCCTCGCGGGCGCAGACCTCGGCAAGTGAAAAACACTTTTTCGCGCTATCGGGCGAAACCCGTCCCACTCTACTCGGAATCGTTCCTTTCAAGCAGGCCGCTCCGGACTGTATTGCGGCGCGCCTCTCTCCCCCTTCCAGCAAACGGGGTCTCTCTGTGCAGAGGACGTCGCCGCGTCTGTCCCTCGACGCGTTGACGGATTGGATTATACAGGAAGTCTCAGGGTCTGTCAAGCAGCCCTTTTTTATACTTCTCGCAGGCCGCGAGCTGTTCCTCGGCGCTCGCGAGCGTCAGGAGCGTGATGTTGTCGCCGCCGTGCAGACGGGCCAGCTCCTGCTTGCGTCCCTCCCGATCGAGCGGCGTGACCTCCGTGTAGGTGCGGCCCGCGCGTTCAGACTTGGAGATCACAAAGTGGCTGTCGGCCATCGCGGCGATCTGCGGCAGGTGCGTCACGCACATGACCTGCTTGCCGAGCGAGACGGAAAAGAGCTTCTCGCCGACGCGCTGTGCTGCGACGCCGGAAACGCCGCTGTCGATCTCGTCAAAGATCATCGTCGGCACCGGATCGTTCTCGGCAAAGACGTTCTTCATCGCCAGCATGATCCGGCTCAGCTCGCCGCCGGAGGCGATGCGGCTGATACGGCCCAGCTCCTCGCCCGCATTGGCGGACATCAGAAAACGGATCTCGTCGCAGCCCTTCGCGTTGAAGCCGTCCTCTCCCGCGACCCTGCCGAATTCTACTGAAAAGCGGACAGACGGCATCGACAACGCGCGCAGCTCTTCAACGATGCGCCTCTCCAGCTCCGCCGCGGCCTTCTTCCGCGCGGCGCTGAGCTCGCGTGCAAGCGCGAGGCAGCGTTCCTTTGCCTTTGCCAGCTCCCGTTCGAGGCGCGCAAGGCTTTCGTCCGCTCCCTCCAGCTCGTCAAGCTGTCTCCGGCAGTCGTCCAGCAGGGCGATCAGTCCCTCTTCGTCTGCGTTATACTTGCGCTGCAGACGGTTGAGCTGCGCAAGCCTTGTCTCGAGACGGTCAAATTCATCGGGAGAAAAATCCAGCCTGTCGCGCAGATCGCGCAGCAGCTCCGCCGCGTCGGTAAGAGAAAAGACCGCGTCGCGGATGCTCTTGACGCTGCTCTCCAGCTCCGGCGCGATCGCGGCGGCACGCTGGGCATAGTTTTCCGCGTTTTGTGCGAGCGAGACGGCGTTTTCATCCCCGTCGTAGAGCAGCGCGCATGCATTTTCGATCGATTCCGTGAGCTTTTCGGAATTGCGCAGCAGCGCAAGACGCGAGGATATCTCCTCATATTCGCCGCTTTTGAGTTCTGCGG
Organism: Oscillospiraceae bacterium; assembly: GCA_902761055.1. GTDB lineage: Bacteria > Bacillota > Clostridia > Oscillospirales > Oscillospiraceae > Limivicinus. Next base: position 138,376 of record CACWIS010000001.1, read on the forward strand.
CGCTCAAGGCTTCGATCCGGTCCTGCAGCCGATCGCGCCGCCGTTCCTTTTCCTCCTCGTCCATCCGCAGCGCTTCGATCTGCCCGCGCAGTTCGACGACCTGCTTCCAGGCCGCGCCGTAGCGCTCCAGCTCGCAGCCGAGCGCGCCGAAGCGGTCGAGATACTCCATGTGACGCCGCTCATCCATCAGCTGTCTGCCGTCGTTCTGCCCGTGGATATCCACCAGAAACGATGCAAGCTCCTTGAGCTGCACGGCGCTGACCGGCATACCGCAGATGCGGCAGGAGCTCTTTCCGTCCGCGCCGATGCGGCGCTGAATGATCAGCTCGTCGTCAATGTCGATCTCGTTTTCGCGCAGATAACGCTCCGCCGCTTCCGTCAGATCAAAGGAGGCCGTCACAAGGGCTTTCTCCGCCCCGCGGCGCACCAGATCGCGGCTCACACGGTCGCCCAGCACGGCGCCGATCGAGTCGATCACGATCGATTTGCCCGCGCCCGTCTCGCCCGTCAGGACATTCAGGCCCGGCGCAAAGGCAATATCTGCCCGCTCGATCACGGCGATATTCTCAATGTGAAGTTCGTTCAACATAGCAAAGCCTCACAAACGTAACGGCGGTTCAGTTTTTGAGGAATTCCTCCACCTTGTGATAGAGCTTCTCGCAGCTCTCAATACTGGACATGGCTATAAAGGCCGTATCGTCGCCGGCGAGCGTTCCGACAAGTCCCTCGATCGACATGGCGTCGACCGCCGAGCAGACTGCGGAGGCAAGGCCGGGAATGGTCTTGATGACCAGCAGGTTCATCGCCATCTGATAGGATATGACGCTCTCGTTCACGATCTTTTTCAGTCGCTGCCTGGCGTCGTCCTCTTCGGAGCGGCCGGACACGGCGTAGTGATAATTGCCGTCGGGACCGAGTTCCTTGACAAGGCGCATGTCTTTGATATCGCGCGAGAGCGTGGCCTGCGTGCTCTTCACGCCCCGTTCCAGCAGCGCCTCCTGCAGCTGGCGCTGCGTTTCGATGTTCTGATGTGTGATGATGTCCAGGATCACGCTTTGTCTTCCGGGTTTCATCTTTCTGATTCCTCCGTTACAGTTTCTCGTAAGCGATCTCAAAGAAGCTCTTGTTGTTCATCTGCGCCATCAGCGTGCGATGCTCGCTGCGCCGTACGATCATTTTGTCGCCGCTGGAAAGATCCAGCACGGAATTCCCGTCTACGGCCAGATAGGCGCGGCGCGTGTCGAGCTTCTCCGTCACGACAAAAATCTGTTTTTTCACGCCGAGCACAAAAGGTTTTGCGCTGATCGAGTGCGCACAGATCGGTGTAAGGATAAAGGCTGCGGCCTCCGGCTCGACGATCGGTCCGCCAGCCGAAAGCGAATAGCCGGTGGAGCCGGTCGGCGTCGAGACGATCACGCCGTCGCCCGAGTAGGCGATCATGCGGTCGCTGTCGCAGAAGGCCGTGATATTGATGCACTCTCCGTATCCGTGGATCACGGCGTCGTTGAGGGCAAGATCACGATGGATCACCTCTCCGCCGCGCTCGACGGTGATATCGAGCATCATTCGCTCGCTCAGGCGGTATTCTCCGCGCGCCGCCTCGGCGATCTGCTCGAACTCATCCGCCTCGATCGCGGTCATAAAGCCCTTGGTGCCGAGATTGACGCCCAGGATCGGCACAGCCCTTCCGCGCAGCGCGCGCACGACGGACAGGATCGTCCCGTCGCCGCCGATGACGATCAGCAGCTCGCAGTCCTCGCCGAGCGAAGATATCTCGCGGTAGTTCAGATCCTGCGGCAGGATGCTCTCGCCGTTGTCCGCGAAAACGGGACAGACGACGCAGTCCTTTCCCTGCGCGCCGAGCAGCGCAAGCGCCCGTCGCGTGAACTGCAGCTCATGGTCTCTATACGGATTGGGACAGATCGCTATCATGGTCCTTACCTCCGGTTTTCTGGAAATTCTCGTGCGAACGGGCGACCAGCGCGGGAATATCAAAGCTCCGGTCCCTGCCGGGGCAGTTGACGAGATGGCACAGGTACTCGATATTCCCCTCCGGTCCTCTGATCGGTGAGAAGTCGAGGCCGACGACGGACAATCCGATCGTCGGTGCGAAATCGACGATGCCCTGCACGACCTCGCGGTGCACCGCCTCGTCACGCACGACGCCTTTTTTGCCGACCTCTTCGCGTCCGGCTTCGAACTGCGGCTTGATCAGGCAGATCAGATCGGCCTCCGGAAGGAGCAGCTGCTGTACAGCCGGCAGAACGAGCCGGATCGAGATGAACGAGACGTCCATCACGGCCAGGTCGAGCGCCTCGGGGATCTGCTCGCGCGTAACGTAGCGCAGATTGCAGCGCTCGAGGTTCACGACGCGCGGATCGCTGCGCAGCTTCCAGGCGAGCTGGCCGTATCCGACGTCGACGGCGTAGACCTTCTCCGCTCCGTGCTGCAGCAGCACGTCCGTGAAGCCGCCGGTCGATGCGCCGCAGTCGATGCAGCGCTTTCCTGCCGGATCGACGGGAAAGACCTTCAGCGCCTTGTCGAGCTTGAAGCCGCCGCGGCTGACGAAGGGCAGCGCCTCGCCGCGCACTTCGACGACCGCGTCCGGCGAGACAGGCGTTCCCGGTTTGTCCGCGCGCTGACCGTTGACGAACACCAGGCCGCTCATGATCGTGGTTTTCGCTCTCTCGCGGCTCTCGGTGAAGCCGCGCTCGAACACGAGCTGGTCAAGTCGTATCTTTTTCATCTCCCGCTCCGATCGAGCATCGCTCTCGCCTCTCGGGCGATCGCGTCCGCGTCGATGCCGCACAGCCGCCGCAGCTCGGCGACGCTGCCGTGCGGAACGATCCCGTCGCCGAGATCGAGCAGCCTGTGATCGAAGGCGACGCCGCGCGGCGCAAGTGCGGCGAGGATCTGGCTGCCGACGCTTCCGAAGCGGCAGACCTCTTCGGCAACGATCAGCCTGCCCGTTTTTCTGACGGACTCGCAGACCGTTTCAAAGCCGTTCGGCCGGATACAGCCGAGCTTGACGACCTCGGCCCGGACGCCTTCGGCCTGCAGCGCCTCCGCTGCGGCGAGCGCCTCGTTGATCATGATGCCGTAACTGACGATCGTCACATCGCCGCCGCTGCGCAGCACATATTCCGGCTCGTTATGGCAGGCGCGGTATTTTCCCTCGCCCCCGCGCGGGTAGCGGATCGCCGCCGGGCCCTCGCAGGAGTAGAACGCGAGGCCGAGCATGGATTCCAGCTCCGCAAAGGAGGCGGGACAAAAGATGCTCATTCCGGGCACCGTGGAGAGATAGCTGACGTCGAAGCTGCCCTGATGCGTCTCGCCGTCGCGTCCGACAAGGCCGGCGCGGTCGACGGCGAAAACGGCGTGGAGCCCCTGCAGCGCGATATCATGGATCAGCATATCGAAGCTTCGCTGCAGAAAGGTGGAATAGACGGCAAAGACGGGGATCAAGCCCTGCTTGGCCATGCCGCCGGCCATCGCCGCTGCGTGTTCCTCGGCGATCCCGATATCAAAAAAGCGTTTCGGAAAGCGCTCGGCAAATTCCTCCAGCCCGGTCCCTCCGGCCATGGCGGCCGTGATCGCGGTGATCTTCGGGTCGTTCTCGGCTAAGGCGCTCAAGGCTTTGCCGAAATGCGAAGCAAAGCTCTCGCCCTCTTCGGCGAGCCTGCCCGTTTCGGGATCGAACGGCCCCACGCCGTGATAACGTTCCGGATCCTGCTCGGCATAGGGGCAGCCCTTGCCCTTTTTTGTCAGTACATGCACCAGCACCGGGCCGTTCATCTCACGCGCCCAGCCCAGCACGCTCTCAAGCGTGCGGAGATCGTGCCCGTCGACCGGTCCGAGATATTCGAAGCCCATCTCGCTGAACATATTGGACAGGATCAGGTGAGCCTTGAACCACTCCTTGATCCTGTGGTTGAAGCGATAAAGCGCCGGAAGATGCCGGAAAAAACGGCGGTAGCGGCGCTTGAAGTTCAGATATCCGGGCTTGACGCGCATGGACTGCAGCATCTTCGAAGTGCCGCCGACATTCTCGGCGATGGACATGTTGTTGTCGTTGAGAATGACGACCATTTTTTCGCCGCTCTGCGCGGCGTTGGACAGGCCCTCAAAAGAAAGCCCGCCGGTCATGGCGCCGTCGCCGATGACGGCGCAAACGCTGTAATCCTCACCGGAGAGCGTCCTCGCATGCGCCATTCCGAGCGCGACGGAGACCGAATTGGAGGCGTGTCCCGCGATAAACGCATCGTCCTGCGCCTCGTAGGGCTTGGGGAATCCGGAAAGTCCGCCGAGCTGGCGCAGCGTGCCGAAGGCCTCCCGCCGCCCGGTGAGGAGCTTGTGTGTATAGCTCTGGTGACCGACGTCGAAGACGATCCGGTCGCGTGAGCTGTCATAGACTCTGTGCAGGGCGACGCTCAACTCCACCGTCCCGAGATTGGAGGCCAGATGTCCGCCTGTTTTGGAGACAGTGTCGATCAGCGTGCTCCGGATCTCGCCGCAGAGTGCGGTCAGCTCCTCCTGACTGAGTTTTTTTACATCGTTCGATGCGTTGATTTTCTCAAGAATACTCAACTCGCACCTCAATAACTGTTTTCAAAAAACGATTTTTCAATTCATGCGAACGGCCATGGAATCGGCCAGCGCGTCGAGAAAGGCGGTGTCCGCAAAGACGCCTTTGAGCGCCTCCTTTGCGGCCTCCGTGAGACGAAGGACCATTTCGGCGCAGTGCTCGGCGCCATAGAGCGCCATATAGGTATTTTTCTTTTCCTCGCGGTCCGAGCCGATCGGCTTTCCCAGCTCCTGCTCAGTGCCGAGCACGTCGAGCATGTCGTCGCGGATCTGAAAAGCCGCTCCGATCGCCGCGCCGTAGCGCGCGGCGGCCTCAAGCTGTCCGTCGTCTCCGCCCGCCGCGGCGACGCCCATCCGGCAGGCCGCAGTCAGCAGCGCGCCGGTCTTTCTGGCGTTGATATCCGTCAGCTCCTGCTCGTCGAGTTCTTTTCCCTCGCCGAGCATATCCAGATACTGTCCGCCGCACATACCGTCGAGTCCGACCGCGTCGGCCAGAAAGGCGGCGCAGCGGGCTTTCCGCTCGTCCGGCAGCGCCGAGCGCAGGATCGTACCAAAGGCCTCGGCCTGCAGCGCGTCGCCCGCGAGCGTCGCGACGCACTCGCCGTATACCACGTGATTTGTCGGGCGGCCGCGGCGAAGATCGTCGTCGTCCATGCAGGGAAGGTCGTCGTGGATCAGGCTGTAGGTATGCAGCATCTCGATCGCGCAGGCGACGGGGAGCGCGGATTCGATCTCGCCGCCGCAGACGCGGCAGAATTCCAGCACAAGGGTCGGCCGGATACGCTTTCCTCCGGCCAGAAGGCTGTAGCGCATAGCCCCGGCCAATCCGGCATAGGGAAGGCTCTCCGCGCCCCGGAAGCATTCCTCCAGCGCGGCGTCGACCATGGCTTTATAGTCGTTCGGCGTCATGTCTCACCCTCAAAGGGCAGCTCGACAGGCTCTCCGTCCGCACCCTTTCTGAGCATAACGACCTTTTGCTCCGCTTCATCAAGCAGCTCGGTGCAGCGCTTCATCAGCGCAGTCCCCTCTTCAAAGAGGCTCAGGGAATCCGCCAAAGGCAGATTGCCCTTTTCCAGTCCGTTCACGATCTCGCCGAGCCGTGCGACGGCCTGCTCGTAACTCATCTCTTCTTGCTTCATGCTTGCTCCTCCTCGATCTCCTCGACGCGGCATTTCGCGCTTCCGTCGGGGAAACGCAGGCGCAGATGCGCGCCTTTCCCTATCGTTTTCACGCTCCGCACGAGCCGGTCCTGCTCGTCGGAGACGATGCTGTAACCCCGTGTGAGCACACGCAGCGGGCTCATCGCGTCAAGCGCGGCGGCCAGGCGTACCTGCGCGCGGCGCTTTGCGCCGAGCTCGCTCTCCATCGCGGCCGCCAGCTTGTCGCGCAGATGGTCCAGCTCGATCCGTCTGTCGTCGATCGGCGCGGCGGCGTCGCGCAGTACGCGGCGCGAGCGGTAGCTCTCAAGCGTCGTACGCATTTGCCGCAGGCGCTTGTCCATCGCCTGCGACGAACGGATGACGTAGGAGGCGAGCATGTCTCTTTCCTCCGCGCAGTCCGGCACGGCGATCTCCGCGGCGTTTGAGGGCGTCGAGGCGCGCTTGTCGGCCACATAGTCCGAAATCGTCACGTCCGGCTCGTGTCCGACAGCTGAGATCACGGGGATCTCGGATTCATAGATCGCGCGCGCCACGCGCTCGTCGTTAAAGGCCCACAGATCCTCGATCGAGCCGCCGCCGCGTCCTGTGATGATCAGGTCCGCCAGCTTGTGACGGTTGGCATAGCGGATCGCACCGACGATCTCGGGGGGCGCTTCCGTTCCCTGCACGCGCACGGGCAGCAGCAGCACCTTCGTCATCGGCCAGCGGCGCGAGAGAATGCGGATCATGTCGTGCACGGCCGCGCCGGCCGACGAGGTGATGATCGCGATCCGCCCCGGATAGGCGGGCAGCGGTTTCTTGTGCGCCTCGACAAAAAGGCCCTCGTCCGAGAGCTTCTTTTTCAGCTGCTCAAAGGCGAGCTGCAGGTCGCCCGTGCCCTCCGGCAGGATCGCGCTGCAGTAGAGCTGATAAGCGCCGTCGCGCGGATAGACGGAGAGCCGTCCGAATACCGTGACGCTCATGCCGTTCTCCGGACGGAAGCGCAGTCTTGACGCGCTTCCCTTGAACATCACGCATCTGAGACTGCTCTCGCTGTCCTTGAGCGTGAAGTAATGATGCCCGGATGGGTAGATCTTATAGTTGGAAAGCTCCCCTCGCACGGACAGCTGCATGAACAGCGGCGTCCGGTCAAAGAGTTCCTTGATCAGACCGTTGAGCTCGCTGACGGAAAAGACCTTGTTCTCGTCCATCATTCCTCTGCAGGCGTTTCCTGCTCCGGCATCTCGCCGCGCATGAAGCCGCCGAGCACGCCGTTGACGAAGGCGACCGTGTCGGCGTCGTCATAGCCCTTGTCCAGCTCGACCGCCTCGTTGATCGCGACGGCGGGCGGGATCTCCTCCATGTACAGGATCTCGCAGAGCGCGATGCGCAGGATCGCACGCGCCGTGCGGGAAATACGCTCCGGCTTCCAGCCGCGGGCGTATCGCTCGATCAGGCCGTCCAGTTCCTGAGCCTTCTGCGTGCTCATGGCAACGAGCGTGCGGATATAGTCCATCTGACGCTCGTCGGGCCGCTCGGCATAGAGCTCGTTCTCCGAAGCGAGCGTCGCATAATGCTCTTCGTCAAAAAAAGAATCGAGCAGGCCGTCTGCCTCTCCTCCGCTCGCCGCGGCGGCAAAGCAGAGCTCAACGGCGATCTCGCGCGCGTTCTTTCTCGTCATGATCTCTACTCCCGGATGTTTTTATTTTTCAAAGGAGATGCCGGCGACGTGGACATTGACGACGGCTTTTTCGATGCCGGTCACCGACTGCACCGTGGACAGGATCTTCTCCTGCACTTCTCTTGCGACGGCGACGATACTGCTGCCGTAGCAGACGTTGATGATCACGTCGGTCACGATGGTGTCGTCCTCGAAGGCGACCTTGATGCCCTTGCTTGCAGTCTTGATGCCGATCAGCTCGGCCAGCTCGGCGCCCGCGGCGTTGGAAAGGCCGGCCACGCCCTCGATCTCCGCGATCGCGCCTTTGACGAGGCTCACGATCACGTCCTCGGAAATATGGATGCTGCCGCGCTCTTCCTTGCAGGTGATATAATTATCGGCCATGGAAAACTCCTCCTGTATGACCATAAAGTTTGTCATATTACTATACCACGAAGGGGGTGAAAAAGGAAGAGCAATCCGGCAAAAAATGAATAAAATAAAAAAAATTCATATTCCGTATGCAAAAAGCCCGGGACGAACCCGGGCTTCATCGCTTGTCGGTATCAGGCCTTGACCTCAATGATGTTCAGCTGCGCCGCGTCATACTCCGTTTCGCTGCAGATCACATCCGTGATCTGCGCGACGGACTCCTCGCTCAATCCGTCCAGCGGCGCGGGCACCGCCACCGTGACCGTATCGTTTCCTATGTAGACGACACAGTCGGCAAAATTCTTTGCCAGCAGCAGGTTTTCGATCTGCGTCTCCTGCATGGAACAGGTCGCCATCGCCGCGATCGCGTTCATCGCGCTGTCGATCGTCTCCTGCGAGGCGCAGTCGGCGGAGGCGGCAGACTGCAGCAGCTGCAGCGCCTCGTCGCGCGAGACCTGCCGCGTCAGTCTCGCTTCGGCAAAGTATCCGGAATGGATGCTCTGTGCGCTCGCCGCGTTGGCCGCGGTCAGCTGCTCGTCGACTGCGGAGACCATTTTGCTGTCCGCCTTTCCCCAGCGGTTGTTGTACGACCAGTTGAGCAGCACGGCCGCGCTGACGCACATCAGCACCGCGAGCAAAGCGATGTTCCGTTTCCTGTTCTTCATGATGATGCTCCTCCCTTTCATTGATCCGCCTTTTTCAGGATCGTGATCTGATCCGCTCCGAAACCCGTATATGTTCGCACAGCCTCCGTGATCTTCCATCGGACGACGGCGTCGTCCGCCCCGTCGCAGACGATGACGGCGCCGTTTTCCGAGAGCAGCACGCAGGCCTCCCCCACCCCCTCCGCAAGCGTGAGCGCCTCCGCCAGATCCGGCGTCCGATCCGTCTGCTCCCGGCGCGGCGTGCCCGGCAGCAGCATCAGCAGCACGCCGAGCGCGAGCATCAGCAGCGGGATCTTAAATCCGCCTATCTTATCCAGGATTCTCTTCAAATCTCCACTCCTGACGCGCTGCGGGGATACCGAGTTGCGCCTCGATCAGCGAGGAGAGCCGTTCGCGCCGCGCGCCGTCTCTTCCCAGCGTGATCACAGCGCTCTGCGGCACCCACACGCCCTCTTCACTCCAGGCCGTGCCGACAGCCACGTCCCGGACCTCAAGCTCCAACTCAACGGCTTTGTCCCAAATATATTCTCCGCACTCCTGCTCTATGACAAAGCGCCGGAGCTGTCTGCCCTGCGCGTCAGCCGAGGCGCTGATCGCATCCGATGCGCCGCGCAGCTCGGCGAGAGAAAGCGCATAGCTCTCCCAGTCCGCCGCTCTGAAACAGTGAATGAACATCAAAACCAGCGCGGATGCGGCGCAGAGCGAGGCGATCTGTTTTTCTCTTCCCTCCGGCAGCAGACAGAGCGCGATCCCGAAAAAGACCGATGCGGCGCAGATGCCGCGCAGCGAGACCGTATTCATGCGCTCACCGTCCTGATCGCCGCCATAAAGGACAGAAAGAGCAGGAGCGTAAGGCTACCCAGAACGCCGAGCAGCATCCCCAGCGCGCTCCCCATATCGCCGAGCAGTCCGGCGAGCCGCTTTCCTTCTGCCGCCGCAGCGATCGCGGCGCAGAGACGGAAAAGCAGCAGCTTGGCGCCGATTGCCGCAAAGGGCGTGATCGAAAGCGCGCATACGCCGATCAGCGCAAAGACGCCCGCCGCGTTTTTGATGACGGCGGCGCCCGCGAGGACGACGGAGGCCGCGTCGGAGAGAATCCCGCCCACGACGGGGAGCGCGCTCGCGATCACCGTCTTCGTCCCCTTGACCGCCATCGCGTCCGCCCCGCCCGTCAGTGCGGCCGTCAGTCCGATATATGCGCTCACGCCCGTCGTAAGCAGCGTCATCATGCTCACGGCAAGCCATTTGCTCATCGATACGGCCGCGTTCAGCACGGCGTTGGGAAAAATGCTCCTGCAGACGCAGAGCGCAAGATAGGCGTAGATCAACGGGATCGTCAGACGAAAAAGCAGCTCCATCATGATGTTCAGGCAAAGCAGCACCGCGGCGTATTTCGCTCCGGCAGAGACGACCGCGCCGCTGACTGCCGCCGCCGTATAGACGGCCGGGAGCGCCGCCCGGGCATAAGCGCACATTTCATTCATCGCCGCGGTCAGATCTCCCGTCAGCGAATCCACGGAGCCCGCAACACAGACCGTGACAGCGGCGCAGGCGCAGATCGAGATCAGCTCCCGGATGCGCGCCTCGCCGCACAGCGACTCCGCAACGCAGCAGAGCACGGCGAGCGCCGCGATGCGCGTCATCTCCCGCAGCTCGCCGCGCAGCTTTTCCAGCGCCGTACGCTTTGCCCTGGCCCACAGCCGCGCGAGCGCGCCGTCGAGGTCGTAGCTCCCGTCTGTTTTCAATTCTCCTCCGATCTCCCGCGCCTCTTCGTCCAATTCCTCCTCTACCGCGCCGACGTCGACCGCGCTCCCCTCCGCCCAAACGGGCGGGGGCGGCAGCAGGAAAAGCAGCAGGAGAAAAAACGCGATCATACCGAGCTTTTTCACAGCATCTCTCCGATCGCCTCGAGCATACTGCGCAGCAAGGGCATCGCCGAACTGATCGCGCACAGCAGCCCCAGCAGCTCCATGGCGGAAGCGGCCGCAGCCTGTGAGGCCTCCCTGCAGAGATCGGCCGTCAGACGCGCGAGGAGCGCGGCTGCGCAGCATTTCATCAGCGGCAGCAGATAGACCTCGCCCACGCCGTATTCGCGCCTTACCGTTTCACAGAGCTCCTTGAGCGACGCGCCGAGGGGGATCGTCATGGCGAGCAGACAGCAGACAGCGGCGATGCTGACGGCGAGCGAGAGCTCCGGATTCGTACGGCGAATGACAAGCGCCGCGCTGCAGCCGACCAGCATCAGCGCGCCGCTCTTGATCAGGATCACCATCGCTACAGATCGAAAAGCGTCCGGATCATCGAAAACAGCTCGCTGATTTTCTGCACAAGGATCATCAGCACGACAACCAGCGCCGCGATCGTCGTCATCAGCGCCTGCTCGTCCCGTCCGGAGCGTTGAAGCAGGATGTTGAGTACTGCGACCAGGATCCCGACCGCAGCCACCTTGAAGATCAGTTCTACGTCCATGCCGTCCCCTAAATCAGAAGAATAATAACGAACGCGCCGAGCGAGAGCGTCACGCCGAGCGTCATTCTTCTCTTTTCCGCGCGTTCCGCCGCGCACTGCGCGCTTTTTCTTTCGAGTGTATCGGCGCACTTTTCAAGCGCCGCGCACTGCAGCTCCAGCTCGCTCCCGCCGAGCGTCGTTCCGAGCGAGGCGATCGCTTCGGTGTCCTCTTCGTCAAGCATGGCGAGCTTTTTCCCGGCGCAGTCGCGCCAGATCGTGGAAAAAGATCTTTCGCCGAGCTGCCGCATCTCCTCCGAGAGAAAGACGTAAAAGCCCTGCGCCGCTTCGCATCCGCTCGCCCCGGCCAATCCCGGGAAGGCCTCGGGCAGGATTGTCTGCCGCTCGTAAAGCTCGTTTCTGAGCAGAATGAGCGAGCGCCGCAGCGCCCGGCGGGTCTCCTCTCTTGTTTTCTCTGCGTTCAGCTGTGTAAGCGCCGCGAGCAGGCTTCCGAGCAGGATCGCGGCGGCGCCGACGAGCTTCATCCTGTCAGCTCCTTCACTTCATAACGTCTTTTTCCGCGCACCGCGCGGATGATGAGCGCCTTGCGAAAAACGCCGCAGCGCAGCAGTTCCCGGTAGCTTTCACGTCGTTTCAGATCCTCCGGCCCGCATGCGTGCGCGGTCGCCACGATCCCCGTCCCGCAGCCGTAGATCTCTCGTATCGCAGCGATATCCTGCGGCGCGCTGATCTCGTCTGCCGCGATAACCTGCGGCGTCATGGAGCGCAAAAGCAGCAGCGCCCCCGAGAGCTTGTCCGTCCCCGATATCACGTCGCTGCAGCGGCCGAGATCGTACAGTTTTTCATCGAGCTCGCCTCTCTCGTCGATCACGCCGACACGCGTGCCTCCGTCGGCGAGTATCCGGATCAGATCGCGCAGCGCAGTCGTCTTTCCTCCTCCCGGCGGCGAGAGGATCAGCGTATTGACAAAGCCGTCTCCATACAGTTCGCACGCCGCCTCTTTGCATACGTCCGGCAGCTCGCGCGCAAGACGCACACTGATCGAGGAATACCGGCTGTAGCCTGTCCCATGCTCCTGAACGCTTGCTCTGCCGCAAACGCCGAGACGCAGCGTACCCGTGCTGAAATACCCCTTGCGCATCGATTCGGCGGCACTGTAAAGCGAGGCGCCCGTCGCCTTCTGGAGGACCCGTACAAGATCCTCTTCTTCGAGCTTCGGAGCGGATACCGGATGCTCTGAAAAGCCGTAGCTGAGCGCCGGCGCTTGTCCGACGCGCAGACGCAGCTCTTCCGGATGATATCGCGCGTACGGCTCAAGCGCAGGAACATATTTTTGCGGCAGCAGCGCCAACGCCGCAGCGAAAGGATCCATGCTTCTCACTTCCCGTGGACAATATATGAGCGGCGGCAGGATTTATTCTTGAATCTTTCCACCCCTTGTGCTATGATGCAACAGTAAAAAAAGATACGGAGGACATCTCTATGGCCATGAAAATCATGTGGGCTGCCGCGATCTTTTTCGGCGGCTGGCTTTTCTGTTATCTCTTCGGCAGACAACTCGTTTTTAATTTCAGCGCCGCGTATCCGATGATCAGGAAAATGCGCGCGAAGGACAAGGATCTGATCGCGCCGGGCGCGGACAAATACACGAATATCTCCGTCCTGGTCTGCCTCGTGACGATCGCCATCGTCGCCTTTCTTGTCATCCGCTTCTGCAAACCCTATCTTTCGATCAGCTTCTGCGTCGGCGCAGTCTCCGCCCTTCTCATGTATCTGCCTCATTCGCAGATCTCCGAGCGAAGCACCTTTGATCTCTTCTGCAACGCCTATTCGCGTTTTATCCCCGACGACGAACTGCGTACAGCTTTTTTCAACCGCGATCCGAAAGAGATCCGCAAGCGCGTTCGCGAAATGGGATACGAACCCGATTTTATCCCGACCTTCAGTGATTGAAGTGAATAAAAGAAACCGGCTCACGGTCGATACCGTGAGCCGGTTTTTTCGTTCATTCAAAAAAAGCGATTGCCGCCAGGGCCTCCCGGGAGATGCGTCCTTCACGGCCCGAAGATCTGCAGCGCCAGCGGGAGCAGAACGCAAAGGCCGTAGCCGAGGACCGTCAGGATGAAATACCTGCGGCGTGTGAAAACGGCCGCAAACTCACGGATCACGGCGCTCGGCCAGTAATACCATGCGACTTTTGCGCCGATCCCGGTGCAGCGCATGTTCAGTTCGCGCGCCAGGAGGATACAGCGATAGACATGATAATTACTGGTCACCAGCGCAATTCGGCCGCCTCCGCCGTGTTCTTCAAGAAGCTGCCGGGAGAAACGCAGGTTTTCCTCCGTCGAGCGGCTGAAGCGCTCGAGAAGGATCTGTTCGTCCGGGACGCCTTTCTCCAGCAGATAAGCCCGCATGGCCTCCGCTTCCGAAACGGTCTCGTCGTCGCCCTGGCCGCCGCTGACAACGATCATTGCGCGTCCGCGGCTCTTGCGGAAGAGTTCAAGCGCTTTGTCGAGCCGATTGGCAAGGATGCGCGACACGCGGTCACCGTCCAGCAGCGCGCAGCCGTGGACGATGATCGTATCAAACCGGCGGAGGTGCGGGAGGAGCTGCATATAGAGGGTATAAAGGATAAAGCTCAACAGCAGGGCAGAACCGTAAAGGACCGAGCCTATGAAAAACTGCAAAAGGATCGGAAGCGACGGATCGACGCGGCGCGTCAGATCTGTAAACACAACAAGGAGCAGCGCGATCTCGGCGAGGGCCATGAACAGCCCGATCAGCAGGGAAAGAATGTTGTGAAAGGATCGGGATTCCTTTTTCAGCATCACGATCCCGTTCCAGATCAGCATGAGCGGGATCAGAAAAACAAACAGGGCAGCGGCCAGCCCGCAGGCGGCAAGCGCCTGCGGCGCGCTGCGGGTCAGGAAAGAGCAGACAGTCAGAAGGGTGAGAAAAAGCGCAGCGAGCAGCAGCGCACAGTTGAACAGCCGCTGCGGCCGGAGAATGGTGAAGGCGAACAGGACAAGCCAGCTCACAGCCAGCAGGATCAGCAGGAAACGCGGCGTTTCCAGGAGCGTCGTCAGATCGATCATTTCCTCGCCTCCCCGTTTTCCGTCTCCGTAGCGATACGGAGCGTCCCGTCGTCGAACGTCGTGACGACGGCGCCCGAAAGCGTATCGAAGCCCTCGATCCCGAGATCCGTGAGCAGGGAAAGCGTCTTCTCCTCGGCCGGCGCATCATCGGAAACGGTCATCACCGCATAGCGAGCGCCGCTTTTTCTCAGCAGCCTGGCGAGCTGCTTGCTGTAGCGGCCGTGGTGCGGCAGCTTGATCCAGTCGCAGCTCCAGTCGACGTCCGAGGCGAGCATCTGCCGGATACGGCCTTTTTCCGCGTCGCCGCAGAACAGGAAACGCCCGCCGCCGAAATCGAGCATCGTGACAAGGGACATCTCGTTGTCGAAACCGTCCGCGCCCGCGTCAAAGGCAGAGGGGTCCTCCGCCGGGTAGACCGTGCATTCGGCCGTTCCGAGCAGCATCGTCAGCGGCTCGGCGACGGCGGTCAGGCCCGGAAAGGCCGCCGCGGCGCGGAGGAAGCTGAAATACTCCTTCCCTCTTCCCTCATACGCGGGGCACAGGATCGTGCCGACCTCCACTTCTCCGAGGATCGCTGCCGCGCCGCCGACATGGTCCCTGTCGAAATGCGTGATCTGCAGGACGTCCAGACGCTTGATCCCGCGCGCGGCAAGCTCGCGGAGAAGAAGCGCGCCGTGCGCCTTCTCTCCGCAGTCGATGAGCATGCTGCTTCCGCCGCACTCGACAAGGATCGAGTCCGCCTTGCCGAGAGAAAAGACGGTGATCACAAGCTCATGCTCCGCACGCGGCGCGGTTTCCGGCTCGCCGCAGGCGCAGAGAGAGAAAAACAGGGCGAGAGACAGCAGCAGCGCGGTGATCCGTTTTAACATGCCGGTCCCTCCCCCTTGTTTTGATAGGATCATTATAACGGCTGTCGAAGCAAAAATCCAGCGCTCCATGAAAAGACAGAAAAAAAGATCCTGTGCATCATGTACAGGATCTTTTGGAGCTGGAGGCCGGACTCGAACCGGCGACCTACGCATTACGAGTGCGTCGCTCTACCGACTGAGCTACACCAGCAGAGAACGGAAAAACAGGGTTTTCCTGAACGCAAGCGGTATTGTAGCATAAAAGATGCGGCAAGTCAACCGAAAATCATTCAAATTACAGATTGTATAAGGGTGTTACAAAAACGGAAAACGCCGAAAAAAACCGGAGGGATTCTTATATTATTCGTGCATTTTTTTGAGCAAAAGGCGGCGATTACGAAATCGGAAACGGCTGAAGGAGAGCGGAAAAAAGACGACATAATCTGAAGCGATAATTTGTTTGCAAATAGTTATCAACATTTTCAACAGCTTTTTCAACACGCAGAATTTGTTGACGAACCGCAAAAAATCCGGAAGCCGAACGAAAAATGTCGAAACCGCAAACCGAGCATGGTTACAAAAAAGAAACAGTAAATAGTTTACATAATCATACTTGCCCGTCTGCCGGATCAGATGTATCCGGATTGGGCAAAAGATACATAGTCGTCGTCGGCAACAATGATATGGTCCTTGAGACGGATCTCCATGATCTTCAGCGCCTTTTTGAGTTCGTCCGTGAAGATCCGGTCCTCTGCGGACGGAAACGCATAGCCGTTCGGATGATTGTGTGCCAGAATGACGGTCGTGCACCTGCGGCGCACCGCGTCATCAACGATCTGACGGATGTTGATATTGATCGTGCTGAGCGTTCCGGATGCGACCTCGCTGCAGCTGATGATCCTGCCGCGGGCGTCCAAACACATGAGATAAGCCTTCTCTTCCGTCTCGTACTGCAGGATGGGGACAAAGTATTCGCCTGCGTCCGAGGAGGAAAGGATATAGCGCTGGCCTTTCAGCGGCTCGGTCGTATAGCGCCGGAGCGCCTCGCGCACCGTTTTGAGAAAGATCGCTGCATTTTCACCGATCCCCTCGACTCGCTCCAGCTCGGAGGGGTCAGCATCCAGCACGCCGCGCAGCGAGTTGAAACGGTCAAGCAGTGCGTGCGCCAGCACGTTGGTGTCGCGGCGCGGGATAGCATAGAACAGCAGCATCTCCAGAAACTGGATGTCGCTCATGCTCGCCGCGCCGTGCTCGGCAAACTGCTTTTTCATTCGTTCTCGATGTCCTTCGTGAACGGACGTCATATCTTTTCCCTCTTTCCTCTACATTCTCCCTCAATTTCAGCGCCGTCAGGAAAAGGATGCGTTGAGGTCCATTGTTGCAAAGGCGTTGAGATCGCTCCCTGCGCGGACGCCCGCAAGATACTCGTAATAGCCCTGCGCGCCGATCATTGCGCCGTTGTCGCCGCAAAGCCGCAGCGGCGGGATAAAGAGCTCCAGGCCGTTTTCCGCGGCCGCCTTCTGAAAATCGGCGCGGATCCGCGAGTTGGCCGCGACGCCGCCCGCGACGACCAGACGCGCTCTCCTCTTTTCCTTTGCCGCGGCGATCGCGCGCGGGACAAGGCTGTCGCTGACCGCTTTCGTAAAGGAGGCGGCGAGCGCCCTGCGGTCCAGCTCCTCGCCTTTCTGCGCGGCGTTGTGGACCAGATTGATGACTGCGGTCTTCAGTCCGGAAAAGCTCATGTCGTAGGGGTTTCCCTCGATGTGGGAGATCGGGAAGCTGTACTTCGTATCGTCCCCGCCGCGGGAGAGCTCGTCGATCGGCTTGCCGCCCGGATAGGGCAGGCCGAGCACGCGCGCAGTCTTGTCAAAGCATTCCCCTGCCGCGTCGTCGCGCGTCTGTCCGAGGATCTCCATGTCCGTGTAATCCTTGACGTCAATAAGCAGCGTATTGCCGCCGGAGATCGCCAGGCAGAGGAACGGCGGCTCAAGCTCCGGATAGGCCAGATAGTTGGCGGCGATATGCCCGCGGATATGGTGCACGGGGACCAGCGGGACGCCGAGCGCGAGCGCGGCCGCCTTGGCGAAATTCACGCCGACGAGCACGGCACCGATCAGCCCGGGCGCATAGCTTACGGCGACGGCGTCGATCTCCTCGCGCGTGATCCCCGCCTTTTCCAGCGCGCGCTCGGTCAGCAGCGAGATCGACTCGACGTGGCAGCGTGAAGCGATCTCCGGCACGACGCCGCCGTAGACGGCGTGCAGGTCGGCCTGCGAGAAGATCTGATCGGTCAGTATCGTTCTTCCGTCCTCGACGACGGCGACGGCCGTTTCATCGCAGGTGGATTCAAATGCAAGTATTTTCATGCTTTCTCTTCCTTGTCCATCCATAGTGTCATCAGGATCGCATCCTCGCGCGGACGCTCGTAATAGCCGCGGCGGCGGCCGACAGGCACAAAGCCCGCTTCGTCGTACAACGCGATCGCGGCCTCGTTATGCTCACGCACCTCAAGCATGACCGCCGCGAGCGATCTTCTTTCCGCGCGGCGCAGCATTTCCGCCACAAGTTCGCGGCCTATGCCGTTTCGCCGCGCGCCGGGCTCGACCGCGACGTTGGAAATGTCGCCCTCGTCGAGAACACACATCATCGTGACATATCCAAGCAGTCTGCCGCCACACTCCGCAACGAGGAATTCATGCCGTTCGTCGGGGAGCTGAGCGGCAAACACCTCGCGGCTCCAGGGGTCGGAAAAGCAAGCCTTCTCCAGGCCCTCAAGCGCGTCAAGATCGGACGCGGCTGCGTCCCGGATCAGGATCTCCATGCTCAATGCGCCTCCGCCCAAGTTTTTCCGGACTTTGCCTCGCAGGACAGCGGGACGGAGAAGTTTACGACGCCTTCCATCTCCTCGCGCAAAAGGGTCTTGACGCGCTCGGTCTCGCTCTCCGGACACTCGACGATCAGCTCGTCGTGCACCTGCAGCAGCAGCCGGGCCTGCAGGCCCTCGTCGCGCAGGCGCTTCGCAACGTGCACCATCGCAAGCTTGATGACGTCGGCCGCCGTGCCCTGGATGGGCATGTTCAGCGCGACGCGCTCGCCGAAGGATCGCGTGTTGAAGTTGCTGCTTTTCAGCTCCGGCAGCGCGCGGCGGCGGCCGAAGAGCGTCGAGACATAGCCGTTCTCGCGGGCCTGTTCGACGACGCGCTTCATATAGTCGCGCACGCCGTGGTACTTCTCGAGATAGGCCTCCATATACTCCTTCGCCTCGTAGGGGCGGACGTGGATATCCTGCGCGAGCGAGAAGGCGGAAATGCCGTAGACGATGCCGAAATTGACGGCCTTGGCGCGGCTTCGCAGCGTCGGCGTGACCTCCTCGAGCGGAACGTTGAAGACCTTGGAGGCCGTGACGGCGTGGAAATCCTCGCCGCTGAGGAAGGCCTCCTGCATGGCCCTGTCTCCGGAGATGTGGGCCAGCAGGCGCAGCTCGATCTGGCTGTAGTCCGCATCGACGAGCATGTTGCCCGGTGCGGCGACGAACATGCGCCGGATCTGCGCGCCGAGAGAGCGGCGCACGGGGATGTTCTGCAGGTTCGGCTCGGTCGAGGAGAGACGCCCCGTCGCCGTGACGGTCATCTGGAAGCTCGTGTGGATGCGGCCGTCCGGCGCGATGACTTTCAGAAGTCCCTCCGCGTATGTCGATTTGAGCTTTGTGAGCATGCGGTAATCGAGGATCTCTCCGACGATCTCATGCTTTCCGATCAGCTTTTCCAGTACATCGGCGTTCGTGCTCCAGCCGGTCTTGGTCTTCTTGCCTGAGGGAAGCTGCAGCTCATCGAACAATACCTCACCGAGCTGTTTGGGCGAGTTGATGTTGAAGGAATGGCCGGCGTGATCCCAGATACTGCGCTGCAGCGCGTCGATCTGATCGTTGAGGCTTTCGCCGAACTCATAGAGGGCCTTGCGGTCCACAAGAAAGCCGGCACGCTCCATCTCCGCGAGCACACGGCAGAGCGGAAGCTCGGCCGCGTAATAGAGCCGGTCCATTCCAAGCTCGCGCAGTTTGCCGTCCATCGGCTCATAGAGCAGCCAGGCGGCCTCCGCCCCGGCGCACTCATAGCCGAGATAGCGCGCGCTGAGCCGCGCGGGCGAATAGTCGCCGTCCGTCGCGTCGAGCAGGTAGCCCGCGAGCGCGGTGTCGAAAACAAAGCCGTCGACCGCAAGACCCTCGTCGAGCAACAGGCGGATGAAGTCCTTGACGTTGTGGGAGACGATCTTCTTGCGTACCGCCGCGCGCAGAAGCGCATTGTATCCCTCGCCGCAAAGCAACCAGGAGGCCGTATAAACAGTTTTTCCGTCGCAGAGCTCCACACCGTCGAGCCCGTCGCGCGGGACGAGCGCGATGGTCTCACAGCTCTCCAGCGAGGCGATCAGCGCACGCGCTTCGTCCTCGTCAGCAAGGCTCCTCTGCGGAAGAGCGGAGTGCCCGTCCGCGGAGGGAACCGCGCTCTCGTCGGGCATTACATTCCATTTTTCGATGAACTTGTTGAAGCCGAGGCGCTTGAAAAGCGGATAAAGCGCAGGCGTATAGTTTTCATGCCAGAGATTGTCCTCCGGAGAAAACTCCATCGGCACCTCGCGGAAGATGGTGGCGAGCCAATAGGAAAGCTTTGCGCTCTCCTCGCCCTCTGCGAGCTTTTTGCGCACCCCCTCCCTGATCTCAAGCTCCGGCAGAGCTGCGTAGATCTGCTCGACGCCGCCGTAGCGCCGCACGAGCTCCATCGCGGTCTTCTCTCCGATGCCCGGCACGCCGGGGATGTTGTCGGAGCTGTCGCCCATCAGGGCCTTGAGGTCGACCATTTTCTCCGGCGTGAAGCCGTACTCCTCCGCAAAGCGCGCGGGGGTATAGAGGATCGTATCGGTCTGCCTTTTGGCAGTGCGCACGTTGCAGACCGTCGTGTTGTCCGATATGAGCTGCAGAGAGTCCTTGTCGCCGGTGACGACCGTGCACTGCCAGCCCTGTTTTTCGCAGACGGAGGCCGCGGTGCCGAGGATGTCGTCCGCCTCGTAGCCGGGCAGCTCGTAGCGGCGGACGCCCATCGCATCGAGCACGTCCTTCAGCACGGGCATCTGCGCGGCGAGCTCGTCCGGCATCGGACGGCGCTGGGCCTTGTAGCCCTCATAGGCGCGGTGCCGGAAGGTGGGATCCTTCAGATCGAAGGCCACGCACAGCGCGTCCGGAGCGACCTCGTCGAGCAAACGGCGCAGGATCGCGAGGAAGCCGTAGACCGCGTTGGTCGGCGTCCCGTCGGGTGCGGTCAGCGGACGCACGCCGTAAAAGGCGCGGTTGACGATGCTGTTGCCGTCGAGGATCATCAGATTCATTTTCTTCCCTCACTTCTCTCCGCGCAGGCGGATGATCTCGTCGCGCAGCTGCGCGGCGATCTCGTATTCGAGCATCTGCGCGGCCTTGCGCATCTTGTTCTCGAGGTCTGCGATCAGCTCTCTGCGCTCGCGCTCGGTCATCTTCACGCCGCCCTTTTTCGCGCCGCCCTCAGCCGCCGCGGCAGAGGTCGAGATCTCCAGCAGCTCGCGCACATCCTTGGTGATCGTCTGCGGCGTGATGCCGTGGGCCCTGTTGTAGGCCGTCTGCTTGTCGCGGCGCCGCCGCGTCTCGTCGATGCAGGCGCGCATCGCGGGCGTGATCGTGTCGGCGTACATCAAAACGAAGCTGTCGGCGTTGCGGGCCGCGCGGCCGACCGTCTGGATCAGGCTCGTCTCGCTGCGCAGGAAGCCCTCCTTGTCCGCGTCGAGGATCGCAACGAGGCCGACCTCCGGAATGTCGAGGCCCTCGCGCAGCAGGTTGATGCCGACGAGCACGTCAAACTCGCCGAGGCGCAGGTCGCGGATGATCTCCATGCGCTCGATCGTGCCGACGTCGCTGTGCATATAACGGCAGCGTATACCGGAATTGAGCAGATAGGCCGAGAGCTCCTCCGCCATCTTTTTGGTCAGCGTCGTGACGAGCACCCGCTGCTTTTTTTCGATCTTGGCGTTGATCTCGCCGATCAGATCGTCGATCTGTCCCTCGACGGGGCGCACAAAGATCTCGGGATCGAGCAGTCCGGTCGGTCGGATGACCTGCTCGGCGATCTGCCCCGCGCGCTCGCGCTCGTACTCGCCGGGCGTGGCGGAGACGTAGATGACTTGGTCGATCTTGTCGTTGAACTCTTCAAATTTCAGCGGGCGGTTGTCGAAGGCCGAGGGCAGGCGGAAGCCGTACTCCACCAGGCTCTCCTTGCGGGCGCGGTCGCCGTTGTACATCGCGCGTACCTGCGGGACGGTGACGTGGCTCTCGTCGATGAAGAGCAGAAAATCCTTCGGAAAGTAGTCCATCAGCGTCATCGGCGCGCTGCCCGGCGCGCGGTTCGAGATCACGCGGGAATAATTCTCGATGCCGCTGCAGTAGCCAAGCTCCTGGATCATCTCGATATCATAGTCCGTGCGCTGGCGGATACGCTGCGCCTCGAGGAGCTTGTCGTGCGCCTTGAACCAGGCCTCCCGCTCGTCGCACTCCTTCCGGATCCGTTCGATGGCGGCGTCGAGCTTGTCGCGCGTCGTGACATAATGGCTGGCGGGATAGATCGCGGCGTGGCTCAGATAGCGGATCGGAACGCCGGTGAGGACATTGACCTCGCTGATGCGGTCGATCTCGTCGCCGAAGAACTCGACCCGGATCGCGCGGTCGTGCGAATAAGCGGGAAAGATCTCGACCGTGTCGCCGCGTACGCGAAACATGTTGCGCTCGAATGCGATGTCGTTGCGCTCATAGCGGATCTCCACAAGGCGGCGCAGCAGATCGCCGATCTCCCAATTCTGGCCGGGACGCAGAGATACGGTCATGGAGGCGAAGTCGTCCGGCTCGCCGAGACCGTAGATGCAGCTGACCGAGCTGACGACGATGACGTCGCGCCGCTCGAGCAGCGAGCAGGTCGCGCTGATGCGAAGCCGGTCGATCTCGTCGTTGGTGGAGGCGTCCTTTTCAATATAGGTATCCGTGTGCGGGATATAGGCCTCCGGCTGGTAGTAGTCGTAGTAGCTGACGAAGTACTCCACGGCGTTGTCCGGGAAAAACTCCTTGAATTCGCTGCACAGCTGCGCGGCCAGCGTTTTGTTGTGAGCCAGCACGAGCGTCGGGCGATTGACGCGCGCGATGACGTTTGCCATCGTGAAGGTCTTGCCCGAGCCGGTCACGCCGAGCAGCACCTGTTCCTCAAGGCCATTTTCAAGCCCCGTGACAAGCGCGTCGATGGCCTCCGGCTGGTCGCCGGTCGGCTGATAGGGAGATTGCAGTTTGAAGCTGTCCATAAGCGCTCCGTTCCATTGATCTATTTGTTTATTATATCATGCCCGCGTGCAGTTCTCAACAAGAGAAACGGGAAAGTTTCACGCGCCGCGGCGGGAAATGCGCCGCTTTTTTATAGACAGGAAATGGGATGCTGTGGTAAAATCAGAAAAAAAGACGAAAGGAAACCGGAGTCCATGACGGAAACTGCCTCGGCGCTGTGGATCAATTCCACTTTCGCCGGATTCGACATCGCCATCACGACCGCGATCCACAGGCTCTATGAGATCGGCGGCGGATTCTTCACCCCTTTTTTTGAATTCATTTCGATCCTCGGCAAGGGCGGCGCGTTCCTGATCTTCCTCTCGCTGCTGCTGACGCTCTACCGGCCCACACGCCGCTTCGGCACGGCGATGTGTCTCGGTCTCGCGCTCGGCGCGCTTGTGACGAACTGCTGTCTGAAGATTGTCATCGCACGGGCGAGACCATACGTGGATCAAAGCGGTATCTATTATCGCTTCTGGCAGCTCGTCGGCATGAATACCGAGAGCGACAAGAGCTTTCCCTCCGGACATACGACGGCGGCCTTCGGCGCCTGTGTGCCGGTATTCCTGCTCGGGAACAAGCGCGTGAGCTGGACGGCGCTGCTCTTTGGGCTTCTGATGGGGATCGCGCGGATCTATCTCTGCGTCCACTATCCCT
The DNA here is from genome assembly GCA_902761055.1 of Oscillospiraceae bacterium. Classification (GTDB taxonomy): domain Bacteria; phylum Bacillota; class Clostridia; order Oscillospirales; family Oscillospiraceae; genus Limivicinus. The sequence goes on from CACWIS010000001.1 coordinate 161,306, forward strand.
CTGACGTTGTGGCAGGTTTTTTGGTCGGCACGCTTGCGGGCTGCTGCGCGGTGATCATTGCCGCGAAGCTGCCGCACAAATGGTACGAGCTCGAATTCTTCAAACGAAAGGCTGGTGCGCACGAATGTTCGGATTAGGAAAGATCCGGCTCAAGGGCGTCGACAGGAAGTATATCCGCGACGAGGAGCACGTCGAGGATTACAGGAGCGCGCCTGCGATCGGGCGTGTGCGCTTCGGAAAGCTGTGCTTCTATTACCGTGACCTCGGCGTGAAATACTATGTCCCCTATGAATACATTGAGCGCGCCTTCATCCGCATTAGCGAGACGCAGCCGGACGACAGCCCTCCGATCTATTACTACAGGCTCATTCTTGTGCATGAAGGAAAGGAATTCGCCAATCTGATCTTCAACAAGGAGAAAGAGGCGGACGACGCCCTCGCGACGCTGCAGGAATACGCGCCCGATATGGCCGTCGGCTACGTGCCGCCCGCCGGAGGGAAAAAACCGAGCTTCCGCTGAAACGGCAGACGCTTTGCGTGCTCTTCTCCGCATTGTCTGCAAAAGCAGGTGCGCAAAAACGGAACGATGCGCCGGGAGAGATGGGCGCCGAAGAAAAACAGCAGGCACTTTTTAAAGTGCCTGCTGTTTTTCTCTGTGCGTATGCGGTGAATACGCTTATTGCACCGTTGTTTTCAGTCTCTCCGCAAGCGTCTCGTCGGGCGCGGCGAGGATCGTGGAGTAATCTGTATAGAGCACCGCGCCGGGCAAAGCCCCGGAGGGTTTTTTTACGTGCCTGACTTGTGTTATGTCAACCTGTACCTTCCCTGCCCCGCGGCCCTGCGAATAATAGGCGGCGAGTGAGGCGGCCTCCTCGAGCGTACGCTGCGGCGGCTCGACGCCGTCCGTGCGCAGGATGACGTGGCTGCCGTGCACGCGCTGCGTATGGAGCCAGAGATCGGTACGGCGCGCGAGCCTGAAGGTCAGCTCGTCGTTCTGGACGTTGCTGCGGCCGACCAGGATCTCAAAGCCGTCCGAGGAGCGGAAGCGCAGCGGCGCCTGCGGTTTGAAGCGCTCGCCCTTCTGCGTGTGCATCCGTTTGAGAAAACCGGTTGAAACGAGCTCCCGGCGGATATCTGCCAGGTCGCGTTCGGTCTCGGCGCGCTCGATCTCGTCGAGCACGGCGGCGAGATAGTCGCACTGCTTCTCGCCCTCGGCAATCAATCCGGTCAGATGCTCCTCCGCGGCCTTTTTGCGATTGAAATCCTTATACAGAGACGCGGCGTTCTGCTGCGGCGATTTGAGCGGGTCGAGCGGGATGCGGACCGGCTGGCAATCCTCGCGGAAATAGTCCTCGCAGACGAGCTCTCTCTCCCCTTTTTTCATCCGGTAGATATTGGCGGTGATCAGCTCCGCCTGCCGACGGATCTCCTCGCGTCCGGCCGTGTCGGCCAGTTCCCTTCTCTGCACGGCAAGCTTCCGTTCCAGGCGTTCATGCGCGGTTTTGACGGCGCGCAGCAGCTCCCGGCTGCGGCGACGGCGGCTCTCCTGCCTGTCTCGCCGTGCATAGAAGGCGTCGAGGAGCGCGGAAAAGCTCTCAAAGGATTCGCACTGTCCCTCCGGACCGTACTGATTGAGCGCCATGAAACTGAAATCACGGGCAGCGCCGTCCACACTTACAAGCGTGGGCCGAAAGTCCCCCGCGGAGACCGTCTCTCGCAGCGCGATCGCGTTTTCTTTCAAAAGATCGACGTCCCCGCGGCTGCGAAAGGCGAGCTCGCGGCAGATCAGCGGCGAAAGGCCGGAGAAGCTGCGCAGCAGCTCTTTATCCAGTTCGGCGCCCCGCTCAAAGCGGAGGAGCGCAGCGGACAGCTCCTGTTCGCCGCAGGTAAAGAATGGCAATTTTTCCTGCCTCGGCGGCATACGGTAGAGCATACCCGGCTGCATGCCGCGGCCCTCGCCGGCGTATTCCATGCGGCGCAGGCAGTCGATGATCCGCCCGTCGGAGCCGACGAGGATGATGTTCGCACTGCGGCCGATCAGCTCGACGGCGAGCGTTTTGTCGCTCTCATCGCCCAGCTCGTCGCGCGACGTGAGACGGAAGAGCAGCATGCGCTCAAAGTCCGGCTGGACAAGCTCGCGGATGCGCGCGCCGACAAGGTGCTTGCGCAGCAGCATGCAGAACATCGGCGGCTCGGCGGGGTTTTCGAAGCTCTGCCCGGTGAAGTGCACTCGCGCGCCGGAGACGGCCGCGCTGATAAGCAGCCTGCGGTTTCCTTCCCGCGTGCGCAACGTGAGCAGCAGCACTTCCTTTTCCGGCTGCTGCACACGGTCGATCTTCGCGCCCTCGGCGAGTTCTTTCAGCTCCGCCGTCAGGGCGCAGAGCGTTACGGCGTCGAGCGGCATCTCACGGCTCCCCTTCCCCGCCGCCCTGCAGCGCGGCAAAGAGCTCGTTGAGCCGCTCGGTCCTGCCCTGCAGATAGAGCCAGCCGAAGAGGGCCTCAAGGCCCGTCGCGGCGTGGTATTCGCCCACCTGGGCGGCATGCGGGACGGAGTTGACGCGCGCGTTGCGGCCGCGGCGGTAGATCGTCGCCTCCTCATCGCTGAGAAGCGGCAGCACACGCTCTGCCGCGGCGGCCTGCGCCGGAGCGTTGACGCGCGCCGTGGCAAGCTGATGCAGCTCGTGCACGGCGGTGTGTCCCTGCTCGCAGAGCGAAGCGCGGGTCATCAGCTCATAGACCGCGTCGCCGATATGGGCGAGCCCGAGCATGCTGATCCGGTTGATCTGCGCAAGATTCATTTCCGGCTTGAAATAGTCCATACGATCTCTCTTTCAAGAAAAAAGGGCGTTGGAAAACGCCCTTTTCTCAATAGTCCTCATCCTCGTTCATTTGCTGCGCAAGGGCAAGATCACTGTCGCCGGCCATGCCGAGCTGGCGCTGGATCTCCAGCCAGCCCTCCCGGTCGACCAATACGCTGCGCGGCTTGGCGCCCTCGTAGGGGCCGACGATGCCGAGCTCCTCCATCTGATCGACGATGCGCGCGGCGCGGGAATAGCCCAGCTTGACGCGGCGCTGGAGCATGGAGACGGAGCACTGTTTTGTCTCAAGGATCGCCTCGACCGCCTGGGGCAGCATCTCGTCGTAATCGCCCGCGGCGGAGGAACCCTCGTCCTCGCTCTCCTTGCCCTTTCCGCCGTCCTTGCCCTGCTCGGCGCGCGTCATGTATTCGCCGATCTCCTGATTGGTCTCGGCCTTGACGCCGGGGTTGTTCTCCTTGATGAAGTCGATCACGCGCTCGCGCTCCTCGTCGGAGACGAAGGCACCCTGTACGCGCGTCGGCTTGCCGCTGCCGAGCGGCGAATAGAGCATATCGCCCATGCCGATGAGCTTTTCCGCTCCGCTCTGGTCGAGGATGATGCGGCTTTCCATCGCGGAGGAGACCGCGAAGGCGATGCGCGAGGGGATGTTGGCCTTCATCAGACCCGTGATGACGTCGGCCGAGGGCCGCTGCGTCGCGACGACGAGGTGCATGCCCGCGGCGCGGCCCATCTGGGCGACGCGGCAGATGCTCTCCTCGACTTCTTTCGCGGCGATCATCATCAGGTCCGCCAGCTCGTCGATCACAACGACGACCTGCGGCAGCTTGTCCTCGCCCGTGATCTCACAATGACGGTTGTAGCTCTCGATATCGCGCACGCCCGATTCAGAGAACAGGCGGTAGCGCTTGAGCATTTCCACGACGGCCCACTGCAGCGCGCCGGCGGCCTTTTTCGGCTCGGTCACGACGGGCGTGAGCATGTGCGGGATACCGCTGTAAATGCCCAGCTCGACCATTTTCGGGTCGATCATGATGAACTTCACCTCATCCGGCCGGGCCTTGTAGAGCAGGCTGAGGATCAGCGAGTTCATGCAGACCGATTTGCCGGAGCCGGTCGTACCGGCGATGAGCATATGCGGGAGTTTGGCGATATTGCCGACGATGCACTCGCCGCCGATATCCTTGCCGACGGCGAAGGAGAGGCGGGATTTCGCTCCGGTGAAACGCTGCGATTCCAGGATCGAGCGGAGATAGACCGTGCTGACGATCTTGTTGGGGACCTCGATGCCGACGGTGGAGATCTTCTCCGGGATCGGGGCGATGCGGACGTTGACCACGCCGAGCGCCAGCGCGAGGTCGCCCGCGAGATTCGTTACGCGCGCGAGCTTGACGCCCTGCTCGAGCTCAAAATCATAGCGTGTGACCGTGGGACCGCGGATCACGCCGACGATCGACGCGTTGATGCCGAAGCTGCGGATCGCGTTCTCCAGGCGCTCGCGGTTGAGCGCGACTTCGTCGCGCGCGTCGCCGGCGGCGGAAAGGCCCTCGTTGAGCAGTTCGATGGGCGGGAAGACGTACTCGTCCGCAGCCTCGCTCTCGGTCTTGATGGACTGCGCAAGCGCTTCCTTCTCCTTTTCGATCTCGGCGCGTTTGGGACGCTCGGTCTTCGGCGGATCGGAGATCTCGGCCGTCACGGGCACGGTCGGGCTGACCTTGGCGGGCGCCGCGTTTTTCGGTCCGGCACGGTATTCCGTCCAGCCGCCGCCGATATCCTGACCGGAAAGGCTGACTCCTTTTGCGTTTTCGATCGAGCCGGAGGCCGCGGCCGTCTCCTCGGGCGTCTTGCGCCGTACCTTGGCGCGGGAGACCCCGGCGGGAAAACTCTGGTCGGGGATGTCCTCGAGACGGTTGAGCGGAAGGGCCTCTCCTTCTTCGCCGATCGGAATATCCGTTGAATATGTACGCGGCCGCGGCGCGGCTGCGGTCGCGATCCGGGGATCGGCGACGCGCGGCGGCCGTGCGCTGCGTTTTTCAACGGCGGGGATGCGCTCCTGTACGACGGGTCCGGCCTCTTCCTCCGTCTCGTAATCGGCGGGATCATACGGGATCGACGCGCGCTCCTTAAACTTGTCGTAGGCGGCAAGCGTGTTGAAATTGATCGCCTTGATCAGGAAGAAAAGAAAAAGACCGGCAAAGACCGTGGCAGAGATGAAGCCGATAAAGGTGGAGCCTTTGAGAAACAGCTTCAGGATCTCAAACAAAAGCAGGGACAGCATACCGCCGACCACTCCGCCGCTCTGGAGGGACTGACCCTTGAGGAAAAGCGTGCGGGTCAGTTCCGGGAGGGCGGAATTGGCCGAATCGTTGAGAAAATAGATCTGGTTGAGCAGCGCCGCGAGCAGGATCGGAAGGACCAGCGCCGAAAAGACGCGGAAACGGACCGGACGGCCGCGATGCCGCAGCAGCGTCAGGCCGCCGAGCAGCAGCGCGACGGGCAAAATATAATAGCCGTAGCCGATCAAGCCCTTCAGGATGTCGGTAAAGCCCGCCGTGACGGCGCCGCCGTAGTTGAAAAGGCCGACGACAGAGAGCGCCGCCAGGACGAGCAGCCCGACGCCGCCGACCTCGCGGCGGATCGGACGCGCAGGCGCCGCCGTCTCGGTTTTCGGAGCGGCGGTATTCGCAGCTTTCTTCTTTGTTTTGGGAGCAGACGTTTTTTTTGTGCTGCTCTTGGAGCTTTTTGCCATGAAACGTTCCTTTCGTTAGCCGAAAATAACCGTGAGGATGATGCTCAGGACGCCGACGACCCAGCAGTAATACGCAAAGCCGCCGAATTTCCCCTTGTTCGCGATGTACTTCAGCAGGCTGATCGAGGCGATGCCGGAGAGGATCGCAACGACCGTACCGACGAGATAGGCGGGCAGCAGCGACCAGTCGACGCCGCTCTTGATCGCTTTAGCAAAGGAGAGGATGTTGGCGCCCAGCACAGCCGGGAGCGAGAGCAGAAAAGAGAATTTGACCGCGAAATCGCGGCGCAGTCCCGTCGCAAGGCCGGCCGTGATCGTCGTTCCCGAGCGGGACAGGCCGGGGATCGTGGACACGGCCTGACAGATGCCGATGATGATCGCATCGAGCATGCCCATGTTTTTCTCGGTCTTTCTCCCCTGCCGCATCTTGTCGGCGACAAAAAGGATGCAGCCGGTCAGGACCAGCATGACGCCGATGAAAATGCTTTTATAGTATAGTCCCTCCATCATGTCGTTTATCGGCAGAATGAGGAACAGCGGCAGCGTGCCGAGGACGATCATCAGAAACAGCCGCGCCGCCGGATAGTGCGGCCGGCGCTCGCCCGCAAGAGGGCCGACGTTGAGAAAAGCAAGCACCTCGAAGAACATCTGAACGATATCCTGCCAAAAGACGACGCAGACGGAAAACAGTGTGCCGAGATGGAGAAGGACATCGAAAAACAGATGACCGTCTTCGGTCGTGGTCAAATGAAAAAGGTTGTTGAGGATGGAGAGATGCCCGGATGAGGAAATGGGCAGAAACTCGGCGATCCCCTGGATCAGGCCGAGCAGTATCGCATTGAGTATTGTCATCCTTCAAACCCCCATGTTCTTTCTAACTTAATTATTTTATCACAAGAATCCTTATAAAACAAGGGTTTTCAGAATATTACGTAAACCTTTCCCGGCACTTCTCCCCACTATGCTCCGGATATTTCACCGTGAAGCCAGTTCAAGGCGTCCGAAAGGGTGCCGAGCGAGTCGATCAGGCCCTTTTCCACCGCCTCCTCGCCGTAGATCACGCTGCCGACGTCGTTGGCCAACTCGTCAGTGTTTGTCATCAGACGCAGATATTCCTCGCGCGTGCAGCGCGAATGGGTCGTCACAAAACGGACGATGCGCTCCTGGATGCGCGCGAAATAGTTGTAGGTCTGCGGCACGCCGATCACGATGCCGTTGAGCCGCACCGGATGGATCGTCATGGCCGCCGACGGCGCGATGAAGCTGCGCCGCGCGGCGACGGCGAGCGGAACGCCGATGGAGTGTCCCCCGCCGAGCACAAGCGAGCAGCTCGGCTTGCTCATGCCCGCGATCAGCTCCGCGATCGCGAGCCCGGCCTCCACGTCGCCGCCCATCGTGTTGAGCAGGATCAGAAGCCCTCCGATCTCCTCGCTCTCCTCGATCGCGGCGAGCATCGGGAGGATGTGCTCATATTTGGTCGTTTTCGCGTCCTCGGCAAGCAGCTGGTGTCCCTCGATCTGGCCGATGATCGTCAGGCAGTGGATGCCGCGCAGGCCCGCGGCGCCGAGCTCGCGGATCTGCCGGATCTCATCTTTGTTTTCCAAATCCTTCACCTCGCCTTTAGCATATCCCGCAGGCGCGAAAAAAACCGGCCTGCATACGCAGGCCGGTTTCTGAAGGGGCATTTCTCTATTCAGCTTTCTCGAACCACTGAATGACGCCGCGCGGGCAGACATCGACGCAGTGACCGCATTTGACGCACTTGTCGTTGTCCACGACAGCGAGGTTGTCGACGACCTTGATCGCGTCGGCCGGGCATTCGCGCTGACATTTCATGCAGCCGATGCAGCCGAAGTCGCAGATCTTCATGACGCGGCCGCCCTTGTCCTTGTTGGAGCAGGCGGGCATGACGCGCTGGCTCTCCGGCAGGAGCTTGATGATGCTCTTGGGGCAGGCGTCCGCGCAGGCGCCGCAGCCGACGCACTTGGAGCGGTCCACCCGGGCGATGCCCTCGACGATGTGGATCGCGTCAAATTTGCACGCGCGCGTGCAGTTGCCCAGGCCGATGCAGGCGAAGGTACAGGTCTTGTTGCTTTTTCCGCCGAAAAGCATGGCCGCCCGGCAGTCCTGCGGTCCGGTGTAGTTGAAGCGCATCTCGGCGTGGCCTTCGCAGCCCGAGCAGGGTACAAAGGCGATCCTGCGCTCTTCCATGCCGCCCGCGACGCCCATGATCTCGGCGACCCTGGCGGCCGTTTCCGCGCCGCCCGCGACGCATTTGTTCGTCGGAGCCTTGCCCGCAGCCACGGCTGCGGCGTAGCCGTCGCAGCCGGGATAGCCGCAGCCGCCGCAGTTCGCGCCGGCGAGGCACTGGCGTACCGCGGCCTGCTTGGGATCGACCTCGACATGAAAGACCTTGGAGGCGACGGCCAGCAGCGCGCCGAGCACAGCGCCCATCAGGCCGAGCACAAGAACGGAAAGAAGGATCGTATTCACAGCAGTACTCCCTCCCTCTTAAAAGACCTTCATGCCGCTGAAGCCCATGAAGGCCAGCGCGACCAGAGCGGCGGAGACCAGGCAGATCGGGAATCCTTCGAAGCACTCGGGATACTCGGAGAACTCGACTCTCTCACGCACGGAGGCGAAGAGCACGATCGCAAGCAGGAAACCGATGCCGCCGGTGATGCCGTAAACGACGGATTCAATGAAGTTGTAGTGGTTCTGCACGTTGAGCAGCACCACGCCGAGCACGGCGCAGTTGGTCGTGATCAGCGGCAGGTAGATGCCGAGCGCGCTGTAGAGCGAAGGCACGGACTTTTTCAGGAACATCTCGACGAGCTGGACCAGCGCGGCGATGATGAGAATGAAGGCCAGCGTCTCAAGAAAGGCCAGACCGAGCGGGACGAGGATGTAGGTGTCGATCAGCCAGCAGATCGCCGAGGCCATACCCATGACGAAAACGACCGCGACGCCCATGCCGAAGGCGGTGTCTGTCTTGTTCGAGCAGCCCAGGAAGGGGCAGCAGCCGAGAAACTGGGAGAAGATGAAGTTGTTGATCAGGATCGCGCCCAGCGAGATGGAAATGATGTTGAACAGCATTATTCTTCGACCTCCTCTTCCTCATCGTCCGCTTTGGCGGCGAGCTCTTTTCTCTTTGCGGACTTCTTGAGCGCATACTGCATCACGGCGATCAGGATGCCCAGCGTCAGGAAGCCGCCGAAGGGCATCGTCAGCACCTTCGCGCCGTACTCGCCGGAGAAGATCGAGATGCCGGAGCCGGAGCCGTCCATCGTGAAGCGGAAGCCCTCGGTGACGTCGATCAGGCCGCCGCCGAAGGTGCCCTTGCCGAGCAGCTCGCGCACGATGGACATGACGAGCAGCACGCAGGTGTAGCCGAGACCCTGGAAGATGCCGTCAAAGAACGAGGCGCCGACGGTGTTCTTCTGGCAGAAGGCCTCCGCGCGGCCGATGATGATGCAGTTGACGACGATCAGCGGGATGAAAACGCCAAGCGCCTCGGAAAGCGCGGGGATAAAGGCCTTGAGCAGCAGGTCGACGATCGTGACGAAGCCCGCGATGACCACGACGAAGATCGCCAGACGGATCTCCTCGGGAATGATCTTGCGGATCAGCGAGACGACGACGTTGCAGCAGGTCAGGATGATCAGGACCGACAGGCCCATGCCCAGGCCGTTGAACAGCGAGGTCGTGATGGCCATCGTGGCGCACATGCCGATCTGCTGGACAAGGACGGGGTTGTTGGTGATCAGACCCTCTTTGAACTGTTTGTTGATGTTCATGTCTTCCCCTCCTTAGCCCAAAGCTTTGACAGCCTCGATCGCGGTGGCGACGGCGCCGGTGACCGCTTTGGAGGTGATCGTCGCGCCGGTGATGGCGTCGATGTCCTGGATCGTGATGGTCTCGTCCTTGCCGATGAAGGACTTGCGGAAGCTCACGCCGCGCTCGGAGGCGCTGGCCGCGACCTCGCCGAGACCGGAGGTTTCGGAGTGCTTGATGATCGAAATACCGGCGCACCTGCCGTCGCTGTCGACGCCGACCGCCATCGTGATGGAGCCCTGCGCGCCGGAGAAGGTCGTCTCGACGACGTGGCCAGCTCCGTTGTCGGCTGTGCTGATCTTGTCGATCGTGGACTTGTAGGCTTCAAACTGCGCGGGATCGACCGCGGTGAAGGAATCCGCGTAAGGCAGCACGGCCTTGTAGGCCTTTTCGGTCTTTTCTCTCTCGCGCGCGGTAATCGGGCCGATGGTGACGGCGTTGACCTCGCCGAGCACGGCGGCCACGATCGCGCAGATCAGGAACAGGACGACGGTGAGTTTCAGGACTTTTTTCATTTCGCCGCCTCCTTTGCCGCCTTGGCGGCCGCTTTCTGTGCGGCGATGTCCTCCTTGCTGACGCCGAACTGGTGACGGCGGAAGCCCTTGTCGATCGCCCAGGTGCAGATGTTCATGATCAGGATACTGTAGGTGACGCCCTCGGGGTAGCTGCCGAAGTAGCGGATCAGCACCGTCAGCGCGCCGCAGCCGAAGCCGAAGAGCAGCTGGCCGGGCATCGTGACCGGGCTGGTGGCGTAGTCGGTGGCCATGAAGAAGGCCGCCAGGATCAGACCGCCGGAGAGCAGGTTGTAGACCATCCAGGAGAAGTTGTCATATCCCTCGTGGCCGAAGATCAGTGTCAGAACGGCGACGGTGCCGATGAAGCTGACGGGGATGCGCCAGGAGATGATCTTGCGGATGATGAGGTAAATGCCGCCGGCGAGCAGCGCGAGCTTGCAGGCCTCGCCGAAGCAGCCGGGCATGATGCCGAGGAACATTTTGCCGTAAGTATAATACTCGGGCATCGGCTGGCCGGAATAGAGGTAGCTCATCGGCGTGGCCATCGAGACCGCATCAAGTCCCATCGCGCGCGGCGAGACCCAGTTGGTCATGATGCCCGCGTAGGAGGCGATCAGGAACGCGCGGGAGGCCAGCGCGGGGTTGACGAAGTTCTTGCCGAGACCGCCGTAGAGCTGCTTGACGATGACGATGGCGAAGAAGTTGCCGATCAGCGGCAGCCACCAGGGCGCCGAGGTGGGCAGCGTCATCGCGACGAGCATACCGGTCAGGCAGGCGGAGAAGTCGAAGATCGAGGGCTCCTTTTTGGTCAGACGGCGGTAAGCCCATTCGTAGAACACGGCCGAGCACATCGAGACCGCGACCATGAGCACCGGCTTGAAGCCGAACTCGTAGGCGGCCGCGAGCAGCGAGGGCAGAAGCGCGAGCATCACGTTGAGCATGATGCGCTTCGTGTCCATATTGGTCCTGACCTGCGGCTGATATGCCACGTCGAGGACGATTCTTTCTTTCTTATCCATTACGCTTTCGCCTCCTTTGCCGCGGCTGCCTCGGCCGCCGCCTTTTCCTTGGCGGCCTTGGCCTGGAACATGAGCTTCGCGGTCTTGAACGCGTGGGTCAGAGGCATTCTCGCCGGGCAGTTGAACGAGCAGGAACCGCACTCAAAGCAGTCCGTGATATGGTACTTCTCCATCATCTCGTAGTCGCCCTTGGAGTAATACATGTACATGAACACCGGCTCGAGGTTCATCGGGCAGACCGTGATGCATTTGCCGCAGCGGATACAGGACGGATGCGGAACGGTCTTGTCTTCCTTCTCGGTGAAGAAGAGAACGCCCGAGGTGCCCTTGATGGTCGGAGCCTCGAAGCTGGTCGCGCAGATGCCCATCATCGGTCCGCCGAGGACGATCTTGCGCGGGGTCACGGCGAAGCCGCCGCACTGCTCGGCGAGGTAGCCGAGCGGCGTGCCGACGCGCGTGAGCGCGTTGCAGGTCTTGTTCATCGCGCTGCCCGCGACGGTGACGATACGCTCGATGACCGGCTTGCCCTCGTAGCAGGCCTGGTAGATCGCATAGCAGGTACGCGTGGAGACCACGTTCGCGCCGACGCCGGAGGGGATGCCGCCGGGCTTGACCTCCCTGCCCGTAACGGCCTTGACCTGCATCTTTTCGGCGCCCTGCGGGTACTTGACCTTCTCGGGGACGATCTCGATGCCGTACTTCTCGGGGTGGAGGGAATTGAGCAGATCGATGGCGTCCTTCTTGTTGACCTCGATGCCGTAGTAGACCTTGTCGAGGCCGCTAGCGATGCGCACCAGCTCGATGCCCTTGAGCAGCTGCTCGGGGTAGTTCAGCATCGTCAGATGGTCGCCGTTGAGATACGGCTCGCACTCCGCGCCGTTGATGATGAGCTTGTCGACCTTGCCGATGCCGCCGCGGATCTTGAACGCAGTCGGGAACATCGCGCCGCCCATGCCGACGACGCCGGCCTCGCGGATGCGCGTGAGGATCGCCTCGGGATCCCTGAGCTGCTCCTCGGTAAGAGGGACGAGATCCTCGCAGGGGGTGTCCTGATAATCATTCTCGATCACGACGGACATGATCATGTCGCCCAACGGATGCGGCCGCGGCTCGATCGCGACGACCTTACCGGAGACGGACGAATGGACGGGCGCAGAGACGGGCGCGGGGTTCTCGCCGACCTTCTGTCCCATCTTCACGTAGTCCCCGACGGCGACGATCGGCTTGTCAGGCGCGCCGATATGCTGCGCCATGGGAATGATCACCTGGGGTGGCGGCGTGACGACCGAGATCGGGATCTCGGGCGCTTTCATGTAATTGGGATGCACGCCGCGCTTGAAAGTATGGATCATATACGCTTCACCTCGCAGTATTTTACTTGTATATATTACCACAGAACGCGGTGTCGTGTCTATGGTCAGAGGCGCAGAATCCGTCAAAATAGATAGATAAGTTTCTGACAAGCCTGTTAATTTCATGTCAGTTTGGCGTATTATCACAAAAAGAACGCGCAAAGATGTCGATAAGGCAGAAAAAGAACAGGCGGTCTTCCCGATCGGGAAAACCGCCTGCATGAAATGTCCGGTTCTGCCGTATTTCAGGCCCGGATATCCTGAGCGATCGCGTCAGCCAGCGCATCGAGCTGCTCGAGCTGGCTCTCGGCCAGCGCGGACTTGAGCGCGATGCTCTCGCCGATGTAGTCGATATTCTTCAGTCCCGCGAGGATCTCGCGCATGACCTTGCCGCTCGTCGACGCCCAGCTTCCGTTTTCGATCAGGGCAACCTTGCGGCTCTGCAGGTTGTGCGCCGCGATATCGTGCAGCAGATTCTCCATCGTCACAAAGACGCCGGCGTTGTAGGTCGTGGCGGCAAAGACGAGATGGCTGCAGCGGAACGCATCGGAGACGATGTTGCTTGCCGGGATAACGGAGGTGTCGTGCATGCGCACGCGAACGCCGCGCTCGGCAAGCTTGACCGCGAGGATGTTCGCGGCGTTCTCGGTGTGGCCGTAGACGGACGCGTAGGCGATCATCACGCTCTTTTCCTCGGGCGTGTAGCTGCTCCACAGCAGGTACTTTTCGAGGAACGCGCCGAAGTCCCTGCGCCAGATGAAGCCGTGCAGCGGGCAGACATACCGGATGTCCAGCTTTGCGGCCTTTTTCAGCACGTTCTGCACCTGCGGGCCGTATTTCCCGACGATGTTGGTGTAGTAACGCCGCGCCTCGTCGAGGTGCTCGGTGAAGAAATCCGTCTCGTCAGCAAAGATGCGGCCGTTGAGCGCGCCAAAGAGGCCGAAGGCGTCAGCCGAGAAAAGGATCCCGTCGGTGGAATCGTAGGTCATCATGACCTCGGGCCAATGGACCATGGGCGCGTTGATGAAGTTCAGCACATGGCGGCCGGACGAAAACGTATCGCCCTCCTTGACCAGCGTGATGCGCGCGGACAGATCCATTGGGAAGAACTGGCCCAGCATGGTCTGGATCTTGGCGTTGCAGATGATCTTCACATCCGGGTAGCGGAGGATCAGATCCCCGACGGTATAGGCGTGGTCGGGCTCCATATGGGAGATGACGAGATAATCCAGTCCCCTTCCGCCGAGCGCGAAAGCCACGTTTTCAAAGAAGGTCTGATAGACCGCCTTGTCGACGGTATCGAACAGCACGGTCTTTTCGTCAAGAAGCAAAAAGGAGTTATAGGATACGCCCTCGGGAACGCTGTAAACGCCCTCGAAGCAGCTCAGACGCCGATCGTCTGCGCCGACCCAGATCAGATCGTCGAGAACTTTTCTTGTGCAGTGCATGGCATTTCCTCCGTTCAGTATTGGATTTATGCTTTGATTCTACCATATTCCTGTGGCGCGCGCAAGGAATATGTGCTATGATGAGGAAAAAAGCAGGAGGTCTCCCCCTATGGCAGACAAAAGGTTTTTCTCGCCCTCCGGTGCGGTCTGCGACGCCGCCGTCGAGTCGGATTTTGACAGGGCGGAGCGCTATGACAAAGTGTTCGTCGGCGCGCTTGGCGTGTACTACCGCGACGGTTTTCGCTTCAAATACGTCCCCTATCCCGCGCTTGAGCGCGCCTTCATCCGCGTGCAGGAGGTCAACGGCCGTCTCTGCTGCGGCAGGGCCGTGTTCGCCTATTTCCGTCTGGTCCTCGTCGTCGGAGGCCGGGAATGGGGCGATGTGATGAGCGAGGACGAAAAGGCCATGGACGACGCGCTCGCCGCCATCGCGCGGCGCTCCCCCTCCACGGCGATCGGATTCGTAAAGTGACGGATCGTTCTGCGGCTCCCCTGTGCACAGGGGAGCCTTTTTTTGAAAATGTGCAAGATTTCCTCTCCTTTTTCGACTTGATGGATGAGGCGGAAAGGAAGTGACGCATTTGGAGGATCGTGAGATCGTCGACCTGTTCTTCGAGCGCTCGGAACAGGCCATACGGGAACTGGACAAACGATACGGACAAGCCGTAAAGAAGACCGTGGGAAACATCCTGCGCGACAGCCAGGATGCGGAGGAGTGCGTGAACGACGCGTACCTGGGGGTCTGGAGCAGTATTCCGCCTCAGCGTCCGGACTATCTGGGCAGCTTTGTTTGCCGCATCGCCCGCAATCAGGCCGTGTCGCGTCTGCGCAGCGAGAAAGCGGCAAAGCGGAACCGCGGCTTCGACCTTGTGCTTGACGAGCTCTCTGAGATCATCCCCTCCGGCGCAGACCTTGAAAAGGAGCTGGAAGCAAAGGAGCTTGCGCAGGCCGTCGACCGTTTTCTTTCGACGCTGGATTACGGCGACCGCTTTCTCTTTGTCCGGCGCTACTGGTACGCCGACGGCGTCCGGGAGATCGCCGCCGCGACGGGCCGGAAGGAAAACCAGATCTCCGTGCGTCTTTTCCGCCTCCGCGAGAAATTGCGGAAAACTCTGGTTAAGGAGGGCCTGCTTGTATGAATCGGGAAAAGCTTTTCGATGCGCTCGCCGGGATCGACGAACGCTATGTCGGCGAGGCGCTGCACTACTCCCCCGAGGATGCATCCGGCTCCTCGGAAAGGATCGTACACTTGAAAAAGAAACGTTTGATTTCCCTCGCTCTCGCCGCCGCGCTGGTGCTGGCGCTGGGCGTTGCGGCCTACGCCGTATACTCCACCTATTCCGCGCGCGTCCCCGCGCCGGAGGAGAGCTTCCGCATCAGCTGGGAGGAAAACGCGAGCGGCTATATCGAATGGACGGACGCGAAGCTCGCCGTGACCTTCCCCGAGACGGCGGAGAGCAGGGAGATCGAATTCCGCCCCGGCTGGCTGCCGGATGAGCTGAACTCGCTGAAGAGCGACGAATGGCGCAGCCGTCTGACCGCGGAGCAGCTGGCAGATAAATATCCCGACATGACCGCCAGCCAGCCGCTGCTGATCGAGAGCTACTCCATGTCCATGTTCAACAACGGCGGCGCGCTGCTGCTGCTCTACTACACGCCGGAGGACATCATCGAGGAGCACTGGGACGAACAGGGCGTGGATGTGATGCGCTTCCATTGTACTCAGGTTCTTGAGGCGAACGCATACGCCCCGGAGCGAACGCTTGAAGAGGATATCCTCCTGATGTCCGATCCCGACGAGGGCTGGATCGTGCGTCTCGCCGGTGAGGTCGGGATGGATACGCTGGTGAAGGTCGCAAGGAATCTCGAGATCCGCGAGACCGGCAAAACGCTGCGCTACGACGACTTTGAGGATCACTACACCTTCATGGACGGCGGTGTCGGTTGATAATCCCAAAGCGGCAGGGACTGTCTTTTACGGCAGTCCCTGTTTTTTTGTGATATACTGGAAAAGAAATGAAACCTTCCCCGTTTTTTGTCGTGTTCAGGGTTGAGAGCTCTTATCATGCAAAGGAGATTGACAATGGAAGACGCAGCGATCGTCGATCTGTACTGGCAGCGTTCCGACAGGGCCCTGTCGGAAACCGACAAGAAATACGGCCGATACTGCCATTCGATCGCCTACCGCATCTGCGGGGCAGTCGAGGACGCGGAGGAATGTGTGAACGATACCTGGCTGCGGGCGTGGAACAGTATGCCCACCGAGCGGCCCTCCGTATTGGGAGCATTCCTCGGCCGGATCACCCGAAACCTCGCCCTGGATCGCATCAAGGCGAGAAACACCGTCAAGCGCGGAGGAGGACAGGCGCCGCTGGCGCTCAGCGAATTGGAGGACTGTATCCCCGGCGGAACGAGCCCGGAACAGGCCGTTGAGGAAAAAGAACTGGAGGCCGTGATCGGACGCTTTGTTGCATCCCTGCCGAAAACAGAGAGAATCGTTTTTGTGCAGCGATACTTCTATCTTATTCCGATCGACGAGATCTCCCGGGAGCTCGGTTTTCATCCCGGCAAGGTCAAAAGCATGCTGTTCCGCAGCCGTAAAAAGCTGCGGGCGGCCTTGGAAAAGGAGGGGCTGTCTTGAACTCGCTGACACTTCTGCGCGCTATGAACGGCATTCATGAGGAGGATGTCATCATGGCTGGAAAACACTATTTTATCAACGATAAAAAAACGGTGCCCATCCGTGCGAAGCGGCTCGTCGCCTTTGCGATCGCCGCCGTGCTGATGCTCTCGCTGGGCATCGCGGCCTATGCGGCCTACAACGCGGTCTCGACGCCGGAGGCCGCCGAGAAGGTCGCGCGCGAGCAGATCGCACAGTGGCGGGAGCTCGGACTGCTCAACCCGAACGTGGACTTTGAGCGAGAGGCGGACAAGATCATTGAGATCGAGGAGGAACAGGGCGGCTCGGCCTGGTACGGGCGGCTGTTCCCCCACAGCTTCGACGTCAGCTGGTACTTCGGGCAGAATCCATACAGCTGCACGCTGAACATCGACACCCTGGGTGGGAAGATCATGTATGCAGACTTCTTTGCCCGGGCGGACGCCGATGCGGTGCCGACCGGCGAAGTCGAGTTGACCGTCGGGCCGGACGGAGAAACGAAAACCTTTTATTACTATGAAAACTACGAGGATCTCCTTTCTCCCGGTCAAACGGTCGACGGCTTCTGCTCGGCGCTGGCCGAATACCGGGGCTATAACGGCTACCGCCTGGCGGATCGGGGCGACGCCGTCTATACCGAGGAATACGCAGCGTTTTACGGCGCTGTGGACGGCTCAACGCGTATGACCGACATCTTGTGGGACACGAGCGGGAATCACTATCTTGCCGTATTCTTTGACGGCGATCCCGAACAGGCGCCCGTGTATCTCGGTCTGATGCAGTATCCCGGCTTTGTCGGGATGGACGTCGGTATCCGTCACCCCGTCGGATAAGCCCGTCACCAAAAGGAAAGCCCGTCTCTTTCACAGAGAAAGAGACGGGCTTTTTTCATCTTTTTTTCAGCAGGAACGGGACGCCCTCGCCGTAGGGCGAGCCGGGGGTGCTCTGCTCCACGCGGCGGCGCAGCGCGCCGCGGTCGGCGATCGCCATGCCGGCGAGCCGGTCGATCCCGAAGTCCAGCAGCGCAGGGCACATCGGAACGGAAGGGCCGGTCAGGATCGTGATCGCGTTGCCGCAGAGCTCGAGCAGGTGCGGCAGCGTCTTGTTGACGAGCGAGCTGCCCGTGATGATCACGAGGTCGCAGCGCGGCAAAAGCAGGTCGCAGGCGCTGTCGGGGTAGTCCCCCTCCTGCGGCGCACGCTCGAGGCGATAGACCTCTTTCGCCTGCTCGCGCAGGCCCTTCGGGCCGCGCATGTGCCCGACGATGCCGACGGTGCGGCCGCGCAGGTCGATGCCCTCGGTGCTGTACTTTTCAAAGGGCTCGTAGCTGCCGAGCGTCTCGATGCGCGCAGGCGTGTTGTAAAAAGCGTTCGCCGCGGCGAGACCGAAGGACGCTTCCTCAAGGTTCCAGCTCTTTGCGGCGCGCGCCGCCTCGCAGAGCGGAAGGCCGTCGAGCGATCCGAACATCGGCGCGATGCTCGTCCCCTGTGTGAACATCGCCATGCCGGAGCTGTCCGCGGTCTCGACGAGCGCCCACTGCTCGCCGCAGCGCGTGCGCTCGATCCGCTCCCCGGAGGCGACGCCGTCGATCAGCGCGTCATAGAGCGCGAAAAAATCATTCTTCATTGCGTCTGGCGCGCAGTTCGATCAGCTGCGCGGCGATGGAGATCGCGATCTCCGCGGGGGTCTCCGCCTTGATATCGAGGCCGATGGGCGAGGTGATGCGCGCAAAGACCTCGTCGGCGAAGCCGTACTCCTCCTTGAGCTTCCGGTACACGCCCGCCTTTTTGCGCGCACTGCCGATCACGCCGATATAGCAGGCGTCGGTCATCAGCAGCTGCGCCTGCACGACCGCGTCGAAGGCGTGGCCGCGCGTCAGCACGCAGGCGTAATCCTCTTCCGTGACAGTGACGCTGTCCGCGATATGCTCAAAGTCGCCGAGGATCACTTCCTCCGCATCCGGGAAGAGGGCGCGCGTGGCGAACTCCGGCCGGTCGTCCATCGCGACACAGCGGAAGCCGACGTGTGAGAGCACCGGGACGAGCTCCTGCGCCACATGGCCGCAGCCGAAGACATAGACGCGGCCCGAGGAGTTGATCTGCTCAACGTAGAGATCGCGCCCCTCCTTCTGTACGCGGCCGGGACGGCGGGAGAGTTCCCCCGCAAGCCAATCCGGCGCGCCGACGCCGACGAAGCCGTCCTCGCGCGTATAGAGGCCGATACGGCCCTTGTCCGCGATATCGCTGATGAGCCACAGATCGCGGCCGGAGGCGAAGTAGCCCTCCGCTTTTTCGGCGATCTCCAGCGTCTTTTCATCGCCCGCCGGGAGGAAGCCGAAGAAAACGCTGACCGCGCCGCCGCAGATCATGCCGAGATCCTCGACGTCGTTGCGCGTGAGATTGAAGCCGTGCTCGAAGGAGGCTTTTTCCTCCAGCACCTTCTGCGCCATCTGCTCGCTGCGGTATTCGACCGCGCCGCCGCCGATCGTGCCGCAGAGGCGGCCTTCTTTCCCGATCAGCATGCGCGCGCCCGCGCCGCGCGGCGTCGCCCCGGACGATGCGATGACCGTGACGAGCGCCAGATCCTCCCCGGCGCGCAGGCGCTCGGAGATCAGACGGAACATTTTTCTCATGTGGCATTACTCCTTTGTACGCTGTAAGGATTTGATTTCCCGACACTCGAGATAATAGCGCTTCTCCTCGGCGAGGCCCATGGAAAAGGTCTTGCGCGGAAGGACGCCGCTTTTCCCGATGCTGTCAAAAAGCGTATTTTTGTCGATGGGAGGCATCAGAAAAGCGATCGAGCGCTCCTGCCGCGAAAGCGCGACGGCCACGTCGCCGCCGTGGATATAGTCGATCTCGCCGCCGTGCGCTTCGAGCCAGGCGTCGAGCGCCCGCTGCAGCGCGGCGAGCGGAAGCGTATCCGGGCCGAAGCAGAGCGTCCCGCTCTTTTCCGCCGCATGCCATTCGACCGGCGCCCCGCCGCGCGCACAGCCCTTTTGCAGCGTCGCGAGCAGCGCTTCCGGTTCGACGTTCCGTACGATGCGGTGGATCGGCTCGAAGCGCTGCGCGGGGTCGAACAGGTTTTCCAGCTCGACCGTCGCATAGCGCGCCGGATGCTCCGTCCCGGCAAGGCTCGGATCCTTTGCCTTCAGCGCCTCCCAGCAGGACTTTGCGGCCGCGAGCGAGTGGTTTCCGTCGCCGACGGCATAGCAGAAGCCGCCGTCCGTGCCGCGCTCGTATGCGGCGAGCGCCGCGTCGAAGCGTGCGGCCGCCGCGCCGCCGACCAGGTAGCCGGCCAGATGGCCGCCGCCCTGCATCAGCTCGAGCTCGTAGAGCTTCTCCCCTCTTTCCGCGTTCTCGAGCAAAGCGCAGGTCGGATCGCTGCACAGCAGCAGGACATGGGACAGCTCAAGCGCCGCGTCCTCGCGGATGCGGACGCGCGGCGGGATGCGTGAGACGACGGTCCTCTCCGTCGCGCGGACCGGCGTGCGTGCGTCCTCACGGTAGTCGTATTGCTCGAGGTCGAGGAGACAGATCACACCGCGGCGGACCGTTCCGTCATGCAGCGTGCGTTCGACAAGGATGTAAGCCTCGGGGATGCGGCGGAAGATTTCCCGGGAAAGGTATTCCTCCATCGTCCGGTCGATAGCCGCGATCCGCTCCGCGTCGTTCCCGCCGAGCTCCGCCTCCGGCAGGATGATGTGATATGCAGAGGGCGCGTCGCCGACGAGGAGCGCCGTCCGACGCCAGTAGTCCGGCTGCGAAGTGAACTGGTCACAGGCGACGACCGGCCATTTATTCAGAAACTGATCCTCCGGGATCAAGAAAGTACCGCGTTTCAAAACAGGCATCCGACATCCCTCATTTGCAGCCGCTTTTTGAGATCATTATACCATCTCTGTCAAGAAAAAAGAGGAAGCCGGATATGACCCGGCTTCCGTGAGAGATCGGATTATGCGAGGTGTCCCTTGGACGCGATGACCGCGATCACGTCGTCAACATATTTCTCGCAGATCTCCTTCGTCCCGGCCTCAACCATGACGCGGATGACCGGCTCGGTCCCGCTCTCGCGCACAAGGATGCGGCCCGTGTCGCCGAGTTCTTCGCCGACCTTTCTGACCGCCGCCTGCACGTCGGGGTCGTTCTGCGCCTCAGGCTTGGATTTGACGCGGACGTTCTTGAGCACCTGCGGGTAAAACACGACGGGCGCGGCGAGTTCGCTCATCGGCTTCTCTCTGTCGAGCATGACCTCCATCAGCTTCAGGCTCGTCAGGATGCCGTCGCCGGTCGTGGCATGCTCGGTAAAGATCACGTGGCCGGACTGCTCGCCGCCGATCTTGTGGCCGTTCTGGACCATATTCTCATAGACGTATTTGTCGCCGACCTTGGTCTTCTCGTAGCCGACGCCCACGGCGTCGAGCGCCTTGTAAAGGCCGAAGTTCGACATGACCGTCGTGACGACCTTGTTGTTGGCGAGCTTGCCGTGCTCCTTCATGTAAAGGCCGCAGATATAGATCGTATGGTCGCCGGTCACGACATTGCCCTTTTCGTCGACGCAGATGCAGCGGTCGGCGTCGCCGTCATAGGCAAAGCCGACGTCCAGGCCCTTGTCGACGACGAATCTCTGCAGATGCTCGATATGCGTGCTGCCGCAATTGGTGTTGATGTTATAGCCGTCCGGCTCCGCGCTCATGACGTAGGTCTTTGCGCCGAGCGCGTCGAAGACGCTCTTGGCGATCTGCCAGGCGGCGCCGTTGGCGACGTCGAGACCGACCTTGACGTCCTTGAAGCTGAAGCGGGAGAGCGAGATCAGGTAGCCGATGTAGCGGTTGCGGCCCGCAACGTAGTCGACGGTGCGGCCGATCTGCTCGCGCTCGGCAAGCGGCAGCTCGAGCTTGCCGTCGATGTAGTCCTCGATGCCAAGCAGCGTCTCCTCGTCCATCTTCTCGCCGTTGTTGTTGACGATCTTGATGCCGTTGTCGTAGAAGGGGTTGTGCGAGGCGGAGATCATGATGCCGCAGTCGAAATCGTCCACGCGCGCGATATAGGACACGGAGGGCGTCGTCGTGACGTGCATGATGTAGGCGTCCGCGCCCGAGGCCATCAGGCCCGCGCAGAGCGCGTATTCGAACATATAGCTCGAGCGGCGGGTGTCCTTGCCGATGACGACCTTGGCTTTTTTATTCAGCCTTGCGCCGTAGTACCAGCCGAGATAGCGGCCGATCTTGATGGCGTGCTCATAGTTGAGATCCTTGTTGGCTTCGCCGCGGAAGCCGTCGGTGCCGAAGTATTTACCCATATTACAGTCTCTCTTTCCTTTCGATATCCAGGAAATATTTGTACGTGTCGACGGTCAGCTCGCCGCAGGCGGCCTCGTCGCAGGCGATGATCGCGCCGTTGTGCATCTGCAGGGCGCTGCAGGTCCACTTGTGGCTGACGTTGCCCTCGACCGTGGCGGCAAGCGCGCGGGCCTTGTTGTGGCCGCTGATGAGCACGAGGACTTCCCTGGAGTCCGTGACCGTGCCGATGCCGACGGAGAGCGCCTGGGCGGGGACCTTCTCAGGATCGCCGCCGAAGAAGCGGCTGTTGACGATGCGCGTGTCGGTCGTGAGATCGCGCACGCCGGTGCGGGACGTCAGCGAGGTGAAGGGCTCGTTGAAGGCCAGGTGGCCGTCCACGCCGATGCCGCCCATGAAGAGGTCGATGCCGCCGTAGGAGGCGATCTTTTCCTCATAGCGGGCGCACTCGCCCTCCGGATCGTCGGTCATGCCGTTGAGGATGTTGATGTTCTCCGGCTTCATGTCCACGAGATGATCGAAGAAAGTGTCGTGCATGAAGTACCAGTAGCTCTGGTCGTGCTCGCGCGGCAGGCCGAGATACTCGTCCATGTTGAAGGTCACGACGTTGGCGAAGGAGAGCTCGCCCGCCTTGTTCATGCGGATCAGCTCCTTGTAAACGCCGATCGGGGACGAGCCGGTCGGCAGGCCGAGAACGAAGGGCCTGTCTTCTTTGTGGGCCCTGATCTTCGCGGCGATGTAAGCGGCCGCCCATTTGCTCATTTTATCGTAGTTGTCCTGAATAATGACTCTCATTTGATGTGCTCCTTGCCCTTCAGATTTTTTCAACGATCACGCCGTTGTCTTTGAAAATGCTGTTCTCCGGGACGACGCCGCGAACGCAGGAGGTCGGATAGATATTGCTGTGGCGGCCGACGACCGTGCCGGGATTGCACACGCTGTTGCAGCCCACTTCCACATAGTCGCCGAGCATCGCGCCGAACTTCTTGATGCCGGTCTCGATCTGCTCGGTGCCGTTGTGGACGACGACGAGCTTCTTGTCGGACTTGACGTTCGAGGTGATGGAGCCCGCGCCCATGTGCGAATAGTAGCCGAGGATCGAATCGCCGACGTAGTTGTAATGCGGGGTCTGGACGTGGTCGAAAAGGATCACGTTCTTCAGCTCCACGCTGTTGCCGACGACGCAGTTCGCGCCGACGAGCGCCGAGCCGCGGATGAACGCGCAGTGCCGCACCTCGGTCTCCGGGCCGATGATGCAGGGCGCGCCGAGATAAGCGCTCGGGAAGACCTTGGCGGTCTTGTGCACCCAGACGTGCTCGGCGACTTCTTCATAGTCCTCGCCCAGCGTGGGGCCGAGCTGCAGGATGAACTCCTTGATCCCCTTGAGCGCTTCCCAGGGGTAAGTGAACTGCAAAAGATAATCTTTTGCAAGCGTATGGTCGAGATCGTACAGATCTTTTATCGTATACATCGTTGCTTTCCTTTCCGTAAGGATTCGGCAAAAAGCCGTATCGGCGTCAAGAGAGGCTCTGTTACAGTGTTCATTCTGCTTTTTCTTCTCTCTCTGACGGCCCGCCGATCCTGGCCGTGACAGCATCCGCCGAGTCTTTCGACAACTGTCAGTCCTCGTCAACCGCTTCGGGTCCCGGCGCTAATAACGCTCCCTGCTCCTTTCCGGACCGTTATTTTACTTCTCTGAACGGGTCCGCATCAGAGATCGGGCCCTTTCAAATTCTAATGTATTATACTCTATATCCTGCTGAAAATCAATGAAAAACTGTTTGGAACCACAAGGCCTTGTGTCAGCGCGATCCGTGCCGGCGCATAATCTGTTTGTAATCGGCGGCGGGACGTGGTATGCTTGAAAAAAAAACAGGAGGCTGTTTCATGATAAAGAACCGGATCCACCTCGGTGAAAGCGGCGCTTCGCTCTGGCTGCCGGAGCTGCGTGAGAGCTTCGCTCGCTCTGCGGACGTCGAACGGATCGTCGTCCGTCTCTCGGGCCGCCACTACGGCGTGCGCGAGCGCGAGCTGTTTCTGCCGACCGCGCAAGACGGCGCAGAACGGGATTTCCTGCTCCGCTATCTCTCGGCAAACATATATAATCTTCTCTCCGCCTACAGTGCGTCGGAGCTTTGCGTCTTCTGCGGCGGCGGCACGGCGGAGCTCGTCCGCGCGCTCCCTCCCCTCTTTGAAGGCGGCGGGCTCGGAAAGGTGAGCAGCGTTGCGCTCCGCATATACGGCGGGCTCGCGTTCCGCATTTCTCCGCTCGATGAATACGCTCCGACGGAAAACGCGGCGTCCGCGGTCTCCCTCGATCTTCCGCGGCGTCTGCGCGGCCGTGTCCGCGCGTCGGCAGAAAAAAGCTGCGTCGGGATCGACGTCGGCGGAAGCGATATCAAGCTGGCCGTCTCCTGCCGCGGCAGCCTGTTGTACACAAAAGAGTATGACTGGAATCCCGCCGCCTCCCCGACCGCCGACGGGATCACGGAGCCCATCCTCGCGCTGGTGCGCGAGGCGGCCGGACGGATCGCCCGTGAAGGCGGCACGCTCGACGCCGTGGGGATCAGCTTCCCCGACGTCGTCATCGGCGACCGTATCGTCGGCGGCGAGACGCCCAAGACGAAAGGCATGCGGGAAAACGCGGCGCTGGACTATGAGACGGAGTTCGCAAAGCTGCGGGAGCTGCGCGCCGCGATCCTGCCTCTCTGCGCGCCGGGCGCCGCCGTACGTCTCACGAACGACGGCAACATGTCCGCCTATACCGCGGCGGTCGAGCTGGCCGAAGGCGGCGCGGACGAAGCGATCCGCGGCGGGGTCGTCGCGCACTCGCTCGGTACGGATCTCGGTACCGGCTGGCTGCTCTCCGACGGTACGATCCCCGCGATCCCGCTGGAGCTTTACGATCTGCTGCTCGATCTGGGCGATCTGCCCGCCGCCGCACTCCCTCCGGCGGATCTGCGGAGCACGCGCAACGAGAACTCCGGCATGCCCGGCGTACGGCGCTATCTCGGCCAGGCCGCGGCCTATCGTCTTGCCTGGACGCTGGACCCCTCGCTCCTTGACGGATTCGTCCGCCGCGAGGGAGAACTGCTGACGATCCCGACCGCGCCCGAGGATCTGCGCAAGCCCTGTCTGGAGCATCTCATGCGTCTTGCCGCCGAGGGAGACGGATCCGCGGAGGAGATCTTCCGCCGGATCGGGAAAAACCTCTCTGTCGTCGCGCAGGAAATGAACTGGCTTTTCGGTCAGACGCCGCCGAGCCGTTTTCTTTTCGGCCGCTTCGTCAAATCCCGCCGCTGCTTCGAGCTGCTCTGCGAGGGCTTCGGCGCGGCCGGGACCGGGATCCGCCTGATCGCCGCTGACGACGATCTTGCCAACACGCCGCTGATGCGGCAGCTCGCGCAGATGCCCGGCGTGAGCGTCGCCCAGTTCGCCCAGGCGATCGGCGCGATCTATTACGCCGCCGAATAATGCGGATCGAACAGTCAAAAACTCCCCGGGAAGATCCCGGGGAGTTTTCTTATTGTATTGCTGTGCTGATCTGATATTTGCTTTCAGCCGCCGACCTCCGGCGTGCCCGTGCCGCTGTGCTCCACCCACTTTGCATACAGCGTGGTATTGCTGTTGACAACGTAGTCTTCCGCATCCAGATAGCCTTCACAGACCACCTGCGTTCCTTCAGGGTCCAGACACCAGCCGGCAAAGTCTTTCCCTTCCTGCGTCAGCGAGAAGAACTCGAGATAACGATCATAGACCGAGGCGAGGTTCTTTCCCTTCGGAATATCGATCGAGAATGAAGCAGAAGTATAGGCATAGCCGGGCTCCTCGTATACGAACTGTCCTCCGTTGGCATCCAGCGTGAGCGTACAGCCGGGTACGCGCTTGGCATACAGCGTCATATCTTTCGTGGGAACGAAGCCGTTGCGGATCGGGCTTCCGCTGAATTTTGAGTTGTTATACCATTCCGTGGTATAGCCGTTCGCACCCCAATAGACCTCCGGGAAATAGACGCTGTTGTCGCGCAGTACCTTCATCCAATCAGTTGACGGTCCTTCGTCGTAATAAAGGTGCCCATTGTTCTTCGCTGCGTTTAAGGTCAGCTTCCAGGCGCTCGCCCACTTGGCGTAGAGCGTCATGTCGCTTTCGGGGACGAAGTCATAGAGATCGTATTCACCCGCGATCTGATCACCCGTGCCGGCTGCGTCCAGATACCAGCCGACGAGCGCCGTATGCTGGTCGTGATGCTCGACAGCGCCGGTGAAGCGGAGCGCTTCCCCTACCGGGACAAGAATCGTCTCGAAAGTCATGCTGTCAACGCCGTACAGATACCCGCCGTTCGCTTCGATCTTGACCGTATAAACCGCTGTTTTGACGACCGACAGGGATACTGTGCCGTTGAAGGATTCATTCCAATTGGCGACCGAGATCTTATACGTTTCCCCCGCTTCCAGATAGCAGATCAGACGGGCCGGGTCTTCACCATACTGCCAGGCGTCGACGTACATTTCATAACTGAAATCTTCAATGGCAAGCCAAAACCCACTCGCCTGATCCGGGCGAATCACATAATATCCGCTCTCCGCAGGAGTGAAGATCGCAAAGTCCGCCATACCGCCGTTGACCACGATGTTGTTGCTCCCGACAGTGAGGTCCAGTGCGCGTTCCCACTTCGCATACAGGGTCATGCTGCTCTCGATCGGCGTATTGTCAAGGTCGAAGGCTTCGCCCGTGCAGTCCGGGTCCTCATACCAGCCGCGGAACAGGAGCGTCGGATCGCAGGGCCCGATATCAGGGTATTCGGGAGCGGTCGTTCCCTTTGGGATCCGCTGAGTCAGCAGCTCTTCGCCAGATTCGTAGAAGTAACCGCCGTTGGCGTCAAAGGTGAGATCAACGCTCTCTACTCGGATCGCGGTCAACTCCATGTCATGTGTCGGCACATCCTCGTCGGGGTCGAATATCTCACCGGTCGCTTCGTCAATCCAGCCGATGCAAATATAATCCCCATCATAGTAGACCTCGGGGCAATACATGCCGAACGTGCGGCCTTTCGGGACATAGACCTCCACCGGTTCGTCTGCCTCATTGCCGTTCAGATGTCCGCCGCCCGGCGCATTGAAAGTGATCTTCCAACCGTCGACCCACTTGGCATAGAGATTCAGATTTGAGCTCACATAGACCATGTCAAGGTAGGAGCACACCAGAGTTTTGCAAGAGCTCTCCTTATACCAGCCTGCGAAAGCGCGTCCGTTGTTTTCAAAGCCGTAGCTGTGGCCCCAGAAATAATCGCCTTCGTCGAACTGGAACACGAGGACGGGAGACAATTCCCCGCCGTATGCCGTGATACCGCCGTTGCCGTGCAGCGTGACGACATATCTCATCTCTCCGCCGTAATCGGGAAGGAGCGACCACTTTGCATACAGCGTCTTATTGCCGGTGGAGCCTTTCGCGATTTCGTAAACCGGCTTTTTGAATTTTGCGTCGAGGAACCAGCCCTCAAACACATAGCCTTCTCTCCACGGGGTCTCCAATTCAAAGGTTTCGTCCTCGATGGTATAGCTCTGCTTCCACGGCGTTTCGGCAGGACCGACGTTCTTGTAGGTCAGCGTGTAGCGGGCAGGCGACCAGATCGCATACAGCGTCACGGTCTTTTCGTTCTCCGCCGTGAGGTTGCCGACCTTCTCCTTATTCCCGTACACCTTGTAATTGACAGGATCGTACCATCCAGCAAACAAATAGCCGGTACGCTTAAAGCCATTCGAGTTCAAGGTATACCGTGAACCGTTCACGCACCCTTTCATTGCCTTTGTTTTTCCGGAAGTTGCGTCGTTTCCGTTGAAATTAATCGTGTACGTGACCTTGCCGCTCCATTTTGCGTACAACGTCTTGTTGCCGGTCGATCCCTCCGGAATGACCCACTGATCTCCCATATTTTCAACGGGATTCTTGAACTTGGAATCCAGATACCAGCCTTCGAACTTGTATCCGGGGCGCTGCGGCGTCGGAAGGTACAAGGGGGCCTCGATCGTGTAGGTCGTGGCATAATCATCACCAAGTTCACCCAGCGCCGGCGTGACGCCCTTGTACGTGATCTTGTACTCGATCGGCGCCCAAACGGCGTACAGCGACGTGTCTTCCGTAATCGACACATTTTTCTGCTTGTTATTATAGTCTTTGCCATCACCAAGTACTTTGCTCCAGCCGAGGAACTTGTAGCCCGGGTGCGCGAAGCTGTTTGCACTTAGTGTATAGCCTTTGCCGACCTTCAGTCCTTCCTGGTTCTTCACGCGGCTTTCGCCGGTCAGCGGATCGATGGCGACAGCGCCGGTTGCGGGATCAACATCATAGAAGCTGATCCTGTAACTGGGCGGATCCACCTCCTTCCACCGAGCGTACAGCGTCTTATTGCCGGTCGATCCCTCCGGAATGATCCCGTTTTCAACGGGTTTTTTGAACTTGGAATCAAGATACCAGCCGTTAAAGATCCAACCGTCTCGCACCAACGGCTCAAGTTCAATCCGCACGTGCACGTTATAGGTCTGAGGATTGGGATTGTTATCGCCAGACACCACATTCTTATACGTGATCGTGTACTCGTTCATAGACCAGACAGCGTACAACGTCACCGTCTCTCCGACGCCGGTCGCATAGTTCGAGTGCTTGGACTTGTTCTTGTACTCGACCTCTCCGTCGGGCGTCGTGCTCCAGCCGAGGAACTTGTAGCCCGCGCGCGTAAACTTGACCGCGGGCAGCTTGTAGCTCTTGCCGCATGCCAGGTTGAGCATGTCGTCCATGCTCCCCGTTCCGCCGTTCGGATCGAACCGGACATTGTAACGGTGCGCCACCCACTGTGCGTACAGTGTGATCGTCTTGCCCGAGCCGGTAGTAAGATTCTCAATGGTCTCCCCGTCGCCAAAGAAGGTCCCTTTGCCATTGGCCTTGGTGTTCCAGCCGGCGAAGGTATAGCCGTCGCGCCAGTACGTGTTGTACGGGATCGTGTAGGGCGAGTCATAGCCGCAGTAGCCGCCGTCGCCCGACATATCTCCCTGGCCGCCGTTCGCGTTGAACACGATCCGGTAGCGGATCGGCGTCCAGATCGCATACAGGCGCACCTCGTCGACGCAGGTCGTCGGATCGGCCGGGTCGCAATTCAGATTCTTAACCTTTTCGGCGTTTCGATACAGAATGTCGCCGATCTCGGGGTAAGGATCTTTGCTCCAGCCCGCGAAGAGATAGCCCGACTTTGTAAAGGCATTGGCTGTCAGCGCCGTCGTCTTGTCAAAGGTCATGGTCTGGCTCTTCATGCTGCCCTTGCCGCCGTTGGCGTCGAAGACGACCTTGTATTTCATCGGCGCCCACTGCGCATAGAGATGCACGACCGCGCCGTCTGTCTTGCTGAGGCTCTTCACCGTTGCGCCGACGGAATACGACGTGCCCTTGCCGTTGGCCATGGTATTCCAGTTTTTCAGCGTGTAGCCGGGACGCGCGGCGGGGAAATAGTCAAGCTTAAAGGTCTTGCCGACGCCGACCGAGAAGTTCACTCCCTCATCCTGCGCGCTGGCGTGGAAGCGGATCGTATAGCTGTTCTCTACCCAGTTGGCGTACAGATTCACGACCTTATAGTCGCTGGGGGGATCGGGATCGAGAACAACATGGCTGTCGTTTACACGCGTGACCGCGCTGCCGTCGCCGTTCTCATTCGTATACCAGCCGCCGAAGCGAGAATCCGCTTTCTGCGGCTCCGGGATCCTGGAAATATCGCCGCTGGTGGTGTAATAAGGCTGCTCAGGCGCTATCACAAAGGCGCCGCCGTTGGCGTCGAAGTAGATCTCATAGGGCACCTGCGTCTTTGCATACAGCGTCATGTCTCCGTCCGGCGTCAGTCCGGAAACGTCGACGTACTGTGTGAAGGCGGCATCCGCGTACCAGCCGAGGATCGAGACGGGCATTCCTTTATCGTTCAGGATCACCGTTGTGGGCAGATCACGGTTGCTGAGCCTCGCACCATACGGAAGAGAACGCGTCAAAACAGAGGTATTATATCCCGCAAAAACGCCGCCGCTTACTTCAAACGTGATCACGCTGCCGTACGTCCAGCCGGCATACAGTTCCGCGGGAGAGGTATAATCGAGCCGCTGGCCGTAGGCAAAGACAAGCTCTGTGCATTGCGGATCCGCATACCAACCGGTGAACGCCAGGCCATCCGGATGTGTGAAGCCGACCGTCTCGGCATAGAAATGGTCTTCCTCTGTAAGTGTAAGAGACAGGGATTCTGATATATCCCCGTTGCCGTAGTCGATGAATCCGCCGTTACCGTGGTAGAGGGTGTTCCATGCCCTGGCGTATTTGACATAGAATGTCACGTCGCCGGTGGGGATATAGGTGCTGAAATCTACTCTCTGCCCGCTGCAGTCAGGCGTAAGATACCAATACCAGCCTACCGTGTTCGAATCATTGACGCAGGAAGGGACTCGTTTTGTGATCGGACGGCCTTTCGCGCTGTAGAAAGAATAGGTCGTCTGATCGCCGTAGTTGGAGATGCGTCCGCCGTTCGCATCGAACGTGATCCTCCAGCCGTCCGTCACCCACTTTGCGTAGACGGTCAGGTCTTCGGTGATCGTAATCAGGCCGACCGGCTGTGTACAATCCGCATCGTAATACCAGCCCGCGAATGCGGCTCTCTCGTCATTGTCGTTTTCGATACGCGAGACGAGATAGCTGTATCTGTCGGATCCCGGGTCCACGACGGCGTTTTCGTTGATATGCAACACCTCGGTCGTGTGCTCGGGATCGTCATAGAAATATCCGCCGTTGGCGTCGACGGTCAGCTCGTACTGTCTGATCTGCTTTGCATAAAAGGTCGTTTCGGCTGTGATCGGCAAAGCGCGGACCTGAGCCAGGGTGGCCGGGATGCATTCCGGCGTCATGTACCATTCCGTGAAATACTGATGCTCGGGGTCCGGATCATTGCTGAAGAGCACCGGCATGTTCCTAACCCGCGAGCCGCTGCGCACATACTGGCTCGCGCTCGTTCCGCCGCCTTCAAAAGTGCCGCAGTCGTTGGCGTCGAAGGTGACAAGAATGCCCGTTTCCCAGCCGGCGTACAGCGTCACGGCTGAATTGACGGTAAGGCCGTGATCCTCGTCGGCGGCAAATTCGGTGCAGTCCGGATCGTAATACCATTTGCCGCTGAAGACCAGGCTCGAATTACCGGCTCTCTGAACCACCATCTCCGAATCGGGAAAGGATGTTCCGATGGGAATCTGATAACTGCGCGTCGTATACTCCGGATCAGGCCCGAAGAATCCGCCGTTGGCGTTCAGCGTGATCCTTGCGGCGGGGACCGTGTGTCCGTAGAGCGTGACGTCGCTCTGCGGCAAATTGCTCCACGGATAAATCGGCGCCCCTTCATATTGGTCGTTCAGATACCAGTCGTTTTCAAAAATGGAGTTTTCGTCATCCGGGACGACACACGGAAAAGCAACCGCATCGCCGGGGTTGAATTCGACGGAATATACGCTCTGGCTGTTTTCCGAGAAAGTGCCGCCCTCAATAATGAAGGTAATCGTATTGGGCAAACTCCAGCCGGCATACAGGTTCACCAGCTTGATGTTTTCGGGGCTGTCAGGATCGACCATGCTGTCGTTCAGCTCCGTGACCGCGCTGCCGGAGCACGCCGCATCGGTATACCAGCCGTTGAAGCGCCGGCTGGGATCGCTGTTCTCCGGCGCCGGGCTTCTGGAGATATCGCCGCTGGTGGCGTAGACATCATACTCGGTATCCGAGGGATCGTCGAAGAAGTATCCGCCCTGGGCGTCGAAGTGGATCTTATAGGGCTTGACCATCTCAGCGTACAGCGTAAATGCGCTCTCCGGCTTGAAATTGTTCGTATTGATACTCACGGTGCAAGCCGGATCCGCATACCAGCCGAGGATCTGAAGAGGCAAGTAAATGTCGTCCATGAACGCGAACTGAGGCAAAAGCTGCGGGTTGAGCTTCTGGCCTTTGGGGACGTAAAGCGTCCTCGTGCCCTGATTCTCGGTGCCGGCAAAATAGCCTCCGCTGACGTTGAGCGTGATCTCCCAGCCTTCGGCCCACTTGGCGTATACGGTCTTGTCCTCGGTGATCGTGATGCTCCCGGCCGGCTGGGTGAATGCCCGGTCAAAATACCAGCCCGCGAAAGCCAAGCCCTGTACGGGAGCTGTGATCTCTGAAAGGATGTAACTGAAGGGCTGATCGTTCAGGTTCACGCTTCCGCCTTCGGTAAAATGCCAGACCTCGGTCGTGTTCGTCGGATCGTCATAGAAATACCCGCCGTTGGCGTCGAGAGTCAGCGTGTACTGCAGGACCAGCTTGGCATAATAGGTCGTTTCCTCGGTGATCGGCACACCCCGGACATTGATTTGCGCTCCGGTGCATTCCGGCGTAAGATACCATTCGGTAAAAGATGTATGGTCCGGATCGGTGCTGACGATCGCGGGAACGTTTCTCGGCGCAGAACCGCTGCGCACATAGCAGGTCGCGGTCGTGCCGCCGCCTGCAAAGCTTCCGCAGCCGTTGGCGTCAAAGGTGACCAGAATGCCCGTTTCCCAGCCGGCGTACAGCGTCACGTCCGAATTGACGGTAAGGCCGTGATTCTCGTCGGCGGCAAACTCGGTGCAGTCAGGATCGTAATACCATTTGCCGCTGAACACCGTGCCAGGGGTATCGCTCACAGGAGCCTCTCCCTCCGAGACGACCCGGAACACATCCCCCACAGCCACATCATAGCTGTAGGTCTTATGCTCGCTGCCTTCCCAAAAGTGTCCTTGCGTGTTGGCGTTCAGCGTGATCGTCGCAGCGGGAAGCGTGCGGCCGTAAAAGGTGGTATCCTCCTCCGGCTCGTAATACCAGGGATCCACAGCCTGGCCGCTGTAGTCGGCGTTCAGGTACCAGTTCCCGTCGAATATGCTGCCGTCATCGGCGTTTATGGCCGGAGTCTCAATGCTCTCTCCGGGCTCGACTTCGACGGTATATACGCTTTGCTCGTTTTCCGAAAAGACGCCGCCTTCGATGATGAATGTGATCGTATAGGAATCGGGTCCGAGATTGGCCTCAGATGACGCGATCCCCGTTTCCTCTTCGATCGACAGTTCTTCCGAAACTTCCGGATCGTCCGGGTTCTCCGGATCATCCGGGTTTTCCGGATCGTCCGGGGTCTCCGGTTCGTCCGGGTTTTCCGGATCGTCCGGGGTCTCCGGATCGTCCGGGGTTTCCGGATCGTCCGGGACTTCCGGATCGTCCGGGGTCTCCGGTTCGTCCGGGGTCTCCGGATCGTCCGGGGTCTCCGGTTCGTCCGGGGTCTCCGGTTCGTCCGGGGTCTCCGGTTCGTCCGGGGTCTCCGGTTCGTCCGGGACTTCCGGATCCGTCGGCTCGGCCGGAGTTTCGGTCTGGGTGTTCACGTCCTCGTCCGCATAGACGCCGATCGCCATCGCGGGCATCAGAGAGAGCACCATGCACATGCAGAGCAGAAGGGCTATGAGCTTCTTCAGTTTCATGCTTCCGTACCTCTTTCAGAAAAAGATTACTGTTCTTTTTATCCTAAGATATACCAATTTATTATATCACCTTTTTTTCCGCTCCGTCAAGGACATGGCTGGGAAAAAAAGCAAAAGAGCAATGGCGGCAAGCCATTGCTCTTTAACGGCATGATCAAAGGAGGATCGATCCGTCGCGCAGCTATTCTTCCTCGGAATAATGCTTTGCTTTCCTGAATTCTTCCCCCACCGGCGTCATATAGTCGCCGTATAAATTTGTCAGGTATTCATCATAGTGCGTTATGGCCATATAGGTTCTGTCTTCAAACGCGATATCCGCTATCTCATTGAACCATTTTTTGGGATAACGTTTATAGCAGCCTTTTGAATTGTAGCTATAAAAAGCATAGCAGCTCGTTTTATCACTGCTTGATATGCAGGAGCGTTCAAACCATTTTGCAGCGCGTTCATGTCCGACAATACGTCCCAAAAAGTCTGTAATACCCCAAAGCCTTTTTGATTTTTTTGAAAATACAGCGTACTGCGGCGGTTTCCCCATCATGCCGGACAGAAGACGGTTCTCTGTTGCCTTAAGCCACGCAATTTGCTTGTTCTCCGGCGCGTTGTCCATCGGGAAGATCGACACCCAGGGATTGGTGATCGAATCTCCTTTTTTCTCCATTCCGGGAATATCATAGTTCGGGTTGATCACCGAAAAGGTCGCCGGATTGCAGGGATGGCCGACGATAAAGTCTTCTCTCTTCTCTTTCTCGTAAACCGCCTCGAAACGTTCGAACTCGCTGCGTACCATGCTGACATCCGCATCGTCGTCCCATGGGATAAAGCCCTTATGTCTCACGGCGCCGAGCAGCGTTCCGTCTGAGAGCGTGTATTTGATATCGTGTGCTCTGCATACGCGGTCGATATCATCCATAATGATCAGCAGCTGCTCATGCAGTTCAGCCAAACCGTAACTGTTATCCATCCTCTTTTTCTTCTCCTTTTAGCTTTGTTATCAGTCCCAGCCATCTGTCTCTGGAAAAGAATACGCACATGCAAAGCAGCGCGATCAAGGACCATCTGATCGCTCCCCACCGGTACAGCGGGAGGCACAGCAGAGAAAGCGCCAACATGATGCCTGAGACGGCCAGCATCGCTCTGATATCGATCAGATCGCTCATCTTCATATTCTCTTCGGCAAGGCTTTTTCTGAGCAGCAGAAAGTGTCCGATACAGATCGTGAAAAACCCTGCCATAGTAGTATAGCTCGCCGCAACAAAACCGTATCTCGGGATGAACAGGGCATTGAGTACGATATTAACGACCATGCCAACTGTGGAAGCCGCTGTCACATAGCTGTTTTTACCGAAGAAAAGCTCAATGTTTGAAAAGATCGTATATACGAAAATCAGATAAACGCTGTAGACAAGCGCCGGTATACAGTAAACACCCTCATAGTATTCTTTTCTGGCGAGGAGTTTCATCAGCTCCGGGGCAATCAGATTGATCGCAAGGACGCAAATCGCCACCAGTACAATGAGCAAATTGATCATACGTCGGACGCCCGTGCATTCCCGCGTCTTCAGCTTACGATACAGCCATGGGACAAAGGCACCGTCAAGCGCTTCCGTAACAGCCAGAAGCACGAAAGCCGCCGAGTGGGCGACGGAGTATATACCCGTATCCCCTGCCCCGGAATAATGATTGATCATGATCCGGTCACACTGGTTCAGCACGACCTTTGAGAGATTGTAAGGGACGAGTACGATTCCCGTTTTAAGCGAATATCTCCAATACTTTCCGCTGTAAAAGACCTTGCCTCGCGCCATCATCCCCGCATACAGGACGATTCCGATGAGGATCTGAATCCCAACAGCCGCCAGGATCCTTGTGTAGCCCGGATTTAAGGGAATGTCCAGGCATAAAATCGCGATGATCCCGCAGAAAGGCTGTAAAACAATGTATAGCAGAGATACGATTACGACGCTTTTATAATGATAGTCAAATCGCTCCCGCCGGATCCAGCAATAATACGGAACATATACAAGAACGTGCGCAAAAAGAAGCAGGATCAGAAATCCGGGCAGACCGATAATGCTCTCCAGCCGAGTGCGGAAAACAAGATAAAGGACAAAGTATGCTCCGACAGAGGCGGTAATGAATCCCAGTGTTGCGGAGATAAATCTGTCTCTGTCTTCGCTGAATTTTACCAGTCCGACATTGAAAACATCGCTGAACAAATAGAGGGTAAACAGGATCTTGACGATCTGAAACCAGGAATTATAGACATTGAATACGCCATATTGTTCGGTTGTCAGGATCCTTGTAAAGATCGGCGTTACCAGAACATCGACAGCGTCCTTCAGAACTCCGCAGAAAACGAACCATACGGAGGCCTTGAGCGCCAGATCCATGTTCCGGTACCGCTTGCGAATACGATCTATCATGTCTTTTATCTCACCAAATCGGATATCATGTTCGCGCAGCCGTTCTAATTAAGCTTTGATTAAACCGGATAAGACGTCTTCGCGACGGATCCGCAGGGATCCGCCGTATTGCCGTTTTGCGGGCTTAAGGCGCTTCCGGAAGCTCGATCGCGCCGTTGCTTATCGTCGGCTGTTCGCCTCCTGCCGGGGCGGGGCTTTCCTCCGTCGGCTGGGGGGAAGGGCTTGGCGATACCGACGGCGGCGGTGTCGCCGCGCTTGTGTCCGTCGGCTGCGGCGTCGGCGTAAAATCGGGGATCTCCAGCTCCGGAAGCTCCGTCGTCGTTCCGCCGCCTCCGGCGGGGACTGCGCTCTGCCCTGCGGGAGAGCCGGCCTCGTTTTTCTCGGGCAGCGCCGACTCGCTGTCCTGCACCTCTTGCTCGGCCGCGGACGGAGCGGCAGCTGCCGACGGCTCGTTCCGATCCGATCCTTCCACAGAGGAATCCGCATCGGCCGGCTTGGTCTGCTCCGTCTGCCGTGCTTCCGGTCTGCCCGACTCTCCCCGACGCCCGGCGAGCGCGGTGATCGCTGCGGCGCAAAGCAGCAGGACAAGAACGACCGCGATGATCCAGATCCAGGCTTTCTTCATCTGCTTACCTCTTTTTCTTCGAATCCGCCGCTTTTCGCACCAAGCGCTCAGAAAGTGTCGGTTTCGCCGCTCTCGCCGTTGATATAGCTGTCTGCGGCCTGATAGTAGTAGTACAGCGAGGCGAGCGCCGTGCGTGCCGTCAGGTTGTCGAAGATCTCAAGGCTCGAGGTGAGGGCCGCGTACACGTAGCTCAAGGCCGAGACCGTGACCGTGCAGCTCCCTCCGGCGCTGAATACGATCGTGTGAGCCGTGCCCAGCTCATGCGCCGCGATCGAGGGGATCGTGACTCTGTAGCGTCCGTCCGGCTGGCTCACGGCATTGACGGGTTTTCCGTCCAGCGTCGCGGAAACAGGACCGGAGAAGCCGCTGCTGAGTTTGAAGAAGACGTTCAGATCTGTTTTGGAACCGAGGTCCAGCGAGTAGGTGATCCTCTCGACCTGCGCGGAGCCGGGATCCTTGACAAAGGCATAGGCGGCCGCGGCGGCGCATGCCGCGCTGATCTCCGCGTTGCCGGGGATCGCGCCGCCCGTCATGGCCGCGTGTTCCTCGTCAACTGTCCAGCCGTTTTCGGAGGCCAGGAATGGCTGAACATTTGTGCCGTAGCTTGCGATCGCGTTTACCATGTCGATGACGCGGTCCGAATAGTCGCTCTGGTGTTCCTGAACGTAATCGATGTAGTCTTTTGCACTGTAACCCTGTGTGACCGTGCCGCCGCTGCCGTAGTGAAAGACCGCCGTGATCGTGTCCGCCATCTGGACGGAATTGATATAGCAGGTGAAGCCGTAGTAACCGTCGCCGCCGGGGTTGGTGTGTCCGGCGTCGAAGGGATCCGTCTGCTCGTTGCCGTTAACGATAAAGCTCATATAGCTTGCAGCTTTTTCCGCGTCAGACAGCTGCGAAAGATTCATGTAGAAGTTGACGCCGATCTCTCCGCTGAGGAGCAGGGTGTGTGCGACAAAGGAAGGCACAAAATGGAGCGACGCCTCCGTCAGACAGTCGTTGCCGTCTTCAAAGATGATGACGTCCCAGTCGTCCTGTGTGCCGGCATAGTATACGTCGGCAAGGGACGCGCAGCCCGCGAACGCATTTTCATCGACGCTCATCAGGCTCAGCGGCAGGGAAACGCTCGCAAGGCTTGAGCAATTCCGAAAAGCGCCGCTTTCAATGGTTTCCACGCCCTCCGGGATCACAACGCTCGTCAGCAGCGCGCAGCCGCTGAAAGCGTCCGCCCCGATGAGCGCCACGCCCTCCGGGAGCGTGTAAACGCCCGTTTTTCCGAGAGGGCACAAAAGCAGCGTTTGCTGCTCGTTATCGAACAGCACGCCGTCACAGGAGGAGTAGACCGTGTTATCGGAAGCGACGGAAATGCAAGAGAGGCTCTCGCAGCCGTCAAAGCAATGCTCGCCGATGCTCGTCACAGTAGCGGGGATCGTGACTTCCGTCAAAGACAGACAATCTTCGAAGGCGCTTTCCCCGATCTCCGTCACGCCGAACGGGATCGCCGCGCTTCCGATCGAGGCCAATCCATAAAACGCATTGTTTCCGATAGAGTGAAGATTGGCAGGCAGCGTCAGCGACGTGATACTCTCACAATAAGTATTCCACGGTCTGTCCTGCGGAGCGGCGTAATCCGCCATATCGCCCTGGCCGGTGAGCACCATCGCCCAATCGGTATCGATCGACCAGTAGAGCATATTCGCATTTTGCGGTCCGCAGGAGCCGGAGAAGCGCACATCTCCGTCGTCATAAGTGACCGTCGTGGTCTTCAGCACGTCATAGGTCTCGCTTACGAGCGCATCCCATGCGGTCTTCGCGCCGCCAAAGCGGACATGCGCAAGCGCGTCACAGGCGGAGAAAGCATACTGGCCGATCGCCGTCAGGCTCGCGGGCAGCTCCGCATAAACCAGTGCGTCGCAGCGCAGGAAGGCATTGGCCGCGATCTCCGTTACGCCTTCCTCGACCGTCAGCTCCTCAAGAGAATGCAGCAGGGCGAAAGCATAGGTCCCGATCCGCGTCACCCCGGAGCGGACCGTCACAGAAGTGATGCTGTCCGCATAGCTTGCCCAGGGCGCGTCCTCATTGACGCCGATGTTCCGCATCTGCCCGGAGCCGTCGATGATCAGCTTGCCGTTATCATACAGCTCCCAGGTGACGCCCGTGCCGCAAGTGCCGCTGTACAGGGGCTTGAGCGGGATCGTCAGATCGTCCGTTGAAAAGAGCGAAAACATGCTGCTGTTGTAGGTATACGTGATGCTGGCGCCGCCTGCGGAAAAGACATAGCCGCTCGTCACGTCTCCGCTTTTCGCGCGTTCGAGGAAAAGGAAATTCGGATAACCGATCGTACCGGAGTCGCAGTTCGTAACGTCGACCAGATAGTTTTTTCCGTCACCCCTGCGCACGACGTTCCACATGTGCGCCCCTGCGCCCGTGCCGCCGTCCATTCCGCCGGACACGGAAATGCAGCGCGTCCCTTCGGAAAAGCTGGAAAGGTCGCAGAGGTACTGGAAGGCCTTGGAATACCCCTCGCATACGACCTTGGTCGTGCTGTCATTGTCAAAGACCCAGATCAGCTGCCAGGGATTGCCGTAGGGAGCGTTATTTTGCACTGCGGCGTAGTTGTAATCCACGCGGGCGCAGATCTCGGTGAGATAACTCTCCAGTTTGGCCTGGTCGGAATCGGAAGCATGTGCATTGACGATGCTCTGCGCATTCTGCATCGTGGTCTGCACGCTCTGTCCGATCGAGGTGTCAAAAGCGTACGCCCCTCCGTTGAGCGCATACTCCTGGGCAACTCTGAATTTGAACGAATAGCTGCCGCTGATACTCAGAAGCGTCCCGTCATAAGAAATACCGTAGCGGGAGGAAACGCCGATGGTTTTGTTGAACCAGTAAAGATCGTAGGGCTTATCCGCAAGCAGCGCGCTCATGATGGTCTGAACGCTGATCATTTCCCCTACCTTCAGCGCGAGCGCGTCCTTTGCTTCCTGGGTGATGCTGCCGTTGCTGACGATCGTTACATTTCCAAGTTCGGCAGACGTCCAGCCGCGCTGCGCGAACGGCATATCATCGACGAGGATCGAGAACTCGGTGGAGGAACTCTCTCCGTCGGCAACCTTCTTGATCTCGGGAGCGAGAATGGAGTACGCGTATGCGTTCACGCCGCTCAGGCGGTCGCCGGCCGTTGAGCCGCGCATACGGGGACGGGGATAGAGCGTGCGGTCCACGTAGGAGGCGAAAAGCGTATCGTTGTCGGCAAGGCCGCTGTCGCTGAAGCTGATCGGTCCGATCTCGACATAAGCGGTGATGATTTCGGCCGGTTCCTCTCCGTCGTTTTCCTCTCCGTCGTCCTGCGGGACGACCGCCGTGAGGACGACCGGAAGAGACGTGCTCTCCGCCGTCACGGTAAAGCTTTCTCCGACAAGCGGGGCATACCCTTCGCAGAAAGCGTCATAGGTATAGACGCCGGGAAGCAGGAGATAGGCGCCGTCGGGTTCGGCAGAGAGCGCGTTCCCCTCCGCGTCGCAGACCGTGAGGATCGTCTCCGCCGGATCGAGCGTGAAAACGACGCGGAGCGCCGTTTCTTCGCCGCTGCCGCTCTCGGCTTCACCCGGCTCTTCTGCGAGCTGGTTCGCTGCGGGCTCGGCGGCGTTCTGCTCCGCCTCCTGCATGAGCGGCGGATCGCACGGCGTCTCCTCTTCGTCCGCAGCCTGCCCGACCGCGCCGGAAGAGCTTTCTTCAGCCTCTTCCTTCACGATCTCTTCCGTCTGCTCGCCGCCCGCTTCCTCATCCTCCCCGACAGCAAAGACCGCCGCGGGCAGCATCGAGACGCAGAGCATGACGCAAAGGCATACAGCCAGGATGCGTTTCACCAGATTCATTGTCAAATCCTCCGATGTTATCGTTTTCGCATATCGTACGACAGGCAGCCGTTCGATACAACGAGATAAGTCCCCATAATATATCTATGTTACTTTATCACATAATACGGCAAAATGCAATCGGAAAGCTGTTCCGCCGGGAAAGCAAATCAGCCGCAAAGCTGGCGGCTTTGCGGCTGATTATGCTTTTGGCTGTTTTACACGGCCTTGGTGGCTTCGCCCATCGTGACGGATTCCTGGAACAGCGGCAGGAACACGTAGCCTTTCTCCTGAAGCTGCGGGATCGCCTCGCGCATCGCAACGAGCGTGTTGACGTTCCAGTCGTGGCCGAGGATCATCGCGATCTTCTTCTCGGAGATCTGCGTCATGGCGCGGGTGATCTCCAGGCTGGACGAGGGGAGCTTTTCCGGCGCGCCCGCATCGTAAAGATTGCAGTTCCAGTCGACCCACTGATAGCCAAGCTCTTCGATCACGCTCGGCGCGGTCGGGACAAAGGAGCGCCCCCATGCCGATCCGCCGGGGAAACGAAAGATGCCGGGATGGAAGCCCGTGACCTCATAGAGCCATGCGTCCTGCAGTTCGATCTGCTCACGGAAGCTCTCGGCAGAGCGGTAGACCGGGCCGTCCCCGTTCGTGACGTGTGCGTAGCTGTGGTTCTGCACGCTGTGTCCGCTCGTCATCTCGCGGCGCAGCATCTCTTCCTCGTTCGGTGAATCGTTCGCCATGTTCGCGGCAAAGAAGGTCACATGGACATTGTCCATCGCGTCGAGCGCGTCGAGGAAGTTTGACGTGATGTAGGTCGGCCCGTCGTCCAGCGTCCAGTAGCAGATACGGACCTCGGACTCGCCGCTCTGGATCTTCTCTTCCAGCTTGCGTATCTTTAATGCGTATTCCTTGCGCATCGCCTCGACGGTGCCCTGCATGTCCTCGTCCCGAGCGATCTGCGCCTCCAGCTCGGCAAGCTGCGCGTTCTTCTCTTCGGTCTCGGCCCGGAGCTGCTCGAAGCTGTCGGCGATCGCGATCCCCTCGGGGCCGACGTTGCGCAGATCCGCGTGCAGCTGCTCGAGCCGCTCCGCGGTCTCGCGCTCGGCTGCGGCGGTGTTTTGCCTTGTCTGCTCGGTCATCGCTTCAATGGAAGCGAGCTTCTCGTCATACTTCGCGGAGGGAAAACAGACGGACATGTAGAACATGTATCCGAGGAAGCCCACGGCCAGGATGGCAACGATCAGGAGAACGGTATTAGTCGTCCGAAAGAAGCTCTTCAACATAATCCCTCCCCTGCTCGTACTGGTCGTAGATCGACATATAGTATTTGAATTCCTCCTGCGACTCCATCTCGCGGATCCGGCTCTCGGCGTCCGCGATGGTCTGATCCAGCGCGCCCATATCCTGCTCCATGCGGCTCATTTCGTTCTTCGCCTCGCGCAGGATCTCCTCGGAGACGGCCTTCCGCTCCGCGATATGCGCCTCGGAATCGGGATTTGCGACGTCGTACTCCGCCATAGCCGCGTCAAGCTCGGCATTGGCGGCGTCGATGACGGCGTCATGCTCCGCCTTGATCACGGTGTATTGCTCGTAGAAGAGGATCCCCGCGTAGCCTGCCGCCAGGATGACGGCGATCAGCAGGAGCATGATGAGCAGCTTCCCGACGGGAAAGCCCGCTTCCCGCCCGGCAGCGCGCGCTCGTTCAGCGGCGTGCTCACGCTCAGGGGATTCCGTTTCGACGTGCTTTTTATGTTTCTCCGGGCTCTTTGTCTCTTTTTCATGCGCGGCGTGATGATGCGCGCTGTGGGAGCCGTGTTCACTCATATCTTTTTCTCGCTCTTTTCTTTGTGTTCTCAAAGCGTCCGTATTATACGCCCTTTTTCATTATTTGAAAAGGGCTATCCGCAAATTCCCACGCCCTCGAGTTCCGCAAAAAGCTGCCCGGCGTCGTGCAGCGGCCGGACGTAGCCCTCGAGCATCCTGGCCTTTGCGGCCAGCCCCCGGGAGCGGGGGTTGATGAAGATCCGGCATTTTTCCCGGCCGTTACGCGCTTCCTGGATCAGGTTGAGCGCTGCGGAGTTGCCGTCGAAGGCAAGCAGGACCGAAGGCGTCCGCTTGAAGATCTCATAGGAGAAGCTCTTGTAAAGGCCCATGCCCGAGCTTTCGATCGAAACGATGATCTCGATGCGCGCAGCGCGGAGCCGGGCAAGCTCCGTGCGGCTGACCCTGCTCGGAACGAGCGCAAAGATGCGGAAGCGTCCCGCGGCGCGGCGTACGAGATAGCCCTCCTGACCGGAGAGCGTGTGTCCGACGACGAAGAAGCAGCGCTCCGGATCTGCGTCGGCAAGCAGGGCGTCGATGATCTCCCGCTCCTCGGCCCGAAGGATGCTGCGGTGGCGGCTGTTGTTGAAGCTGCCCCCGGCCACAACGACGGGAGTCATTCCCGCGGGCAGCGGGGAGATCCGGTCTTGCAGCGCCTCTGCCGCGTCGAGCTTCTCGCCGCCCTGCCAGAGCTTCTCCTGCGTCTTCTCCATGCTCTCGAGACGCAAACGGTAATACTGCTCCAGATCGCCGCCGGGAAAGCTCTCGCGAAACAGATCGTCCTTCATGGCGAAGACGCGTCTGCTCTCGTCGAGGATCGTATCCTCCGCGCCGCGCATCGCCAGCAATTCCTCATGCGTCAGGCCGAGGAGCTTTTCCAGACTCAGCTCCTCGTCAATCGAATTCGTCCCGTACAGCGCGCCGCCGTCCGTCCCCTGGACGCAGCGCACGCCGGCGGCAAGATACTGCCGCAGCGGGTGCCTCGCAAGACGGCTGAGATTGTTCAGGCGCACGTTCGAGGTGATCTGAAATTCCAGCGTCACACCGCATCGGCACATGTCCTCCAGGAGTTTTTTTCCTTTCGCGCTTCTGAGGTCGCAGGTATAAAGGCCGTGGCCGAGCCGGAGCGGCGGGAAGTCCTGGCCGGGCTGCAGCGCCTCGTCCACGCAGCAGATGCTGTTCGCCACATTGTCGCGCAGGCTGTCGTTCTCGCCTGCGTGGATGCGGATCACGAAGCCCGGCGTCTCTCCCGCGAGCTTGACCAGCTCGCGGATAACGCCGCGCAGCTCCAGAACGTCGTTGATCTCCTCGCCGACGATGTCGCTGCCAGCCACATAGGGGTCGGAGGCGATGGCGCGCAGACAGCGCAGGTTGTCTGCCAGATAGTCGTCGGGCGTCACGCGGTCGCGCACGATCGTCAGCGGGATGCGGCGGATGCCCGCGAGGAAGCGCAGCAGCACGCCGGTCTCGCGCGTGACGGTCGGCATGATCTCGTGGATTTGGCGCAGCCGGGCGGGAAACTCCTCCCGGTTGAGCAGCGCGGTGTCCGTGATCTCGGCGTATTCGATGCCGTGCCGGCGGTATTCGCGCGCGATCCACAGCAGCAGGTCCTGATAGAGCGTGTTGCCGCGGTATCGGTCATCCTCGCGGTCGCGCCGCATCTGCGCAGCGTATGCGCAGACCTCGCGGTCGGGGATGCTGTCGGTGTTGATGCCGCTGAACGGCTTGTCCGAGCGCTGCCCCTTTGTGAACACATAGCGGTAAAGGTAGACTTTTTCCAGATCGGCAAACACCGCCTGGCCGTCCTTCGGGATGGTCAGCGAGTTGCGGATCTTCTCGATGTTATAGGCTGCGTCCGCGCTGTTGCCGAGCAGGAGCTCGGCAAAATTGATGAAGGTGAGATCGTCGATGCGGCGCTCGCGGTGCTTTCCGGTCAGCGGCAGCTCGCCGATCGTCTGCTCGACCGTTCTGCGCTGTTCCTCCAGCGCGGCGATCTGCCCGGGCGTGCAGCGCAGCCGGAGTTTTTTCACATAATAATAGGGGTAGCGGATCTGGTGCACGATGCCGAGCGCGATCAGCACGTCCGGCGGCAAGTTGCCGTTCATGTGCGTGTGCAGGTCCGTCCGGAACTTGCAGTCGCCGCGGATATAGGTCTTGACGATCGTTTTTTCCACGCCGAGCCGATAGTCCTTTGTTTGGCTCATCAGCGTCTTTGAGATGGCGGGGATCGAAGCCTTGAGCTCGACTCGCCCGTCGGGGAAGATGTTGGCGATCTTGGTGTTGCCCAGGCGGAGGATATACATTTTGCGGTTGTCGCCGTCGTAGTAACAGGGGATCTCGCCGCGGAGGATCAGCCGCCCGTCCCGGTCCTCGGTCGGTTCGAGCCCGCAGAGCCGGGCGAGATTGCAGATCAGATTTCCGCTGTGATGATTGGGCGTGCGGATCACGTGGAAAAGCCGTTCGCCGTCCATGTAGAGCTCGACCGCGATATCCTTTTCCCGGTCAAGGTAGAACTGCTGGAAATAGATCATCCCCGGCGCCCCTTTCGTCTTGTTCGTTCTTTAATCATATATTTTGCCATTCGTGCGCCGACTTGTCAACCGCATCCTGCGCCGGAGAGACCGATCCCGCACGGCTGCAGCCGAGCCGCGCGGCATTGACAGACGGAGAAAAAACGATTATAAAACAGGTATGCGGACATAAAGGAGCGATAAAAATGGCTGTTTTTTCTGACCGGGAGCTTCCTCTGTTCCCGGAGGCGCGGGAGCCCGCGGACG
Organism: Oscillospiraceae bacterium; assembly: GCA_902761055.1. GTDB lineage: Bacteria > Bacillota > Clostridia > Oscillospirales > Oscillospiraceae > Limivicinus. The sequence goes on from CACWIS010000001.1 coordinate 206,046, forward strand.
CAGCGGCGCGCGTGCAGCGGATGGAGGAGCTTTTCGACATGCTGACGCAGGCGCTTGATGAAACGCCGGAGCGGATCGCGACGGACGCCGCGCTGATCCGGGCGGCCCGTGATTTATCGGCATATCAGAGCGGCGGCGAGTGGCTGATCGACTATCAGCTCGACGAGCTCGGCCTGCTCCCGGCTTCGCTCAAGCGGGGCGTGCTGTCCCAGGACGGCCTGTACGACCTGCTGTGCAGCCCCGAGGTCGAAGCGGCGCTTGCGGAAACGCAAGCCGGCCCTGAGCAAGCAGAATAAGCTCGGCGTTCACCGATCGAAAAAGAGAGACGGGCATCCTTCCGGGGCTGTCTCTCTTTTTTGATTATATGGAATATAAAGAAAACAGCTCGTACAGTTTCCGAAAACGGTACGCAGCTGAAATTTCTGCATGTGCGGCCTATGATCATATTGCAAGAGGTCAGCGGTGTAGCAACCTTCCTTGACCGAAAAGGAAACAGCCACCCTTTCAGGTGACTGTTTCTTTTGGTGGAGATAAGATTTCCATAGGGCATCTGTACCAGAGCTCTTCGGGCAAGAGATAGACCAGCGGAAGATAGCGAAGGTTGCTGTCATATGGAATTTTGAAAGAAATAGCAGGCATTAAAAATACCTCTATTTATTAACGACAAACATAGATATGAAATGTTACCATAAAAACATACTTAACAAAAAATTCATGGATATTATACGACAGATTCCATCCCGCGTCCACAGAAATGTGTCGAAGAAAAGATAAAACCCATGAAAGAAATCCGAATATTCGCAGTCGAATGTCTTTCATGGGTGCGCAAGGATAGATGCGAAGCATCGCAAGGGGTGCAGCCCCTTGAACGGAGCAGTGCGACGCGAAAAAGAACGCTCGGGCGTCTCGCCATACTTCGTAGGACGCACAAACGGGCCAGCCGAAGCTGACCCGTATAGAAGTGCGCCATTCGGCTTGTCGGATTTTCCGATCTTCCCGGATCCTGCGTTGTTTTTTGCCAACACCTTTGTTATAATTATTCTTGGAAGATGCGTTTCCCCTGTCTTCACGGAAGACAGAGAAGACTGAAAAGCAAACTGCCCCAAGTGAAGGAGTGAATAAACATGTCCGGAAAAATCGGTATCATCGCATTGAAATCGGCAGAAAAAACCGGAAACCGGATTGCGCAGATCCTATCCGAATGGCGGAGCGGGGAGTCGTTTCTGATCGAAGCGGAATGCCCGCGCTTCAGCAGCGGCGAAGGAAAGTGCGTCATCCGCCGATCGGTACGCGACAGGGATGTTTATATCCTTGTGGACGTATGCAATTTCTCGCTGCGGTACCAGATGTTCGGCGAGAGCAACCGCATGTCTCCGGACGATCACTATCAGGATCTTAAGCGGGTCATTGCCGCCTGCAACGGAAAGGCGGAGCGAATCACCGTGATCATGCCCTTTCTGTATGAGGGACGGCAGCACCGAAAGACGACCCGCGAGTCTCTGGACTGCGCCGTGATGCTTCGCGAGCTGGAGAACATGGGCGTCCACAGCCTGATCACCTTCGACGCGCATGATCCCCGGATGCAGAACGTGGTCCCGCTGATGGGGCTGGAAAACGTATCGCCGGCGCTGCAGTTTACACAGGCCTTTTTAACCGAGTACGAGGATCTGCGGATCGACGGCGAACATTTGATGTTCATCGCGCCGGATGAAGGAGCGACGGAGCGGGTCGTGTTTCTGGCCTCGCTTTTCGGCGTGAATATCGGCATGTTTTACAAGCGCCGGGATTATACCCGGATCGTGAACGGATCGAACCCCGTCATCGCGCATGATTTCTGCGGAACTTCTGTCGCGGGGATGGACGTGATTGTGGTGGACGACATGATCGCCTCCGGCGGCAGCATGCTGGACACGGCCCGACAGCTCAAGGAGATGGGCGCGCGGAGAGTCTTTATCTTCTCGTCCTTCGGATTGTTCACAAGCGGCCTTGACAAATTTGACAAGGCCTTTGCCGACGGCTGGTTTGACCGGATCTTCACCACCAATCTGGTGTACCAGAAGCCGGAGCTCAAGGAACGGGAATGGTACTTCTCCGTGAATATGGATCGCTATCTCGCGGCCCTGATCGACACGCTCAACAGGGGCGATACCCTGGAAAAGCTGATCAAACCGGCGGAGAGGATCAAACAGATGCTGGATCTGTATAACGCCGGGTAAAAGCCCGGGAAACGGAGAAGGCCGAAAAAACGAGCGCGCTCCGCTCTTTGTATTTGTATCACGACTATGAATATCAATACCCTTGCCGTGCTCGCTCCGCTGCTGCTTCTCGCGGGGCTGGGCTTTACCGTTTGGATCGACCCTTATATCGGTCGGGAGCGGCGCCGCGTCATGCTGCTGATCGTCGCTTTGTGCCTGAGCCTGATCGCGCAGAATGTCCTGGAATACCGCTGCGCCATCACGCAGCCGAGGGTGCCGGAACGAACGCTGCTGGCGATCTACGGTTATTCCGTACGCCCGGTGATCCTGATCCTGTTTCTCTATATCGTAAAGGAGAAAAAGGAAAAGCTCCGGCTCTGGTGGGTCCTGGCGGCGATCAACGCGGTCGTTTATCTTTCGGCGCTGTTTTGCCCCATCAGCTTCTGGATCGACGAGTGGAACTTTTATCACGGCGGTCCACTGGCGTCGTCCTGTGTCCTGTGCAGCGCGAGCCTGCTGGCCGTCCTGTTCCTGAATGCGATCCGCGGCCGCCGCGAAAACGGGAAGTGGAGCCTGTGGATCCCGGTCTTCGTTTTCTTCATGATCGTCGCGTCCGTCTGCCTGGATTATCAGGTGAAGGAGGGACAACTGCCGATCTCGTTTCTGACGATCGCGATCACGGTCGGCAGTGTGTTCTACTACATCTGGCTGCACCTGCAGTTCGTCCGCGAGCACGAGCGTGATTTGATGGCGGCGCAGCGCATCCAGATCATGGTGACGCAGATACAGCCCCATTTCCTGTTCAACGCGCTCAACACCATCCGCGCCCTGTATGCCAAGGATCCGCCTTTGGCGGACAGGACGCTGGAGGATTTCAGTACTTACCTGCGGCAGAATCTGGAATCTCTGAGCCAGGTCGGGCTGATCCCGATCACCAAGGAGCTGGAGCATACCCGCCTGTACGCGGAGATCGAGTCGCTCCGCTTTCCCAATATCCGTGTGGAGTACAGGATCGAGGATGAGAGCGTTGCGATCCCTGCGCTGACGATCCAGCCTCTGGTGGAGAATGCGATCCGCCACGGCGTACGCGGCCGAAAGGAAGGCGTTGTGACCGTTTCAACTGCGCGCGAAGGAGCGGTGCATCGCATCACGGTCGAGGACAACGGCGCGGGCTTCGACCCGAAGGCGGAAGAGCTCTCCGAGGAGACGCATGTCGGCCTCCGCAACGTAAGGGACCGGATCGAGCAGATGTGCGGCGGAACGATGGTCGTGAACAGCGAACCCGGCAAGGGCACTCGCGTCACGTTGATGATCCCGGATAGCGAACGCGAAGGCAAAAAGGAGCAGGAAAAATGAACGTGATCTGTGTAGATGACGAGCCTCTGGCTGTAGAGTATACCCTGAGCCAGTGCGCCCGCCTGAACGAAATCAACGAGGCCAGGGGCTTTACCGACGCGAAGCAGGCTCTGGACTGGCTTCGCGGCCATCCGGCGGACGCGGCGCTGCTGGATATCAATATGCCGGAGATCGACGGCATCTCGCTGGCGGCACGGATCAAGGAGCTGCATCCGCAGACGGCGATCCTGTTTCTGACCGCGTACCGGGAATATGCCTTCGATGCGTACGCGGTACACCCGGCGGGCTATCTGCTCAAGCCGGTGCCGCTGGAAACGCTGGCGGAGGAGCTGCGCTACGTGCGCGGAGAAAAGCCTTTGTCCTCGCCCGCGCATATCCGGGTCAAAACCTTCGGCAATTTTGACGTCTACGTAGACGACAGGCCGGTCAGCTTCAAACTGGCGAAAAGCAAGGAGCTCCTGGCGTATCTGGTGGACAAGCAGGGATCCGGGGTCTCGCGCGCGGAGGCTTTTGCGGCAATCTGGGAAGACCGTTTGTATGACCGGAAGCAGCAAAAACAGTTTGACGTGTATATACGCTCTCTCCGGGAGACGCTGCGGGAATACGGCATCCCGGAAATGATGGAGATGGAGAAAGGCATGCTGCGCATCCGGCCCGACCGCTTTACCTGTGATGCCTATCTCTTCTACTCCGGAGATAGCGACGCGATCAACGCCTACCGCGGAGAATACATGAGCTCCTATTCCTGGGCCAACATGACGGAAGCGATCCTGTATTGGAAAACAACGAACCGATAGAACCGGAACCGACTAACATAAGTTATCCGCTCTTTTTCAGATTTATGAGAAAGAGCGGTTTTTCTTTGGACATCCTTAGGACACCGCCAGTTACAATAAATACAAAAATGGGGATTCATGCAGCTGACAGAAGAAGCAGATCAATGGGGAAAGGAGAACGTCAATGGCAGATCGCAAAGATGAAGTCTTGCAAAGCCAGGATCAGATGAAAACAGCCAGCGGCGGCGAAGGTCCCCTCGGCGTGTACAGACCGGGTTTTCCGTATAAAAATGAGTCTCTGCAGTTTTTTCGGTCGTGTGTCGGGGACGATATTTACCGTAAGGCAATGAACAGCGATGCGGGGCGCGCGCATCATTATACCGTCGCCCGGGCGTTTTTGAATCAATCCGACTGGGAAAAATTTGTCTGGATCGAAGAACACGGCTCTCTGGACAGTTTTCCGCGATAAGACGGAGACATTCGCCCGGATACCTATGATTGTAACAAATTGAAAGATACTTGGAGGGCTCGCTCAATGGAAAAGCGTAAGAACAGACGAACGGCCATGATTGCCGGCTTGATCCTCTTGGTCGTACTCCTGGCGGTTGCTTCGGCTATTCTTTTTCATCCGGAGGAAGAAACGAAATCCACGCCGCTGACTGCCTGTTGGACCTCAGATTCCGCGGCGGCGCAGAGTCTCAGGGACTTTGTGGCACAAGTGACCGATCCGGAGAACGAAGCCGGCTTCATTCCCGAAAAGGACCGTATTGCCGTGTTTGATATGGACGGCACGCTGGCCTGCGAAACGTATTATACCTATTACGATACGATGATGTTTATCGAGTATTGCCTGGTGGATCATCCGGAGCGGGTCTCCGATGAACTGAAGCAGGTGGCCGCATCTATCAAGCCCGGATACACGGCGGACGAGAACCTGGCAAGAAACTTCGCCAAAGCGTATGCCGGGATGACCATGGAGGAATTCTACGAGTACGCGGTCGAATTCGGGCAAAAGTATACCGAAAGCTTTCAAAACATGCGGTACATCGACAACGCCTATCTGCCGATGGTGGAGCTTGTCAGATACCTGTATGAAAACGGCTTTACGATCTATGTGATCAGCGGCACGGAGCGCACCACGACCCGGGCGATTATCGCCAACTCTCCATACGGGGAATACGTCACGCCGAACCACGTGATCGGCACGGATTTTGAAGTCAAACAGGCGGGGTATGAGGATGTCTCGTCGAATATGAATTTCAAGTATGAAAACGGCGACGAGCTGGTCATCACCGGCGGCTTTATCCAGAAAAACCTGAACGGCAACAAATCCATTTACGTTGAAAGAGAGATCGGACGGAGGCCGGTGCTTGCTTTCGGGAACAGCGGAAGCGACACCAGCATGATGAATTATACGATCGACAGCAGGAACCCCTATCCCGCGCAGGCCTATATGATCGTCGCGGACGACGATATCCGGGAATGGGGCACCCAGGACTGGGAGGCAAAGTCTGCGGATTATACAGCAAAAGGCTTTATCCCGATCTCCATGAAAAACGACTTTGCCCAGATCTACGCAGACGGCATTGCCAAGGCGCCCGAACAGTATCGGGAGCGTGAAGCTGAAATGTCCGCCGCTCTGGATTACAGCGTCACGGACAGTTGGGCGTACTTTGAAATGGGCGAGGATCGGGACGTGGACGTGTTCCTGATCTGCCCGACCGTGGACACGAGAAGCGAAACAAACGCCTTTGATCTCAACGATAAACTCAAAGGGAATTTCATCTACGCCCTTGATCTGGAAAAGGGTATATTCGAGGAGACGGGACGTCTGTTTTCCCCGTATTATCGGCAGATGTCGATCAACGCCTATACTCTGCCGGAAGCAGAACGGGAGAAGGCCAGACAAGTCGCCTATAAGGATGTTTCCGACGCGTTCCGCTGGTATCTGGATCATGAAAACGAGGGCCGCGGGATCATTCTCGCGGGCTTCTCGCAAGGCGGAGAGATGTGCCTGGAGCTTCTGAAGGAGTTTTATGGCGGAGAGAGCGAAGAAGCGTCGGCTCTGCGCGACAGACTGATCGCCGTCTATTCCATCGGCTGGAGCGTTACGGAAGAGATGACGGAAGCCTATCCCCAGATCATCCCCGCGTACGGAGAGACAGACGTCGGTACGGTCGTCAGCTTTGACTGTGAGGACGGCAAGGTGACGGAGACGATCATTATCCCCGCGGGGATGAAAGCGCTGTCCATCAACCCGCTGAACTGGAAGACGGACGGCACGGTCGCCGACAAGTCGCTCAACCTCGGCGCGGTCATGCAAACCGACGCCGAGCCCATTCCCGCTCTCTGCGGCGCTTATATCGGCGATCGCGGCGAGCTGATCGTGACCGACATCAACGCGGCGGATTATCCCCCGGGACTTGATATTTTCCCGGAAGGAGCGTACCATCTGTACGACTATATGTTCTTCTTCACGAATCTGAAGGAAAACGTGGCTGCCCGCACGGCCGCGTGGCTGGCGCAGCAGGAGGCGGACGTCATTCTCTCGGACGACTCCTCCGGCTTCGTGCTGCTGAGCGAGGCCGTACCCGACGTCATTCTGGAGATCCGCTACTATTCGACCTATAATTTCGTGGGAGACCGCATAGACGGATATGAAGAACCGCTGGCCATGCTGACCTTGGAGGCCGCCGCCGCGCTGAAGGAGGTCAGCGACGAACTCATGGGCATGGGCTACCGACTGAAAATCTTTGACGCGTACCGTCCGCAGATGGCCGTTACGCATTTCATGAACTGGGCGCTGGATGCAGACGATACCCGGATGAAAGACTACTTCTATCCTGAACTGGACAAGGTCGTTCTCTTCCCTCAGGGGTATATTGCGGAGCATTCCGGCCACAGCCGGGGCAGCACGGTGGATCTGACGCTGTTTGATATGAACACGGAGCAGGAAGTCGACATGGGCGGCACCTTCGACTACTTCGGCGAACTCAGCCACCCGGACTATACCGAAATCACGGAAGAGCAGTACGCGATGCGTATGCTGCTGCGTGAAGTCATGATGAAGCACGGCTTCCGTCCGCTGGAAGAGGAATGGTGGCACTTCACCCTGGAGGACGAACCTTACCCGGATACGTATTTCACCTTCCCGATCAACAGCGAATCCCTGGATGACGCCGCGTGATGAAAACATAAACCCATATGATTTGTTCAAATAAAGAACTCCGAAGCTCGCGCCAGTATGAGCTGGATCTCCTGCGGGCGGCGGCGACGGTCAGTATGATCCTCTGCCACTGCGCCATCCGGCTGGGAGAGCATCTGCCCGGATATGAGCAGGATCCCACGCCTTTATGTTCGCCATGGGCGTGGGGGTCGTGTACTCCCGCCGGAACAGCCCGGCCGAGCTTGCCCGCCGGGGCGTCCGGCTCTATATCCTGGGCTTCATCCTCAATTTCCTCCGCTACGGGATCTATGCGCTGGCGGACGGGCTCCTTTCGGGCGAGTTCATGGAAGAAACCGTGTATGCGCTTGTCGTGCAGGATATCCTCCACTTTGCCGGCCTGGCGCTGATCGTCACGGGGCTGTTCAGGCAGTTGAAACTGAAAGCGGCGCATATCTTTCTCATCGGTTTGGCCCTGTCCGCGCTGGGCGGGCCGCTGGCCTTTGTCTTTCAGGGAAGCGCGGCCGCCAACTACTTCCTCGGGCACTTTCTCGTGACGACGGAGGACGACTCCTGTTTCGCGTTTTTGAACTGGTACGTCTTCGTCGCGTCCGGGATCCTC
>CACWIS010000002.1 GCA_902761055.1 Oscillospiraceae bacterium
CGTCATCTCCCTGCCCGAAGGCGTTGAGATGTGCATGCCCGGCGACAACGTCGACATGGACGTCGAGCTGATCACCCCGATCGCCATCGAGAACGGCCTCCGCTTCGCTATCCGCGAGGGCGGCCGTACCGTCGGCTCCGGTGTTGTTATCGCCATCAACGAGTAATTCATCCGCTCAAACGGAACAAAAACCACACAGGCTCGCCTGTGTGGTTTTTTTGTGCCCGGACCGCAAATCTTAACAAAAATTATGTTTACATAAAATATGATTCGCCCCTTGCCGTGGGGCGTCTTTTATGCTAAAATACATCATTGGATATCTATCGAAAGCGATTGGCTTTCTTATCATTTTGCGATCCTCAAAGGAGAGGGGCTGTGCGCTTGAGCAAACGGGAAAGAAAAGGCGGCGGAGATCGGATCCGCCGCGAGCAAAAGAAAAAGAGCGGCTCTGCGATGCTGTTTGTCGGCCGAGCCGTGATCGTCCTTCTTGAGACGGTCCTGCTGCTGGTCGGCGGCCTGTACTGCGTCTGCTACGTGGCCTTCAAGGGACCCTGGGAGGTCATGGGCGACCAGCTTGTGATCATGGCGCGCGAGTCGAGCGCGCTCAAGTGGCTTCCCTCCCTGTATTACACGGCCGAGGAGATCGCCGAGATCGAGAAAGTCGAGGAGGCCGAGGACTATGCGCCGACGGACACCTCGCTCATCACGATCAGCACCGAGCACACCGTGACGGAAAACGGCCCCGGCTGGACCGACGTCCGCGGCGTCTTCCATCCCGACGAAGATGACGACGGCATCATCATCGAGCCGGTCAAGGGCGCGGGCTATTCCGGCTATATGATGATCGTGGAGGATCCCTCCCGCATCATCATGGGCAGCATCCCCTCGTCCTACGGCAAGAGAGGCTACGTTCTGTCCGAGTACGTCGAGTATTTCGACGGCGTGGCCGGCACGAACGCCGGCGGCTTCTACGACCCGGGCGGAATGGGCGACGGCAGCATTCCCGACTCGGTCGTGGTCGTGGACGGACAGATCTATTATTCCGAGTACGGCTGCGGCACGGAGGGCGGCGGCGGAATCGCGGCCATCGACAGCAACCACATCCTGCACGTGGCGCGCTACATGAGCCGGCAGGAGCTGATCGACAACGACATCCGCTACGCGGTCTGCTACGGACCCGTTTTGATCTCCAACGGCGTCTCGGCCGACCCGAACAGTCTTATCAAGAGCCTCAACCCGCGCACGGCCATCGGCCAGTGCGCCGACGGCGCGATGCTCTTCCTGGTCATCGACGGCCGCCAGGTCGTCAGCATGGGGGCGAAATACCAGGATCTGGTCGAGATCATGGAGCGCTACGGGGCCGTCAACGCGGTCAACCTCGACGGCGGCTCGTCCTCGATGCTCTGGTTCCAGGACCACTACGTCAACAACTCTTCCTCGGTCATCGGCGTCCGTGACATGCCCACGTCCTTCGTGGTGCTCAAGGAGGGTGCAAACAATGGCTAAGAGAAGAAAGAACTCCTCGATGCGCTTTGCGCTGTGGATGATCCTCTACGCGCTGGTCTTCGTCGTCATCTTTGCGGTATTCCTGCGCATCGAGTGGAGCTATATCGACAGACAGGACAAGGAGCTGACAGAGCCGAGCCACGCGATCGAGCGTTATATCGGCTCATTTGACAGCGCTCATATCCGCGCGCTGTCGGCCGACTTCGTCTCCACGCTCGACCATCGTGTGAAGAGCGAGGAGGACAGCTACGCCGTGATCGAAGGCCTCTTCGCCGGGCAGCTGCACTACGCCAAGATCGGCCGGGAGAGCACCGAGGAGCGGCAGGTCTATTCGATCCGCTCCGACGACCGCACGCTCGGCACGATGGCGCTGGAGAGCGGCGAGAAGCTCAACGGCATCACGCAGTGGAACGTCACGGACGAGCAGTTCGAGTTCTCCGATCTGATCGAATCCTGCGAGCTGCTGGTGCCCGCCGAATGGCAGGTCTCCTGCGGCGGCGCCGTCCTGGACGAGAGCTATATCACGGAAACGGGCATCCGTTATCCCTCGATGGAGGAGGCCTACAACTACGGCTTTTCGCTGCCGACGCTGGTGCGCTACCGGATCGGAAACTATATCGGCGATCTGACGCTCAGCGTCGTCGACGCGGAGGGCAACGAGACGACGGCGAAGGACGATCCCTCCGCCTACACGCTCGGCGACCGCTGCACGCAGAACGAGCGCGACCGCTTTGAGGACTTCACAAAGCGTTTCCTGCCGCTCTACATCGCCTTCATGTCGAACACCAACCACAACGCCTACGACAACTACGCGCGTGTGAAGAACTATCTGCTGCGCGGCAGCGATCTGGACAATCGCTTCATCGACGCGATCGCCGGACAGGTCTACAGCCACTCCAAGGGCGACTACCTGCACGACGTCGTGGTCAACGGCGTGTTTTCCCAGACGGGGAACACCTTTCTCATCGACGTGGACTACATGGTAGACACGACCGGCAACGCCGGCACGATTGAAAACACCGCGGGCATGCTCATCGTCGCGGAAGACCACGGTTCCGAGGGTATTTTCGCCAAGGAGCTGTTCATCAAATAACAATCAAAGCAACACTATCGCAACAGGGGAGAAACCGGGAATGAACGAGACAGGGCAGGAAAAAGCGGTAAACAGCTTTTATGCCGCAGAATTCGGGGCCAGGGAGAGCGGATGGAAAAAGCTCGGACGCTTTTTCCTGAAGGTTTTTCTCGTGCTGCTCGAGACCGTCCTGCTGCTGGCCGTCATTCTCTACGCGGGGATGTACATTCTGGCAAAGGGGCCCTCGCCCTCGATCAGAAACATCTTCGTCACCTCCGTGCGTGAGACGAGCGCGGTCGGCTTTCTGGCCAAGCTCTACTTCTCGGACGCGGAGATCGCCGCAATCGAGAACGTCAAGGAGACCCGGGAATACGCGCCGACCGACACCTCGCTCTTTACCGAACGCACGGTCGATCCGGACGGAGCGCCGCAGCCCGACGCATGGGGGCTGATCGACGACGACAGGGACGGCATCATCGTCGTTCCGGTCAAGGGCGCGGGCTACTCCGGCTACATGATGGTCGTGCTCGATCCCTCGCGCGTCGTCCTCGGCAGCGAGCCGGCCTATTACTGGGGCCGCGGCTTCACGGTGGCGGAGTTTGTCAGACGCTACGACGCGGTCGCCGGCATCAACGCGGGCGGCTTCCTCGATCCCGACGGCAACGGCAACGGCAGCACGCCGGATTCCACCGTCGTCGTCGACGGACAGATCTATTTCTCGGAATACGGCTGCAGCAACGGCATCGCCGCGATCGACGGCGATCACATCCTGCACGTCGCCAGGAGCATGAGCAATGAGGAGATCGGGAAGAACGGCATCTGCTCCGCGGTCTGCTACGGCCCGGTTCTGATCTCCAACGGCGAGCCCGCCGATCCCGAGACCCTGCCGGAGAGCCTCAATCCCCGCACGGCGATCGGCCAGCGCTCGGACAAGGCAATGCTGCTGCTGGTCATCGACGGCCGGCAGGTCTCCAGCATGGGCGCCAAGTACCAGGACGAGATCGAGATCATGCAGCGCTTCGGCGCCGTGAACGCCATCAATCTCGACGGCGGCTCCTCCTCCGTCATGTGGTATCAGGGAGGCTACATCAACAAGACGGCGTCCGTGATCGGCATCCGCCCGGTCCCGACGTCCTTCCTGGTACTGAAGGAGGGCGCGGGATCATGAACGGAAAAAAGAAAGGGAACTGGCTCCGCTTTACCCTCTTCATGGTGCTCTACGCGCTCTTTTCGCTTGTCGTCGCCTCGGTGGCGCTCAAGCTGCTGTGGGACTTCTGCGACAACTACGAGCGTTCGCTGCCCTCGCGGCGGATGAACGAATACGTCGCCTCCCTCACCGAGAAGCGCGTGAAAAAGCTCTCCGTCGACTTCGTCGCTACGCTCGACCGCAACATCCAGAGCGAAGACGAGGCCTATTCGGAGATCTGGAAATGCTTTACCGGCGGCATCCAGTACCGCCGCATCGCCTCCGAGAGCGCGGAGGACAGGGTCAGCTATGCGATCCTCAACGGCGAGCAGCAGCTCGGCACGGTCACGCTCGTGCGGAACCCCGGTCTGCAGGGGGAAAAGAGCTGGTCGGTCGAGAAGGAGGAGTACGACTTCAGCTTCCTGATCCGCTCCCAGCGCTTTACGATCCCGGAGCACTGGGTCGTCATGTGCGGCAAACGCCGTCTCGGCGTGCAGTATATAACCGATCCCCGCGTGCACTACAGCTTCGTCGAGGATTTCTATGAACGGGGCTTCCCGATGCCCTATCTGTCGGAATACGAGATCAGCAACTATATCGGCGATCCGCGCATGACCTTTTTCGATCCCGACGGGATGGAGCAGGCGCCCTTCGTGCTCACCGACGGACGGGATCAGATGCCGCGGGCCAGCAAGGCCACGAGCAGCCTGATCATCGCCTTCACCGACCAGTTTGTTCCGCTGTACATCAACTGCCTGGCCAATACGCAGAAAGCGGCGGGCTTCAACTACGCCCGCATCAAGCCGCTGCTCGTGCCCAACAGCGAGATCGACAAGCGCCTCCGGGGCGCGATCGAAGGCCAGGTCTTCGCACAGAGCCGCGCGACGGCGATCAAGAGCTCGACCGTCCACGACGTGTTTGATCTCGGCAACACTTTCTATCTGATCGATCTGTCCTTCACGGTCGACACGACCACGGCGACCGGGCACACCGAAACGGACACGGACATGTTCCTGGCCGTCGAGGTGGAGGAGGACGTCGTCAAGGCCGTTATGGTCATGCTTTATTAGGAGTAGCTTATGGAAGAAAACCTCTCCTGTCTCAGGAGCGTAGCCGTTGTGCTGCCCTCGCTCAACCCCGATCACCGCTTCCGGGCGGTCGTCGACGGACTGCTCGGCGCGGGCTTTGAGCATATCGTCGTCGTCAACGACGGCAGCGACGAGGCGCACCGCCGCTGGTTTGACGAGCTGGGCGAATTCGAGCAGTGCCGCGTGCTCGTCCACGAGGTCAACAAGGGCAAAGGCCGCGCGCTCAAGGACGCCTTCGCATACGTTCACGAGCAGCTGCCGGAGCTGCGCGGCGTCGTCACGATCGACGGCGACGGCCAGCACCTGCTGGGCGATATCATCGCCTGCGCCGAGCGCATGCTGCGCGAGGGCGACAAGGTCGTCATGGGCTGCCGCGATTTCACGCTGCCGGACGTGCCGCCGCGCTCCGTCGCTGGCAACCGCTTCACCGCGGCGATGTTCCGCCTCTGCTACGGCATCCGCATCAGCGACACGCAGACCGGTCTGCGCGCCATCCCGGCGCAGTACCTCGAGCGCTTCACCGAGATCGAAGGAGAACGCTTCGAGTACGAGACGAACATGCTCCTGCAGATGAAGCGCATGGGCATCGCCTTCGTCGAGCAGCCGATCGAGACGGTCTACGACAAGGAGGAGTATTCCTCCCACTACAACGCGCTCAAGGACTCCTGGCGCATTTTCAAGGTGATGGCCAAGTTCCTGCTCTCCTCCGGCGCGGCCTTCCTCATCGACACGGGGCTTTTCTACATCCTCATGAAGCTCTTTGCCGCGCGCTGGGGCGCCTTCGCGCCGAGCATCTCGCTCGTGATCGCGCGCGTGATCTCGTCCTTCGTGAATTTCAACACGAATAAGAGCTTTGTGTTCCAAAGCAAAGGCAATTACAAGCGCGCGATGCTGCGGTACTATATTCTCTGCGTGATCCAGCTGGCGGTCAACGCCGCGCTGACGAACGGGCTCGTGGCGCTTGCGGGCAGGGCGGCCGGACATGCGATCTCGGCCGGGCTCGCGACGCTGATCCAGATCGCCGTGATGACGGTGCTGTTCTTCATCAGCTATCCGATCCAGCGCGAATGGGTGTTCTCGGAGAAAAAATAAAAAGCGGCCCGCCGCGCCGAAAAAGAAAAAGAATCCATAAATGCGAAAAAAGCCGGAAATGCGTGCCATTTCCGGCTTTTTTCGCGGCCATGATTCCGTAATCGCCTTTGTGCATAACGCCCCGGGCCCAAATCGTGAACGAATTGTGAATGTTGACAAAAAAGGGACAAGCCAGTTATAATTACTGTATCTCTGTAAGGTACAGAATAAAACAAAGGAGGATACTATGAAAAGATTTTTGGCACTCATCCTTGCGCTTAGCATGATTTTGGTGCTTTGCGCCTGCGGCGCCGGCGGTGGAAAGGCAAATGACGGACCTTTCAAGCCGAACGGCCCTGTTACGCTGATCGTTGCCTACAAAGCCGGCAACGGTACTGACATCACCGCCCGTATCCTTGCAAAGTATGCCGAGAAGTACGTTGGTCAAACCATTATCATTGACAACCAGGACGGCGGTTCCGGCTCCAAGGGCTGGTCCAAGCTGGCCTCTGCCAAGCCTGACGGCATGACCATCGGCTTTATCAACCTGCCGAACTTCAACAGCTCTATCGTGAAAGGCCTCGGCACCTACACGATTGACAGTTTCGCTCCCATCTGCAACCACGTCACCGAAACGTCTCTCATCGTTGTCCGTGCCGATGACGATCGCTTCCCCGATCTGAACGCGCTTGTCGAGTACGGTAAGGCGCATGACGGCGAGCTGATCGCCTCCACCAACGGCGCGCAGGCCTCCAACCATATCGGCGCGCAGGCCTTTGCCAATTCTGCCGGCTTCACCTACAAGGCCGTTCCCAAGGGCAATACTAACGAGGAGCTTACCTCTCTGCTGGGCAAGGAAGCCGACTTCTGTGTGGCCAAGGCGCCTGACATCAGCTCCATGACCGACTCGGTAAAGGTTCTGGCTGTGTTCGGCAGCGCACGTCTGGCTGAGATGCCCGACGTCCCCACCCTTGCTGAGCTGGGCTACTATCAGGATTGGCTGGGCTCCTCCCGCTGCATTGCCGCACCCGCTGGAGTGAGCGCGGAAGTAATCTCCTTCTATGAATCTGCCTTCAAGCAGGCTATGGAAGATCCCGATTATCTGACCGAAGCCGCCTCCTTTGTCACCGACTACATGGACGCCGCAGCGACGGCGGAACTCGTCAAGCAGCAGCAGACCTTCACCGAAAGCCTGGCCACCGGCTTCTGGTATGACTGAGCCAATCACCTCTTTTTAGGGAAAACCGTGCGCGCTGCGGATTGCGGCGCATTCGACTTAAAGCGTTTGATCAAAAGGGCAGATTTCTGCCCTTTTGATCAAATCATAAAGAAAGAGGGAGGAATCTTCTCTTGAAAATGAAGTATACGGATGTCGGCGTCGTGGCGGTCTTCTATGTGATCTGCGGCCTGTTCTACTCAGGGACCAAAAAACTGCCCACCGAAAGCCAGACGTATCCGAAATTCATCGTTATTATCCTGTTCGGACTCACAACGCTGTATCTGATCCAAATGATCATGAACGCCGTCAAACACGGAACTGAAAGCGGCAAGTCCCAGTTTGAGGGATTTCAGCCCAAGCAGTTCTTTGTTTGCCTTGGTTTGACGCTGCTGTACATCATTGCCGTTATCACCGTTGGCTTCTATGTTTCCACCGCTGTTTTTCTGGTGGTATCGCTTTTGTTCCTCAAGGTCAAGCCTATGTACATTGCCATAGCTACCGTCGCGCTTCTTCTGCTGATCTACGTCGCATTTACGCTCTTCCTGCGCGTCCAGCTTCCGAATAATCTGCTGTTTTAAGGAGGGACGTGAATTATGCTTAATACTTTGGCTGTGATGGGACAGGGCTTTTTGCATGCTCTGACTCCCATTAATCTGATTATGATGCTTGCCGGCGTGGCATTGGGCATCGTCATCGGCTGTATGCCGGGCCTGTCCGCCGCGATGGGTGTTGCGCTGATGCTCCCCCTGACCTTCACCATGCAGCAGGATACCGCGCTGATCGTCCTTGGCGCCATCTACTGCGGCGCGATCTTCGGCGGCTCGATCTCCGCCATCCTGATCCACACCCCCGGCACGCCCGCCTCGGCCGCCACGGCCATCGAGGGCTACCAGATGACGAAACGTGGGCAAGCGGGCAAAGCTCTGTTTACCGCCTGTTACGCTTCCTTCTGGGGCGGCCTTCTTAGCTGCATTTCTCTGTACTTCTTCGCCCCGCTGCTCGCGGAGCTGACGCTGAAATTCCAGTCCGCCGAGTATTTTTGGCTGTCTATTTTCGGGCTGACCATTATCGCGGGCGTCGCCGGCAAGTCTCTGGTCAAGGGCCTGATGTCCGGTGCGCTGGGCCTGTTGCTGAGCACCATCGGCTCTGACCCCGGGTCTGGCATCCCGCGCTTTATGCTCTTTGGCAACAGCTATTTCTATGATGGCATCAACGTCACCTGCGCGCTGATCGGCCTATTCTCCATGAGCCAGGTCTTCATTCTGGCAGAGAAGAAGATCAAGGAGCGTGCCCAAGCCAGCAAGGTCACGGATAAGATGAGCCTAACGCGCGCGGAACGCAAGACCATCCGCCCGACGATCCTCCGTTCCTGGATCATCGGCAACCTGATCGGTATTCTGCCCGGCGCCGGCGCCTCCATCGCCTGCTTCCTGGGCTATAACACCTCTAAACAGTTTTCCAGGCACAAGGAAATGTTCGGCAAAGGCTCCATCGAAGGCGTGGCAGGCTCCGAGGCGGCCAACAACGCCGTTACCGGCGGCTCGCTGATCCCGACGCTGACGCTCGGCATCCCGGGCGAGTCTGTCACGGCGATTCTCATGGGCGGCCTGATCATGAAGGGCCTGCAGCCCGGCCGTATGCTCTTTAACGAAGAGAACGCCATCGTAACGTACACCTTCTTCGCCGGCTTCGTGCTGGTGCAGTTCTTCATGCTGGGCATCGGCCTGCTGGGCTGCCGCGGCTTCGCGCAGATCTCGCGCCTCTCCGACGCGATCTTGATCCCCTGTGTCACGGTGCTCTGCGTCGTTGGCTCTTACGCTATCAACAGACTTCCCGAGGATGTAATCGTCATGTTCGTATTTGGTGTGCTGGGTTATTTGATGCGAAAGCTGGATTTGAACACAGCCGCCATTGTACTGGCTTTGATCTTGGGGCCAATAGGAGAAAAGAACCTGCAGAATGCCATGATCATATCCGACGGCAGTCCCAAGATCCTGTTCTCGTCCGTGATCTGCTGGGTCCTGATCGCTCTTTGCGTCGTCGGCATCCTTTCACCGATCTTCATGTCGAAGATGGAGAAGAAGGCCGAGGCGAACGCCATCGCCGGTACAACGGAAGATGTCGAACAGCTTACGGAAGAGGACCTCGTTTAAGAGCTCTTCTCAACTGACAAATAACAAAAAAACACACAGGCATGCAGCCTGTGTGTTTTTTTGTTTCCGGAAGTCTTACGCGATCAGATGCGCGATGTAAAGGCAGAGGTATGCGGTCGGGATCGCGAAGAGAAGGCTGTCGGCCCGATCGAACATCCCGCCGTGGCCGGGGATCAGATTGGAAAAGTCCTTCACGCCGATCATGCGCTTGATCAGGGATTCGGCCAGGTCGCCGATCTGTCCCATGGAGGAGGCGAGCACGCAGGTGATAAGGATCACGGAGAAGGGGAGGGCAAGAGAGGTGTTCTTCATGATGAAGAACAGCAGCACCGCGCTCGGCAGCGAGGAGGCGAGACCGAAGAGACAGCCCTCGACCGTCTTGTGCGGCGAAACGAGCGGAGCCACCTTGTGCTTTCCGAAGCGGCTGCCGCCGACGAGAGCGGCGGTGTCGCAGATCCAGGTCGCGACGCTGCCGACGAGCAGGGTCTGCGCCCAGATATCGGTCACGGAAATGACCATCAGCAGGTTGAACAGAAAGCAGGGATACGCCACTCCCGCCAGCGTGTAGAGCGCCCCGCTGCCGGAGACCTTCTTGTGCAGGATCCCGGAGAAAAGGGCGAGGAACACGGCGGCGCAGAAGCAGGAGATCAGCGCGACGGGGCCGGCGTGGAAAAAGGCAAGGGTGGCCTGCGCGCAGATATACACGTACATGACCCAGGCGCAGCAGTAGACCTCGATTTTTTCCAGTGCCCGGCTGTATTCGTAGGCGCACAGCAGCCCCGCCACGGCGAAGAAAATGATCCTCGTGACAGGGGATAACAATACGCAAAGCAGCGTGATCGCGATGAGCACGACGCCGGAGATGACTCTTGTCCTCAATTCCTGATCCCTCACCTTATCGCTTCTGCGGATGATCTTTTCAATTATTGTAGCATATTCCGGACGTCTTCTCAACATTCACTTTCGTTCTTTTTCCCGTTTTTTCGTTTTTTTGAGTCTGCGCCCGACGAAAATGCGTTTTTTTTCAAGTTCCTTATTGTACATGACGAAAAGCTGTGCTAATATACGGTTATAAGCAAAAAAACTACAATATGGAGGTCCGCAATGTTCACCGACAACAAGATATGGATGGCACAATCCGATAAAAATCTCTATCTTCTTCCGAAGATGGCAAACCGTCACGGCATCATCGCCGGCGCTACCGGCACCGGCAAGACCGTCACGATGAAGGTGATGGCCGAGTCCTTCTCCGACATGGGCGTGCCGGTCTTCCTCTGCGACGTCAAGGGCGACCTGTCCGGCATGTGCCTGCCCGGGGATCCGAGCGAGAGCCTGAAGGAGCGTATCCGCGGCTTCGGCATCGAGAACTTCGCTTTCAAGTCTTATCCGACCCGCTTCTGGGACATCTTCGGCGAGCAGGGCCACCCCGTGCGCGTCACCGTCTCCGAAATGGGCCCGACGCTGCTCGGCCGTCTCTTCGGCCTGACCGAGATCCAGACCGGCGTGCTGAACATCGTCTTCCGCGTGGCGGACGACAACGGCCTGCTGCTGCTCGATCTCAAGGATCTGCGCGCGATGCTCCAGTATGTCGGCGACAACCGCGCCGAGTTCACCACCGAGTACGGCAACGTCTCCGCCGCCAGCATCGGCGCGATCCAGCGCTCGCTGCTCGCCTTCGAGGACGAGGGCGGCGACCAGTTCTTCGGCGAGCCCGCGCTCGACATCAACGACTGGATGCGCACCGACGCCGAGGGCCGCGGCTACATCAACATCCTCACCAGCAAGCGCCTGATCGCGAGCCCGCTGGTCTACTCGACCTTCCTGCTGTGGATGATGACCGAGCTGTATGAGAAGCTCCCCGAGGTCGGCGACCCCGAGAAGCCGCGCATGATCTTCTTCTTCGACGAGGCGCACCTGCTGTTCAACGACGCGCCCAAGGCCCTCGTGCAGAAGATCGTCCAGGTCGTCAAGCTGATCCGCTCCAAGGGCGTCGGCATCTACTTCATCTCGCAGAGCCCGTCCGATATCCCCAACGACGTGCTGGCCCAGCTCTCGAACCGCGTCCAGCATGCCCTGCGCGCCTACACCCCGGCCGAGCAGAAGGCTATCCGCGCCGCGGCCAAGGCCTTCCGCGTCAACCCGAGCTTCAACACGGAAGAAGCCCTTTCCCAGCTCGCCGTCGGCGAGGCGCTCGTCAGCTTCCTCGACGAGGAGGGCATCCCCGAGATCGTCGAGCGCGCCCGCATCCTCCCGCCGCAGAGCCTGATGGGCGAGGCCGACAGCCGCTCGATCGAACGCCTCATCGGCGCGAGCGAGTTTGACGGCAAGTACCGCCAGACCTACGACCGCGAGTCCGCCTACGAGATCATCACCAAGGCGAACCTCGAGCTCGAGGCCCAGCGCGCGAAGGAGGCCGAGGAGGCCGCCGCCGCGAAGGAGGCCGCCGCCGCCGAGAAGGCCGCCGCGAAGGAAGCCGCCGCTGCCGAGAAGGCCGCCGCGAAAGAGGCCGCCGCCGCCGAGAAGGCCGCTCAGAAGGCGGCCGAGAAGAAGAAAAAGGTCGCGCAGCAGGCGGTCAGCAACGCCGCCTCCTCCGTCGTCAGCTCGGTGAGCACCAACCTCGTCAACGCCGCCACCGGCGGAAAGACCACCAGCGCTTCCACGATCGCCAAGCGCGCGGCGCGCAATGCACTTTCCTCCGTGATGCGCAGCGGAAGCAGCGCGATCATCCGCGGCCTGTTCGGCATCAAGAAATAAACGCGGACGATCCGCGGAATGATTCGATCAAAAAAGCCCTGTGCCTATTGGCACAGGGCTTTTTCCTTTTCCGATCAGCCTTTCTTCAGCCGGTTGAGCTTCTCGCTCATAACGAACAGGAGCGCGAGCAGCAGCAGGAGATAGACCGGGTAAAGCCGCAGCGAGAGCTTCTGCGCCAGCAGCCCGAAGAGGGGCGGGGCGAAGGTGCTGCCGACGTAGGCGCTGGCCATCTGCATGCCGATGATGGCCTGGGAGTTTTCCGCGCCGAAGTTGGAGGGCGTCGCGTGGATGATCGAGGGATAGACCGGCGCGCAGCCGAGTCCGAAAACCACCAGACCCGCCAGCGCGGGGAGCCGCGTGGAGCCCGGCAGCAGGATCAGCAGCAGACCGGCCGCCATGACGCCGATGCCGACGCGGATCATGCGCCGGTCGCCCATGCGGTCCGCGACGAAGCCGTTGAGGAAACGGCCGAAGGTGATGCCGAGATAAAACAGCGAGGCGAAACGCGCCGCCGTTTCTCCGTCTGCGCCGCGCGCTCCGGCGAGATAGCTGCTCGCCCAGAGACCCGCCGTCGTCTCCGCGCCGCAGTAGGCCAGAAAGGCAAGCAGGATATACCCGACGCCGCGGATCTTCAGCGCGCCGCGGATGCCGAGCAGGGGAGGCGCGTCCTCCTGCTCCGCCGCTTCGCCGCCGTTCCGCTTCCACAGCGGGAGCGCGAAAAACAGCAGCGCCGTCAGCGCGATCTGGATCAGCGCCACCGAACGGTAGCCGGTCTGCCAGCGGCCGTCGAGCGCCAGAGCCGCGCCCATGATGTAGGGACTGATCGAGGCGCCGACGCCCCAGAAGCAGTGCAGCCAGCTCATGTGCCGCGAGGAATAGTGCAGCGCGACGTAATTGTTCAGCGCCGCGTCGATCGAGCCGGCGCCGAGACCGTAGGGGATCGCCCAGAAGCAGAGCATCCACAGCGAGGAGGACAGGGAAAAGCCGAAAAGCGCGGCCGCCGTCAGCGCCACGCTCAGCGCCGTCACGAGCCCGGTGCCGAGCCTGCGTGTCAGCCGCTCGGAGAGCAGGCTCGAGAGGATCGTGCCGCCGGCGATGATCATGGAGATCACACCCGCAAAGGACAGCGGCGCGTCAAAGCTCAGCCGCATGGCGGGCCAGGCCGCGCCGAGCAGCGAGTCCGGCAGGCCGAGACTGATGAAGGCCATATAGATGATGGCGAGCAGGAGAGAAAGCATGGCGTTGCCTCACAAAAAAGGATTCCGCGCGGATTATAGCGGAAAAGAGAGAAAAAAGCAAGGGCATGCCGTCGGACATGCCCTTGCGGAGAAGCGGATCGGATCGCGAAGTGATCAGCCTGTTCAGCTGTCGTAACGCGGCGGGTAGGAGAAATCGACGTCCCGGACCCACAGCTCGCCCGTGGAGGCGAGATACTGGCGGATCGTGACGTGGATCGTTCCCTCCTCCGGCATCCAGTCGGGACGCCGCAGCACGAGCTCCTTCGTGTAGCCAATATGCGGCGTCAGCTCGCCTGTCTCGGAATTCCGGATGTCGTATTCGTCCGTCCGGATGTGTTCTTCGTACTCCTCCGGCTTGGCGTGACGGCCGTTGCAGGAGATATCGACGCTGAAGGTCAGCGGATCCTTGACCGCGGAGGGATCGTCAATGACGTAGCGGACCTCCTCGCTCTCCTCCCAGGGCGTGATCACAAAGCTGTCCGGCGTGTCGTACCAGTCCCAGCTCGGGCTGATATAGCTCAGTCCGACGCCCAGCTCGAAGTTCGGCTCCGCCGTGAGCGTGAGCATATCCTCGCCGTCGCCGGTCTCGTTCTCGTACCAGGCGTTGACCGTCATCTCGAACTCCGGCCAGCCGTGGACCGCGTCATAGGCCTTCATGTTCTCCATATAGACGTTGCCGGTGGAGAGCATCGGCAGCTCGAAGAGGCCGGTCCCGATCTCTTCTTCGGAAAGAAAATGATCATAGACCTGCTTGTCCAGCACCTTTTCCCGCACCGTGACCTCCACGGAATGCAGCGCGCCGGTATTGCTCATGTGCAAACGGGCGTGGTGCTCGTGCGAAAAACAGAAGAAGTCCGTCGTGATCTCCGGCGTCTTGCTGACGGGCGTCGGCTCCGGCGTGGGAACGGTCTCCGGCGTGGGAGCGGGCGTCGCCTCGTCCGACGGCGCCGGGGCCGCGGAGGGCGCGGCCGAAACGGCCGGGGAGGGAGGCGGGGGGACGATTGAAACAGGCGTCTCGGTAAAGGCCGCCGTGATCAGCACAATGGCCGCCGCCGCGTACACAAGACGTCTGAGGACGCGCCGTCTGCGCTGCGGCGGGCTTGATTCCGCTCTGCCGCCGCCGGGGGGCGTGAACTCCAGCGACGGGTCCGGATTCTCATAGTCCGTACCCGGCGGGGGAGAATACTCCGCCTCGGGCGCGGGAGGACGGAATTCCGTCTCCTCGCGCGGCAGAGAGAATTCATCCGAAGCGGGAAGCTCGTTTTCCCGGATCGGGAATTCCTCGTCGATTCTCGCCATGGCGGTCAGCAGCCGTGCACGTCAAGCTGCGGGAAGGGGCACTCCACGCCCAGCCTGCGGAAGCCCAGCAGCAGATCGTGGTTCAGGATGCGCGGCACGATGAAGATGTTGGCCTCGTCGATCTCGACGACGAACTTCAGCGTGACGGCCGATTCGCCCAGCTTCTGCACGCCGAGATAGCGCGGCGCTGAGAGCATCTTGTCGCGGTTCTTCTCATAGATCTCCTCCATCAGCCCCGGGATCTGCCCCTCGAGCTTTTCGAGGTCCGTCCCGTAGGGGATGTCGATCGAACTGACCGCCATCGAGGCCTTGTTCGAGCGGTTGAGGATGTTCTTCATATCCGCGTTGTTGACGATCTTGATGTTCTTGCCCGCGTCCTCGATCGAGGTCGTACGGATGCCGATCTCCTTGACGGTCCCGCGGAAGCCGTTGACCTCCACGATGTCGCCGACATTGTACTGGTTCTCAAAGAGCATGAAAAAGCCGGTGACCACGTCCGCGATCAGGCTCTCCGCGCCGAAGCCCACGATCAGCGCGACGATGCCGACGCTCGCGACGATCGTGTTGACGTTCACGCCGCACAGCGACAGACCCCAGCAGAGGATCACGATCGCCGCGACGTAGCGCGTCAGGCTGGCCAGCAGCGTCATCACGGTCCTGCCGCGGTGCGAGGCGGGCTTGAGCGCGCCGAAGATCAGCTCCAGCAGCCACGCGCAGAAGAGGACGCCCGCGGCCATCGCGACGACCTTGAGCGCGGGATGCGCGAAAACAAAGCGGTCAAGCGCCCAGAACGCGGCGCACACAACGAGCGCTGCGATGAGCCTGACGATCGGAGAAGAGGTTTTGTTATTCATAAAGATGCTCCTTTCGGTCGAATATCTGCATGATTTCGGTTCCTTTTGCGTCAGGCCGGCTCGTAGGAACGGCTGACCTCGTTGCCGTCGGCGTCGTATTCGATGTTTTCCATCACGGCGTGGTCGACGCGGCTGAGCTTTTTGATGATGATGCCCTGGCCCTGCAGGTTGTAGACCCAGATCTTATAGGCGGGGAATTCGGGATCCTGCTTGTTGAAGATTGAGGTTTTGTTGAGGCGGCAGAACTTTGCGCGCCCCTCCGGCGTGTCGAGCAGGTCGCCCGGGCCGTTGTAGAACAGCTCGTCCTTCAGGGCCTTCTGCTTGAAAGCCTCCCAGTTTTCGTCGTCGACCTTCATGACGTCTCGCGGATCGATCATTTTCCTTGCCCTCCTGCGTCTTGATAACAACAGGATACCACAGTTCCCGAAGCGCGGCAAGCAAAAAGCGATTGACAAAAGCGAAAAATGGAATTAACATAATATATACTTTTTTGTGAAGCGAGGGACGCATATGAACACGGTTACGGAGATATTCGGATCGATGGTCTTCAACGATTCCGTTATGCGGGCGCGTCTGCCCAGGGACGTGTTCAAGCAGGTCCAGCGCTCGATCAACGAGGGCCGCAGGCTCGACAGCGAGGCGGCCAACATCGTGGCCAATGCGATGAAGGACTGGGCGATCGAGCGCGGCGCGACCCACTTCACCCACTGGTTCCAGCCGATGACCGGCATCACGGCCGAGAAGCACGACAGCTTCATCTCGCCTATCGACGGCGGCAAGGTCATCATGGAGTTCTCCGGCAAGGAGCTCATCCAGGGCGAGCCGGACGCCTCGAGCTTCCCCTCGGGCGGCCTGCGCGCGACCTTCGAGGCCCGCGGCTACACGGCCTGGGACCCGACCTCCTATGCCTTTATCAAGGACGGCGTGCTCTGCATCCCGACGGCCTTCTGCTCCTACGGAGGCGAGGCGCTGGACAAAAAGACGCCGCTGCTGCGCTCGATGGAGGCGCTCAACCGCCAGGGCATGCGCGTGCTGCGCCTTTTCGGCAACGAGGACGTCGGCAGTCTCAAACCGACCACCGGCCCCGAGCAGGAGTATTTTCTGATCGACCGCGCCGTGTACGAGAAGCGCCGCGACCTGATCTACACGGGCCGCACGCTCTTCGGCGCGATGCCGCCCAAGGGCCAGGAGCTGGACGACCACTATTTCGGCACGATCAAGCCGCGCGTGGCCGCCTTCATGAAGGAGCTCGACGAGGAGCTGTGGAAGCTCGGCGTCATGGCCAAGACCGAGCACAACGAGGTCGCGCCCGGGCAGCATGAGCTGGCCCCGATCTTCACCTCCACGAACATCGCCGCCGACCACAACCAGCTCACGATGGAGCTGCTGCAGAAGATCGCGCGAAAGCACGACATGGTCTGCCTGCTGCACGAAAAGCCTTTTGCGGGCGTCAACGGCAGCGGCAAGCACAACAACTGGTCGCTGATGACCAACACCGGCGTGAACCTGCTCGAGCCGGGCGACACGCCCGCGGAGAACGCGCAGTTCCTGCTGTTCCTCTGCGCGGTCATCCAGGCCGTGGACGAGTATCAGGACATGCTGCGCCTTGCGGTCACCTCCGCGTCGAACGACCACCGTCTCGGCGCGAACGAGGCGCCCCCGGCCGTCGTGTCGATGTACATCGGCAGCGAGCTTGAGGAGATCCTCAGCTGCATCGAGCGGGACGAGCCGTACGGCGGCAAGGAGAAGGAGGTCATCAAGGTCGGCGTGCACGTGCTGCCCAAGCTCCCCAAGGACACGACGGACCGCAACCGCACCTCGCCCTTCGCCTTCACGGGCAACAAGTTCGAGTTCCGCATGCTCGGTTCCTCCGCTTCGATCTCCGGGGCGAACACCGTGCTCAATACGGCCGTGGCCGAGTCGCTGCGCCGCTATGCCGACGTGCTCGAGGGCGCGGCGGATTTCAAGAGCGCCCTGCACGATCTGATCCGGGAGGTCATCTCGAAGCACAAGCGCATTCTCTTCAACGGCAACGGCTATGACAGCGCCTGGCTTGAAGAGGCCGCGAGAAGGGGACTGCGCAACCTGCCCTCCACGCCCGACTGCGTACCCTGCTATCTCGACGAGAAGAACGTCCGGCTCTTTACGTCGCACCGCGTCTACACGGCCGCGGAGATGAAGGCCCGCTACGAGATCAAGCTGGAGGCCTACAACAAGGTCATGCGCATCGAAGCGCAGACGATGGTCAACATGGTCTGGAAAGACATCCTTCCGGCGGTCAGCGCCTATTCCGCCTCGCTGGCGGACGCTGCCCTGTCCAAGGAGACGCTCGGCGCCTCGTTCGACACCGCCTTCGAGCGGGAGACTGCCGCGAAGATCAGCGCGCTGATGCGCGAGACGATGGACTGCGCCTCCGCGCTCAAGGCCGCCAACGAGCAGGCCCGCGCCGAGGTCGATCCGCTCGCTTCCGCCCGCGCGTATCACGACCGGGTCATCCCGGCCATGGCCGCGCTGCGCGAGAGGGTCGACGCGATGGAGCTGCTCTGCGACCGCGAGATCTGGCCCTACCCGACCTACGGCGACATCCTTTTCAGCGTGAAGTAAAGAAACGCACTCTCCGAGCGCCGCACGGCTTTCCGTGCGGCGCTTTCGTTTTGCCCTTCCGGTCCCTTCTCCTTGACTTTCCCTTGATTTGGAAATATACTGATAAATTGGAAAAATATAGGATAAGGCTTCACGATAGATGGCAGGGGGCTGATGATTTTGAATCGAAAAATCAAACGACTTCTCTCGGTTTTGCTGTGTCTGGCGCTGTGCGTCTCGCTGCTGCCAGCGGCGGTATTCGCGACGGAGGACGAACCGCTCGACCCGCCCGCAGAGGCGGAGGTCACGGAGACCCCCGCCGAGCCGGAGGTCGCGGAGCCGCCCGACGAGCCGGCCTTCGCCAACGATGAGGCCCGCGCGGCGGTCGCCTCGCTGTATCGGTACTGGCAGGCCGCTGCGGCCTGTGTCGGGGCCTGAACAACAGAAAAAAAGACTGCGAAGCAGGCGCTTCGCAGTCTTTTTTATTCTCTTCGGATCACGCGTTGATGAACAGCACGCCGAGCGTTTTCGGCCCGCAGTGCGAAGCGATCGTGCAGCCCGCCGTCGTGTGATGGATCTCCTTGACCTCGATCAGCGAGCGGACCAGCGCCTCGAGCTCCTGCAGCACGGATTCGTCGATCTCGCCGGAGTTGGTGATGAACACGTGCCCGGGGCGGACGGACTTGCCCGCCAGCCGCTCGGTGATGTACTGCCGATACACGGCCTTGATGCCGCCGCGGTATTTCTTGTATACGCTGAGCTTCCCGCCGCTCATTTCCAGCGCGGGCTTGAGATGCAGCAGATTGGCGCCCAGGGCCGCGACGCCCGAGCAGCGCCCGCCCTTCCACATGAATTCCAGCGTATCGAGCACGAAGCTCGTATCGACCTTGTCGGTGAGCGAGGCGACGTGCGCGGCGATCTCCGCCGCCGTCATGCCGCGGTCGCGGCACTCGGCCGCCTCGATGACCAGCAGGCCGACGCCGGTGGAGAGCATGCGGCTGTCTACGGGATACACCCCGCCGAGCTCCTCGGCTGCGATGCAGGCGGTGGAGAAGGAGCTGGACAGCTCGGAGCTGATATCCAGATGCACGACCTCGCAGCCTGCCTCGACGAAGGGGCGGAAGAAGTCCAGGAACTGCTGCACGGACGGTGCGGAGGTCTTCGGCAGGGTGCCGTCCTCATGATAACGGCGGTACATGTCGGCCGGCGTAAAGCCGTTGCCGTCGTAGAAGCTCTCCTCGCCAAGGAGGATCGTCAGCGGGATGGTCTTGACTTCAAAACGCTCCAGCAGCTCCGGCGAGAGATCGCAGGTGCTGTCGGCCGTGATGATAACGCGCTTGCTCATGAGCGGGCTCCCCCTTGATTCAGAATACAGGGCTCGATCATCATTATACCATCCCGTTATACAAAGGGCAAGAGGCTATGCGCGCGGCCGCGGGGATTTACGCTTGCAATCCGCCGCGGACTGTTAGATAATAGCGGCAGGAAAGGGGAGAGAGACCCATGATCTTCGACACGCACGCGCACTACGATTCCGGCGCCTTCAACGCCGACCGCGAGGAGCTGCTCGCGTCCATGCCGCAAAAGGGCGTGGGCCTGATCCTCGACCCCGGCTGCGACGAGCGCAGCAGCCGCGCCGCGCTCGCCCTTGCGGAGCGTTTCCCCTTCGTCTATGCCGCCGTCGGCGTCCACCCGGAGGACATGGCGAGCATGACGCCCGACACGCTTTCAACGATCCGGGAGCTCGCCGCGCACGAAAAATGTGTCGCGATCGGCGAGGTCGGCCTGGACTATTACTGGGACGACACGCACAAGGCCGAGCAGAAGGAGCTCTTCGCCGCGCAGCTCGCCCTCGCGCAGGAGCTCGATCTGCCCGTCGTCGTCCACGACCGCGAGGCGCACGGCGACTGTCTCGAGCTGGTCAGCCGCTTCCCGGCGGCGCGCGGCGTGTTCCACTGCTTCTCCGGCAGCGCCGAGATGGCGCGCGAGCTGCTGCGCCGCGGCTGGTACCTCGGCTTCGACGGCCCCGTGACCTACAAGAACGCGCGCAAGGCCGTCGAGGTGCTGGAGCTCACGCCGCCCGAGCGCATCCTTGTCGAAACGGACAGCCCTTACATGAGCCCCGTCCCGCTGCGCGGCAAGCGCAACGACTCCTCGAACTTGGTTTACATAATACAAAGGATCGCAGAGATCAAGGGTATGACGCCGCAGGAGATCGAGCGGATCACCTGGGAGAACGGCAGGCGCCTCTTCGGGATCGAATAAAACAAGAAACGACGTCGTCCAGACGTCGTTTCTTGTTATTCAGCCGTGCTGCTCGTGCCAGTTGGTGTAATCGGCTTTTCCGTCCGGTCCGTCGTAGGTCCCGTCGATCTTGCTGAGCGCACGCGCGTAGTCGTCCGTCCCTTCCTTGTAAGGCGTCGGCCGGAAGTCGTTGTAATCGACGTATTTCCCGCGCACGCCTGCGGCCAGCGACGGCTCGGTGATCGGGAGACTGCTGACGCAGCAGGGGATGATCGTATAGCTGCCCAGACTCACCTTTCCGTTCGAGTCGCGCTCGACCGTCAGCTGTACGATCGCCGTGTCCTGGTCGGAGGGCATGGACGAGGCGCCCGAGCTGAAGTTGCCCATCGAGTAGAGGATGAGCCCGCCGTTGTATTCCTCGATCGGCTGCAGACAGTGCGGATGCGAGCCGTAGATGATATCCGCGCCCTCGTCGATGCAGCGGCGGCAGATCGCGCAGGTCTCCGGCGTTTTCTTCTCGGGATAGTAGTTCAGCTCGACGCCCATGTGGAACGCGCAGATGATGAGGTCCGGCTCCTGCGCCTTGAGCTCGCGGATCGCGGCCAGGGCCTTTTCCTCGTCGGGCCGATAGTCGCCGTAGCGGTCGCTGTACTGGCAGTAAATGCCGAGCTTCAGCCCGTTCGGCGTGGTGACGATCTTGGCCTCGTCGTTCTTGCCGAAGGGGATGCCGTAGCTCTCGAGCGTGGCCCAGGTGTCGCGCTTGCCCGCCTCGTGAAAGTCCTCCGTATGGTTGTTGGCCGTTGTGACGAAGTCCACGCCGCCCTCGAGCAGGATGTTGGCCGAGGTGGTCGGCGCGCGGAAGGAGAAGTACTCGATCGAACTCAGATACTGGTCGGAGAAGCTGCATTCGAGGTTGCCGATCGTATACTCATCGTCGGTGAAATACTGCTTGACGTTGGAGAAGGGATAGCCGAAATCGCCGTTCATCGTGGCCTCGAAGCGGACCGGCGTACCGGGCGCGCCCGTCAGCGTCAGGTCGCCGATGAAGCTGAGTACAAAGCGCTCCGGCTCGCCCTGCGGCTCGGGGGTCGTCTCGGGGGTCGGTTCCGGCGTCTCGTGCACGAGAGGAGGCGTCGGCTCCGCCCCGCTCTGCACGGGCGTCTGCACGGCGGGCGTCACGGCAGGGCTCTGCTGCACGGCGCGGATGCCGTCCCAGCGCAGATACAGCAGCATGCCCAGCAGCACGACGGCAAAAAAGACGGTGAGTGTTTTAATGATCTTGTTCATCTATGAAAACCTCGCAGTTGAATCAACGGATGCTATTATAAAGAAGTATTACCCGAAAAGCAAGAGAACAGTCGAAGAAAAAAGAAAAAAGACGGCCTCCCCGTGCGGGGAGGCCGCCGTGCATATCCGGAGAAGGAGGAGGCCTTAAAGCAGACCGCTCTGCGTGAAGATCGGCGCGAACACGAGCGCCACGACGGTCATGAGCTTGATGAGGATGTTGATCGAAGGACCGGAGGTGTCCTTGAAGGGGTCGCCGACCGTGTCGCCGACGACGGCGGCCTTGTGTGCGTCGGAGCCCTTGCCGCCGTGGTGGCCGCCCTCGATGTATTTCTTGGCGTTGTCCCAGGCGCCGCCGGCGTTGGACATGAAGATCGCCAGCAGCACGCCCGTGACGAGCGCGCCGGCCAGCAGACCGCCGAGCGCCGCGGTACCGAGCAGCACGCCGATGAGCAGCGGGCAGACGACGGCCATCAGGCCGGGCACGATCATCTGCTGCAGCGCGGCCTTCGTGGAGATCGAGACGCAGGAGCTGTAGTCCGGCTTGGCCTCGCCGAGGAGGATGCCGGGGATCTCGCGGAACTGGCGGCGGACCTCTTCGATCATCTTGTACGCGGCCTTGGACACGGAATCCATCGTCAGCGCGGAGAAGGCGAAGGGGAGCATGCCGCCGATCAGCAGACCGATGACGACCTTGTGGTCGAGGATGCTGATGCCGACGTCGGCGAGCTTGACCTGGTCGGCGTAGGAGACGAAGAGCGCCAGCGCGGTCAGCGCGGCGGAGCCGATGGCGAAGCCCTTGCCCATGGCGGCGGTGGTGTTGCCGACCGCGTCGAGCTTGTCGGTGATCTCGCGCACGTGCGGGTCGAGACCGCTCATCTCGGCGATGCCGCCGGAGTTGTCGGCGATCGGGCCGTAAGCGTCGACGGCGACCGTGATGCCGGTGGTGGAGAGCATGCCGACGGCCGCGAGCGCGATGCCGTAGAGGTTGCCGGTGGCCTGGTAGGAGATGAAGATGCCGACGGAGATCAGCACAATCGGGATCCAGGTGCTGCGCATGCCGACGGCGATGCCGCTGATGATCGTCGTGGCCGAGCCGGTCTCGGACTGGTCGGCGATGCGCTTGACCGAGCCGTAATCCTCGGAGGTGTAGACCTCGGTGACCTTCCCGATCACCAGGCCTACGACGAGGCCGGCGAGGATGGACAGCGCGCAGTAGAAGCCGCCGAAGAACAGCTTGCTGAACAGGAAGGAGGCGATCGCGACGATCGCGGAGGAGACGTAGGAGCCCATCTTCAGCGCGGAGTGGGGATTGGAGTTCTCCTTGCCGCGGACGAAGAAGGAGGCGATCACCGAGGCGAGGATGCCGATCGCGGCGATCACGAGCGGATAGAGCGCGCCGGCGCCCTTGAAGGCGACGTTCGTCATCGCCACGCCGAGCGTCAGGGCCGAGACGATCGCGCCGACGTAGGACTCGAACAGGTCGGCGCCCATACCGGCCACGTCGCCGACGTTGTCGCCGACGTTATCGGCGATGACGGCGGGGTTGCGCGGGTCGTCCTCGGGGATGCCGACCTCGACCTTGCCGACCAGGTCCGCGCCGACGTCGGCCGCCTTGGTGTAGATGCCGCCGCCGACACGCGCGAAGAGCGCGATGGACGAGGCGCCGAGCGAGAAGCCGAACATATAGCTCAGGTTGTCGGTGATGTAGATCAGGCTGCAGCCCAGCAGGCCCAGACCGACGACGCACATGCCCATGACCGAGCCGCCGGAAAAGGCGATGGAGAGCGCCCTGTTCATGCCGCTCTCCATCGCGGCGTTGGCCGTACGGACGTTGGCCTTCGTCGCGACCTTCATGCCGAAGAAGCCGGCGGCGATCGAGAACACGGCGCCGATGAGGAAGCAGACGGCGGTGCCGAAGTTGATGAACAGGGCGATGAGAGCGAAGAGCACAACGATGAAGATCGCCAGGATCTTATACTCCGACATGAGGAACGCGTTGGCGCCCTCGGCGATCGCGGAGGCGATCTCCTGCATCCTGTCCGTGCCCGCGGGGGCCTTGGAAACATACAGCGCCTTGTACAGGGCGAAGAGCAGGGCGACGACCGATAATACCGGTGCGAGCCAAATTAGACCTTCCATTTTTTCGCTCTCCTTATAAAAGCAGTAAAAGAGAATCGCTTCTCTCCCTTTGTGTATTTTAGCCTACAGAAGCTCTTTTTTCAAGGCAAAAGGCGCATGGAATCATGCAAGTTCCACAAATTTATATAAATCAACGAAAAAGAAAACACAGCTTTGTACGATTTTGGCAAGATGCACAAGTTCACGCGGAGCCCTGCTCTCAAAAAGAAGCAATGATCGGGCGTTTTCTTTTCAAACGGGTCCATCCCGGAGAGAAAGGAAAGAGAATTGCACCTGCGCGGGTACAAACGGAGGCGAAGGAGCCGCTCCGCTCTCCGCGCCCGCGCGCGGTGAAAGCCCGCAAAAGAATCGTCGTTTTTTGCAGCAAAAAATGCGGCGCGCGCCTTGACGATGCTGGGAAAAATAGATAGAATAAAAACGGCACGATCCACAAGATCTTACGTAAGGAGAGCTGACATGGACGGACATCTGATGCAGTATATCCCGCAGGACGATATCTATCTGTTCAACACCGGCAACGCGCAGAAGGCTTGGCTCAGCTTCGGCTGCCGCTATATCCCGGAGCTCGGCATGCACCGCTTCCTCGTCTGGGCGCCGAACGCCCGGGCGGTCAGCCTGGTGGGCGATTTCAACGGCTGGGATCGCTCCGCCGCGCCGATGGAGCGGCTCGAGGGCGGCGTGTGGGCAGCGTTTGTCGAGAATGTCGGCGAAGGCAGCCTGTATAAGTTCGCCGTCACGCAGACGAACGGCAATACCGTTTTGAAGACCGACCCGTTTGCGGCCTGGGCCCAGAACGGCAGCGACACCGCCTCGCTGGTCTATGACGGCAGATACGAGTGGACGGACGGGGAGTACATGGCCCGCCGCGCCCGGCGCGACTTCATGCACGCGCCCATGAGCATCTATGAGCTGCACGCCGGCTCGTGGAAGGCCTTTTCCAATACCAGGCCGCAGTACAGCGAGCTTGCGGAGATGCTTGCCGACTACTGCCTTGAAATGGGCTATACGCACGTGGAACTCATGCCGCTCATGGAATACCCCTACGACGCCTCCTGGGGCTATCAGGTCACAGGCTACTACGCGCCGACCTCACGCTACGGCAAACCCTCGGACTTTGCCTATCTCATCGACCGCCTGCACCGCGACAACATCGGCGTCATCATGGACTGGGTCCCCGCGCATTTCCCGCGCGACGAGCACGGCCTGGCGTATTTCGACGGCACGCCGCTGTTCGAGTGCAAGGAGCGCCGCATGGCCGAGCACCCCGAGTGGGGCACGCTGATCTTCGACTATGCCTCCGACCAAGTGCAGAGCTTCCTGGTCTCCTCGGCCTGCAAATTTTTCGAGGAATTCCACATCGACGGCATTCGCGTGGATGCGGTCAGCTCGATGCTGTATCTTAACTACGGCCGCCGCGACGGCGAGTACACGCCGAACCGCGAGGGCGGCAACGTCAACCTCGACGCCGTGGCCTTCCTGCAGAAGCTCAACCGCACCGTGCTCGTCAACTACCCCGGGGCGATCACGATCGCCGAGGAGTCCACGGCCTTCCCGCTGATCACCGCGCCGCCGGAGAGCGGCGGGCTCGGCTTCTGCTTCAAGTGGGACATGGGCTTCATGCACGACACGCTCGACTATATGCACCTCGATCCCTATTTCCGCAGCTTCAACCACGACAGGCTGACCTTCTCGATGATGTACGCCTTCTCCGAGAACTACATCCTGGCCTACTCCCACGACGAGGTCGTGCACGGCAAGCTCTCGATGCTCAACAAGATGAGCGGCGACTACGACCAGAAGTTCGCGTCGCTGCGCACGCTCTACGGCTATCAGTTCGCCCATCCCGGCAAGAAGCTGACCTTTATGGGCGGCGAGTTCGGCCAGTTCATCGAATGGAACTGGCGCCAGCCGCTGGACTGGCTGCTTCTGGCTTATCCCAGACACGAGGCCCTGCGCCGCTACTGCCGCGAGCTCAACCGCATCTACGTCTCCGAAGAGGCGATGTACCGCTGCGACAGCTCCTGGGACGGCTTCAAGTGGCTCAACGTCAACGACCGCGACCGCAGCACCATCGCCTTCCTGCGCACCTATCCCGGCGCGCAGGAGGGGCTGGTGTGCGTATGCAACTTCACGCCCAACCGCTACGACGGCTTCGTGATCGGTCTGCCGAAGACCGGCACGCTCCGCGAGATCCTCAACAGCGACGACGAACGCTTCGGCGGCGGCGGCGTGTGCAACAAGGGCGCGATCCGCAGCCATCACCGCCCCTTCCTGGATCTCGAGCATTCGGCGGAGATCACCGTGCCGCCGATGTCCTGCATTTACTTCCGCTACAAGATCAGAAAAGATCACAAGTGATTTCATATACGAGAGGATAGGAACATGAAAAAGGAGTTTCGCGATCTGCTCAAAGAGAAGGGCAGAAAGACCATGCCAAACGTGCTGCTGGCCTCGGCCGAGTGCGCGCCGCTGTCCAAGACGGGCGGCCTGGCCGACGTGGTGGGCACGCTGCCCAAGGCGCTTGCCAAGCTCGGCGTGGACGCGCGCGTCATCACGCCCTACCACCGCGTCGTCAAGGAAAAATACGGCGATAAGGTCGAACACCTCTTTACGATCCGCTGCTATCTCGGCTGGCGCAGCTGCTACGTCGGCGTCGAGCGGCTCGTGCTCGACGGCGTGATCGTCTACCTTGTCGACAACGAGCAGTACTTCGGCGACCGCATCTATTACGGCGGCTATCCGGAGGGCGAGCAGTATTCCTTCTTCTGCCGCGCCGTCATGGAGGCGCTGCCGCTGCTGGACTTCGTGCCGGAGGTCGTCCACTGCAACGACTGGCACACGGCCATGCTGCCGATGCTCGCCCGCACGCAGTACCGCGGCCGCATGCAGGACGGTATGCGCTATCTCCTGACGATCCACAACATCGCCTTCCAGGGCAAGTTCGGCTTCGACTACGTGCAGGACCTGCTCGGCATCGACGCGAAGTACTACACGAGCGAATTCATGGAGCTCTACGGCTGCGCGGACTATCTCAAGGCCGGCTGCGTCTTCGCCGACCGCATCAACACCGTGAGCCCGAGCTATGCCGAGGAGATCAAGAGCTCTTATTACTCCGAGGGATTGGACGGCATCCTCAACGCGCGCAGCGCCGAGCTGTCCGGCATCATCAACGGCATCGACACGGCGGTGTTCAACCCGCACACCGATCCGCTGATCCCCGCGCGCTACGACCGCGCGCACATGAAGGGCAAGACCGTCTGCAAGGCCGAGCTGCAGCGCCGCATGGGCCTGGACGTCGACCCGGACATCCCGATCATCGCGATGGTCACGCGCATGACCGAGCAAAAGGGCTTCGACCTCGTCGCGGCGCAGCTCGACAGGCTGATCGAAGGCCGCGACGTCGAGTTCATGCTCCTCGGCAGCGGCGACGCCCGCTTCGAGGACTTCATGCGCGGCGCGGAGGCGCGCCACAAGGGGCGCGTCTGCGCCTACATCGGCTATAATGAGGAGCTGGCCCACCTCGTCTACGCGGGCAGCGATTTCTATCTCATGCCCTCCCGCTTCGAGCCCTGCGGCCTGAGCCAGATGATCGCCATGCGCTACGGCACGGTCCCCATCGTACGCGAGACCGGCGGTCTGCGCGACACGGTGCAGCCCTACAACTGCTTCACCGGCGAAGGCAACGGCTTCTCGTTCTCCAACTACAGCGCGGACGAGATGTACGACACGATCCTCTACGCGCTCGGCTGCTGCAGCGACAAAAAGGTGATGCGCTACCTCGTCAGCCACGCCATGGAGGCGGACTTCAGCTTTGATCTCTCGGCGGAGGCCTACGCGAGGCTGTATCTATGCATGCTTTGAACCCGAGAGAGGAAACGAGATATCCCATCGGCTTCGGCGGCTCCTATACCGAGCACTGGTCCGAAGACTATACGCTTTTCGTCTCGTACGAGGACCGTCGCTTCGTGACGGCCGTCTGGCGGGACGGAGACTGGATCGCGGAGAGCGGCGACGCCGCGCTCTGCGATCTTCTGCGCTCCGATACGGGGGACGCGCTTGCCGGGCGCTATTTCCGCGCGGCGGCGACGGTCTACGCCGCCTCGCAGGAATGTCTGCGCCGCGGCCTGCCGCTCACGCGGCTATACGAGCAGTTCTCCTGCGACGAGCCGATCGCGGCGCCGGAGCTGCTGCGCCTGCTGATGGACGACTGCGGTTTTTCGCTGGACACGGCCTGGACGGTGACGGCGCGCTGCTGCGGCGTTCGTCCCGTCCCGGACGGCGAGCTTGCCCGCCTTGCGGCCCTGCAGCCGCGCACGGCGCATCTGGTCAAGGTGCTCGCCCACGCGCGCAGCCGCGTCCTCGCGATCGAGCATGACGGCAGCCGCCGGGAATACCGCGATCCGCCGCGTGCGCTGCGCTGCGGGGAGAAGCTCACGATCGCCTTCCGCCTTCTCGGCGGCGCGGTCGAGCGTGCGACGCTGATCCTTTTCGGCGACCGTCTGCGCCGGGAGTACCGCATGATGCGCACGCCCGAGGGCTTCTCCGTCACGCTCGACGCGCCCGAGCGGCCCGAGGCGCTCTGGTACTCGATCCGTCTCGAGACCGAGGACGGGGAATCCTTCATCTGCCCGAACGAGACCGGCTGCGACGGCGAGCTCTGCCGCAGCGAGCGGGGCGGCTTCCGTCTCACGGTCTACCGCGCGGATTTCGAGACGCCGGCGTGGTTCCGTCACGCCGTGATGTACCAGGTCTTTCCCGACCGCTTCGCGTTTTCCGACGACGACACGGCGCGGGAAGGGATCCGCTATCATCTCTCCCTCGGCCAGACCTGCGAGCTGCACAGAAGCCTCGACGAGCCGCTGCGCTGGCAGGCGCGGCCCTTCGAGAGCGGCTATTCGCCGGACGATTTCTACGGCGGCACGCTGCGCGGCATCGAGGAAAAGCTGCCCTATCTCAAGGAGTTGGGGATCAGCTGCCTCTATCTCAACCCCATCGTCGAGGCGCGCTCGAACCACCGCTACGACGCCGCGAACTATGAGCGGGTCGACCCGATCCTCGGCACGAACGAGGACTTTGCGCATCTGGCAAAGGCGGCGGCGGCGCAGGGCATCCGCATCATCCTCGACGGCGTGTTCTCCCATACCGGCGCGGACAGCGTCTATTTCAACCGCTACGGCAACTATCCCTCCCTCGGCGCCTGCCAGGGACGGAGATCCCCGTATTATGACTGGTATGATTTCCGCCATTTCCCGGACGACTACCGCTGCTGGTGGGGCTTCAAGGACCTGCCGGAGGTGGACGAGTGCGATCCGTCCTGGCAGGAGATGATCGTCACCGGAGCGAACAGCGTCGTGAAGCAGTGGCTGCGCCGCGGCGCGGCCGGCTGGCGGCTCGACGTTGCCGACGAGCTGCCCGACAGCGTCCTGCAGCTCATCCGTCTCGCCGCAAAGGAGGAAAAGCCCGACGCGCCGATCATCGGCGAGGTCTGGGAGGACGCGGTCATCAAGGAGAGCTACGGCGGCCGCCGCAGCTACGCGCTCGGCTGCTCGCTCGACAGCGTGATGAACTACCCCTTCCGCGCGGCCGTGCTCGACTTCGCGCACTTCCGCACAGACGCGCGCGCTCTCCGCGACTTCCTGCGCGCCCAGCGCATGAACTACCCCGAGCCGATGTATTACTGTCTGATGAACCTGCTCGGCTCGCACGACATGGAGCGGCTCAAGACCGCGCTTGCGACCGACACGGTCGTCAAAAGCCTCCCGCGCGAGGAGCAGGTCAAGCTGTCCTTCTCGGCGGAGAGCCTCGCGCGCGCCGTGCGGCTCGAAAAGCTCTGCGCCGCGCTGCAGTTCGTCCTTCCGGGCGTGCCGAGCATCTACTACGGCGACGAGCAGGGGATGGAGGGCGTCGGCGACCCCTTCAACCGCGCGGTCTTCCGCGAGGGCGACCGCGAGCTGCACGATTATTATGTAAACCTTTCCGCACTCCGCAATTCCGATCCGGTCTTCGCCGAGGGCGAGGCGGCCTTCTTTGCTCCCTCGTCGGATATCCTCGCGGTCCTGCGCTGGTGCGAAGGGGAAAACAAGGCGTCGGACAGCGTTTTTCTGACGCTGATCAACCGCGGCGGGGAGGAGCGCGTCTGCCTCGACCTCGGCTGCGCGGGCTTGGGGAGCTACGAGGACACGGCTGCCGCCTGCAGCGCGCGGACGGTCCGCGTTAAATAATTATGTAAACTTGATCGGAGGCACAGCCATGAAGAACTATCTCATCGTGGTCGATATGCAGAACGATTTTATCGACGGTGCGCTCGGCACGGCCGAGGCCGTCGCCATCGTCGACAGGGTCGCCGAGAAGATCCGCTCCTTCGACGGCGAGGTCATCTTCACGCGCGACACGCACGCACCGGACTATCTCGAAACGCAGGAGGGGCGGAAGCTCCCGGTCGTGCACTGCGTCAAGGACAGCGAGGGCTGGCGCATCCGCGACGGGCTCGAGGCGATCCGCCCGGCGCTCGTCCTCGACAAGCCGAGCTTCGGCTCGGCGGAGCTCGGCGCGATCCTGGCCGCGCGCGACGCCGAGAAGGGCGTCGGCGAGATCACGCTGATCGGCCTGTGCACGGACATCTGCGTGATCTCCAACGCGCTGCTCGTCAAGGCTTTTCTGCCCGAGGTGCCCGTCCGCGTGGACGCGGCCTGCTGCGCCGGCGTCACGCCGGAGAGCCACCGCAACGCGCTCGCGGCCATGAAGATGTGCCAGATCGCGATCGACAACGAGGAATAAAAAAGCTGCTCCCGGAGGGGAGCAGCTTTCATGCATGAGAAGGGAAGACCCGCCGTGAAAAAAGAATTCGAACGCTTCGATATGAAACGCCCGCCCGAGCGCACGAGGTGGTACCTGCGCCCGCTGACCTATCTGCTGAGCGCGCCGGACGTCGCCAGGCACGGCGCGGTCATCCGCCGGGTCGGCACGGAGGGGCTCAGGCCGCCCTATGTGATGCTGTGCAACCACAACGCCTTTCTGGACTTCAAGGTCGCGACGATGGCGATCTGGCCCGCGCGCGCCAACTACGTCGTGGCGATCGACGGCTTCATCGGGCGCGAGGAGCTGCTGCGGAAGGTCGGCTGCATCTGCAAGCGCAAGTTCACGAACGACATCACGCTCGTGCGGCAGCTCAAGGCCGTGATCGACAACGGCGACGTCGCGATGATCTACCCCGAGGCGCGCTACTCGCTCTGCGGGACGACGGCGGTGCTGCCGGCCTCGCTCGGCAAGCTCTGCAAGCTGCTGAAGGTGCCGGTCGTGACGCTGATCTGCCACGGCCACCACGTCAACTCGCCCTTCTGGAACCTGCACGACCGCGGCGTCAGGCCCACGGAGGCGGAGTTTTCGCTGCTTTTCACGCCCGAGGAGCTGGAGAGCACCCCGGCCGACGAGCTCAACCGCCGCATCGTCGAGGCGTTTCAATACGACGACTTCGCCTGGCAGAAGGAGCGCGGCGTCCGCACGCCCTACGCCGGCCGCGCGGAGGGTCTGCACAAGGTGCTCTATCAGTGTCCGCACTGCGGCACGGAGTTCCGCATGAGCTCCCGGGGCACGCAGCTTTTCTGCGAGAGCTGCGGCAAGAGCTGGACGATGAGCGAGCTCGGCGAGCTGAGCGCCGACGAGGGCGAGACGGAGTTTTCGCACATCCCGAACTGGTACGAATGGGAGCGCGCGAACGTCCGCCGGGAGGTCGCCGAGGGCCGCTATTCCAGCGGCGAGCTGCCCGTCACGGTGGACACGCTGCCGAACGCAAGGAAGTTCATCCGTCTCGGCGAGGGGACGATGGTGCACGACATGGACGGCTTCACCGTACGCGGCACGGACGTGGACGGCGATCCCTTCGAGATGCGCAAGCCCGTGCCGAGCCTGTACTCCTGCCACATCGAGTACGAGTATCTCGGCAAGCACGGCGACTGCGTGGATCTCAACACGCTCGAGGACACCTGGTACATCTATCCGCACGACTGCGACTTTGCCGTGACGAAGATGGCGCTGGCGACCGAGGAGCTGTACTTCGCGCACTGCCGCGCGATCGGACGGCCCTGCCCGCCGGGCCTCGCGTGAGACGAAAGAAAAGACCGCCGGAGCATCGAACTGCTCCGGCGGTCTTTTTATTTTGGATCTCAAGACTGATATCCAAAATAAAAAGAAGTCTGCTTCAACCCTGCTCCTGCAAAAAGCCGGAGCCACTACACCAAGCGCTGGTGTAACCACGCCCAAAGCGAGGGGAAGTCAAACTTCTACTGTAAGTATTGCAGACGAATCCGCAAAAAGCAAGCAGCAGTTCCAAATGCTGAACAGCATGGGCGCGGAGCTGACGGAAGGACAGCAGCGGTATTATTCCGATTCCGAGATCCGCGACGCGCAGGGACGAATACAAAAATACAAATCCGAACCGGAATCCAAACCGGAGCGTAAGCGCCGCGGGTTCGGTTTGGAAAGGAGGAGCAGCGGAATGAGCGCGAGATGACTTTTGATGCCATGCATAAAAAAGTCGTCGCAAGCGATTTGAAGCTTGCGACGACGTGGTGCCGGTGGTGGGACTCGAACCCACACCCTGTTGCCAGGAACGGATTTTGAGTCCGTCACGTCTACCATTCCATCACACCGGCGTTCTGTTCC
The DNA here is from genome assembly GCA_902761055.1 of Oscillospiraceae bacterium. Classification (GTDB taxonomy): domain Bacteria; phylum Bacillota; class Clostridia; order Oscillospirales; family Oscillospiraceae; genus Limivicinus. Next base: position 32,355 of record CACWIS010000002.1, read on the forward strand.
AAGAGTATATATCATGCGCCGTGAAAATTCAAGTGCCATTCCGTCACGCGAGGGGGGTGAGCAGAGCCGCGCCGAGGGCCAGCAGCGCGGAGAGAGCAGCGCACAGCAGCCGCCCGAGCGTGTGGCGGCGGCAGCGCAGATCCGTGTCCCGCAGCACCGCCAGGGTCTGAAAGTGGACGCTCAGCCCGCCCCAGCCCGCGAGAAAGGCCGCAAGCGCAAAACGGCCGGGCGAGAGCGGCAGCCCCCGCAGCGTGCCCACGCCGCTCGAGAGCTCCAGCAGGCCGATGAGAAAGGCGCGCGCGCTCTGCGCGTCCGGACCCGGCAGCCGTGCAAGCAGGCCGGCCGCCGCATCATACGCGCCGAAGCTATCCAGAAGCCCGGAAAAGACCGAGAAGCACACGATGAAGGCGCAGACGGACAGCACCGCGGCGAGCGCCGAGCGCACGGATTCGACGAGCGCGGCGGAGAAGCCTCTCTCCTCCGGCCGATCCGGAAGCGTCTGCACCGCGTCGCCCCGTCCGCGAAAGAAAACGCCTGTCAGCGCCGCGGCGAGGACATGGATCGCATAGAGCAGCAGCCCCGCCCGGCGCGAGGAGAACAGCCCCGCGCCGATCACGCCGACGAGAAAGGAGGGGCCGGAGTTGCTGCAGAAGCCGAGCAGGCGCTCCGCCTCGTCCCGGGAGACCTGTCCGTTTCGATACAGCTCCGCGACCGTCTGCGCGCCGAGCGGATAGCCCCCGCAGATCCCGGTGAGAAAGGCCGCGGCTCCCGCCCCGGACACGCCCCAGAGCCGCCGCGCGGCGGGGGCCAGCGGACGGGCCAGCAGGCGCGGCACGCCCAGACGGACCAGCAGCGCGCTGGCCGCGAAGAAGGGCAGCAGCGAGGGGACGATCAGCTCGGCGCAGAGGGAGAGCGCCCAGCGCGCGCTCTCGATCGCCTCCTGCGGCGCAAAGATCAGACAAAGCATCGCGCACGCGGCGCCGACGACGGCGACAGGCTCCTTCATCCGGCATCATCCTCCCGGTATCAAGCTATGAGCGCGCTCATAGAGTTATACGAAAAGGAGGGGAGAGAGACGTGAAAACAAAACGCTTCGTGCGCGAGCGTCTCGCGGAGAAGCTCTCGCTCCCGCCGGAGGCGTTCGGCGCGCTGCTCGTCACGGCGGCCGGACACGGCGTATTGATCGAAAACCACCGGGGCGTCGAGGAGTTCAGCGAGGACTATCTCCGCGTCCGCGCACAGAGAGGCAGCTTTGCCGTCCGGGGCAGCGGGATCCGGATCCGCGCGCTCTGCCGCGGCGTGCTGGCGCTGGAGGGAGAGATCGTCGCGATGGAGTGGGACGTATGAGAAAGACCTTGAGACTGTTTCGCGGCGAGCTGCGGGTCCGCTTTCGGGGCGGCGATACGGCGCGCTTCCTCAACGCCTGCGCGGAGGCGGGCGTGGAACTGCGCGAGATCGAAAGCGCGCAGGAAGGTCTGTACGCGTGCCTTTTTGAGGAGGAGCGGACGCGGGCGGAGAAGATCGCGCTCCTCTGCTCCGGCGAGCTTGAGACGCTCGCGCTGCGCGGCGGCAGCCGGGAGCGCGGCATGCTGCGTCGCCGTGCGCGTCTTGCCGTGTTCGCCTGTCTCTGCGCGCTCGCGCTGAGCCTCTCGAGCCTGTTCATCTGGGATTTCGAGGTCACCGGGAACGATCGGCTCTCGCGCACCGAGATCCTGCGCGCCCTTGCGGACTGCGGCGTCGGGGAAGGCTGCTTCTGGCCGGCGGGCGACGCGGAGGCGATCCGCTCGAAGATGCTGCTGCGCCTGCCGGAGCTGGCCTGGATGTCGCTCAACGTCCGCGGCTCGCGCGCGAGCGTCGTCGTGCTCGAACGCAGGGACGCGCCGGAGATCTACCGCGAAGATGCGCCGGCGGACCTGATCGCCGCGCGCGGCGGCGTGATCGCGGAGCTCTCCGTCGAAAACGGCAGGGCGCTCGCTTCACGCGGGCAGACGGTGACGGAGGGGGAGACGCTCGTCTCCGGCACGCTCGAGAGCCTTGCCGCGCCGCCGCGCCGTGTGCGCGCACGCGGCAGCGTCACGGCCGACACCTGGCCGGAGAGGACGGTCGTTTTGTGTCCTGCCGCGCGCGAAAAAAGCCGCAAAAAGGGCTTTCGGATGATCCTGGGGCTGCGCGTGGGAAAACATCGCGTGAATTTGCTGCCAAACAGTAGAAAAGAGCTTGACGAATGTGATAGAATCATGAAAGAATACCAGATAGGCGTGAAGGGACTGTTCACCTTCCCGCTGCGCCTGATCGCGGAGGTTTACCGCCCCTTTGAAACGCAGGGAGACTATCGCCCCGATCCTTCGGCTTTCGAGCCGCGCGCGCTCGCCGCGCTCGGGGAGGAGACGGACGGCGAGGTCCTGTCCTGCGAGTTCACGCGGGGCGACGGCTTCCTCCTCCTGCGCGCCCACTGCCGCGAGGAGATCGCGCTTACAAAAGAGACAGAAAACCCATAGTGAGGGATGTACATGATAGAAAAAACCATCGGCGTGGACAGAATGGAGCATGTCATCAGCGTTTTCGGCTCCTTCGACCAGAACCTGCGCATCATCGAATCGGAGCTGGAGGTGTCCGTCGTCGAGCGCGGCGACCAGATCCACATCAGCGGCGAAGCCGAAAACGTCATGCTCGCCGAGGAGGCGATCAACGGCCTGCTGACGCTCGCGGCCAAGGGCGAGAACATCGACGCGCAGAACGTGCGCTATATCCTCAAGCTCGTGCGCGAGGGCAAGCAGGACAAGATCGGCGAGCTTGCCGGCGACGTGATCTGCATCACCGCCAAGGGCAAGCCCATCAAGCCCAAGACGCTGGGACAGAAAGAGTACTGCGACGCGATCGCGAACAACACCGTCACGCTCGGCATCGGCCCGGCGGGAACGGGCAAGACCTATCTGGCCGTCGCCGCCGCCGTCGCCGCCTTCCGTTCCGAGCAGGTCAACCGCATCATCCTCACGCGCCCCGCCGTCGAGGCGGGCGAGCGGCTCGGCTTCCTGCCCGGCGACCTGCAGAGCAAGGTCGACCCCTATCTGCGCCCGCTCTACGACGCGCTTTTTGATATGCTCGGCGCGGACACCTACCAGAAGTATCTCGAGCGCGGGAACATCGAAGTCGCGCCGCTGGCCTACATGCGCGGACGCACGCTCGACGACAGCTTCATCATCCTCGACGAGGCGCAGAACACCTCGCGCGAGCAGATGAAGATGTTTCTCACGCGCATCGGCTTCGGCTCGAAGGTCGTCATCACCGGCGACATCACGCAGATCGACCTGCCCGAGGACAAGACCAGCGGCCTGAAGGTCGCCATGAAGGTGCTCGACGGCATCGACGACATCGCGATCTGCACGCTTACCGGCGCGGACGTCGTGCGCCACCGCCTCGTGCAGAAGATCATCGAGGCCTACGAGGTCTTTGAAAAGAAAAACCCGCAGCCGGAGGAGAAGAAGCCGCCGCTGCGCAATTACGGCAGTTACAGGAGAAAGTAAATGAAGCATACGGTCACGGTCGGCCGCGAAAAGCGCGGTCTCGGCCGGAGAGAGGCCGCGGCGCTCGTCAAGCGGGCGGCCTGCCGCGCGCTCGACGCGGAGGGCGTGGGGGAGCGCTGCATGATCAACGTCCTTTTCAGCGACGACGAGGGCGTCCGCCGCGTCAACCGCGAGTTCCGCGGCGTGGACAGCGCGACGGACGTGCTGTCCTTTCCCTTCAACGAACTGACGCCCGGCGCCTTTTCGCCCGAGGGCTGCGAGCGCGATCCGGAGAGCGGCGCGGTCCTGCTCGGCGACATGATGATCTCCCTTGAGCGCTGCGAGGCGCAGGGCGAGGAGTTCGGCCACGGCTTTGAGCGGGAGATCCAGTATTTGACGGTGCATTCGGTGCTGCATCTGCTCGGCTACGACCATCTCGACGAGGGCGAGATGAAGCGGCAGATGCGCGCGCGGGAAAAAGAGATCATGGGGGACAGGGACACATGACGAAAGCAGCGATGATCACGATCTGCGGACGGCCGAACGTCGGCAAGTCCACACTGACGAACGCCCTGGTGGGGGAGAAGGTGGCGATCGTCTCGCCCAAGCCCCAGACCACGCGCAACCGCATCACGGCCATCGTCGAGCGCGGCGGGACGCAGTTCGTCCTGCTCGACACGCCCGGCTTCCACAAGCCGCGCACCAGGCTCGGGGACTACATGGTCAACGTCGTGCGCGAGAGCGTGGCCGACGTCGACTGCGTGTTGATGCTCGTCGAGCCCGTCGCTTCGATCGGACCGCAGGAGGAGGCGCTGATCGCACGCCTGCGGGAGACCGCCTGCCCGGCGATCCTCGTCATCAACAAGATCGACACCGTCGAAAAGGGGAAGCTGCTGGAGGTCATCGCCCTCTATTCCGCGGCCTGTGATTTCGACGCGATCATCCCGATCTCCGCCAGGACGGGAGACGGCCTCGACGAGCTGCTGCGTGAGCTGGACAAATACGCCGTCGAGGGGCCGCACTTCTTCCCCGACGACATGATCACCGACCAGCCCGAGCGGCAGATCTGCGCCGAGCTCGTGCGCGAGAAGCTGCTGCGCTGCCTCGACAAGGAGATCCCGCACGGCACGGCCGTGGAGATCACGAGATTTGCCGAGCGCGAAGACGGCGTCGTCGAGATCGACGCGACGATCTTCTGCGAAAAGGACAGCCATAAGGGCATCATCATCGGCAAGCGCGGCGCGATGCTCAAGAAGGTCGGCGAGCTGGCCCGCGCCGATATGGAGGAATTCCTCGGCGCGAAGGTCTTTCTGCAGACCTGGGTGAAGGTCAGGGAAAACTGGCGCGACAGCCTCACGCAGCTGCGCAATTTCGGCTACAACGACAACTGAGGGCTGTCAAGCTGTAATAAATACCAACTATATTCCCCGGCCCCCGGCAGATACTATTGCCGGAGGTGCTTGGCATGAACAGTGAACTCCTCTGGCAGGCTTTCGTCGACACCGGCGAGACGTCGTATTATCTCCTGTACAAGGCCGCGGCCGACCGGGAGAAGGAAGAGAAAAAGAAAAACGGCGGCGAATGGCATCCCCCGGCCGCCACGGACTGATGTGCCGCGCCGCGGAGAACGGGAGCCCTCCGCCGCAGGACGGCACGGGAGCGTACATAGATGTTTGAAACGACCAGGGCGCTGGTGCTGCGCGAGGTGAAATACAAGGAAGCCGACCGCATCCTCACGCTCTTCACGGCCGACAACGGGAAGATCACAGCCAAGGCGCGCGGCGCGCTGCGAAAGGGCAGCCGGACCGGGGCGGCCACACAGCAGCTTTGCTATTCCGACATGACCCTGTTTTTCAACAAGGGCAAGTGGACCGTCAACGAGGCCACGGTGATCGAACCCTTCGACGGCCTCAAGGAGGATATCGCCGCCTTCGCGCTCGGTAGCTATTTTGCCGAGTGCGTCGAGGCGCTTGCCGTCGAGGACCAGAAGGATCCGGCGCTGTTGAGCCTTGCGCTCAACTCGCTCTACGCCGTCAGCCGCTCGCTGTATGACGCGCGCCTCGTCAAGGCGGCCTTCGAGCTGCGGCTGATGAGCCTGTCTGGCTATCGCCCGGCGGCGGAGCGCTGCGCGGTCTGCGGCGCGGAGGAGCCGGAGGAGCCGATGTTCGATCTCATAGACGGCACGGTTTTCTGCCGCAAATGCCGCGCGAGCGGCAGCGCCGTCTCGCTCGACGCCGCCTCGCTGGCGGCGATGCGCCGCGTCCTCAACGCGCCGCCCAAGCAGCTCTTCTCCTTTGAGCTCGGGGGCGAGGCGCTGATCACGCTCGCCTTCGCCGCGGAGCATTACCTTCTGCACCAGACGGAGCGGAGCTTCGGCACCCTGGAGTATTATAAGCAATTTGCAAGAAAATAACGGGAACGATAACGATATGAGTTTTTTTGAAAAATCACTTTCCACGCTCGAGCTGCCCGCTGTTCTGAACATGCTCGCCGCCGAAGCGGTGGGCGATTCGGCGAAAGAGGCGGCCCGGGCGCTGCTGCCCTCGACGGACCCCTTTGAGGTCCGCCGCCGCCTCGGCGAGACGAGCGCCGCGAAGACCATGATGGTCGTGCGCGGCAGCCCGTCCTTTTCCGGCGTCAAGGACGTGCGCCCCTCGCTCGCCCGCGCGGATCTGGGCGGCGCACTGAACACCCGCGAACTGCTCGATATCGCGCGCGTGCTGCAGGCCGCGCGCCTCGTGCGCGGCTACATCGCAGACGATTCCGTGGGCAAAACAAGCATCGATTATCTCTTCTATGCCTTGCACGCCAACAAGTTCCTCGAAGAGAAGATCAACAACTCCATCATCGGGGATGACGAGATCGCCGACAGCGCCTCGCCGGATCTCGCCTCGATCCGGCGCAATATGCGCGCCGCGGCTGCGCGGGCGCGCGACGCCCTGCAGAAAATCATATCCTCGCCGAGCTACGCCAAAGTGCTGCAGGAGCCGATCATCACGATGCGCTCCGACCGCTACGTCGTGCCGGTCAAGGCCGAGCACAAAGGCGCCGTCCCGGGCCTCGTGCACGATATCTCCGCCTCTGGCATGACGCTGTTCATTGAGCCGATGGCCGCCGTCAAAGCCAACAACGAGCTGCGCGAGCTCGCCGCCAAGGAAAAGCTCGAGATCGAGCGTATTCTCGCCGAGCTCTCCGCCGACTGCGCGGAGCACCGCAACGACATCAATTCCGACTACGAGGTGCTCGTCCGGCTCGATCTGATCTTCGCAAAGGCCAAGCTCTCCTACAAGCTCGACTGCGGCGAGGCCGAGACCGAGGGCGAGGGACTGCTGCTGCGCCGCGCGCGCCATCCGCTGCTCGACCAGGCGAAGGCCGTGCCGATTGACGTCGAGCTCGGCGGCGGCTTTGACACGTTGGTCATCACCGGCCCGAACACCGGCGGCAAGACTGTCTCGCTCAAGACGATCGGCCTGCTCGCCGCGATGCACCAGTGCGGCCTGCACATCCCGGCCGCGGACGGCAGCGTGCTGCCGGTCTACAGCCATATCCTCGCCGACATCGGCGACGAGCAGAGCATCGAGCAGAGCCTCTCGACTTTCTCGGCGCACATGACGAACATCGTCAGCATCCTCGCGGAGTGCGACGAGCGCTCGCTGCTGCTGTTCGACGAGCTCGGCGCGGGCACCGACCCGACCGAGGGCGCGGCGCTCGCAATCGCGATCATCGAATACGCCCGGCAGAAGGGCGCGCTCATCGCGGCCACGACGCACTACGCCGAGCTGAAGGTCTATGCGACCAACGAGCCGGGCGTACAGAACGCCTCCTGCGAGTTCGACGTGGAGACCCTACAGCCGACCTATCGGCTGCTCGTCGGCATCCCGGGCAAGTCCAACGCCTTTGCGATCTCGCGCCGTCTGGGGCTCGGCGAGGACATCATCGAGGATGCGCGCCGGCGCGTCGGCACCGAGAGCGCGAGCTTCGAGGCCACGATCGAGAAACTCGAGCAGACAAGGCTTCTGCTGGAGAAAGACCGGAACGAGGCGGCTGTGAAGCTGCGCCAGGCCGAGGAAAACGCGAAAAAGGCCGCTTTCCTGAAGGCAGAGCTGGAGGTCCGCCTGGAAAAGGCGGAGATCAAGGCGAGGCGCGAGGCCGAGCGCATCCTCGCCGACGCGCGCCGCGCAGCCGAGGACGCCTTTACCGAGATCGACGAGATGCGCAGCGCCGCCAACGAGGAGAGCGACGTCAACGCGCTCAACGCCGCGCGCAGCGAACTGCGCCGCAAGCTTAACGAGGCCGAGAGCGCCGTCCGCGTTGCCGAGGCGGTACCGGCGGTCGAGGAGAAGAAGTCCTCGCGCTCGATCCGCGTCGGAGATGTGGTACAAGTCCGCTCGCTCGGGGTGAAGGCGGACGTGCTCGCCGTCTCGCCGGAGCGCGTGCTGACATTGCGCGCCGGGATCATGAACCTCACGGCGCGGGAGGATGAGGTGCTGCTGCTCGAGGGCGAAAAGCCAAAGGCGGAAAAGCCGGCGGGAAGCGGCGCGACGCTGCGTACTGCCGCGCTCTCGCCGGAGATCGATCTGCGTGGGATGGAAGCCATGGAGGCCGTGCTCGTCGCGGAGCGTTATCTCGACAGCGCCGTGATGGCAAAGCTCTCCTCCGTGCGTATTATCCACGGCAAAGGAACAGGGGCGCTGCGCGCCGCGATCCAGCAGATGCTTAAAAAGAACAAGGCGGTCAAGTCCTTCCGCCTTGGGCGTTACGGAGAGGGCGAAAGCGGCGTGACTGTTGTCGAACTGAAATAAAAATCGCCGCCGGAGACCGCAAGGAATGTGTAAAACTCCGAAACGGTCAAAATCGGTTGACGATTCGGGATTTGTTTGCTAAATTATGAATGTACGGCAGTACATCTTGTATAATGTTAAGGAGTGGCAAGTATGATAACGAAAGAGGTAGTTATTAATAATCAGGTTGGCCTCCACGCCAGACCGGCTACTTTCTTTATCCAGAAAGCAAACGAGTTCAAGAGCAGCATTTGGGTCGAGAAAGAAGAGAGACGCGTCAATGCCAAGAGCCTTCTCGGTGTGCTTTCCCTCGGCATCGTCAAGGGCACGGCGGTCACCCTTATCGCGGACGGCGCGGATGAGGAAGAGGCGATCGCGACGCTCTCCGAGCTGATAGATTCCGACTTCTCCGAGTGAGACCGGACAAACTGATTCTTTCAAGGGCGTGCTATGCACGCCCTGTTTTACTGTTATCTGGTGATTTGACATGAGCAAGGAAAACAAAGCGATCGTCGAGATGCTCAGCTGCGCCGCGCTGTGGAGCATCGCCGGCATCTTCATCAAGCTCATCCCGTGGAACGGCTTTGCCGTCGCGAGCATGAGGAGCCTCGTCGCGGGCTGTGTGATCGCGCTCTATATGGGGATGAAGCGCTTCCGCTTCATCCCCAGCCGTCAGGCGCTCGTCGCCGGCGTGCTCGAGGGCTGCGTGTACCTCTGCTTTGTCTGCGCCAATAAGCTGACGACGGCGGCCAACGCGATCGTGCTGCAGTTCTGCTCGCCGGTCTTTATCGTGATCTTTTCGGCGCTGTTCCTCAGAGAGAAGATCAAGCGCCGCGACGCCGCGGTCGTGCTCTTTACGCTCGCGGGCATCACGCTGTTTTTCCTCGACCGGATCGAGGGCGGCTACGTGCTGGGCAACTGCGTCGCGATCCTCGCGGGCATGGTCATGGCCGGCATGTTCATGACGATCGGCAAGCTCGGGGGCGCCGAGCGCTTCAGCGCCGTGCTGATCGGTCAGATCTTCGCCTTCCTCGTCGGCCTGCCGTTCTGCTTCGCGCGTAGCATGGAGTTCTCGGCCGTACCGGTCCTGAGCGTGCTGATCCTGGGCGTGTTCCAGCTCGGCATCTCGTATATCCTCTACGCAAAATCCGCGGATTACTGCCCGCCGCTGGCCTGCTGCCTGCTCGGCGCGCTCGAGCCGCTGCTCAACCCCGTGTGGGTCTTCCTCTTCAACGGCGAGCGGCCCGGCCCCTTCGCGCTCATCGGAGCCGTCGTCGTGATCGGCGCGATCACCGTGTGGTGCGTCGCCGGAGCAAAGGACAAGGAAACGGAACATGCTTGACACGCTGCTGGAAAAAGCGAATAATCTGCCGCTGCTGCCGGGCGTGTATATCATGCTCGACGAGCACAGCGAGGTGCTTTACGTCGGTAAGGCGAAGAAGCTGAAAAACCGCGTCACGAGCTATTTTCGCGGTGAGCATCTGCCGAAGGTCGCCGCGATGGTGGACAAGGTGCGGGATTTCAACGTCATCGTCGCCGCGAGCGAATTCGAGGCGCTGGTGCTGGAAAACTCGCTGATCAAGCGCCACAAGCCGCACTACAATATCCTGCTCAAGGACGACAAGGGCTACCCCTTCATCCGCATCGACACGAAAAGCGACTATCCGGTCATGACGGTCTCGCGCAGCGCGCCGAAGGACGGCGCCGATTACTACGGCCCCTTCGGCGGCCGCTTTCAGACGCGCGAGATCATCCGCGTGATCCAGAACGCCCTGCTGCTGCCGGACTGTACGCGGAAGTTCCCGCGCGACATCGGAAAGGAACGGCCATGCCTGAAGTACCAGATGGGCAGCTGCGCCGGCTGGTGCCTCGAGGGACGCGATCAGTCGGACTACCGCGCCCGCATGGCGCAGGCCGCCCTGATCCTCGAGGGCAAGAGCGGCGAGCTCGTCGCCTCGCTGCGCGAAGAGATGGAGCGCGCGGCGGAGGAGCTGCGCTTCGAGACGGCCGCTGCGCTGCGCGACCGCATCCGTGCCATCGAAAACCTGGAGCATAAACAGCGTGTCATCTCGACGGCGTTTTCGGACACCGACGCCGTCGGCTTCTGCCGCGGCGCGAAAAGCTGCTTCACCGTGCTGCACTTCAAGGACGGCGACATGAGCGGCAAGGATACGGAGATGATCGACGAGCCGCTCGAGGAGGACGGCGAGGCGATCTCCAACCTGCTGCGGCAGTATTATTCGACGCGCGGCACAGTGCCGAAATGCATTCTGCTGCCGACCGAGTGCGACGACCGCGAGGAGCTCGAGGCGTTCCTGAGCGAGAGCGCCGGGAGAAAAACCGTGATCGAGGTCCCCAAACGCGGCGAGAGGCTGCGCCTCGTCGAGAGCGCCGCGCTCAACGCGCGCGAGGAGATCCTGCGCCGCACCACGCAGGAGCAGCGCCGCAGCAAGACGCTGGAGTGGCTGCAGAGGGCGCTGGAGCTGGAAAACTATCCGCGGCGGATCGAAGCATTTGATATCTCCAATCTGGGCAGCACGGGCATCGTCGCGGCGATGACCGTCCACGTGGACGGCAAGCCGCTGAAGAGCGCCTACCGAAAGTTCCGTATCCACGGTCTTATCGAGCCGGACGATTATGCCAGTATGTATCAGGCCGTGTATCGCAGGCTGAAGCACTACGTCGACGGGGACGAGAAGTTCGCGCCGCTGCCGGATCTGCTGCTCATCGACGGGGGAGAGGCCCACGCCGCGACGGCGCGCCGCGCTGCGCAGGATCTGGGCGTCACGCTGCCGATCTTCGGCATGGTCAAGGATGAGCGGCACCGCACGCGCGCGCTCGTCACGCCGGACGGCTGTGAGATCGGCATCTCCGGCAACCAGGCAGTCTTCGCGCTTGTGGGGAGCATCCAGGAAGAGACGCACCGCAGCGCGATCGAATACCAGCGATCGCTGCGCGGCGAGGCCTACGGCTCGACGCTCGAAAAGATCCCCGGCGTTGGGGCGAAGCGACGCGCCGAACTGATCTCGCATTTCAAGTCGATCAAGGCGATCCGCGCGGCTTCGCTCGAGGAGCTCTCCGCCGTGGTGCCGAAAAACACGGCGCGTGCGGTGCGGGAATACTTCGGGCGGGAAGAAAAGGAAAAGGAAGAATAATATGAGAGTCATTACCGGCAGCGCGAGAGGAAGACGGCTCAAAACGCCGGAAAACGACGCGATCCGTCCGACGACCGACAATGTCAAGGAGGCCGTTTTCAACATCCTGCAGTTCGACGTCGAGGGCAGGCGGGTGCTCGACCTCTTCGCGGGAACGGGGCAGCTCGGCATCGAGTGTCTCAGCCGCGGCGCGGCGAGCGCGGTCTTTGTCGATCGCGACCAGGCGGCGCTGCAGATCGTCAGGGAGAACCTCAAAACCTGCGGATTGAACGGCACGCTGGTCAATACCGATGCGCTGTCCTATCTCAAAGGCGGCGGGACCTTTGATTTGATTTTTATCGATCCGCCGTACGACTCCGGCCTGTATGACGAGGTGCTGCGGACGGTGAATCAGGTTGACAAGCTTTCGGAAGGTGGTATAATAATCGTCGAGGCACGGCGTGATACGCCGCTTCCCGACATGGATCCGCCCTACCGCATGCTCAGGGAATACCGATACGGCAAGGTAAAGATCCGGACATACACCAAGGAGAGTACGCCATGAGGACCGCCATCTGCCCGGGCAGCTTCGACCCGATCACGCTCGGCCATCTGAACATCATCCGCCGCGCGTCCAGGATCTTCGACCGCGTGATCGTGTGCGTCATGAAAAACTCCGCCAAGACCTCGCAGATGTTCACGGCCGAGGAGAGAACGGACATGGTCCGGCGCGCGGTCGTGCGCTATGAGAACGTCGAGGTGGACTGCTCGGACATCCTGCTGGCGGAATACGCCAAACAGTTCGAAAACCCTGTGATCGTCAAGGGCCTTCGTGCGGCCTCTGACTTTGAATATGAGTTCCAGATGGATCTCGTCAACAAGAACATCAATCCCAGCCTGGAGACCATGTTCCTGACGGCGAGCGGGAAGTACACCTTCCTGAGTTCGTCCGTCGTGCGGGAAATGGCCCGATACGGCGCCGACCTCACCGGTCTGGTGCCGAGCGAACTGATCGAGGAAATCGAAAGAAAAGCCAAACAATGGGGGAAAAACAATGGATAACAGCAACGATGTCATTGAACTGCTCGACATTCTCTACGGCATGGTGACAGAAGCATGGGGCGTGCCGCTCGGCAATGACAAGTGCATCATCGAGCGTGACAAGGCCATCGAGATCATCAACGACATCAAGGCGAATCTCCCCAGCGCGCTGGCCGAGGCCAAGCGACTGGTCGCCGCGCGCGACGAGTTCATCGGCAATGCAAAGCGCGAGGCGGAGGCCATGCGCAAGAGCGCCGAGGAAAAGGCGCGCATCATGGTCGAGGAGCAGGAGATCGTCCGCGTTGCCAAGGAGCGCAGCGCCGAGATGATCGCCGCGGCCGAGAACAAGTCCAGAGAACTCCGAAAGGTCGCCGCGGACTACGTCGACGATCTGATGTGTCAGGCCGAGGAGAGCATTTCAAGCGCGCTCTCCACCGTGCAGAGCTCGCGCGTTGCCTTCAAGAGCAGCGCCGGCGGCGCCGCTTCCAAGCCGGCGAAGCAGGAACTGCCGGAAGAGGAATAAGAAACGCGCGAACGAAAAATGCCCGAGCCCATATTTTGGGTTCGGGCTTTTGCTTTTTTCTACATCTTGCGATGCCGTTTTTCCTTAATAATACGCAAAAAATAAGACAAAAAAAGACAAAAAGTTTCTCTTGCTTTTTGCGGGACGCCCCCCTATAATTGAAATGGATGTGGAGAAAAGTGGGGCAAAATGGAGCGGATTGAAGGAGAAAGGGTGCGGCAGATGACGGGCGAATACCGGCATTCCCTTGACAATAAGGGCAGACTGTTTATCCCCGCAAAGCTCAGAGAGGAGCTTGGCGAGGTTTTCTATATCACATTATCCATGGATCGGTGTCTGTGCGTCTACAGCGCCGAGAGCTGGCAGAGCTTTTCGGAGAAGGTGGGCGCGATGCCCTACGTCAAACAGCGGCGAATGCGGCCGCTCTTTGCGCACGCGGCGCGCTGCGAGCTGGACAGTCAGGGACGCACGATCATCCCGCAGAACCTGCGCGCCTACGCATCGCTGACGAAGAACGTGACGGTCGTCGGCTGCAACAACCATGCCGAACTGTGGGACAGCGAAGCCTGGCAGAGCGTGTATGAAAGCGAGTCTACGCCGGAAAACATCGCCGCGGCCATGGAGGAGCTCGATTTCTGATGAGCGAATACAAGCACGTCTCCGTCCTGCTGGACGAATGTATCGAGAATCTGAACATCCGTCCCGACGGCGTTTATGTCGACGGGACGCTTGGTCTCGGCGGCCATTCGCTGGAGATCGCAAAGCGTCTGGGGAGTGGCCGGCTCGTCTGCATCGACCGTGATGAGACGGCGATCGCGCGCGCCTCGGAACGGCTTGCGGAATACCGCAATCACATCACCTTCGTCCACGGAAACTTTTCCGATACGGTTTCGATCCTCGACTCGCTCGGGATCGGGGCTGTGGACGGGATGCTGTTCGATCTCGGCGTCTCCTCGCCCCAGCTGGATGAATCCGGACGGGGCTTTTCCTATATGAAAGACGCGCCGCTGGATATGCGCATGGACGCGAGCGCGGCGCTGACGGCCCGCACGATCGTCAACGAATGGGATGAGAACACCCTCAACCGGATCCTTTGGGATTACGGGGAGGAGCGCTACGCGCGGCGCATCACGGCCGCGATCCTCGCACGCCGCGCCGAGCGGCCGATCGAGACGACGGGAGAACTCACGGAAATCATCCGCGGAGCGATGCCGGCCGCAGCGCTGCGCGAAAAACAGCACCCGGCCAAGCGCAGCTTCCAGGCGATCCGCATCGCCGTGAACGACGAACTCGGCGAGGTGGAGCGCATGATGGAAAGCGCGCCGGACAGGCTGCGCCCGGGCGGACGGCTGTGTGTGATCAGCTTTCACTCCCTCGAGGACCGGATCGTCAAAAACGGAATCGCACGGCGTGAGAACGGCTGCACCTGCCCGCGCGAGGCGCCGATCTGTACCTGCGGCTTCGTGCGAACGCTGCGAAGCGTGACGCGAAAGCCCATCCTGCCGGGAGAGGAAGAGCTTGAACGCAATCCCCGCGCCCGCAGCGCCAAGCTGCGCGTGGCGGAGCGGGTATAAGGACGGAGCGGGAAAATGGGTCGAACAGTCAGAGTCCTGTGCTGTTTTCTCGCGGCGCTGCTTTTGGTGCTTTCCTTGCTCACCGAGATCCGCACGAACGCGCTGCGGGACGAGCTGGACGCGCTGCGGCAGGAAGAAGAAACGCTCAGCGAAGAGATCCGCATCCTTGACGTGCGTTTGGCGTCCCGGCTGCCGATCGAGGAGATCGAGCGTCTTGCGGAAGAAGAGCTGGGAATGCGGCCCTGCCGCCCCGATCAGCGCGTATATCTGACGCTCGGCGAGTCATAGCACGGCCTTTCCCCGAATAAAATAGAGCAGAATCTGTTTTTATCGGGAGGCCGCGATGCCGCAAAACGAAAAGAATTACGGGCCGTCTCTCGGCCTCAGACGCCGCACGCTGCTGTTGATGGCAGTGTGCGGCATTGTGTCGTTTGCCCTTCTGCTCGCACGGCTCTATCGGCTGCAGATCACGGATCACGAGCGCTACGAGACGCTCGCGGTGGCGCAGCAGCTGCGCGAGGCTTCGGCCTCGAACGAGCGGGGCACGATTTATGACCGCGGCGGGGTGCCGCTCGCGATCAGCGCGTCGGTGGACAACGTTTATCTCAGCCCCATGGAGATCGAGATGTATGGAGAGAACAGGGAACTGATCGCGGACGAGCTCTCCCGCATCCTTGGGATCGACCGTGCGGAGATCCTTGAAAAAGCGGGACATAGCGGCTCGTGGTACGTGACCGTTGCACGCAAGGTCGAGGCGGAGACGGCACGGCAGGTGAGGGAATTCAAGGACCGCTGCGGCATTCGGGGCGTGCGGCTGGAAACGGATCGCAAGCGCTATTATCCCAATTCCTCGCTCGCCTGTCATCTTCTGGGATTTGTGGGAACGGACAATGTCGGTCTTGAAGGCATTGAGGCGCAGTACGATCCCTTCCTGCGGGGCGGAAAAGGCAGGAGTGTGCGCGAGGCGAACGCCTACGGAACAGACATGCTCTTCGAGAGCTGGGGCGACTATCTTCCGGGCGAGGACGGCTGCGACGTCGTGACGACGATCGACTCGACGATCCAGTATTATGTCGAAAAGCATCTCAAGCAGGCTGTCGCAGACTATGACATCCGCAACGGGGCGGGTGCGATCGCGATGGACGTCAACACGGGCGCCGTGCTGGCGATGGCCTCGCTCGACGGCTATGACCCGAACGACTTTCTCGCCGTCGGCGGGAAGGCCCGCGCCGCCGTGGATGCGGCGGCGGACGAGGAGGAGCGGGCCGCTCTGCTGCGCGCCTTCCGGGAGCGGCAGTGGCGCAACAAGGCGCTGTCCGATACCTACGAGCCCGGATCGACTTTCAAGATCATCACGCTCTCGATGGCGCTGGACTGCGGCGCGGTCTCGACGGGAGATTTCTTCTACTGTCCCGGAAGCGTCAGCGTCGTCGGCCGCAGCTCGCCCATCCGCTGCTGGAAGGACGGCGGCCACGGCTCGCAGAGCCTGACACAGAGCGTGCAGCATTCCTGCAACGCGGCCTTCGTCACGATCGGCCAGCGCGTCGGCGCGGAGCGCTTTTATCAGTATTGCGACGCGTTCGGGTTTCTCCGCCTTTCGGAGGATCCCGACGAGCAGTTGACTGCGCGCACGGGCATCGACCTCGCGGGCGAGAGCGGCAGTATCTGGTGGAGCCGAAATGTATTCTGCTCGCCGAAGAACCTCTCGCAGCTTGCGGCGGCATCCTTCGGGCAGACCTTTACGATCACGCCGCTGCAGCTCATCACGGCGGTCAGCGCCTGCGTCAACGGAGGACGGCTGATGAAACCTTATGTCGTCAGCGAGATCCGGAGCGCGGATGGCGCGATACTGCAGCGCCGGGAGCCGGAAATGGTGCGGCAGGTCATCCGGGCCGAGACCAGCGAAAAGGTCCGCGCGATCCTCGAACAGGTCGTAGGCGACCCGAATGAGGGGACCGGACGCAACGCGGCCGTCGCAGGCTACCGCATCGGCGGCAAAACCGGGACGAGCGAGAAGGTCAGCCTCGAGGCTGCGACCGGGGAGAAGGAATACATCGTCTCTTTCATCGGCTTTGCGCCTGCCGACGATCCGCAGATCGCGGTCCTGGTCTTTCTCGACACGCCCTCAAGCGAATCCGGCATCTATATCAGCGGCGGCCAGATGGCCGCGCCTGTCGTCGGCGCGATGATGGCGGACGTGCTGCCCTATCTCGGTGTCGAGCCTGTCTACAGCGAAGAAGACGCGGCGCGGATGGACGCCGTGATGCCGCAGCTCGTCGGAAAGACGCTTGAAGAGGCCGCGGCGGCCGTGCGGGAAGCGGGACTGCGATACCGAACGCTCGGCGACGGCGGACGGGTGACGGCCCAGCTTCCGGCCGCGCATTTTCAGATCGCAAGGGGCACCGAGATCATCCTGTATCTGGGTGCGGAGATATCAAATGAAAAAGAAAGTGTTTCCAATCTTGTCGGAATGCGGTATAATGAGGCGCGTGACGTGCTGTCACGCCGCGGGATCTTTCTCCATGCGCGCGGCACGGTCAGCGACGGAGAAAGTCAATGCGTTGCGGCGCAAAGCGTCGAAGAGGGCGCAAGCGTTGATCACGGCTGCGTGATCGAGGTCGTGCTCATCGACGCGGACGAATCCATGCTGGGCAAGTATTGAAGATCACAGAGGAAGAAACATGAAGCTCTACGAGATCCTGAAGGATATCGAGGTCCTTTCCGCCACGGCGGATATGAATACGGAGATCGGCGGCGTGAGCTACGACTCGCGCAGAACGGAGAGGGGAGACCTTTTTGTCGCCATCAAGGGCTTTGAGTCCGACGGACACCGTTTTATCCCAAAGGCGGCGGAAAAGGGCGCTGCGGCCGTGCTCTGCGAGGACGCGCCGACGGACGGCACGCCGTACGTGCGGATCGCGGACTGCCGCAGAGGGCTCGCGATCGCGAGCCGCAACCTGTTCGGCGATCCCGCGTCGCAGATGACGGTCATCGGCATCACCGGCACCAGCGGCAAGACCAGCTCGAGCTATCTCATCAAGCACATGCTTGAGCGGATCCCGGGCGCCAAGGTCGGCCTGATCGGCACGAACGGTCACATGATCGGACAGGAATTCCTGCACTCCGAATTCACCACGCCCGAGAGCTATGAACTGCAGAAGCTGTTTCGCCGCATGGCGGACGAGGGCTGCAGCCATGTCGTGATGGAGGTGTCGTCGCACTCGCTTGTGCTCGAGCGCGTCGCGGGCGTGCACTTCGACGTCGTGCTCTATACGAATCTCTCGCAGGACCATCTGGATTTCCACAAGACGATGGAGGAATATGCCGCGGCGAAGAAAAAGATCTTCTCCATGTGCTCGCGCGCCTGCGTCAATGCCGACGACGCCTGGGCGGGATACATGACCGAAGGCGAGGGCTGTCCCGTGCTGCGCTTCACCGCCGCGGACGCGGAGGCGGAGCTGCGCGCCGAAAACATCGAGCTGAGCGCCGGCGGCGTGCGCTTTGACGCACTGTACGAAGAAAAGCGCACCGCGGCCTTTCTGGGCATTCCGGGTCTGTTCTCGGTGCACAACGCTCTGGGCGTAATAGCGGTCGGCCTCACGCTGGGTCTTTCCCTCGAGGAATGCGCCGCCGCGCTCGCCAGCGCGAAGGGCGTCAAGGGGCGCATGGAAAGCGTCCCGACCGACGGGGATTACGATGTCCTCATCGACTACTCCCACAAGCCGGATGCGCTGGAGAATGCGCTCAAGACGCTGCGGCCGGTCACGCGCGGGCGGCTGATCGTCCTCTTCGGCTGCGGCGGCGACCGCGACCGCGGCAAACGTCCGATCATGGGCGAGATCGCGGAAAAGAACGCGGACCTGTGCATCGTGACGAGCGACAACCCGCGTACCGAGGACCCCGAGGCCATCATCGACGAGATCATGTCGGGCTTTTCCGCGCATGCGGACAAGGTGATCCGGATCTGCGACAGGACGGAAGCCATCCGTACCGCACTTGACAACGCGCGCGCCGGTGATGTAATATTGCTTGCCGGGAAAGGTCACGAGGATTACCAGATCGTGGGGCATGAAAAGCATCACATGGACGAGAGAGAGATCGTGGCCGACCACCTTGAAAAGAGGAAGCAAAGATGACGATAAAGCTGATGTGCTCGTTTATCCTGTCGTTCCTGTTTGCCACGGCTTTCGGGAAGATATACATCCCCTGGCTGCGTAAGCTGAAGGCCGGACAGGAGATCCGGAGCGAGGTCGAATGGCATAAATCCAAGAGCGGCACGCCGACGATGGGCGGCTGGATGTTCATACTCGGCGTCCTGCTTTCGCTGCTGACCATCGGATTTCCGAGCATGATGCGCGGGCGCTTCGTGCATCTGTTCGTCTTCCTCTTCGCGCTGGTATTCGGCTTCATCGGTTTCCTTGACGACTGGGAAAAGATCCGTCACGCGCAGAACCTCGGCCTGTCAGCCAGAATGAAATTCCTTCTGCAGCTGGCCGCTGCGCTGGCCTTCATTTTCCTGATGCGCCGCCTCGGCTTCGTCAGGCCGAACCTCTACATCCCCTTCGTCAACACGAGCGTCCCGCTGCCCGAGTGGCTGTACTTCGTGTTTGCCGCCTTCGTTATCGTCGGCACCGTCAATGCGGTCAACCTCACCGACGGCGTGGACGGGCTTGCCGCCGGCACTTCGCTGCCCGTGTGCTTTTTCTTCGTCGCGGTGACCTTTGCCTGGGGCAAGGATTTCCTTGAACTCGGCATCTTTGCCTCGGCGCTGCTGGGCGGCCTGATGGGCTTTCTCGTATACAATTTCAACCCGGCCAAGGTCTTTATGGGAGACACGGGCTCGCTGTTTCTCGGCGGGGCCGTGGCCGCGATGGCCTTCGCCTACGACATGCCGCTGATCCTGATCCTGATCGGCATCATGTATATTATCGAAACGCTCTCCGACATCATCCAGGTCGGCTACTTCAAGCTCAGCCACGGCAAGCGGGTCTTTCGTATGGCCCCCTTCCACCACCATCTGGAGATGGGCGGCTGGAGCGGTAAAAAATGGACCGAAAAGGAACTCTTCGTGCTCTTTACAGGCATAAGTCTGCTGTTCGCCGTCATATCATTTATTGGGGTGTTCCAGCGTTACGCCGTGTGAATGAAAAAGCCGGGGAGGTGGGTGACGTGCGTTACGAAACGGCCCGCCTCGCCGACTTTTCTGTTTTGGAGCAGCGGGAGAGAAAGGCCCCGCTCGACCAGCCCTTCCTCCTGACGGTGCTGCTCCTGCTCGGCTTCGGCGTGATCATGGTGCTCTCGGCCAGCTTCCCGCGCGCCTATTATGATCCGGGACATGTCACGGGCGGGAGCGCCACTTATTATTTCGTCCGGCAGCTGATCTTTGCGGCGGCCGGCGTCGGCGCGATGCTGTTCGCCGCGCGGCTGCCGATCTCCTTCTATCGCCGCACCGCGCCGTACTTCATGCTGCTGACGCTCGCACTGCTTGCGCTCGTGCCTTTCATCGGCGTGCGGGCAAACGGCTCGCGCCGCTGGCTCGGCGCGGCGCTGGCGCTGCTGCTGTTCGCGGCTCTCATTCTGCGCGGATACCGCATCGCGCTGCAGTGCAGGGACAGCTTCGGCGCGCTGGTCGTGGCCGGCATTACGACGCAGCTCGCGCTGCAGGTTTTTTTGAACGTCGCCGTTGTGACGAACCTGCTGCCCTGCACGGGCATTTCGCTGCCGTTTTTCAGTTACGGCGGCACGGCGCTGATCATCCAGCTTGCAGAGATGGGGATCGTGTTGAGCGCCTCAAGAGATATCATGGAAAGGGACGGGGTCTGATGAGATTTCTTTTTACCTGCGGCGGCACAGCGGGCCATATCAATCCGGCTGTGGCGATCGCGGGAAGGCTGAAGGAGCTTCTGGGCGACTGCGAGATCCTCTTCATCGGAGCGAAGGGCATGATGGAAATGCAGCTCGTACCGCGCGAGGGTTACGAGATCCGCGGCATCGAGATCACGAACATCAGCCGGGAGCTGAGCCTGGAAGGGCTGGCGCACAATGCCAGAACGCTCAAAAACGTCGCGCTCTCCACGGAAAAAGCCGCGCGCATCATCAAATCCTTCAAGCCAGACGCCGTGATCGGAACGGGCGGCTACGTGTGCTACCCGGTCCTGACGGCGGCGCGCAGGCTTCATATCCCGACGCTCGTGCACGAGAGCAATGCCGTGCCCGGGCTGACGACGAAGCTGCTCTCCCGGCACGTCGACCGCATCATGGTCGGCTTTGAGGAGAGCCGGAGCCACTATCCCGATCCGGACAAGGTGACCGTCACCGGTACGCCCGTGCGGGGGAGCTTTTCGCTCTTCACAAAGGAAACGGCCCGCGCACAGCTCGGCATCCCAAACGACAGACCGCTGGTCGTGTCCGTGTGGGGCTCTCTGGGCGCGGCGCACATGAACGCCGTGATCGGCGAGATGATCCCGATGATGAAGGACGACCCTTCTTTCCGTCTGGTCCACTCGGCGGGAAGCCGCTATTATCAGCAGCTCCGCGCGGAACTGGCGCAGAGCGCGCCGGACTGCGCGGCCTTCGGCGCGGATGTTCGCGAGTATATCTACGACATGCCGCGCGTCATGGCGGCGGCGGATCTGGTGCTCTGCCGCGCAGGCGCCTCCTCGCTTGCCGAACTCTGCTACATGGGCAAGCCCGCCGTGATCGTCCCCTCGCCGAACGTGACGAATCACCACCAGGAGCGCAACGCCCGCGTGCTGGAGCGCGCCGGCGGCGCGAAGGTCCTGCTGGAGGGCGAGTTTGACGCAGCCTCGCTGCTCGCACTGATCCGCTCGCTGCTCTCCGACCGGGAGCAGATGGAGGCGATGCGCGAGGCCATGCTTTCGCTCGCCGTCCCCGAGGCGACCGACAGGATCTGCGGGATCATCCTGGATGCTCTGCACTGATCCGCCGCTACAATCACATCCTTACCCTCCGGGCATAGAATGGCATGATCATGATGCGCGGAGGGATTTTTATGGACATTTGGCATGTGCGCGGCGGCAACAGGCTCTTCGGAAGCTGCCGCGTTCAGGGCTCGAAGAATGCAACGCTGCCGATCCTGGCCGCCAGTCTGGTGCTGCCGGCCCGGTCAAGACTGCGGAACGTCCCGCAGCTCAAGGACGTGGCGGCGGCAAAAGAGATCCTGACGCATCTCGGCTGCCGTCTCGAGGACGAAACGGACGGCGTGCTGCTTGTCGACTCGACCGCGCCATGCGGCGCGGAGGTCCCGCGCGCGCTGATGGGCGAGATGCGCTCGTCCGTGATCTTCATGGGTGCGCTGCTCGCCCGCTGCGGAGAAGCAAAGCTGAGTCTGCCGGGCGGCTGCCAGCTCGGCAAGCGGCCGATCGACCTGCATCTCGCCGCCCTGCGCGCCATGGGCGCGGAGATCCGCGAGGAGGGCGGCGACCTGGACTGCCGCACAGACGGTCTGCACGGCGCGGATATCACGCTGCGCTTTCCCAGCGTGGGCGCGACGGAAAACGTCATGCTCGCGGCCTGCGCGGCAAAGGGAGCGACCCGCATCCGCGGCGCGGCGCGCGAACCGGAGATCGTCAGCCTGCAGGAGTATCTGCGCTCGCTCGGCGCTCATGTCGCGGGCGCGGGAAGCGATACGATCACGATCTGCGGCGTCGAGCCGCGCCGCGAAACGGACTGTACGCTGCCCGGAGACCGGATCGTTGCGGCGACGCTGGCCTGCGCCTGTGCGGCGGCCGGCGGGAGGATCCTGCTTTCCGGCGTCGATCCGGCGCATTTTTCCACGGTTCTCCACTTCCTAAATGAAGCGGGATGTGATATAATACAATTTAACGACGTTGTCGAGATCGCTTCGAGCGGCGCGCTGCGTGCGCCCGGGCGGATCGTGACCGAACCTTATCCCGGCTTTCCGACAGACGCACAGCCGCTTTTGATGGCTGCGCTGCTGCGTGCGGAGGGCACGACGCTGATCACGGAAACGATTTTTGAAAACCGCTACCGACAGGTGAGCGAGCTGCGCCGTCTCGGCGCGGATATCCGCCTCTCCGGCCCGGAGGCCGCCGTGCGCGGCGTGGAAAGGCTGCGGGGCGCCTCGCTGACGGCAAGCGATCTGCGCGGCGGGGCAGCGATGATCGTGGCGGCGCTCGGCGCGGAAGGGGAGACGGCCGTCTTTGACGCGGGCCATATCCGCCGCGGATACGAGCATCTGGACGACAGGCTCTGCGCGCTCGGCGCGGATCTGTGGATCGAACACAAATGAAGGGGAAATACTTTCATGGCAACAAGCAAGAACATACAGCCGCCCTCCAGTAAACACGGAGAGTATAAAAAGCCGCGCAGGCGTTCGGTAAGCGGCGCGATCCTGACCTTTGCCGTCGTCGTGATCGCGACCGTCTTCCTGATGAGTATCTTCCTGCGCATCAACGATATCCGCGTGGAGGGCAACGAGCACTATACCGACGAGGAGATCATCAAAGCCATCGATATCGAGCAGGGCGACAACCTGTTCTTCTTTGACCGCTTCGCCGCGATCAGCCGCGTCTTTGCCAAGCTGCCCTACGTCGAGGAGGTCTCCGTCAAACGCGAACTGCCCGACCGGGTCATCATCCGCGTTGCGGAGTGCAAGGCGCTGGCCTATATCGCCGTCGGCGAGGAAAACTGGACCATTGACCACAACTGCAAGGTCCTCGGCAAAGCGACCTCGGGCGAGCTCGGCTCCCTGATCCGCATCGAGGGCATCGACCCCGGCACGCTGCTGATCGGCGAGAAGCTGACGACCTCGGACGGCGACGAGATGCCCGTTGACTTCGTCTCCGACGCGCTGCACCAGATCCAGGGCCGGCAGCTCGCCGAGCACGTCCGGAGCATGGACTTCACCGAGATCCTCGGCGTGAAGCTCCAGTACGGCACGCGCTTCACGGTGATCCTCGGCGGCAGGAGCAGCCTCGACCACAAATTTGCCATGCTCGAGTCTGTTCTGGAGCAGCTCAAGGCCGGCGACGTCGGCATCATCGACGTCTCAGACGGTACGAGCGCCCACTTTATTCCCCAATAAGATGATATAATTACAAAAGAATTACAATAATTTTCATAAAAATAAAAAAAGACTTGACCTTGAGAGAAAAATGTAATAATATATTGACACAAAGCTGAAAATCCAATTTTCATCATGATATACGCTTGGACAAAACAGGGAGGCAGCACAATGGATTTCAAAGCAGAAGCAGGTCCCGAGAACGTTGTAACGATAAAAGTCATCGGCGTCGGCGGCGCCGGCAACAACGTTGTAAACAGAATGGTCAAATCCGGCACGCAGGGCGTTGAGTTTATCGCGATCAACACCGATAAGCAGGCGCTCTCCGTCTCCAACGCCGATCAGAAGATCCAGATCGGCGAAAAGATGACGCATGGCCAGGGCGCGGGCTCCGATCCGGAGATCGGCAAACGCTCCGCCGAGGAGAGCCGCAACGACATCGCCAAGGCGCTTGAGGACACCGATATGGTGTTCATCACTGCCGGCATGGGCGGCGGCACCGGTACCGGCGCTGCGCCGATCGTGGCCGAACTGGCGCGCGAGGCGGGCATCCTGACCGTCGGAGTCGTGACCAAGCCCTTCAAGTTTGAGGGCAAGCGCCGCATGGATCAGGCCAACGCGGGCATCAAGGATCTGCTCGAGAAGGTCGACTCTCTGCTGATCATCCCGAACGACAGACTGAAGTTCGCCACCGATCAGAAGATCACCCTCGCCAACGCCTTTGAGATCGCCGACGACGTGCTGCACCAGGCTGTGACCAGCATTTCCGACCTTATTAAGAACACCGGCTTCATCAATCTTGACTTCGCCGACGTCACGACGATCATGAAGAACGCCGGCTTCGCTCACATGGGCGTCGGCCATGCCGCCGGCAAGGGCAAGGCCGAAGAGGCGGCCAAGATGGCGGTGCAGAGCCCGCTGATGGAGACCTCGATCAACGGCGCGCGCGGTGTTCTCATCAACATCACCGGCTCCGAGGATATGGGTCTGGACGATATCGAATCCGCCGCGAGCCTCGTTCAGGAGGCCGCGCATCCCGACGCCAATATCATCTTCGGCGCCACCTTCGACCCGAACATGGAAGATGAGATCCGCGTGACCGTCATCGCCACCGGCTTTGACGAAGGCGCTCCCACCGCAGCGGTCGGCGCTTCCTCCGTTTCCGCCGCTCCGGTGCGCCCCGTCGTCGTGAAGGACAAGCCGCAGGGCCTGTTTTCGGGCGCCGCGGAGAAGGCTGCCGCCGCCAAGGCCGCGCCCGCTCCCGCCCCGGCTCCCGCGCCTGCCGCCGAGGAAGCTCCCGTTGAGGAAGACCCCTTCGACAGCATCTTCAAGATCTTCAACTCCAAATAAAAGGACATGAAAAAGCCCGCCGGAACAAAGGTTCCGGCGGGCTTTTTTCGTTTTCACATGAACTTGTCGATGGCTTCGTTGAGCGCGGCGAGCTGATCGGCATCGGAATGAGCCGGGTCGGTCACACAATGCTCCAGATGGTCCTTGAGGATGACTTTCGCCGTACTGCTGAGCGCCGAACGCACCGCGGCGATCTGGATGAGCACCTCCGTACAGTCTCGCCCGTCCTCGACCATGCGTTTGACGGATTCAAGATGGCCGATCGCGCGTGAAAGCCGATTGAGCACGGCTTTCGTCTCGGTATGCACGTGGCCGTGGGCATGGCTGTGCTCACCGTCGACGGGATGGCTGTGGATCACGCCGTCGCCGTGGTCGTGATAATAGACTTCTCCGCTCATGTCTGCGCCTCCGCTCATCTTTTTTGCTATTTTACCGCAGCTGTCGGCAAAGCGCAAGCTT
Organism: Oscillospiraceae bacterium; assembly: GCA_902761055.1. Taxonomy (GTDB): domain Bacteria; phylum Bacillota; class Clostridia; order Oscillospirales; family Oscillospiraceae; genus Limivicinus. The sequence continues at coordinate 57,766 of CACWIS010000002.1, forward strand.
TTTTACATGGCATACTGCGCCGCCCATTCCCGCACGGCCTGCTCGGCCGTCCTGTCACCGCGGGCGGCGACATCGAGCACGAGCGTGTCGCCGTCCGCGTCCAGCGCGGCGCGCAGTTGGCGCGCAAGAGCGGGGAAACGCTCGCCGAGGCCGAAACGCAGCTGCAGTTCTTCGACTCCCTCGAGCGACTTGATCACGCCGATACAGGGCAGGGGAGAATTGAGAAGCTCCGCGAGCGCGGCGCGGAACTGGGGGATGACCAGCTCGAAGCCGCCGATCTCGTCGAGAAGCGCGAAGGGATAGTATTGCGCCTCCGTCAGAAGCCGGACGCCCTCGACGCGGAAGACCTCGTTGTCCTTTACGGGCGGATCGCAGGTATAGTCCAGAAAGCGTGCGCCCGTAAAACCGGCGACCCCGGCGGCCGCTGCGGAGGGCAGCAGCTCGAATCCGCGCAGGGAGCCGTCCGGCGCGCCGATACGCTCGGTAACGAATCCGCCCGCCCCGGCGAGCGCGCCGCCCAGAGCGCTGCGGATCATCGTGGTTTTGCCGCAGCCCGAAGGGCCGCAGAGAAACAAGCGTCGCTGCATGGAATCGACCTCCCTTTTTTCAAATTATAGCCGCGAAGAGAAGAAAAGTAAAGCGCGGCGCATAGAGCCGAAAAGAAATGAAAAAACGCGGAACGAGCATTTTTCCTCTTCCCAACGGCGGGAAGATGGTGTATAGTAAAGCAAGACGTACAAATTTTTTAAGTTTTTACTTAAGGAGATAAGCCCATGGAGAAGAGAAAGAAAAAATGGGGCGACCGGCGCGACGGCCGTTGGGTCCGTGAGGTGACCGGGCTGCAGTGCATCATGAGCAACCTCATGCCGAACCGGACCGACTGTGAGGTCTGCCTGCAGAACAAGATCGACGTGACCGAGCTGCTGCCGTATATTGAAAAGAAAAACGCCGAGCATCCCGACTACAAGACGACGCTGTTCCACTGCATCCTTGTCGCGGTCAGCAAGATGGTCATGGAAAGACCCTTCCTCAACCGCTTCATCCAGGGCCGCCGTACATACGAGCGCTATGAGATCTCGCTCGGCTTCGTTGCCAAGCGCCGTTTCGCCGACGGGGCGGAGGAGTCGCTGATGGTCCTCACACCGACCGCCGAAGACACGATCGATTCGGTCAGCAAAAAGATCGTGGGCGATACGACGCAGATGCGCAGGAGCGCGACCGCGGACGGCGGGCTTGACGCGACGATGGACGTGTTCAAGAAATTCCCGCGGCTGTTGCTGATGTTCGTCATCCGCTGCATCCGCTGGCTCGACTTCTGGGGCCTCGTTCCGAAATCGCTGACGGAGGGCGACCCCAACTTCACCACGGTGTTCCTCAGCAACCTCGGCAGCATCAAGTGCCCCTCGGTCTACCACCATCTGAACAATTACGGCACGAACAGCTTTATGGTGACGATCGGCACGCTGCATAAGGAAGAGCTCATCATGCCGGACGGCTCGAAGCAGGTCCGCGACGTGGTGGACTTCTGCGCCACGCTCGACGAGCGGATCGCGGACGGCTTTTACTTCGCCCGCTCGCTCAAGCTGGTCCGCCATATCTTTGCGCACCCCGAGATTCTCGACTGCCCGATCGGCGAGCCGAGCGGCTTCGAGTACAAATAAACAGGAGTTTACATAATCCATGAACGAAATCACTGCCAAGATGCCTTGGGAGGGCCATACCGAGGATATCCCGCTGCATCTGGACTATTTCGAGGGCTCGATGTTCGATGCGATCAGGCTGTCCGCCGAAAAGTATCCCAACAGCACTGCCTTTACCTTTATGGGCCGGGCGACGAGCTACCGCACGATGATCCAGGAGATCGAGAAATGCGCCCGCGCGCTCAAGACCATCGGCGTGCGCGAGAATGACCGCGTCACGATCGCGCTGCCGAACTGCCCGCAGGCCGTCTACATGTTCTATGCGGTCAACCTCGTCGGCGCCGTGGCAAACATGGTCCACCCGCTCTCCGCCGAGAAGGAGATCGAGTTTTATCTCAACGAGTCCGAGAGCGTTACGGCCATCACGCTCGACCAGTTCTATCACAAGTTCGAGAGCGTACGCAGCAACACGAAGGTCGTCAACATCATCATCGCCAGCGTCAAGGACGCGCTGTCCCAGCCGCTCAAGGCGGGCTATATGCTCACCGAGGGCCGCAAGATCAAAAAGATCCCGAAGGAAGCGCCGGTCATCCGCTGGAACGACTTTATGCGTCTCTCCCGCGCCTGCTTCTACAACTACAAGGTGGAACGAAAGAGCGACGATCCCGCGGTCATCCTCTATTCCGGCGGTACGACGGGCAAGACCAAGGGCATCGTGCTGACGAATAAAAACTTCAACGCCCTCGGCGCGCAGATCGTGGCCACGAACCCGATGTATCGCCCGGGCGACAAGATGCTCTCCGCCATGCCGATGTTCCACGGCTTCGGTCTGGGCGTGTGCATCCACTCGATCCTGCAGTGCGGCGGCTGCTGCATCCTCATCCCGCGCGTCAACCCGAAGGACTACGCCAAGCAGGTCGTCAAGACCCGCTGCAACTTCATCGCGGGCGTCCCGACGCTCTATGAGGCGATGCTGCGCATGAAGAGCATGGAAAACGCCGACCTGAGCAATCTCAAGGGCGTGTTCTCCGGCGGCGACTCGCTGTCCGTCGAGCTGAAAAAGAAATTCGACAAGTTCCTCTACGACCACAAGGCCGTCATCCAGGTGCGCGAGGGCTACGGCACGACCGAGACCGTCACGGCCTGCTGCCTGACGCCGCCGCACATGTTCAAGGAGGGCAGCATCGGCGTGCCCTTCCCGGACACCTATATCAAGATCGTCGAGCCCGGCACCGACCGAGAGCTGCCCTACGGCGAGGAGGGCGAGATCCTGCTGGCCGGCCCGACCGTGATGAAGGAATACATGAACCACCCCGAGGAGACCGCGCAGACGCTGCGCCGTCATGCCGACGGACTCACCTGGGTCTACACCGGCGACCTCGGCACGATGGACGACGAGGGCTTCATCTACTTCCGCGGCCGCGCCAAGCGGATGATCATCTCCTCCGGCTACAACATCTATCCCGGACAGCTCGAGAACATCCTTGACGCTCACGAGCTTGTGCAGATGAGCTGTGTGATCGGCGTACCGGATCCCTATAAGATGCAGAAGGTCAAGGCCTTCGTCAAGCTCGCCGCCGGCGTCCCGGCCGGCGAGGAGACCAAGGAAACGCTGATGGCCTACTGCCGCAAGAACATCGCCAAGTACGCCATGCCCTACGACATCGAGTTCCGCGACGACATGCCCAAGACGCTTGTCGGCAAGGTGGCCTACCGCCAGCTCGAGGAAGAGGAGCTGGCAAAGATCAAGGCGGAAGAAGAACAGAGAAAGGAAGCTTGAGCCGCTTCCAACGAAAAGAGCCGCGGTCGGATGGACCGCGGCTCTTTCCTGCGCCCCAAACGGCGCGGAGCGCCGGCGCATCTTTTGACGGCGGGGCGGATGGAAAACGGCTTTTGAGTTTCGGTCAGGCAGGCGGACGGGACGATCCGGCCTGTTTTTCGTTTTTGAGAGAATGGATCGAAGCGGCGCGGAATAGGATGAAACGAGGTGATCGCATGATCGAAACCGCTTTTCTGCTGCTGATGAACAGCATGCTGCTGATGCTCCGCATCACGCCGCTTGATTCCTTTCCCCGCCCGCTCAGCCGCGCCGAAGAGGAAGAGGCGCTCGCACGCTGGGAGCAGGGAGACCTCGAGGCGCGCAACCGGCTCGTTGAGCACAATCTGCGTCTTGTGGCGCACATCATCAAAAAGTACTATTCCCAGAGCGAAGAGACGGACGATCTCATTTCCATCGGCACGATCGGGCTGATCAAGGGGATCAACAGCTACCAGCGCGACAAGGGAGTACGTCTGACGACCTACGCGAGCCGCTGTATCGAAAACGAGATCCTGATGCACTTCCGGAGTCAGAAAAAAAGCGCTTTGAACGTCAGCCTCTCGGACGCGATCGAGACCGACGATGACAGCGGCGCGCTCTCGCTGCTGGACGTCGTCGCGCAGGAGGAGGATCTTGCGGAGCGTATCTGCGACAACGAGCTTTGCGCGCAGCTGCACGGCCTGATCGCACGCACGCTCGACGAGCGGGAGCGGAAGATCATCACGCTGCGCTACGGACTCGACGGCGGCGAGGGACGCACGCAGCGCGAAACGGCGAAGCTCTGCTCGATCAGCCGTTCGTACGTCTCGCGTCTCGAAAAGCACGCGCTGGAGAAGCTGCGGCGTGCAATGGAGAAGGACGGTTGACAAACACGCGGCAGGTGATACAATACAGAAAAACAACAGAGGAGAGGAAGAAATGAAGATCCTCGTCGTCAACGGACCGAATCTGAACATGCTCGGCGTTCGAGAGAGAGAGATCTACGGTACACAGAGCTACGCCGAACTCTGCGCCTTTATTGAGGCGTGCAGCGCGCAGCTGGGCGTAGCGTGTGAACTCTTCCAGTCCAACTATGAGGGGGCGATCGTCGAGCGCATCCAGCAGGCGCTCGGCCGCGAGGATGCGATCGTCATCAACCCCGCCGCTTACACGCACACCAGCATCGCCATCCTCGACGCGCTCCGGGCCGTCGCGCTGCCGGCTGTCGAGGTGCATTTGAGCGATCCCGCTGCGCGCGAGTGTTTCCGGCAAGTCTCCTACGCGGGGATGGCCTGTGAAAAAACCGTCTCCGGAAAAGGCTTCGAGGGCTATCGCGAGGCCCTCGCATACCTGGCCGAAAGGCTGAAAAATGCCTGAAACGGCGGCTGCGCGCGGGGTGACTTGTATTTCCGCGAAAAAAGTGATATACTGTCACTTACGATTCTACAGAAAGGCTGGTGCGGACATTTGAGAAGAAACAAGCTCGCCTGGGTCCTGCTCACTGCGGCGCTTTGTCTGATGCTCTATACCATTGTCGTCATGCGCAGTGACAACCGCATTTCCGTGATCCTCGGCGGCACCGACGGCGCCTTTGTCCAGTCCGACAGCCTGACCTTTGCCGACCCCAACGCGCCTGTCGACACCCCCGAGCCGACCGTCAACATCTGGCCGGACATTGACATCACCCAGCCGCTGTATACGATAGTCAACGATGAGAACCCCCTCAGCGCGCCTTTCGAGCCCGACTCGGACAAGGTCGACAGCCAGTACTGCTTCTCCGCAACGCTCATTGACGTCCGTGCCAAGCAGCCGCTTGAGGAGATGCTGCAGGCCTGCCGCGACGCCGGACATCCGATCTACGTCATCGCCGCCTACCGCTCGTATTCCTATCAGAACAACCTGTTCAACAGCATGGCCAGCCAGATCGCCTACGGCATGGGGCTGACGGGCAAGGACGCCTACCTGGACCCCGAATACCAGAAGGCGGCCGACCAGGCCCGCAAGCTCGTCATGTTCCCCGGCACCAGCGAGCACCAGTTAGGCCTGGCCGTGGATCTGATGGACAAGAACTATCGCCACCCGATCTATGAAAACATGGATCAGGAGATGTTCGAGTGGCTCGACGCGCACTGCGCCGAGTACGGCTTCATCAAGCGCTATCCGACGCGCAAGCTGCTGCTCACCGGCTGGGACGAGCCCTGGCACTACCGCTACGTCGGCAAGGAAGCCGCGACCTTCATTATGGAGCACGGCATCTGTTATGAGGAGTTCTACGCGCATTACAATCCCGACTTTACATACGGCTGACAAACGCCCCCGGCAAGACGAAAAAAACACTTGCAATCTCTGCTTTTGAGTGGTATTATTAAACAGTAAGGATTATGGTTAGACAAGAGTGGGTTCCAACCCACTCTTTTTTGTGAGAAAAAATCAAAAACTGCGCGCGCTGCGCGGAAGGTGAGAACATGAGCAAACTGACTGACAGGATCGCGGAGATGGCCAGGCCGATCATCGAGCAGGAGGGCTGCAGCCTCTGGGACGTGGAGTACCTCAAAGAGGCGGGCACCTGGTATCTGCGGATCTTCATCGACAAGACCGGGGGCGTGAACATCGACGACTGCGAGCGGATCAGCCGCCGTCTCGACGAGCTTCTCGACGAGGCGGATCCGATCCCGGAGAGCTATGTCTTTGAGGTCGGCTCGGCCGGCATCGAGCGGGAGCTCAAGCGCCCGAGCGATTTCGAGGCCTTTCTCGGCAGCGAGGTCGAGGTGAAGCTCTATCAGCCCGTGGACGGAAAGAAGAGCTTTATCGGAAAGCTGTGCGGCTATGAGGACGGCACGACGGAGATCGAGGTCCGGGGGAAAAGCCTTCGTTTCAACAAGCAGCAGACCGCGCAGGTAAGACTGCACGCAACGATATAAAAAGGGGTATAGAACAATGAACGCTGAATTCTTTGCAGCCATCGAAGAACTGGAAAAAGAAAAGGGAATCTCGCGCGAGTATATGTACGACAAGATCCGGCAGGCGATGTTCGCCGCCTTCCGCCGCGACAACCCCAACTGCGAGGATAACGTCGAGATCATCCTCGACGAGGATAAAAAGCGGATCGAGATGAACGTCAACAAGACCGTCGTCGAGGACGTCGAGGATCCCTCGCACGAGATCACGCTCGACGCGGCGAAGAAGATCGTCAAGCGCGCGAAGCTCGGCGACGTCATCCCCATCCCCGTGGAGACGAAGAAGTTTGGCCGTATCGCCGCTCAGGCCGCCAAGCAGGTCATCATCCAGGGCATCCGCGAGGCCGAGCGCGGCATCATCTATGAGGAGTTCACCTCCAAGGAGCACGAGATCCTGACCGGTATCGTCTCGCGCATCGAGCCGCGCACCGGCAGCGTCTCCATCCGCATCTCCTCAAACAGCGAGTTCACCGAGGCCATGCTTTCCCCGAACGAGCGCATCCGCAACGAGGTCCTGCGCGAAGGCGACCGGATCAAGGTCTATGTCGTCGAGGTCAGAAACTCGACCCGCGGCCCGCAGGTCCTCATCAGCCGTACGCACCCGGGACTTGTCAAGCGCCTCTTCGAGCTGGAAGTGCCCGAGATCTACGACGGCATCGTCGAGATCAAATCCATCGCCCGTGAAGCGGGAAGCCGCACGAAAATGGCGGTCCTCTCGCACGATCCGGACGTCGATCCCATCGGCGCCTGCGTCGGTCCGAAGGGCGGCCGCGTAGCGAGCATCGTCAACGAGCTCGGCGGCGAAAAGATCGATATCATCAAATACAGCGAGACGCCCGAGGACTATATCGCAGCCTCCCTCTCGCCCTCCGAGGTACTGGACGTCACCATGCTTGAAGACGGCAAGAGCTGCCGCGTCGTCGTGCCGGACAATCAGCTCTCCCTCGCCATCGGCAAGGAGGGGCAGAACGCCCGTCTCGCAGCGAAGCTCACCGGCTACAAGATCGATATCAAGAGTCAGTCGGAGGCCTGAAAGCGATCCTGAAACGAAAGGCGGTCGTGGACATGCAAAAGAAAATACCGATGCGGCAATGTCTCGGCTGCCGCGAAATGAAAGAAAAGCGCGAACTGATCCGCGCCGTCCGCTCGCCGGACGGGGTGATCAGCCTGGATTTCAGAGGCAAGGCGCCCGGCAGGGGAGCATATCTGTGCCGAAACGCCGCGTGTCTGAAAAAGGCTGTGAAGAGCAAGGCGCTCGAGCGCGCCTTCTCCGCGCAGATCCCTGCGGAGGTCTATGAGAGACTGGAGAGGGAAATGGAGGCGGAGCATGAGGGATAAAGCGCTTAAACTCCTGGGCCTGATGCGCGTGGCCGGTGCGATCGAGATCGGCGCCGACCGGGCCGCGGAGGCGACGGCCGCCGGGAAGACCCGGCTGTTGCTGCTCGCTTCCGATGCGGGCGAGAACGTGCTGCGGAAAGCGGAACATGCGCTCGCCGGAAAACGCGCGATCAGGCTGGAACTGCCCTTTACGAGAGAAGAACTGGCGGGAGCTCTGGGGATCGGAGACTGCACGATGGCAGCCGTCACGGACATGGGCTTCGCGGAGACGCTGCTGGGACAGCTCGCTGTCCTGGATGCGGAGAAATACGCCGCACCCGCCGCCGCGATCGCGGCCAGGCATGAGAAGATGCGCCGCCGCAAGGCCGAAAAAGGGCATGAGAAGACGAATGGAAAGAGGAGGACGAAACGATGAGTATGATCAAATACAGAGTGCACGAGGTAGCGAAGGATTTTGGGATGCCGACCAAGGCGGTCACCCAGATCCTGACGGACTATGTCGCGACTCCGAAAAATCATATGCAGGTGCTGGAGACCCCTGAACTGGACGTGGTCTTTGAGTATATCACCCAGCACAATCAGGTCGAGAGTCTTGAGGAGATCTTCAAGGTCGAGCCGAAGCCGGCTCCCGCTCCCCAGACGGAGGGGAAGAAGACCGAGAGCGCGCCCGAGAAGACGGACAGCGCCGCAAAGGCTGCGCCGAGCGTTCCGGGCACGAAGAGCGCGCCCGCTCCCGAGCCGCCCAAGCCGGTCAAGCAGAACAAGCCGCATGTGCCGCGGCAGGTCGCGGAGAAGCGCGTCGTCGATACGAGAGGCGGCGGTGCGGTCAACATTGAGAAATACAACGAAAAGTTCGAGGATCTTGCCGGCTCCCGCGGCGGCAACAATCTCCGGAGCGCCGGCGGCGGCAAAAAGGAGAAGATCGGCGGAAAGAACAAGCAGCGCCAGAACGCCCAGCAGCAGAGCTCGGCCAAGCGCCGCCAGGAGGAGCGCAACAAGATGCAGCGCCTCCAGCTCGAGATCGCCAAGAAGCAGCCGCTGAAGGTGGAAATCCCCGACGAGATCGCCGTGGGCGATCTCGCCTCCCGCATGAAAAAGACGGCGGCCGAGGTCGTCAAGCAGCTGTTCAAGCTCGGCGTCTTCGCCTCCGTATCCGACGTGATCGACTACGATACCGCCGCGCTCGTCGCGATGGAGCTCGGCTGCAAGGTCGAGAAGGAAGTGATCGTCACGGTCGAGGAGCGGCTGATCGACGATCACGCCGACACCGAAGAGGAGCTCGTTCCCCGCGCGCCGGTCGTGGTGGTCATGGGCCACGTCGACCACGGCAAGACCTCGCTGCTCGACTACATCCGCCACGCGAACGTCGCCTCCGGCGAGGCCGGCGGCATCACGCAGCATATCGGCGCCTATACCGTCGAGATCAACGGCAGCCCGATCACCTTCCTCGACACCCCGGGCCACGAGGCCTTTACCTCGATGCGCGCCCGCGGCGCGATGGTCACCGACGTGGCGATCCTGGTCGTCGCGGCGGACGACGGCATCATGCCGCAGACCGTTGAGAGCATCAACCACGCGAAGGCGGCGGGCATCCCGATCGTCGTCGCGATCAACAAGATGGATAAGGTCGGCGCAAACCCGGAGCGCATCAAGCAGCAGCTGACCGAGTACGATATCGTCAGCGAGGAATGGGGCGGCGAGACCATCGTCTGCCCGATCTCCGCAAAGACCGGCGCCGGCGTCGACACGCTGCTGGAAAACCTCGTGCTGCAGGCCGAGGTCCTGGAGCTGCGCGCCAATCCCAACCGCGCCGCAAAGGGCACCGTCATCGAGGCGCGCCTCGACAAGGGCCGCGGCCCGATCATGACCGTGCTTGTGCAGAACGGCACGCTCAAGCTCGGCGACATCATCATCGCCGGCACCAGCGTCGGCCGCGTGCGCACGATGATCAACGACAAGGGCCAGCGCGTCACCGAGGCCGGCCCCTCCACGCCGGTGGAGATCTCCGGCATGAGCGAAGTCCCGAGCGCGGGCGACATCTTCAACGCCGTGAACGACGAGCGCATGGCCAGAGAACTCGCCGAAGAGCGCCGCATCCAGCAGGCGAGCGGCGCGACGACCGCCAAGAAGGTCAGTCTCGAGGACCTGTTCAGCCAGATCCAGGCCGGCGAGATGAAGACGCTCAACCTGATCGTGAAAGCCGACGTGCAGGGCTCCGCCGAGGCGGTCAAGTCCTCGCTCGAAAAGATCTCGAACGACGAGGTCCGCGTCAAAGTCATCCACAGCGCGGTCGGCGCGATCAACGAAAGCGACGTCATGCTCGCCGCCACCTCCGGCGCGATCATCGTCGGCTTCAACGTGCGTCCCGACAACGCCGCGCGCGACAGCGCCGCGCGGAGCAACGTGGATATGCGCATGTATCGCGTCATTTACGACTGCATCAACGAGATCGAAGCCGCCATGAAGGGCATGCTGGCGCCGAAGTTCAAGGAAAACATCATCGGCCACGCCGAGGTGCGCGAGACCTACAAGGTCTCCAAGATCGGCACCGTCTGCGGCTGCTACTGCACCGACGGCAAGATCCAGCGCGGCTGCCAGGTCCGCGTGCTGCGCGACAACATCGTCATCCACGAGGGCGAGCTGGCTTCGCTGCGCCGCTTCAAGGACGACGTCAAAGAGGTCGCCTCCGGCTACGAGTGCGGCATGCAGATCGAGAAGTTCAACGACATCAAGGTCGGCGACGTGATCGAGTGCTTCGTGATGCAGCAGATCTGAGCACCGGGCGACCCATGGAGGAAAAACGATGCCTTCCAATAAACTTGCAAGAACGAACGACGATATCCAGTTTGTGATCTCCAAACTCCTGCGCGAGGTCAAGGACCCGCGCGTACAGCAGGGGATGATCAGCGTCACCCGCGTCGAGACGACGGGCGACCTGCGCTATTCCAAGATCTGGCTTTCCGTGCTGGGCATGAAGGATGAAAAGGAGTTCCGCCGCGGCCTGCGAAGCGCCTCCGGCTTCCTGCGCAAGGAACTCGCCGGCGCAATGAAGCTGCGCTATACGCCGGAGCTGATCTTTGAGATCGACCACAGCATCGAGTACGGCGCGCATATCAACGAGGTCATCAACAGCCTCGAGATCAAACACGACGAGGATGAGGAACATGAAGACCAGTGAGGCGGCAAAGCTCTTTGCCTCGAAGGATGATTTTCTGCTTCTGACCCACAGAAATCCCGACGGCGATACGGTCGGCAGCGCCGCCGCGCTCTGCCGCGCCCTGCGCCGCGCGGGCAAAACGGCGTACCTTTTCCGCAACGATGAGATCACGGCGAAGTACCGCCCCTTTGCGGAGCCGTACCTGGCGCCGGAGGGCTATGCGGGCCGCTTCACCGTCGCGGTCGACGTCGCGGCGGAAAAGCTGCTCCCGACCGGCTTTTCCGGAAAGGTCGACTTCTGCGTCGACCACCATCCCTCCAACACCGGATACGCGCCAAAATCGCTGATCGCGCCGTCCAAGGCATCCTGCGGCGAGATCGTGATGCAGCTCATCAAGGCGCTGAACGGCAGTATCGAGCCCGAGGAGGCGGACCTGCTCTACGTTGCGGTCTCCACCGACTGCGGCTGCTTCGTCTACGCCAACACGAAGGCCGACACGCTGCGCGCGGCGGCCGAGCTGCTGGACTGTGGGGCGCACAATCAGGAGCTGAACGTCCGGCTCTTCCGAAAGGTCTCCCGCGCCCGCATGAAGCTCGAAGGCATGATCTTCTCGGGCATGGAATACTATCGCGGAGGAAAGATCTCCTTCGTCACGATCACGCAGGATATGCTGCGCGCTGCGGGCGCGGTCGAGGATGACCTCGACGACATCTCCGGCCTCGCAGGAAGAGCCGAGGGCGCGGCGCTGAGCATCACGCTGCGCGAGCAGGAGAACGGCGAGAGCCGCATCTCCCTGCGCTCCTCGCCCGAGGTCGACTGCAGCGAGATCTGCGCCGTTTTCGGCGGCGGAGGACACGCGATGGCCGCGGGCTGCACGATCCAGTCCTCGCCCGAGAAAGCGAAGCGCATGCTGCTCGACGTGATCGACGAGGTCTGGAAATGAACGGCATTCTGCTCGTCGATAAACCGCAGGACTGGACGAGCTTCGACGTCGCCGCAAAGATCCGCGGCCTTTGTGCCACGCGGCGCGTCGGACACTCCGGCACGCTCGATCCGCTTGCAACGGGGCTGCTCGTCCTGTTTCTCGGCCGGGCGACACGAGCCGTTTCCTTTGCCGAGGCGCACGATAAGCGCTATCTGGCCTCTTTCAGACCCGGTCTCGTCACGGACACGCAGGACATCACTGGCCGCGTGCTCGAGCGCTGCGAGCGCAGCGTGACGGAGCGGGAGCTGGAGGAGGCTTTGTCCGCCTTTCGCGGTGAGATCCTGCAGACTCCGCCGATGTACAGCGCGATCCGTATCGGGGGACAGCGGCTCTACGACATCGCACGCCGCGGCGGCGAGGTGGAGCGCGCGCCGCGGGCGGTCACGATCCGTTCGCTCGAGCTGCTCGGGCGGGACGAAAACGGCGATTTTCTGCTCGACGTCCGCTGCTCGAAGGGCACCTACGTGCGTACGCTCTGCGACGACATCGGCCGCGCGCTCGGCGTCGGGGGCTGCATGAGCGCCCTGCGCCGCACCGAGGCCGGCTGCTTTTCCGTGGCGGACGCGCATACGATGGACGAACTCTGCGCCGCAGGAAGAGAGGGGATCGAAAAGATGCTCCTCGGCGTGGACGCGCTGTTTCCGGAGCTACCGCGCGTGACCGCGGACGAAGCGGCGGAACGGCAGATCCGCTGCGGAAGCACATTCGAAAGCGACGCGGCGGACGGGCGCTGTCTCGCGTACACCGAGAGCGGCGAGCCGCTTGCGCTCTGCGAAGCGAAGGGCGGCACGCTGCGCACGATCAAAAGTTTTTTTGAGGTTTGAGGCTTATGGCTGATTTCAAGCGCGCCGTCGCGATCGGCTTCTTCGACGGCGTTCATATCGGGCACGCCGCGCTGCTGGAAAAGACAAAGCAGCGCGCCGCCGGGAGCGGCGCGGTCCCTTCCGTCGTGAGCTTTGACGTCCATCCGGACAACCTGGTCTTCGGCGGCGAGGTGAAGCTCATCAACAGCGCCGTCGGGCGCGAGGATCTGATCCGGCGCCTGTTCGGCATCGACGACGTGGTCTTCCTGCACTTCAACCGGTACCTCATGCGTATGCCCTGGCGGGAGTTCATCGACTCGCTGACCGCGGAGCTGAACATCTCCCACATCGTCGTGGGGCACGACTTCTGCTTCGGCTACAAGGGCGAGGGCACGGCGGAGAAGCTCCGGGGATACTGCGGCGATAAAGGCATCGGCTGCGACGTGATCCCGGCCGTCAGGCTTGACGGCCGCGTCGTCAGCTCGACCTACATCCGCTCGCTGCTCGAAAACGGCGAGATGGAGGAGGCGCGGCGCTATCTGGGTCATCCGCACGTCCTCACCGATACCGTCCGCTCCGGCTGCCACCTCGGCAGCACGCTCGGCGCTCCGACGATCAACATGGTTTTCCCCGAAGGCGTGCTGATCCCGCGCCACGGCGTGTACGCCACGCGCGTATGCCTCGAGGACGGCGAGAGCTACCCGGCCGTGACCAACGTCGGCGTGCGCCCGACCGTGAGCGGCGACGCGCGCGTGAGCGTGGAGAGCCACCTGCTGGATTTTTCCGGCAACCTCTACGGCCACAGGGCGAGAGTGGAGTTTTATTCCTTTTTGCGCGACGAGGTCAAATTCGCCGACTACGAGGAGCTCTCCGCGCAGATCTCCCGTGACATGGAGGCTGCGCGGGAATATTTCGAGAAGAATAAAAACCGGCTCGCATAGGGCGAGCCGGTTTTTTGCGTGTGAATAACGGACGCCGGAGCGAACCGACGTCCGTTTGCTTTTTTTCACGCGGGGCTTTTTTTCTTTTTCGTATGGCCGCGGCCGCGGCGGCGGGACTGCGCCGCCTTCGCGCGATAAAAATCGATCGCTTCGTCCTCGGCCTTGTAGACGAGCTTGTTGGCCGTCCAGCTGTTGTCCTCGGGCTGCTTGCGGAATTTCACACGCACGAGGAAAGCGCCGTCGTCCTCGCAGGAAAAGATGTTCATGTAGCGCTGGTCGCCCTGGTTGACCCACTTCTCGGCCGCGAGGGGTTTGCCGCACACGGGGCAGCAGAGCGTGCCGATCCGCTCGTCGGCAAAAGCGGCGGCCTTGGAGATGAAGCCGGGACAGCTCTCGTGCAGCAGCGCGTCGCTGTCCTGCGCTTCGGCCTTGGGCGCGGCGCTCGGCATCCGGGAGGCGAGGATCTGCGCGGCGTCGGGATAGAGGCGCATGCCCTCGTCCATGTCGAGGTGCGTGCAGACCAGCGCGGTGTTGTACGCGTCGCCGAGGGCGTCGTGCGCGACGCGCGTCTGCTCGATGGAAAAGTGCTCCATCGCGCTGGCGAGCGATTTCTGGTTCTTGTCGCCGCCGGTCTGGAGATTGTAGATCAGCTGCAGGTTGACCCAGCCGGCGATCCAGTCCCAGTCGAGGTCGTGGATGATGATGTTCTGCTCGAGGATCCTGCGGTCGTCGCAGCCCCAGGTGAGAAAGGTGACGTTCTCGCCGCACCAGGCGCGGAACGATTCGAGCGCGTCGGGGAAGGGGAGACCGCGGGAGAGCCGCTCCTTGTCAAAGCCGGTGATCTTCTTGACCTTGTAGTGCATACGCTTGAAGTACATCGGCTTGACGTCGACGGTGAATTCCTCGCCGAGAGAGAGGTCGTCGTTGAGCTTGACGGCGCCGATCTCGATGATCTCGCCGCTCAGATGGATAGGCAGTTTGTTGAAAACGGAAGATTTGGAGCTCATCGCCTGGTTCCACTCCAGATCCACCACGATATAGTTCATAGAAAACGATCCTTTATGATTATTGACAAGGCATTATAGCACATCTTTCCGCGGATTGCACCCCTTTTTTCACACGGCGCCGAAATTCTTTGCCAAGGACGGAAGGCTGTGCTATAATCGTCTCAAATATCTCACAGGAGAAAATGCGTATGGACGGTATGACGATCGGAAAAGCAGCCCTTGCCTGCGGCGGAAAGCTCTGCGGCCGCTGCGAGCCGGAGCGCGAGCTCGGCAGCGTGGTCATCGACAGCCGCGAGGTCCGTCCCGGCGACCTCTTCGTCGCCTACCGCGGCGAGCGCCTCGACGGACACGACTATATCTCCGCGGCGCTCGACCGCGGCGCGGCCTGCTGTCTGGCCGAACGCGTCCCGGAGGGCGAGGAACGCTGCGTGCTGCTGGTCGGGAACGTGCAGACGGCGCTCGAGCAGATCGCCGCGGCTTACCGCGACACGCTCTCGCTGCCGATCATCGGCATCACGGGCAGCGTCGGCAAGACTTCGGCCAAGGAGATGATCTCCGCCGTGCTCTCCAGCCGCTGGAGCGTGCTGAAAACCGATAAAAACCTGAACAATCAGATCGGCGTGCCGATGACGCTCTCTCGCATCACGAAGGAGCACGAGGCCGCTGTCGTCGAGATGGGGATCTCCGGCTTCGGAGAGATGTACGCGCTCACAAGGATGGTGCGACCCACGCTCGCGGTCTTTACGCTCATCGGGCACGCGCATCTGGAGTTCCTGCACGACCTCGACGGCGTGCTGCGGGCGAAGACCGAGATGCTCGAGCTTATGGACGAGAAAGCCTGCGTCATCATGAACGGCGACGATGAGAAGCTGCGCTCTTTCCCGTGCCGCCAGAGAAAAGTGACCTTCGGCATGGGCGGGGACTGCGACGTCCGCGCCGAGAACGTCCGCTCCTTCGAGGACCGTACGGAGTGCGAGATCGTCTGCGGAGCGCGCCGCCTTTGCGTCGTGATCCCAGCCTTCGGCAGACCGCTGATCTACGCGGCGCTTGAAGGCGCGGCGGTCGGCTTTGAGATGGGACTGACGGACGAGGAGATCGTACGCGGCGTCGCCTCCTTCGAAAACGTCGGCCGGCGTGCAAAGCTCATCAGGACCGGGAAGATCGTGCTTCTCGACGACTGCTACAACTCCAATCCCGACGCGCTCAAGGGCGCGATCGACTCGCTTGCGGAGCTGCCCGGACGGCAGGTGTGCATCCTCGGCGATATGCTGGAGATGGGACCCGACGCGCCGGAGCTGCACCGCACAGGCGGCGCCTACGCCCGCGAGAAGGGCGTCGCGCGTCTGCTCTGCTGCGGAGAGCTCGGCCGCTTTTTCGCGGAGGGCGCGCCGGAGATCTCCCGCGTCTTCCCCGACCGCGAGACGCTGATCGCGGCGCTGGGCGAGGAGATCCGCGAGGGAGACAGCGTGCTCGTCAAGGCCTCGCGCGGCGCGCGCTTCGAGACGATCTCCGAGGCGCTGAAGGTGCTGTGAGATGAGCGGAAGGAAGATCGTCCTGCTGGACCTGGACGACACGATCCTCGATTTCGGGACGGCCGAGCGCAAAGCCCTGTCCGGCGCGCTCGAGGAGCTGGGCATCCCCGCCGACGAGGCGCTGCTGCGCCGCTACAGCGAGATCAACCGTTTCTGCTGGCAGCAGCTCGAGCGCGGCGAGATGACGCGCGGCGAGCTGCTCGTCGGGCGCTTTGAGAGGCTCTTCCGGGAGAAGGGGATCGCCTGCCCGCCGGAGCTGGCGCAGGAGAAATACGAGGAGCGCCTCGCGATGGGGCACTACTTCGTGCCCGGCGCGCCGGAGCTGCTCGAGGAGCTGCGGAATGATTACGATCTGTATATTATCTCCAACGGAAACCTGCACATCCAGGAGAGCCGCCTTGCGAGCGCAGGCATCGCGCCGTATTTCAAAGGCATTTTCATCTCCGAGCAGATCGGAGCCGACAAGCCCTCGCGCGCGTTCTACGACCGCTGCTTCGCGCAGATCCCCGGCTTTCGCCGCGAGGACGCCGTGATCGTCGGGGACAGCCTGAGCTCGGATATACAGGGAGGAATCAATGCCGGCGTTACGACCTGCTGGTTCAATCCCTCGGGCGCGCCCCCGGCGGGGGAGATCCGTCCGGATCACAGCTTCTCCTCACTCTCCGAGCTGCCCGCCCTGCTCAAAGCGATCTTTGCATAAAAAAACGACCCGGTCCGAGGACCGGGTCGCTCGCTTTCGATCGGATCAGAGAAAGAAATGGATGGCTAACAGGAGCAGCACGCCGGGGATCCCGAGGAAACCGACGACGAGCGCGTTGACAAGCGTCAGCGACAGCTCGATCCCGATCTCGCCGCCGAAGAAATTGATCAGCCAAAGCAGGACGAAGCCCAGCAGCGTGTTGAGCAGCAGCTTGAGCGCGAAGCGGATCGGCTTGGAGAGCAGCTTGAGCAGCAGGATCACGCCGAGCACGATCGCGGCGATGACGATGATGAGGGGAAGAGAATCCATTTGCGCTTCCTTTCTCAGGCAGGAATTGGCTTGTGTATTGCGGCGCGCGGGGGGGCATGCTATCTGCGGACAAGGACCGTTGCGGGCGAGACAGAGAGAGTCCCGCGGCAGGATGTGCCCGTACCTACGGTATAGGGATACATCGAAAACGGAGAATTGTCAAGTGGAAGCATGACTTCCGCCGGACGGGGCGGCATCCGCCGCTCCGTCTGTTTTTTCGCGGGCCGTCGCCGGCCCGCTTTTTCTCATTTTGCGCTCTGCGGCGAGGGGCTTGAAAAGCGGGGCGATCTTTGTTATACTATATAGACGGATTTGAAAAGAACAGGGAAACGAACCCCACAAGATATTGTATGGAAGGGCAACGGCATTTATGAGCAAGAGCAGCGCCGCATACGGCAACGAAAGCATCTCCCAGCTCAAGGGTGCGGACCGCGTCCGGAAACGTCCGGGCGTGATCTTCGGCTCCGACGGGCTGGACGGCTGCGAGCACGCGGTCTTTGAGATCCTCTCCAACTCCATAGACGAAGCGCGCGAGGGACACGGCGAGCTGATTATCCTGACGGCCTACGAGGACAAGTCCATCGAGGTCGAGGACTTCGGCCGCGGCTGCCCGGTCGACTGGAACCCGGTCGAAAAGCGCTTCAACTGGGAGCTCGTGTTCTGCGAGCTCTATGCCGGCGGCAAGTACAGGAACGCCGACGGGGGCGACTACGAGTACTCTCTCGGCCTCAACGGCCTGGGCTCCTGCGCGACGCAGTATTCCTCGGAATACATGGACGTCACGGTCTGGCGCGACGGGAACAAATATCAGCTCCATTTCAAGAAGGGAAAGGTCTGCGGCAAAAAAGGGCAGGAGCTGTCCGTCGAGCCGAGCGACCGGAAAAAGACCGGAACGCTGATCCGCTGGCGGCCCGACCTGGAGGTCTTCACCGATATCGATATCCCCGCGGAGTATTACGAGGACGTGCTGCACAAGCAGGCCGTCGTCAATGCGGGCGTGACCTTCCGGCTGCGCATCCAGCATGGAAACAAATTCGAAACGAAGGAATACCGCTACGAGAACGGTATCGCCGACTACGTGCGCGAGATCGCGGGCGAGAACGCGCTGACCGCTCCGGTCTTCATCTCGGCCGAGCGAAAGGGCCGCGACCGCGAGGACAAGCCGGAATACAAGGTCAAGCTCTCGGCGGCCTTCTGCTTCTCAAACAAGGTCAATCGGATCGAGTACTACCACAACTCCTCCTGGCTGGAGAACGGCGGCGCGCCGGACAAGGCCGCGCGCAGCGCCTTCGTCTACGCCATCGACGCCTACATCAAGAAGATCGGCAAGTATCAGAAGAACGAGAGCGCCGTCAAGTTCCAGGACGTGCAGGACTGCCTCATTCTGGTGACGAACTGTTTTTCCACGCAGACCTCCTACGAAAACCAGACCAAGAAGGCGATCAACAACCGCTTCATCCAGAGCGCGATGACGGATTTCTTCAAGCAGCAGCTTGAGGTCTATTTCATCGAGAACAAGCCGGAGGCCGACCGCATCGCCGAGCAGGTGCTCATCAACAAGCGCAGCCGCGAGACGGCCGAGAAGGCCCGCCAGGGCATGAAGAAAAAGCTCTCGGGCAGCATCGACATCGCCAACCGCGTGCAGAAGTTCGTCGACTGCCGCAGCCGCGACACCGACAAACGGGAGATCTACATCGTCGAGGGCGACAGCGCGCTCGGCGCGTGCAAGCTCTCGCGCGACGCGGAGTTCCAGGGCATCATGCCCGTGCGCGGCAAGATCCTCAACTGCCTGAAGGCCGATTATGTGCGCATCTTCAAGAGCGATATCATCACCGACCTCATCAAGGTGCTCGGCTGCGGCGTCGAGGTCAAGGACAAGCACACCAAGGACCTCTCGAGCTTCGATCTGGACAACCTGCGCTGGAACAAGGTCATCATCTGCACCGACGCGGACGTCGACGGCTTCCAGATCCGCACGCTGATCCTCACGATGCTCTACCGCCTCGTGCCGACGCTGCTGCGCGAGGGCTACGTCTACATCGCCGAGTCTCCGCTCTATGAGATCGAATCGAAGGGCAAGACCTATTTCGCCTATTCCGACCGCGAGAAGGCCGAGATCCTCGACTCGCTCGGCGGCGCGAAGGCCTCCATCAGCCGCAGCAAAGGCCTGGGCGAGAACGACCCGGACATGATGTGGATGACCACGATGAACCCCGCCACGCGGCGGCTCATCAAGGTCATGCCCGAGGACGCCGAGCGCATGGCGGAGGTCTTCGATCTGCTGCTCGGCGACAATCTCGCGGGGCGCAAGGACCATATCGCCGAGGTCGGCTACCGCTATCTCGACATGGCGGACATCAGTTGAGCGGGAGGGGACGGACATGAACAATCTCGGAGGGAACAGCTACGAGCTGGCGAAGGGACGTCTGCGCTCAATCATGATCGGTGCCGCCTGCGCCTGCGCCGGCAGCGTGCTGACGCCGCAGAGCTATCTGCCGCTGAAGATGTTTTTCACGATCGCGACGATCATCCTCTTCGTCTTCACGGTCTATACAATCGTCCACGACTGCCGCTGCCCCCACTGCGGAAAGATCATCTTCTTCGGCGCGCTCAACGCCACGCACTGCCCGCGCTGCCGCAGGAGCCTGACGACCGGAAAAAAACAGAAGAAAAGCAGATAAGCTATGGCAAGGAAAAAAGACGAGACAAAGAAATACGACAACCCCAACGTCGTCGGCCTGCACGCCGCGATCGTCGAGCAGCCCATCACCGAGACGCTCGAGACGAACTACATGCCCTACGCCATGAGCGTGATCGTCTCGCGCGCGATCCCGGAGATCGACGGCTTCAAGCCCTCGCACCGCAAGCTGCTCTACACGATGTACAAGATGGGCCTGCTCACCGGAGCGAGGACCAAGAGCGCGAACATCGTCGGCCAGACGATGAAGCTCAACCCGCACGGCGACGCCGCCATCTATGAGACGATGGTGCGCCTCTCGGCGGGCTATCAGGCGCTGCTGACGCCCTTCGTGGATTCCAAGGGCAACTTCGGCAAGGTCTTTTCGCGCGATATGTCCTGCGCCGCCTCGCGCTACACCGAGGCGAAGCTCGCGCCGATCTGCGCGGAGCTCTTCCGCGATATCGACAAGGACACCGTGGACATGGCCGACAACTACGACGGCAGCATGAAGGAGCCGACGCTCCTGCCAACGGCCTTCCCGAACGTGCTGGTCTCGGCCAACAACGGCATCGCCGTCGGCATGGCGAGCATGATCTGCGGCTTCAACCTCAACGAGGTCTGCGAGACGACGATCAACTATCTGCGCGATCCGGGGCACGACCTGTTCCTGACGCTCCCGGCGCCCGATTTCCCGACCGGCGGCGAGATCATTTTCGACCGCCGCGAGATGGAGAGCATCTACAGCACCGGCCGCGGCAGCTTCCGCGTCCGCGCGCGCTGGCGCTTCGTGCCGAAGGAGAACATCATCGAGATCTACGAGATCCCGTATACGACGACCTCCGAGGCGATCATCGACAAGGTCGCGGAGCTGATCAAGAGCGGCAAGGTGCGCGAGATCAACGACATGCGCGACGAGACCGACCTGAGCGGTCTGAAGCTCGCGATCGATCTCAAGCGCGGCACCGATCCGGACAAGCTGATGCAAAAGCTTTTCCGCATGACCACGCTGCAGGACGCCTTTCCCTGCAACTTCAACATCCTCGTGGCGGGCAATCCGAGGGTCATGGGCGTCCGCGAGATCCTCGACGAATGGTGCGCCTGGCGGACGGAGAGCATCCGCCGCCGCGTGTTCTTTGAACTGACAAAGAAAAAGGACAAGCTGCATCTGCTTCTCGGCCTTGAGAAGATCCTGCTCGATATCGACAAGGCCATCGAGATCATCCGCGGCACGGAGCTCGAAAGCGAGGTCGTGCCGAACCTGATGATGGGCTTCGGCATCGACCAGGTCCAGGCCGAGTTCGTCGCGGAGATCAAGCTGCGCAACATCAACCGGGAATACATCCTCAAACGCACGGACGAGACCGAGAGCCTCGAGAAGGAGATCGAGGATCTGACCGAGACGCTCAACAGCCGCCGCCGCATCAAGTCCATCATCATCGACGAGCTCAGGCAGATCAACAAAAAATACGTTACGCCGCGCCGCTCGGCGATCGTCTATTCCGACGAGATCGAGGAGTTCGAGCCGACCGAGCAGGTCGAGGATTATCCCGTCACGCTCTTCCTTTCGCGGGAGGGCTACTTCAAAAAGATCACCGCGCAGTCGCTGCGCATGAGCGGCGAGCATAAGTACAAGGAGGGCGACCGCCTGGCCGTCAGCTTTGAGTCGGCCAACAGTCGGGAGATCCTCTTCCTGACCGACCGCCAGCAGATGTACAAGGCGAGAGTGTCCGACTTTGAGGACGGCAAGGCCTCCGTGCTCGGCGTCTATCTGCCGACGAAGCTGCAAATGGACGAGGGCGAGAGCGTGATCGCCATGATCGATCCGGGCGACTACAGCAAGCATCTGCTGATCGTCTTCGAAAACGGCAAGGCAGCGCGCATCGAGCTCGGCGCTTACGAGACCAAGACGAACCGCCGCAAGCTCATCAACGCCTATTCCGACAAGAGCCCGGCCGCCGCGGTCATGCTGATCGAGGAGGAGCAGGACGTCGCCGTGTTCGCCAGCGACGACCGCGTCATGATCTTCAACACGGCGCAGATCCTGCCGAAGAGCACGCGCAGCACGCAGGGCGTCGGCGTCATGTCGCTGAAAAAAGGCCGGAAGGTCGTGCGCGCGGTCCCGCTCCGCGACAGTGCGATCCGGAACGTTTCCCGCTACCGCGTCCGTTCGCTGCCCGCCGCCGGCGCGCTGCTCAAACCGGAGGACCGCGAGGAGCAGCAGCTCTCGCTGATGGAGGAATGAAGCGGCCCGGCAAAAGGGACCGGGCGGAGGTTATGCAATCAGATCCCGAGGTGCGACGATGAAAAGACCGCTTGCGCTTGCAGTGGCCGTGCTGCTCATGATCCCGCTTTTGAGCGGCTGCGGCGGCGCCTTTGAAAAAGAATACGTGTCCGTCTCGGAGTACGTCCCGCCGGTACAGGCGGAAAACGACGGCGCCGAGCGGGTCACCGTACGCAATATGGCCGAGCTGAAACGAGCCCTGATCGACATGGTCTACGACGGCGCTGCCGGCGGCAGCATCGCCTTCGACGCGAATTACGACGGCAGCGCGCCGGAGGACATGGAGAGCGCCTGCTGGCAGGTGCGTACGCAGGATTCGCTGTGCGCCTACTGCGTGCGGGATCTTTCCTATGAGCTGGAGAAGATCGTCAACCACTACGAGAGCACGGTCAGTATCGACTACACAAGCTACGCCGCGGAGCTTTCCAGCATCGTGCAGCTGCCCTATGCGGTCGGGCTGGAAGAGCTGCTCTCCGGCGCGATGGAGGAGAGCCGCCCGCGCCTGACGATCCTCGTCCGCGCGAGCTCCTACAGCGCGGAAAAGGTCAAGAGCCTTGCGCTCGAGATCTACCGCAGCCATCCGACGATCTGCGTGCGCGAGCCGCAGATCACGGTGCATATGTACAGCGGCTCGGGACGCCAGCGGCTGTACGACATCAACTTTGCCTACGGCATGGCGGAGGATGAACTC
The DNA here is from genome assembly GCA_902761055.1 of Oscillospiraceae bacterium. GTDB lineage: Bacteria > Bacillota > Clostridia > Oscillospirales > Oscillospiraceae > Limivicinus. Next base: position 80,585 of record CACWIS010000002.1, read on the forward strand.
ATCCGCTGCAAATCGCAGCTGAAAAACCTCGACGTCATGAGCAATCTTGACGCAGCCGAACTCGACGGGGCGCATCGTGCGCTTGCCGCGTGCCGTTTTCTGACGGACAACTGCGTCTGGAACGAGGCGGCAAAGGGGAGCTGCTACGATGCGCTGATCAACGGCGAGACGAACAGCGAGGGCCTTGCCCTGGCCTATGTCGAGATGTGCCATCAGCTTGATCTCGACTGCCGCATCGTATACGGCCAGCTCGGCGGGCGGGATCACAGCTGGAACTTGATCCGCCTCGACGGCGATTTTTATCACGTCGACGTCAGCCGCTGCTACGACGACGGCTTCGCGCTCGGCTTCCTTCAGAACGACGAGAGCATGTGGAACGACTATCGCTGGAATATCTCCAACTACCCCTCCTGCAGCGGAGAGCTGAGCTATGCGGCGCTCGAAGCCGAGGACGAGCCTGCCGCGCCCGCCGCAGTGCAGGCGAGCGCAGAAACCGCGGAGGGACCGACGGAGAGCGCGCCGGAGACATGAGCGGAAAGCCGCGCCGGGATGGGGACCGGCGCGGAAAATTATTCTTGACAAAACGGTGATGTGTGATAAACTATACGCGTTGCCGATGCGGCCTTAGCTCATCTGGTAGAGCGCCACCTTGCCAAGGTGGAGGTAGCGAGTTCGAGCCTCGTAGGCCGCTCCAAAAGCCTATTGCCAAGTGCAATAGGTTTTTTTGTTTGCGGGTATGGTGGAATTGGCAGACACGCAGGATTTAGGTTCCTGTGGGAGACCGTGCAGGTTCAAGTCCTGTTACCCGCACCACGGCGTCAGAAGGGCGCGGCTTCGTTCCGTTTCCGCCGCGTCCTTCTTCCTTTCCCGGCGCGAAGCGCGGCAAGGCGGCTTCGCGTTGGCGGAGACGGGGAAAAAGGGTCAGGAAACGCATATGTTCAAGACAATCAAAGCACTGTTTGTAAAGTACAGAAGCCCGATCCTCTACGTGTTCTTCGGCGGATGCACGACGCTGATCAACTGGGCGGCATACTATCTGCTCTATTCCGTCGCCGGGGTCCGGAACGTCCCCTCAACGGTGATTGCCTGGATCCTTGCCGTAGCGTTCGCCTTTATCACGAATAAGCTCTGGGTATTCGACAGCAGGGCGTTTGACAAAAAAACGCTGCTGCGCGAGATCTGGACCTTTACGGCCGCAAGACTGGCCACCGGCGTGCTGGACGTCGTCGTCATGTATTTCGCCGTCGACGTCTTCGCCCTGAACGCGAATGTGTGGAAGCTGCTGTCAAACGTCGTTGTGATCGTGCTGAATTATGTTTTCAGCAAGCTGATCGTTTTCAAAAGGACCGGACCGGAGCGCTGAGACGCTTTTTCAGACAAAGGAAGTGGGATCATGAGAGGAATGCACGGCCGCGTGTTTCGGGACAAGTCCCCGGAACTGGTCTTCCTCAAGCGGAACGAAAAATTCAAGGACGAAAAGGTCTGCTGCGAGGACGATCGCTTCGCGATCCAGTTTGACGGTGTTCTGCTGGACCGGAAACGGCCGCAGTCTGCGCGGGAGCGATTCACTCTGCTCGAGGAGCTGTTCGCCGAGCAGGGAGAAAAGACGGCGGCACAGCTCAGGGGCGCGTTCAATCTTGCCGTGTTCGACAAGGAGCGGCGGCGCGTCTATCTCTCAAACGATCTGCTCGGCAAGCGCGCGCTGTATTACTGCGCCTTTGAGGACGAGCTGCTTTACGCCGAGAGCTATTACGATCTGCTCGCGCTGCTTGCCGATGAGGGACGGGAGACCGAACTCGACTGCGACGCGATCCGCGCCATGGTCGAGGAAGGGGAGCTCACGGGCGATCTCTGCTATCTGCGCGAGATCCGCTATCTCGATGCCTACGAGAGCCTGATGATCGAGCTTGAACCCTGGAAGATCGAAGTGGTTCGGAATGAGCCGGAACGGCCCTGCACCGCGGACACGCTCGACGACGCGCTCGAAGCCTTTGATAGGCTCTTCTCCGCTGCCGTCGAACGGCAGTTCGCAAAGAACGCGGAATACGGCTACCGCCAGTTTGTGACGCTCTCCGGGGGAATGGACTCGCGCGCCTGCCTGCTGCAGGGGATCCGCAGCGGCTATAGCCGTGATATCGTGTGCTTCAACTATTCGCAGTCCGGCTCCGTCGACCAGCGCGTCGCGCAGCAGATCGCGGCCGACTTCTCGCTGGATTATCTCTATTATCCAATGGACGCCGCCGTGTTTCTGACCCGCCTCTCGCAGAGCATGGACCGCAATGAGTGCCAGCAGTCTGGCTTCGGCGCGACCGGCGCCTGCACGATGGCCACGCTGCTCAATACCGCCGAGGCGGGCATCCTCCACACGGGACTGTGCGGCGGCGAACTGATGGGCGACATGATCGAACTCGAAGAGGGCGGGCTGCGCGGCAAGCTTAAGGAGATCGCAAGACGCTTCGGCTTCAAAGGCAGAGGCGCACTCTGCACGCATGAGCGGAGTTACCTGGACAATCTTCGCGCCTGCCACAATTCCTCCTCCATGTTCATCGCAAGCTGTGAGGTCGCCTCGCCCTTCCTTGACGAGGACGTCGTGGCTTTCGTCACCAGGCTCGATCCCGACTGGCTGTTCTGGCGGGCCTTCTACCGCAAGTGGATGCTGCGGTATCTGCCGAACGACTATACGACCACGTTCTTTTACGGGCCGATCGGCATCTCTCCTGCGCGGGAACTCGCCAAAAAAGGCTTTGCCTACCTGGGGAAAGCGCTGACAGGGGTGAACAGAAGAGAGATGAACCCGGTCGATTACTGGATGCAGAAGCATGACGCGCTGCGCGAACAGTGCGAAAAAGAGTATGCCGACGGCTGTGCGGAACTGCGCAGCAGAGGCGTCGGAGAGGAAGTCCTGTCTATCCTCGAAAAAGGCTGGACGCCGGACTGGTATCAGCGCTTCAACGTCCTTACCGCAATCCGCGCGATCCGCGATCTGGAAAACAACCGCGTTCGATTCTGCGCCGTCGTGCCGGAATGATACGTCAAAAGACGCCGCGGGCGAGGCTTCGCCCGCGGCGTCTTTTTGTGAAATCTGCCCGTATTTCCGTTGCCTTTTCCAATCGCTTGCGTGGGATTTATCATTGCTTTTTACCCGGTTTTATGATAAAATATTTTGACTTATTATGGGGTCAATGTGTCCGTTCGGCAGGGATCCTGCCATTGGGACACAAAGAGACTCTTTCACGAAAGGGAGATGGTTTTCGTGGCGTTCACCGCACCGTCCGCGATCAAGCCCTTTGAAAAGAAACTGTGGCTCGCTTCTCCGACAATGCACGGCCCCGAGCTCGACTATATGCGCGAGGCATACGAGACGAACTGGATGAGCACCGTCGGCGCAAATCTCAACGAGATCGAAGCGCAGATCGCCAAAAAGCTCGGCGTCGGCCATGCCGTCGCGCTCGGCGCCGGCACCGCGGCGCTGCACCTCGCGACCAAACTTGCGGGCGAGCGGCTCTACGGCCAGGCCAGACCGAACGAGGGTACGCTGCGCGGCCGCATCGTGCTGGCGAGCGACGTGACCTTTGACGCCTCGGTCAACCCGATCGCTTACGAGGATGGCGAGGCGGTCTTTATCGACACCGAGCGCGAGACCTGGAACATGGACCCTGCGGCGCTCGAGCGCGGCTTCGAGATGTTTCCGGAAGCAAAGCTCGTCGTACTCGCGCATCTGTACGGAACGCCCGGCAGATTCGAAGAGATCCGCGCGATCTGCCGCCGTCACGGCGCGCTGATCGTCGAGGACGCGGCGGAAAGTCTCGGCGCGCAGGTCCTGCTGGACGGCGCGTGGAGAGAGACCGGCTCGCTCGGCGACTATAACTGCATTTCCTTCAACGGGAACAAGATCATCACCGGCTCGAGCGGCGGTATGTTCCTTACCGATTCGCGCGAGGATGCGGACAAGGTCCGGAAGTGGAGCACCCAGTCGCGCGAGGCCGCGCCCTGGTACCAGCATGAGGAGATCGGCTACAACTACCGCATGAGCAACGTGATCGCAGGCGTCGTGCGCGGGCAGATCCCCTATCTCGAAGAGCATATCGCGCAGAAGCGCGCGATCTGGGAGCGCTACCGCGAAGGGCTGCGCGATCTGCCGCTGAGCATGAACCCCTTTGACGAGCGGACGACGAGACCGAACTTCTGGCTCAGCTGTCTGCTGATCGACGAGGAGGCGATGTGCCCCCAGGTGCGGGACGACCGGAAGGCGCTCTATCGCCCGGAAAAGGGCAAGTCCTGCCCGACCGAGATCCTGGAAACGCTTGCAGCCTACAACGCCGAGGGACGGCCGATCTGGAAGCCGATGCACATGCAGCCGATCTACGCCTCCCATGCCTTTGTGACCGCCTCCGGCAGCGGACGCGGTCAGAGCAACGCCTATCTCGACGGCGGAGCCGAGACCGACGTGGGAATGGACCTTTTCCGACGCGGCCTGTGCCTGCCGAGCGACAACAAGATGACGCCGGAGCAGCAGGATGCGGTCATCGAACTGATCCGCTGCTGCTTCAGATAAGGACGCTCTATGCAGCTGTATCGAAAAAGAGGATTCTATGAGCGCGTCGTCAAGCGCCTGCTCGACCTGATCGCCGGTGTGCTGACGGTGCTGGTCTTCGGCTGGCTGTATGTGATCGTCGCGCTGGTCGTGCGGATCGTGATGGGAAAGCCTGTCCTCTTCAAGCAACCGAGGCCCGGTATGATCGACCCGAAGACCGGACGCGAGCGCATTTTTGATATGTACAAATTCCGCACCATGACGGACGAGCGGGACGAGAACGGCAGGCTGCTGCCGGATGAGCAGAGGCTCGGGAAATTCGGCCGGGCGCTGCGCGCGACGAGCCTGGATGAACTGCCGGAGCTGATCAACATCCTCCGCGGAGACATGAGCGTGATCGGCCCGCGGCCGCAGCTCGTGCGCGACATGACCTTCATGAGCATGGAGCAGCGGATGCGGCATACCGCAAAGCCGGGCCTCTCCGGTCTCGCGCAGGTCATGGGCCGCAACGCGATCTCCTGGGACAAAAAGCTTGACTACGATCTGCAGTACATCCAAATGATCAGTCTGTGGAACGATCTGAAGATCCTTGCTCTGACGGTGCGGAAGGTCTTTATCCGCAGCCATCTCACCGAGAGCTCGGAGGAGATCGACGTGACCGATGATTTCGGCGACTATCTGCTCAAGAACGGCCGCGTCACACAAGAAGACTACGACCGGAAGCAGGCCGAGGCCAGGCGGCTGCTGGCCGAAAGAAAGAAACGATAACAAACCGGAGAAGAGGGAAGAGAGCGCGTGAAGATCTGGCTGATGGACCATTACGCCGTGCCGCCGCAGTATTATCCGCTGCCGCGGCCGTCGATGTTTGCCAAAAACCTCATCAAAATGGGACACGAGGTCACGATCATCGCGGCCAGTACCGTTCACAATTCCGATGTGAATCTGATCACGGACGGCGCGCGCGTCAAAAAAGCAACGGACGACGGCGTTCCCTATGTGTTTATCCGCTGCCGCGGATATCGCGGGAACGGTTTGGGGAGGGTGAACAACATCCTGGAGTTCGCCGCAAAGCTGCCCGGCGTTTTCGATACGCTTGAAAAGCCGGATGCAATCGTCGCGACCTCTTTTGATCCGATCTCCTGCTGGCAGGCGATCCGCTATGCAAAAAAACACGGCATCCGCGCGATCGCACAGATCGCCGATCTCTGGCCGGAGACGCTCGTCGCCTACGGCGTGGCCGGGGAGAACAACCCGGTCGTCCGCGCGCTGCGGGCGCTGGAAAAGAAAATCTATACGAGCGCGGACGCGATCGTGTTCACGATGGAGGGCGCCTATGATTACATCCGCGCGCAAGGCTGGGAAAAGGCCGTGCCGCGGGAAAAGGTGTGCTTCATCAATAACGGCGTTGATCTTGCGCTCTTCGAGCAAAATAAGAAAGACTGTCCCTCCGACGACGCCGAGCTGGCCGATCCTTCGCTGTTCAAGATCGTCTACACCGGATCGATCGGCAAGAGCAACCGGCTGGACCTGCTTGTCGACGCGGCGGCGCTGCTGGAGGACAAGTCGATCCGGATCCTCATCTGGGGCAGCGGCGACGAACTGGAAAATCTCAAGGCGCGCGTCCGCGCCGAGGGGATCCGCAACGTATCCTTCAAGGGAAGAGCCGAGAAAAAGCAGATCCCGGCGATCCTGGCCGGCGGCGACGCGCTCTTCCTCGACGCTTTTGACGAGCGGGTATCCCGCTACGGGATCAGCTCGAATAAGCTCTTTGAATACTTCGCCTCCGGCAAGCCGATCCTGATGTGCGCTCTTGCAGGGCACAATCCGGCGGCGCGCTTTGACTGCAGCCTTACCTACGCCGCCACGCCGGAGGGCGTCGCGGAGACGATCCGCGCGGCGCGCTCACTTACGCCGGAGAGACGCGAGAAAATGCGGCAGGGAGCGCTCGCCGCGGCCCGCGCCTATTCCTATGACGCGCTGTCCGAGAAACTCAACTGTGTTGTGGAAGGAAAGCTATGAACTTTACGTACAGAGACTACCGCGCGCTGATCGGGCTGCTGCGGGACAACGGCTACGCTTTCAGCTCCTACGTCAATTATCCGGGGACGGGAAAATGCGTGATCCTGCGCCATGATATCGACTACTCGCTCGAGCAGGCGGTAAAGCTGGCGCGGCTCGAAAAGGAGCTCGGCGTCCGTTCGACCTATTTCGTGCTGCTCAGCTCGGACTTCTATAACCCGGCTTCCTCCTCGTCCTACCGCAACCTGCACGAGCTCCTCGATCTGGGGCACAATATCGGACTGCACTTTGATGAGACGGCCTACGATTACGACCGTTTCGGCATCGACTATTACATCCGCAAGGAGGCCCGGATCCTCTCGGATCTGATCGACGTGAACATCAGCAGCTTTTCGCTGCATCGCCCCAACCGCTTCACGATCGAGACGCAGATCCGCATCCCGGGTCTGATCAATTCCTACGGCGAGGAGTTTTTCATCGGCTTCAAGTATCTCTCCGACAGCCGCCGCCATTGGCGCGAGCCGGTCGAGGAGATCATTCAAAAAGGCGAATACGAAAAGCTGCACATCCTGACGCATGCCTTTTGGTATCACGAGGAGGACAGGGAGCTCTCCGCCACAGTACGCGAGTTTATCCGCTCCGCTTCCCGCGAACGGGAAGGGACGCTTAAGGACAACATCACCGATCTGGAGAAGATCCTGCTCGAAGCGGGGGAGAACGAATGAATCTCGAGCCTGTCGGCGCGCTGCTGCGCGCGTACGAAACGCCCTTCTACGTCTTTTTTCCGGACACCTTCACCGCGCACTGCCGGGAGCTCACAGAGGCGTATGAGGCGATCTACAAGCCTTTTTCCATCGCCTATTCCTTCAAGACGAATTACCTCCCCGCCGCGCTCCGCTGCGTGCGCGCACTGGACGGTTATGCCGAGGTCGTCTCCGACCACGAGTATGCCATTGCGAAAAGGGTCGGCTTCGCCCCGGAACGGATCATCGTGAACGGCCCAGGCAAGTGGTACGGAATGGAGGAAATGATCGCGGACGGCGCGATCCTCATGCTGGACAACGCCTATGAGCTGGAGCGGACCATGCGGCTCGCCGAAAAACTCGGAAGGAAGGCGACGGTCGGCTTCCGGCTGAATTTTGATATCGGCACGAACAAGGCCTCCCGCTTCGGCTTTGAGGCGGAGAGCGAGGAGACGGCCGCCGCCGTCGAGCGCGCCCGCGCGCACGAGAAACTGCGTATCGTCGGACTGCATTTCCATCTGGGCGGCTCCCGCTCGCTCGAGGCGTGGAAAGCCCGCGCCGAGAAAATGACCGCCTTTGCCGGACAGCTGCTGCACGACGGAGAGAGACAGATCGTCGACCTCGGAAGCGGGATGTTCGGGCATCTGCACCCGGACTTTGCCGCGCAGTTCAACCAGCCGATCCCGAGCTTCCGGGAATACGCCGAAACCGTCGCGGGTGTGTTTGCTGAAAAGTACGGCGCGCTTCCGCCGGAGAGACGCCCGGAGCTGATCGTTGAGCCCGGCGCGACCGTGATCGCCGACACGATGCTGTACGTCACGCGGGTGATCGCGGCCAAGACGGTCCGCGGACGCGCGATCGCGGTCGTGGACGGGAGCGTCCATCAGCTCGGCGAGCTGGGAAAGAAAAAGCGCCTGCCTGTCCACATCCTTCCGGGCGGCTCGGACGAACCGGCCCTCTTCGGCGCTGACGTCGGCGGCTTTACCTGCCTGGAGGACGACCTGCTCTGCCGCGGACTGGCTGAGCCCGTCCGCGTCGGCGACGCGCTGGCGTTCGAGAACGCCGGCGCCTATACGAACGTCATGAAGCCGCCCTTCATCCGGGCGGGCTGCAAGATCCTCTGCCTGTCGTCGGACGGCGCTGTCTCGCTTGCCAAGCGCGACGAGAAGGCAGACGATATGTTATCTGCATACGAGGTGTAAGGACATGCTCAAATCGATCAACGTACTGCTCACCGGCGCCGGCGCGCCGGGCGCGCCGAGCATCATCAAGTGCCTGCGCAGGAACGGGGAGAGAGAGATCCGTCTTATTGGCGTGGATATGAACGAAAGGTCCAACGGCAGACGGCTGGTGGACAAGTTCTATCAGGTCCCGCCGGCAAGGGACGAGGGCTATCTCGACGCCGTGCTTGCGATCTGCGAAAAGGAAAAGATCGACGTCGTCATGCCGCTCGTCACGCGCGAGCTGCTGAAGTACGCGCAGAACCGCGCGCTCTTTGCCGAGCGCGGCATCGTCCTGTCCGTCGACGAGTATGAGATCCTGCAAATCATCAACAATAAGGCGAACCTTTTGGTGAAGATGCGCGAGCTTGGCATGGAGACGCCGGAATTCAGGGTCGTCGAGACGGCCGATGAGCTCGAAAAGGCGGTCTATGAACTGGGTTATCCGAACAACGCGGTCTGTGTAAAAGGAGCCGAGGGCAACGGCAGCCGCGGCGTGCGCATCATTGATCCGAACAAGTCGCTCTACGATCTGTTCTTCAATGAGAAGCCGACGTCCATGTATATCAGCTTCCGCGAGCTGATGGGTGTGATCCGCGAGAAGGAAAGCATCCCCCGCATGCTCGTCATGGAGTATCTGCCGGGGCAGGAATACGGCGTGGACGCGCTCTGCGACCGCGGACGCGTGCTCTATATGGCCGGACGGTACAACTACGCGGTCAACAGCAGCATCCCGCAGGGCTGTATCCTCGAAAACCGAGAGGAGCCCTTCGCCGTCGCGCGGGAGATCATCGAAAAACTCGGGATCTCCGGCAACATCAATTTCGATTTCATCTACGACAAAAACGGCAAGCCTCGCCTCATCGAGATCAATCCGCGGCTTTCCGCGACCATCGCCTCCTACGCGCCCGCGGGCGTTAATTTCCCGTATCTGCGCATCAAGCAGCTGCTCGGCGAGCCGGTCGAAGGGCTTGCACTGCAGGAGGGGATCATGATGCAGCGCCGTTACAGCGAGGTCTTCTTCGCCCCGGACGGCAGCGAGATCCCCTGGTGAGCGGCATGAGAAAAGTCTGTCACATGACCAGCGCGCACGACGCCGAGGACGTGCGGATCTTCCACAAGGAGTGCGTCTCGCTCGCCGAGGGCGGCTACGAGGTCTACCTCGTCGAACGCGGCGAGAGCTATGAGAAAAACGGCGTGCTTATCGTCGGCGTGGGAGAGATCCCCGAGGGACGGCTCAAGCGCATGACCGAGGGCGCGAGGCGCGTCTTCGAGGCGGCGCTTGCGCTGGACTGCGAGCTCTATCACCTGCACGATCCCGAACTGCTGCCGTATGCTTTGAAGCTCAAGCGCATGGGCAAAAAGGTCATTTTCGACAGCCACGAGATGACACGTCAGCAGTTTTTGCTAAAGCCTTATGTAAACCGATTCACCGGCACACTGCTCACTGGCGTTTACAGTATCTATGAGGATTACGTGCTCCGCCGTCTTGACGGCGTGATCTTTCCCTGCCCGATCGAAGGACAGTTTCCACTGCCGGGGAAGAACAGAACATACGTTGACAACTTCCCGCGTCTGCGCGAGATGTATGACCGCTTCGATCCCGACGCGATGAAGGAGCCGGAGACGGTTTGTCTTGTCGGCAGCCTGACCGAGGACCGCGGTGCGCGCGATCTGGTTCTTGCCGCCGGAAAAGCCGGCTGCAAGGCAGTCCTCGCCGGAACGCTCATGCCGGACAGCTTTGCCGAGGAGATCCGCCAGAGGGCGGAGACGGGCAACATCGAGCTGCTTGGTCCGCTCGACCGTGACGGCGTGTGTGCAGTGATGAACCGCTGCTGCATCGGCGCGGACCCGGTCTGGAATGTCGGACAGTACGACAGACTGGACAATATGTCCACAAAGGTCTATGAATACATGGCCATGGGCATCCCTGTGGTCTTCACGCGAAACCGCTTCAACGGAAAAATGGTCGATGAGTATCACTTTGGCATCTGCGTCGACCCGGGAAACACGGAGGAGTTCGCCGCCGCACTGCGCGAGCTGCTTGATCATCCGGAACTGGCCCGTGAATACGGCGAGAACGGCCGCCGTGCGGTCAAGGAGCATTTCAGCTGGGAGAGCGAGGAGCGAAAGCTGCTCGCGCTCTATGAGACGATCTTCGGCTGAGATAAACACGAACAGAATGAAACGAAAGCAGCGCCGATGAAGATTCTTGTAGTTGCACATTATCAGACAAGCGACTCGCCGGTCTCGTCCTTTATACACGACCAGGCTAGAGCCATGCAGCAGGAGGGACATGAGCTTCTGATGCTGGTTCCCGTCGCCCTCGGCAAGACGGACTGCTTCGGCGAGCGCTTCGGCTCCACTGTGCGGCGGACGGAGATCGGGGGACTGCGCTATGTATTCGTGCGTTTCCTTTCTCTTTCCTATTACGGAAGAAACCGCTTCAACGCCCGCAGCAGCGAGCTTTCGCTGCGTTGCGGGCTGCTCGGGGCGCTGCGCGCCTTCGCGCCGGACATCATCCTCGCGCACACACTGGGCTTTGACAGTGAGATCGGCGTGTTCCTCAAGAGACGGCTCGGCTGCCCGCTGGTCGTCACGACGCACGGCAGCGACGCCGTCCTGCCGCTCGACGAGGGGCGCCAGGCTTTGGTAAAACGCTGGTGCGAGCAGGCCGACGCGATCGTCTGCGTGGGCGAAAAGCTGTGCTCACGCCTTGCGGCCCTCTCGCTCCGTACGCCGCTGTACACGATCCACAACGGCTTCAACGACGCGCTGCTTGTGCCGACGCACGGGAAAAAGCCCCTAAGCCTGCTGCAGGTCTGCAACCTTTACCCCTCAAAGAGAACGGACGTGACGATCCGCGCCTTTGCCCAGGTCCGCGGGAAATACCCGGCCGCAACGCTGACGGTCGTCGGCGAGGGCGGCGAGCGGCTACGTCTCGAGCGGCTGTGCCGGGAGCTCGGCGTGGAGGGGAGCGTCCGCTTCACCGGACAGCTCACGCACGACGAGGTGTTCCGGGAGATGGCCGCGGCGGAGTATTTCGTCATGGTAAGCAAACCGGAGGGCTTCGGCATCGTGTACCTGGAGGCGATGGCCTCCGGCTGCATGGCGATCGGCGCGCAGGGAGAAGGGATCGCGGATGTGATCGTCTCGGGCGAGAACGGCTTCCTGCTTCCGGCGGACGATCCCGACGCGATCGCGGAAACGGTCGTCTGGGGCATCGAGCACCCGGAGGAACGCCGCGCGATCGCCGAACGCGGCAGAGCCTGCGCCTCGGTCATGACTTGGGAGAAAAACGCGCAACGCACGCTGACGCTCTTCCGGGAGCTTCTTGAAAAGAGAGACGCTTTGCGCCGCTGATCCATATTTGTTTCTAACGGGAGTAATACAATGAAGATTGCCACAGTAGTCGGAGCAAGGCCCCAGTTTATCAAGGCCGCCGTCGTTTCACGCTTGTTTCGGACCGATCCGGACGTGGACGAATTGCTGATCCATACGGGACAGCATTTCGACTATAATATGTCTGAGGTGTTTTTTGAGGAACTGGATATCCCAAAGCCTGCGTATAACCTCGGGATCTCGGGCGGAAGCCACGCGCAGATGATCTCCCGGATGGTCGTCGCGCTGGAAGAGGTCTTCCTCAAGGAAAAGCCGGACAAGCTGCTCGTATACGGCGATACCAATTCCACGCTGGCCGCCGCGCTTACAGCGGTCAAGCTGCATATCCCGGTATGCCATGTGGAAGCGGGAAACCGTTTCGGAAGCCTGGACAACCCGGAAGAAGTCAACCGTATCTGCACGGACCATGTTTCGTCCATGCTGATGCCCTGCACGGAGTCCGCTCTTCGTTTTCTGCAGCAGGAGGGGCTCGGCGGGCGGTCGCACCTGGTGGGCGATCCGATGTTCGACGCATTTTTGTTTTACGGTGAAAAATGCGGCGGAAACAGCGAAGTGCTTCTCGACTTTGAGGGAAAGCGGCTGAAAAGACCGGAGAGGTATTATTATCTGACCTGCCATCGGCAGGAAAACACCGCGACAGACGAAAAAATTACCGAGATCCTCCGTGCAATGAACGAGCTCCCGTTTCCCACGATCTATCCGGTCCATCCGAGAAACCGCGAACGGGTCTCCCGAATCTGTGCCGACGGCCGCTTTCCCAAGCTGATCCTCACGCAGCCGGTCGGATACCTGACCTCCATCTCCCTCGTAAAGGGAGCCGAGAAGATCGTCACCGATTCGGGCGGACTGCAGAGAGAGGCCTTCTTTGCGGAAAAGCAGTGCGTGACCGTCTTTGATTTGATCGTCTGGCCGGAGACGATGGTAGATAATCGCAATCAGCTGTCCGCCGCGGAACACACGGAGATCTTGAAAAAGCTCTCCGAAAAACAGACCGTGGATCCGTCCTATAAGCCGTTTGGAGACGGCAAAAGCGCCGAAAAGATCGCCGGGCTGTTGAAGCGGTATTGAACAGAAAAATGAGAGTATTGTTTATCAGTTACATTGAACACAGCGGTTTGAGTTCAGGCTCGGAGGTCCGAACAGCGAAGATGCTGCAGGCCTTTCGTGAGGAAGGCCACGAGCTGATCACGCTGACAGGCTGGCAGACGGCGGCGGACCGTGTGGAGAAGATCAGAGGCGTTCTCCGTGAGATCCGTCGTAGCAAGCCGGATCTGTGCTATATCGAATCGCCGACCTATCCGATCATGCGGCATGCCGACCGAAAGCTGATCAGAACCATTCACCGTATGGGCATACCGATAGGGTATTTCTACCGGGATTTTTACAGAAAATTTCCCGATGAGTTTCCCAGAAGAAGATCGCTTCGGGGAAGAGCAAAGGAATTTGCGCTGGATATCCTGCAGGCACTGACAGATCGATGCCTTTATTCATGTGACATCGTCTATTTTCCATGCCTTGAGGCGTGTGATCTTTTCAGGTATCCGGATATGCGCGCGCTGCCGCCTGCGGGTGAGAACAAGCTTCCGCAAACAAAAAAACGGAACAATACGGCGATCTATGTGGGAGGCTTGACCGGAGCATACGACGGGAAGTTTATCCTCGACTGCTTTTCGTATATCAACAGGAACGGGATCCGGTACAAACTCCTTTTGATCTGCCGGGAAGAGGAACTGAAAAAGCTCCGCCATCCGGGACTGGATGCTGCATGGATCGAAATACATCATGCGTCCCAGAAGGAGATCGCGCAGTACTATGAGCGCGCCTCCGTCGGGATCTCGATCAAGTCGGATACGCGATACAACAGGTATGCCGTATCGGTGAAGACCTATGAATATCTCGCTTTCGGCCTGCCGCAGATCACGTCGAAGGAAGAGGCGGTCAAACGTCTGATCGACCGGGAGAAAATCGGAATAAGCATAGACATGACGGCGGAAGATTTTGAAAAAGCGATGGATACGATCCTGGGTGATGACCGCGCCTATGAAGAATACCAGAACAACGTCCGCAGATCGCTTTTAGATCACAATCTCTGGGTACACCGAGTGCGCCGGGTAGTGGATGATCTGTCCGCGATCCGGTGAAGAAGATCATGAAAAAGGCGGTGTTTTCGCTGTATTATGTGAAATATATGCCCGGCATCAGCATCAAAAATGCCAGCCGCAACAAACGGGAACTGTCTGCGGCACATGAATTCGGCTTTCGTACGGTCGTCTTTTCGGGAGACAAGCCGGGCTCGGTCCGGACCCCGGAGTTCATTGACCGCCAGGTATGGGAAGGGACCGAAGCTCTGGACGAGACGATCCCAAAGTGGAAATTCTGGTTCCGTGCCTGGCGAAACAGGTTCATCCTGTTTTATCGCACGATGAGGCTGCCGATCGGCGTATGGAGCTGCCATGATCTCAGCGCTCTGAGCGTGGCCTATCGCGTCACAAGGTTCCGCATCAGAAAGCCGATCCTGATCTATGATTCGCACGAATTCGAGATGGGAAGAAACGTACGGCGGACGAAAGAGGAAGCGGAAGAGATCAAGCGGAAGGAACGCTTCTATATCGACCGGTGCGCCTTCACCATCGTCGTCAACGACAGCATCGCCGACGAGGTCCAAAGGATCCACGAGCTCAAGCAGCGCCCGGTCGTGGTGCGCAACACGCCGGACAACTGGAAGATCGACGAGAGCGTCTGCGCCGACCGGCGGGCGGCTTTTATGGACGAGTTCCGCCAAAAGGGGAGCGAGGTCTCTTTCCTGGCGATGTATCACGGCGGGATGATGAGAAACCGCGGCATCGAGCCGTTGATCAAAGCGGCGGCAAAGACGGAAGGAATCGGTCTGGTGCTGCTCGGGAGCGGAGAAGAAAACTACGTGGCCGCGATCCGCAGACTGATCGGGGATTACGGGATGGCAGACCGCGTCCTGTTCTATCCGCTGGTGCCTCTTGAAGAGCTTTGGAAGTATCTGGGGGCCGTAGACGTCGGCGTCATGCCGATCGAGACTGTTGTGAAAAACCATTATTATTCGCTTCCAAACAAGTTCTTCGAGAGCATCCAGTCTCTGACGCCGATCATCGCGTCGGACATTCCGGAAATGAGAAGACTCGTTGATAAATATCAGATCGGTCTGACCTGCAGGCCGGGAGACCCGGAGGACATCAGCCGCTGCATCGCACAGCTGCGGGACGATCCGCTCTTCTATGCACGCTGCAAGGAAAACCTGAAGCGCGCGAAAGAGGAGCTCTGCTGGGAGAAAGAAAAACAGGTGCTCCTGAAGGCATACCGCGATCATTTCGGCGAGCTGAAAAACTGACGCGCATCCGCAGGACAGACGGACAGAAAGAGGACACGAGCATTGAGATCTACGCAGGCGGCAAAAAATGTATTGACCGGTTTTGTGGGACAGCTGCTGAACATGCTGCTGGCTTTCATAACCAGAACGGTCTTTATATACACCCTTTCTGAGCTGTATCTGGGCATCAACGGCCTGTTCGGAAGCCTTCTGACGGTGTTGAGCCTGACAGAGCTCGGCATCGGCACAGCCATTACCTATGCCCTCTACAAGCCGCTTGCCCAGGACGACAGGGATATGATCAAGGCCCTGACGGACTTCTACAAGCGCGCCTATCAGATCATTGGCTTTGCGGTCCTGCTGATCGGCGTCGGCATGCTGCCGTTTCTTGACAAGCTGATCACCGGGAGCACGGATCTGGCCAATATCCGGATCGTCTTTCTGCTGTATGTTTTGGAGTCTGTTGCTTCCTATTGGTTCTTTGCCTATAAAGCAACGCTTTTGACGGCAAATCAGCAGAAGTATATCGTCACCCTCTTTTCCTGCGGGACTTCCATCCTGACCGCGCTCGTGCGCATTGGGGCGCTCTTCCTGCTCCGCACCACTCCGACGATCGCCTTTTACAGCTATTCCGCGCTCGGGATCCTGGGCCAGATCATAAAAAACGCTCTGATCGGACACGAGGTGGACAGGCTTTTTCCCTATCTCAACGAGGGAGAGAGCAGAAAGCTTACTAAGGAAGAAAAACAGCCTATTTTCAAAAACGTCGTGGGCATGTTTATCAACCAAGTCAGCGCCGTCATGCTGACCTCGGTGGACAATATCCTGATTTCCGCATTTATCAGTATCCTGACGGTCGGCATCTATTCCAACTATATCGCGATCAAGAGCTATCTGGTCGCGTTTATCGGCATCATTTTCGGCTCGATCAAAGACGGGATTGGCGATTACTGCGCGCGTGAAACGATCGAAAAGCAGGAAGAGTTTTTCAAAACGATGGTCTTCACGTATTTCTGGATCTACGGCTTCTGCAGCATCTGCCTCTGGATCCTGATCGATCCGTTTATCACCGGCATCTGGCACAGCCCCCTGCTGCCGCGCTTCGCCGTGCTGTTGTTTATTTTGAACTTCCTGCTCGACGGCCTCTCCGGCGCCGTATACCAGTTCCGTATGGCAAACGGTCTGCATTGGCAGACGAAATACCGCTATCTGTTTTCCGCGGTCTTTAACGGAGTCATTTCGTATCTGCTGATCAAGCCGCTGGGCGTAGTAGGCGTTCTGCTCGGATCGACTGCAAGTGTTTTGATCATGATCTCGTTCGACCCGATCATCGTCTATAAAAACGTTTTCCATAAAAGCGCTGCGCCGTATTTTCTGTCCTATCTTGCGTATCTGGCGCTGATCTTTGCGACCGGCGCAGCAGTCACGGCCGCGGCGCTGCCGTTCAGCGAGGTCACGTTTGTCAACTTCATCGTCCGGATGGCGCTTTGCGTGGTGATCCCCAACGGCCTGTGGATCCTCATCTTCCGCAAGAGCAGGCATTTTTCCGCGCTCAAGGACTACGGAATGCAGTTGTTCAGACAGTTTTTCAAGATCCTCGGAGGGAAGAAAAAGGACGTTTCCGCTTGAGCTTCACCCGGCGCAGATCGCGCGGCGGCGTTTCGGCGGCACATCCGCCGTTGAATGGAAACCCTGTCTTGAAGCCAAAGCCTTTTTGTATTAGTATGTGTTGGGGCGGCCGGAGCAGTCTGCCGCTTTTGACGGTAAAGCCGCGGGGGGTCTGCCGCCGCGGCATCAGTGGAGAAGGATATCGATTATGAGCAAACAAATCTGTGTGATCGGCGGCGGACGCTGGGGCGAGAACCATATCCGCACCCTGCACGAGATGGGAAATCTCGGCGCGGTGGTGGACATGAACGCCGCGCGGCTTGCGGAGCTGAAAGAAAAATACGGCATGACGGTGTATACCGATCTGGATGAGGCGATCGCCCACGGCTATGACGGCTATGTCGTCTCGACTTCCGCCGAGACGCACTATGAGATCGGGAAAAAGCTCCTCGGTCTTGGCCTCGCGACATTGATCGAAAAGCCCATGACCATCCGGCTGGAGGAATCGGCGGAACTGGTCGAGATCGCAAAGCGGAGCGGTGCGAACTTCATGGTCGCGCATATCCTGCTGTTTCATCCGGCGATCAACAAGATCAAGGAGCTGATCGACGCCGGTGCGGTAGGGGAGCTGTACTACATGTACTCCACGCGCATCAAGTTCGGCGTCGTGCGTACGGAGGAGAACGTCTTTGAGTCCTTCGCGCCGCACGATATCGCAACGCTCAATTACTTCGCGGGCTGCCCGGCGCAGTCGATGACGCTGCATCGAGGCTATTTCCTGCAGAAGGACATCTGCGATTACGTGCTGGCTTATCTGGAGTATCCGAACAATCTCAAGGCGCACATCCAGGTCTCATGGCTGCACCCCTTCAAGGAGCAGCGCGTCGTTGTGGTCGGCAGCCGGGGCATGATCTGGTTCGACGACGCCGGCGACAAGCAGGTGCGCCTGTGCAACAAGCATATCGAATGGGAGAACGGCGTCCCCGTCTGCAGGGAGACGCAGTCCGAGATCGTCCCGGTGGATTACAGTCAGATGCCGCTTGAACGGGAACTGCGCTATTTTGTGGAGCACACGGACAAGCCGCCGGAATACTCCACCGGAGAAGACGGATACGCGCTCGTCACGGCGCTGGAAGAATCGAGGAGATAGACATGCAATTTCGTGATCTGCACGCACAGTATGAGGCACTCAAGCCCGAGATCGACGCGGGGATCGCCCGCGTGATCGATTCGACGGCCTTTATCCTCGGCAAGCCCGTGGGCGAGCTGGAGGAAAAGCTCGCCGCCTATGCCGGACGAAAGCATTGCGTCTGCGTCGCAAACGGCACGGAGGCGCTTCAGCTCTCGCTGATGGCGATGGACGTCGGCCCCGGCGACGCGGTCTTCACCTCTGACTTTACGTATTTCGCTTCCGCCGGCTGCGCCTCGATCATCGGCGCGACGCCCGTGCTGGTGGACATCGACCTCGCGACCTTCAACATGAGCCCGGCGGCGCTGGAGCGGGCGATCAAAAAGACGATCGCAGACGGGAAGCTCCGTCCGCGCGTCATCATTCCGGTCGATCTCTTCGGACTGCCCGCAGACTATCCGGAGATCGAAAAAATCGCGCAAAAGTACGGCCTCGCGATCCTTGAGGATGCTGCGCAGGGCTTCGGCGGGCGGATCGGCGGGCGCATTGCCTGCTCTTTCGGCGATATGTCCGCAACTTCGTTCTTCCCGGCCAAACCGCTCGGCTGTTACGGCGACGGCGGCGCGATCTTCACGGACGACGCGTGCGTGGACGCACGGCTTCGCAGCCTGCGCGCCTCCGGCAAATCTCCGGAGGACAAATACGACAACCGGGAGATCGGCATGAACTCCCGCCTCGACACGCTGCAGGCGGCGATCCTGCTGCCCAAGCTGAAGGCTTTTGCGGAATACGAGCTCGACGCGGTCAACAGGGCCGCGGCGCGCTACACGGCGGCGCTCAAGGAAAAGGTCGTCACGCCGACGGTGCCGGACGGCTGCCTCTCCAGCTGGGCGCAGTATACGATCCTCCTCGAGAGCAGGGAGAAGCGCGACGCCGTCCAGAAGGCGCTGCGGGAGAAGGGGATCCCCACGATGGTCTACTATCCGCGCGGTCTGCACCAGCAGGCGGCCTACAAAGCCATGGCGCTGCGCGACGAGGACTATCCCAACACGGTCGAGGCGACGCGCCGCGTGTTGAGCCTGCCGATCCATCCCTATCTCAAAGAGGACGAACAGGACGGCGTGATCAACAGCCTTCTGGAGGTGCTCGCATGAGCGGGAAAGATTACTTCGTGCACGAGAGCAGCTATATCGACGAAGACGTCGAGATCGGCGCGGGAACGCGGATCTGGCATTTCTGCCACATCCAGAAGGGAGCCCGCATCGGCGAGAACTGCTCGCTGGGACAGAACGTCAACGTCAGCAACAACGTTCGCGTCGGCAAAGGCTGCAAGCTGCAGAACAATGTCTCGCTCTACGAGGGCGTCGAGCTGGAGGACTATGTGTTCTGCGGCCCCTCCTGCGTGTTCACGAACGACCTTACGCCACGCGCCAAATATCCCAAGGGCCGCGCGGGCTATCAGAAGACGCTCGTACGCGAGGGAGCCTCGATCGGCGCGAACGCGACGGTGGTCTGCGGCCACACGATAGGAAAGTGGGCGCTGATCGGATCGGGAGCGGTCGTTACAAAAAATGTGCCGGACTATGCGCTGATGCTCGGCGTGCCGGCCGTCGTCAAGGGCTGGGTCTGCGAGTGCGGACTGCAGCTCCGCTTCGACAAGGGCGAAGCCTGCTGCCCGGCCTGCGGCAGACGATATCGCAAACTGCAGCCGGACAGGATCGAAAAGATCGATTAAAAACCTGCAACAGCAGCAAAGGAGAGAATATCTATGGACAAAGTCAGCTTCAGCACACTCTACGAAGACCTCATCAACGGACGGGAAAAGCTCGCGCTGGTCGGCCTCGGCTACGTCGGGATGCCGATCGCGGTCGAATTCGCCAAGCACGTCAAGGTTATCGGCTTCAATCACAACGAGCGCCGCATCCTGCAGTACAAGAGCGGCATCGACCCGACCAACGAGGTCGGAAACGAGGTCATCAGCAAGACGACGGTCGATTTTACGAGCGATGAGACGCGCCTTGGCGAAGCCAAATTCATCATTGTCGCCGTGCCGACGCCGGTCAAGGAAGACAACAATCCCGATCTCGAGCCGGTGGAGAACGCTTCGCGCATCGTCGGACGCAACATGGTCCCGGGCACGGTCGTCGTATATGAATCGACGGTCTATCCGGGCGTGACGGAGGATATCTGCATCCCGATCCTGGAAAAAGAATCAGGGCTCAAATGCGGCGTCGATTTCAAGATCGGCTATTCCCCCGAACGGATCAATCCCGGCGACCGTGTGCATACGCTGACCAACATCCGCAAGATCGTCTCCGGCATGGACGAGGAGTCGGCCTCCGTCATCAAAAAGGTCTATGACATCATCATCAAGGCCGGCACCTTCCCGGTGTCCAACATCAAGACGGCCGAGGCTGTCAAGGTGGTGGAGAACAGCCAGAGAGACATCAACATCGCCTTCATGAACGAGATCGCGATGATCTGCGACCGCCTGGGCATCGACACCTATGAGGTGCTCGAGGGCATGAACACCAAATGGAACGCGCTGGGCTTCAAGCCCGGTCTTGTCGGCGGTCACTGCATCGGCGTGGATCCCTATTATCTGACAAATATGGCCGAGCGTCTCGGCTATCACAGCCAGATCATCCTCAACGGCCGGAAGGTCAACGACAGCATGGGCGCGTTTGTGGCGGACGCCGCGATCAAGCAGATGATCGAAGCCGGCAAGGCCCCGAAAGCGGCCAAAGTCTACATCTTCGGCATCACCTTCAAGGAGAACTGCCCCGACACGCGCAACAGCAAGGTCTACGACATCATCAAGCGGCTCGAGGAGTATGAGATCGTCCCCCTGGTTACCGACCCCTGGGCTGACCCGGAGATCGCAAAGAAGGAGTACGGCGTGGACTTGATCCCCTTTGAGGAGGTCAAAGACGCGGACTGCGTTATCGTCGCTGTCGGCCACAAGGAGTTCCGCGATCTGCCGATCTACACGATCAAACAATACTTCCGCCAGGATATCCCTGACGACGAAAAGGTCTTTCTCGACGTGAAGAGCCTCTATCGCATGGAAGAGCTGAGGGCCTCCGGCATCCGCTTCTGGAGGCTGTGAGAAAAGGAGGAAACGGCATTGGCCGTTTCCTCCTTTTTTGAAAAGATTATGCTTGATTCGAGGGCACTGTTCTTTTATACTGAAAAAAGAAACTGTGACGCGAGGATTTGACGATGAGAAAAAGCGCCTGGCCAAAGGAATTCAAGGAACGCTACGCCCGGTACGAGACCGAGCTGAAATGGCTCTATCAGGAACTGTATCACGACGAAAAAGCCTATGAGTATTTTGCCGAAATGCTCTGCCGGGCCTTTCGGGAGCGGCCGCGCGCAATGCGGAAGATCGACCGGGCCCGCCTTGCGCAGCCCGACTGGTATAAATCGCGCGGCATGCTCGGCATGCAGATGTACGTCGGCGCTTTTGCCGGGGACCTGCAGGGCGTGCGGGAGAAGCTCGATTATATCGGGGAGTGCGGCGTCAATTATCTCCACCTCATGCCCCTGCTTGAGAGCCCGGAGGGACGCAGCGACGGCGGCTATGCCGTGGCGGATTTTCGAAAGGTGCAGGGCGAGCTCGGCACGATGGAGGAGCTTGCCGCCCTCACGGACGACTGCCACAGCCGAGGCGTTTCCGTTTGCCTGGATTTCGTCATGAACCATACCAGCGAAGACCACGAGTGGGCACGGCACGCTCGCGCGGGGGAGAAGGAGTATCAGGATCGATATTTCTTCTTTGAG
Source organism: Oscillospiraceae bacterium (assembly GCA_902761055.1). Classification (GTDB taxonomy): domain Bacteria; phylum Bacillota; class Clostridia; order Oscillospirales; family Oscillospiraceae; genus Limivicinus. The sequence continues at coordinate 102,363 of CACWIS010000002.1, forward strand.
GACTGGACCATCCCCGAGCAGTTCGAGGAATCAGTCCCGCAGGTCTTTCCCACGACAGCGCCCGGCAACTTCAGCTGGTGCGAGGAAGCGGGCAAGGTGGTTATGACGACGTTCTATCCCTATCAGTGGGATCTGAACTATTCCAACCCTGTCGTGTTCAACGACATGACGGACAATATGCTCTTTCTCTGCAACCGGGGCATCGACGTGATCCGCCTCGACGCGGTGCCCTATATCTGGAAGGAGCTCGGTACGAACTGCCGCAACCTCCCGCAGGTCCACACGCTCGTGCGCATGATGCGCATCGCCTGCGAGATCGTCTGCCCGGGCACTCTGCTTCTCGGCGAAGTCGTGATGGAGCCGTCGAAGGTCGTGCCGTATTTCGGCTCCATCAAGCGGCCGGAGTGCCACATGCTCTATAACGTCACAACGATGGCGACGATCTGGCACACCGTGGCGACCAGGGACGTGCGCCTGCTGCGCAGCCAGCTCGACCAGGTCTTCGCCCTGCCGCATGAATACGGTTTTCTCAATTATCTGCGCTGCCACGACGACATCGGTTGGGGCCTCGATTACGGCTTCCTCCGTTATCTCGGCGCGGAGGAAACGGCACACAAAAAATACCTGAACGATTATCTGACGGGAAAATGGCCGGGCAGTCCCGCCCGCGGAGAGCTGTACAACGACGACCCGCGTCTCGGAGATGCGCGGCTTTGCGGCACAACGGCGTCGCTGTGCGGCGTTGAATCCGCGCGGGAAACAGGGGATACGGAAGCGCTTGAACGCGCGCTGTCTCTTGACGAGATGCTGCACGCGCTGATCCTGACGATGAGCGGCGTCCCCATCCTCTACAGCGGCGACGAGATTGCCGCGCTCAACGACTACAGTTATCACAAGGACCCGGCGAAGGCGCCGGACAGCCGCTATCTTCACCGCGGGAATATGGACTGGACCGCGGCGGAAAAGCGCGGCGACGCAGGAACGCCGGAAGGGCGCCTCTTCCGTTCGCTGCGCCGGCTTGAGACGATACGCGCCTCGCATCGCGTCTTCGACGCGCATGCGGACGCCTGGACGCTGGATATCTGGGATCAGGGCGTTCTCGGCTGCGGACGTTATTTCGAAGGCGAAAAGCTGATCGCGCTCTACAATTTCTCCGGCGAGTCCAAGCGCGTGTCTCTGCAGCACGAGGAGGGCGATTTTTACGATCTTCTGACCGACCGGGGCGTGAATAAGCGCAGCATCGCTCTGCCGCCCTGCGGCTTCGTGTGGCTTCTGTGCGATTTTACAAAAGAGGGGAGCGGAAAGAGAAGAAAACTGCTCTTCCTCGACGCGGACGCGCTGCCGACGCAGAGCGACGCCCTTGATGAGCATGTGCGCAAGGCGATCCGCGCGGCGCAGAACGCGGGCCACAAGACGCTTCTCTGCTCGCAGGGCAGCTTCGGCAGCCTCTATCCGCTGATGAGAAACGGATTCGACGGGGCGGTCGCAAGCGGCGGCGGATACATTGTGCTTGACGGCGAAGTGATCTTCGACTACCCGATCGGCGCGCGGCAGCGTGCGCTCGCACTGCATCTTTTTCATGAAAACGGCGTCGCGGCGGCATGCGAGACGAAGGACGTCTTTTACGGCGATGCGGAGCTTGCGGAAGACTGCGGCGGAAGGCTGCGTCCCACGTCGGAATACAGCGGCGGCTCCGTCTATCGTATCGCGTTCCGCTGCGGCCGACCGGAGCAGCTTGAGCCTGCGATCCGCGCGCTCGGCGGAGAATACGAATTCAGCCTGCGGGAAGGGGAGGGCGTTCCGTTTGTCCGCGGTATGATGCACAGTCTCAAGTACGATATTGCCGGCGGCATGCGCTTCGCCGCGGAAGCTCTCGGCATCCTGCCGGAGGACGTGTTTCTTCTGAACGAAAACGGCGAAACAGACCTTTCGCGGATCATTTCCGAACTCGGTATCACAGAGGAATAAGGGAAAAGCCTTCAAGGGAAAAAAGGAAAAAAAGTGTTGACTTTTGAACTGCTCTCTGCTATTATACTCCTTGCGTGTGAAACAAGCACGGTTCGCAGATGGGGGTATAGCTCAGCTGGGAGAGCGCTTGAATGGCATTCAAGAGGTCAGCGGTTCGATCCCGCTTATCTCCACCAAAGCAAGATAATCCGAACCACATCTTCTCAATCGGAGATGGGTTCGGATTTTGCTTTATCATCGATGATTTCAGCATCCCGCACCGTGGTATTGCTCCTTGTCTCCCGTACGATGCGCGGCATACAGTCAGCCGGTTCAGATTTCCAAATCGCGTTCTCGCGGCGCCTTCTCATTTGAGCGGCGGAAGCTCGTGAATATCGTAGGTCTCGTAGTAAACCTCGAAGGCCGTCTCCACATCGCCGGACAGCTCGATCAGCGCGCCGGCCTGGAACATGGTCGAGAGCGTGCCGGAGGGCGCCCGCCACGCGGCGTTAGAGACTACCGAAATCGTTTGCGCCTCCGCCTTTTCCGCCCGCAGGATCGCCTCCGCGCCGAAGAGCAGCGCGCCGGTGGCGATGTGGTAATCGCTGGACACGATGGCCAGCTGCGTGACCTGTGGGTATTTCTCCGCGAGGATATCAAAGGTGTAGATCGCGTTCTGCGCCGTCGTGAGGGAGCGGTCCTCCACGATCACGCGCTTGGGCGCGATCCCGTTCTCGATCAGCCACTCAGCCATTCTTCCCGCCTCGGTGGCCGAGGGATCGTCGGCCGCCGTGCCGCCGCCGGTGCATGCGATCAGCGCATGGGGGTACTGCTCCGCGCAGCGTTTGGCAACCGTGAGGCGCTGGATCAGCTCCTCGCGCATCGTGCCGTCCGGCTCAAGCTGGAAGCCCAGCACGACGAGGCAGAGCGCATCCGTGTCCGGAAGGCCTTCCGGCAGCGCGTCCTCGTTCAGCCGAAGATCGGTATTGACCGTTTTCCACAGCGCCATGATCTGCTCCCAGCGCACGCCGAGATCCGCGTCGGAGGCCTTCAGCTCCTTGAGGAGCGCAGTAATGTGTTTTTCCGCCTCGTCTCCGTAGCTGCCGTAATCCACGACCATCTCCTCGATGATCGCCTGGGGCTCGCGTTTCTCCGCCTGCTTCCCGCAGCCCGCGCAGAGGCATGACAGCAGAAGCAGGATCGCCAGCATGACCGCGACCCGCGCCGACGCGGCCGGCAAGCCGGTGTTCTTGCCGCCTTTTGTGACTTTCATTTTTGCAGTCCTTTCTCCCCGTCGGGGTGTCCTGTCCGTTCCGTTACCCGCTTTGCTTATCTCTGCTTTGAACCTTTGTATTCCAAGCAAAGCATGGTCAGATCATCGAACTGCACTGCGCCCTGAACGAAGCCGTCCACCGCGCGGCGGACGGTTTTCAGAATCTCCTCCGGCGTGCCGTCCGGCGCCTCATTGAGCGCCGCGAGCATACGCTCGGTGCCGAAGAGCTCGGTTTGCGCGTCGGTGGCCTCCGGTACGCCGTCGGTATACACAAAGAGCTTGTCGCCGGGGCAAAGCTGAATCTCGTACTCCTTGTATTTGGCAAAATCCATCGCGCCGATCACCAGCCCGTGCTTATCCTTGAACAGCTCGAAGGCGCCGTCCGCGCGCCGGAGCGCGGGATACTCGTGCCCCGCGTTGGCTGCGGTGAGCCTGCCGGTGGAAATCTCCAGGATACCCAGCCAGACCGTGACGAACATCTCCTCGCGGTTGTTGGCGCAGATCGACGCGTTGGTGTCGGTCAGGATCTGCGCGGGGGACTTGCCCATCTTGGCGTTGTTCGCCAGGATGATCTTCGACGCCATCATAAACAGCGCCGCGGGCACGCCCTTGCCGGACACGTCCGCCATGACCATGCACAGGTGGTCGTCGTCCACGAGGAAAAAGTCGTAGAAATCGCCGCCGACCTCCCTGGCCGGATCCATGCTGGCATAGAGGTCGAACTCGCTTCGCTCCGGATAGGGCGGGAACACGTTCGGCAGCATGGCCTCCTGGATCTGCGTTGCCGTGCGCAGCTCCGTCTGCGTGGCGGCCAGCGACTTGCTGCGGTCGGAAAACAGCACGCAGTAGATCAGCACGATCGAGATCAGCGTCGCCACGTACTGGGTGGAGATGCCGAAGGCGCTGTAGGTGAGGACCGCGTTGAGGATCGGCAGGGCCACGAAAGAGACCACCACGACCTTCTGGCGTTTCGGCGCGTCAGAGCGAAACATGGCGATCAGCAGGATGATCACGCTCAGCAGCGCATAGGCATAGTCAAGCGGATAGTACGCTTCCCGCCGATAGACGCCCGCCGCGTCCACGCTGAAATAGAGCGGATAGAAGAAATTGACAAAGCACAGCAGGATCGTCGGGATCAGCGCCGCCTGAAGAATGAGGCTGGAGAGCCTGGCCCTTTTGTCGTCGAGCGCAAGGGCATAGCGGATATAGCGCCAGAACTGATAAAGCAGAACGATGCCGCCTGCATAGAACAGCGCGTTTACGGTGATGTTCCAGATCCGAAGGCCCGGGACGCCCTGCACCAGCCAGGCGCACTCGTCGAGGAACAGCAGGAAGCCGTTGGTGGACAGGAGCGAGACGAACAGAAGGGTCGTTTCCTCCTCGCCGTCCCTGCCCATCATGCAGCCGTAATACAGGACGGCGCAGATAAAAATGCCGACGATGTCGGCGCCGAGGTTGAAGATCCAGCTTGGCTCCAGCCGCTCCAGTCCGCTGACAAAGGCCAGCGCGATCCCCGCGCACAGCAGAAGCGTCAGCATGACGAAGCCGAACGGCATCAGCCAGCGGGCTTTCTTCATGCGGAGGAGCAGTTGTTGATTTTTATCCATTTCCTCTCACCCCATCCCCGGCCGTCCGAAGCGGCGCCGCCGGTCATGCCAGTTTTTTGTACACGGTCATCTCCGCCTCGCGAAAGCGGATGCCGACCTTGACTTCATCCGCGACATGGGCAATGACGGACATTTCCAGCTCGTCCCAGGCCTGCGCCGCGCCGGTCTGATTCTGTTTCACAGCCTGAACGACCTGCTCGCGATAGGCGCGCATGCTCCAGCTCATATCCGTCCCCATACCGTCGGGGTTGAAATCGAGCATCATCGGTACGCCCTCGACCGGCTCGAAAAAGGCGCGGATTATGCCCATCAGACCGCGGTTGGCTTCGTTTTTCCCGCTGGTTGCAGTGGAAAGCAGCTGCACTTTTTTGCAGAAATCCACCACGGTGTTCACGCGCAGATGCAGCTCATACTGCTCGCCCTCGTTTTCGATCCAGAAGGCGCCATCCACATCTCCGGTGATGGCGCGCATCAGGTTCATGCTCTTCTGGGCTGAAAGCAGTACGCGCAGACCGGCAGAGGATATGTATTCCAGCTTTTCAAAGTTGAAGATCAGTCTGCTTAACCCTTCCGGCGACTGCTTCAGCTCCGCCTCAAACGCCGGAGCGGAGCTCGTATCCAGGCGCCCCCTAAAGTTTGAAAACGGCTTCTCCGTTTTCTACGGTTATCTTGATGTTCAGGCATGATGATTTGTGGATTGTATTATATCACATTGGGGCAGAATAACAAACTCAAAAACACAAAGCAACAGGTGAAGAGAGTGTATGGATCAAACCCTCACGCCGCGTCCTAGCAACAGGTGAAGAGAGTGTATGGATCAAACCCTCACGCCGCGTCCTCAAGTTCCTCCGCGCTCAGACGGAAGCCGCGGGGCCTGGTATCCACGGAGATCAGCCCTTCGTTGTCCCGGGCCTCCCGGCGCACGAGCTCGATGATCGTGAGGTTGTCGATGGGCGCCTCGGCCTCCGGGATGAGAGGCTCCTTGCCGAGGAAAACGCTGCCCTCGAGCGTGGCGTTGTAGTTGGAGGTGACGATGCGGTAAAGCGTTTTTGTGTCGTGGATATCCACCTCGGTGCCGTCGTCAAGCGTGATGCTGACGACCTCAATGTCCGGTTCCTCCTTTGTGCCGTGGTTGACGTACTCGTAGGTCAGACCGCTCACCTGATCGCCGTAGTCGGTGTTGATGAAGCCATTGAGCAGCTGCTGGGCGATCTCC
>CACWIS010000003.1 GCA_902761055.1 Oscillospiraceae bacterium
GCAAAATCTTCGATCAGTTTGTCCGCGCGGAAGCGCTCGTGGCATCCCTTGCAGTCCATCAGCGGATCGGAAAAGCTGCCGATGTGTCCGGAAGCGACCCAGGTCTGGGTATTCATAAGGATCGCGCAGTCCACGCCGACGTTGAAGGGAGACTCCTGCACAAACTTCTGCCACCACGCCTTCTTGACGTTGTTCTTCAGCTCAACGCCGATGTTGCCGTAATCCCAGGTGTTGGCAAGTCCGCCATAGATCTCCGAACCCGGATAGACAAAACCGCGGTTCTTCGCGAGGGCTACGATCTTTTCCATTGTGTATTCCATTGTCTTTCTTTCCTCCTTATCCTGGCCGCTGGCTGCGGTCGGTCATGCGGTTAAAACACTGCTATTATATCCGCTGAGGGATGACATGTAAAGAAAAAACCTGCGTCACGGCAGACTGGCGTAAGAGACAGATCCGGCGCATACCGGCGGGCGGAACAAGGTGCCTTATCGAAAAAAACGATAGGGTCGATTTATAGATTCTTTACTGTTCCCTCTGTGTGTTTTGTGCTAATATAAGAGATGTTGAATTGTATTTTAAACCACAGGAGGAAAACTATGGCTAGAAAGTGGGTATATCTTTTCAGCGAGGGCAATGCGAACATGCGTGAGCTCCTCGGCGGCAAGGGCGCGAACCTGGCAGAAATGACCAATATCGGTCTTCCGGTTCCGCAGGGCTTCACCATCACGACGGAAGCCTGCACGCAGTACTATGAGGACGGCAGAGAGATCAACGAAGAGATCCAGGGCCAGATCAATGAGTACATCGTGAAGATGGAAGAGATCACCGGCAAGAAGTTCGGCGACAAGGAGAACCCGCTTCTCGTTTCCGTCCGTTCCGGCGCAAGAGCTTCCATGCCCGGCATGATGGACACCATCCTTAACCTGGGCCTGAACGAAGAGGTCGTCAAGGTCATCGCAGCGAAGTCCGGCAACGAGCGCTGGGCATGGGACTGCTACAGAAGATTCATCCAGATGTACTCTGACGTCGTCATGGAGGTCGGCAAGAAGTACTTCGAGCAGCTGATCGACAAGATGAAGGAAGAGAAGGGCGTCACCTACGACGTCGACCTCACTGCCGCCGACCTCAAGGAGCTGGCCGAGCAGTTCAAGGCCGAGTACAAAAACCAGATCGGCGAGGACTTCCCCTCCGATCCCGTTGTCCAGCTCAAGGAGGCCATTCGCGCCGTCTTCCGCTCCTGGGACAATCCTCGCGCCAACTACTACCGCCAGCAGAACGACATCCCCTATTCCTGGGGCACTGCCGTCAACGTCATGCCGATGGTCTTCGGCAACCTGAACGAGAACTCCGGCACCGGCGTCGCCTTCACCCGCGACCCCGCCACCGGCGAGAAGAAGCTTATGGGTGAGTTCCTCACCAACGCCCAGGGCGAGGACGTCGTCGCCGGCGTGCGCACCCCGATGCCCATCTCCCAGATGGAAGAGAAATTCCCCGAAGCATACGAGCAGTTCGTCAAGGTCTGCGCCCTGCTGGAGGATCACTACCGCGACATGCAGGACATGGAGTTCACCGTCGAAAACGGCAAGCTCTACATGCTCCAGTGCCGCAACGGCAAGCGCACCGCGCAGGCCGCCCTCAAGATCGCCTGCGACCTCGTGGACGAGGGGATGATCGATGAGAAGCAGGCCGTCCTGATGATCGAGCCGCGCAACCTCGACACCCTGCTCCACCCCCAGTTCGACGCGAAGGCCCTCAAGGCCGCCACGCCCATCGGCAAGGGCCTGGGCGCTTCCCCCGGCGCCGGCGCCGGCAAGATCGTCTTCTCCGCTGAGGACGCCAAGGCCTGGGCCGCCCGCAAGGAGAAGGTCGTCCTGGTCCGTCTCGAGACCAGCCCCGAGGATATCGAGGGCATGGCCGCGGCGCAGGGCATCCTCACCGTCCGCGGCGGCATGACCAGCCACGCGGCCGTCGTGGCCCGCGGCATGGGCAAGTGCTGCGTCTCCGGAGAACAAGAAGTTCACGCTCGCCGGCAAGGTCTTCAACGAGGGCGACTACATCTCCATCGACGGCTCCACCGGCAACATCTACGAGGGCGTGATCCCCACGGTCGACGCCACGATCGCGGGCGAGTTCGGCCGCATCATGGGCTGGGCGGACAAGTATCGCCGCCTCAAGGTCCGCACCAATGCCGACACCCCGCGCGACGCGGCCCGCGCCGTCGAGCTGGGCGCGCAGGGCATCGGCCTGACCCGTACCGAGCACATGTTCTTCGAGGGCGACCGCATCGCCGCCTTCCGCGAGATGATCTGCTCCGACACGCTCGAGGAGCGCGTCAAGGCTCTTGCCAAGCTCGAGCCGATGCAGCAGGGCGACTTCGAGGGCATCTACGAGGCCATGCAGGGCTACCCGGTCACGATCCGCTTCCTCGATCCTCCTCTCCACGAGTTCGTCCCGACCGACGAGGCCGACATCAAGGCCCTTGCCGAGGCCCAGGGCAAGAGCGTCGAGGACATCAAGAACATCATCGCCGGCCTGCACGAGTTCAACCCGATGATGGGCCACCGCGGCTGCCGTCTGGCGGTCACCTATCCGGAGATCGCCGAGATGCAGACCCGCGCCGTCATCAAGGCCGCGCTGGCCGTCCAGGCCCGTCACCCCGAGTGGAACATGGTCCCCGAGATCATGATCCCGCTGGTGGGCGAGGTCAAGGAGCTCAAGTTCGTCAAGGACGTGGTGGTGAAGGCTGCCGACGCGCTCATCGCCGAGGCCGGCTCCGACATGAAGTACCTCGTCGGCACGATGATCGAGATCCCGCGCGCCGCGCTGACCGCCGACGACATCGCCAAAGAGGCCGAGTTCTTCTCCTTCGGCACGAACGACCTCACGCAGATGACCTTCGGCTTCAGCCGTGACGACGCCGGCAAGTTCCTCGGCTCGTACTACGACAACAAGATCTACGAGAGCGATCCCTTCGCCCGTCTCGACCAGGTCGGCGTCGGCAAGCTGGTCGCCATGGCCTGCAAGCTCGGCCGCGAGACCCGTCCCGAGCTGCATCTCGGCATCTGCGGCGAGCACGGCGGCGATCCGAGCTCCGTCGAGTTCTGCCACAAGGTCGGTCTCGACTACGTCTCCTGCAGCCCGTTCCGCGTTCCCATCGCCCGTCTCGCCGCCGCCCAGGCCGCGATCAAGGAGATCAAGAGCGCCGAGGCCGCCGAGGCCGAGAAGAAGGCCGAGCTGGAAGCCAAGGTCGAGCAGGCCAAGGCCGCGCTGAAGGAAGCCACCGAGAAGCTCACGGCCGCCGCCGCCGACGCCACCGACGACGTGCGCGATTTCATCGCCGCCGGGCTCAAGAGCCTGAAGGCCGGCTGGGAAGAGGCCAAAAAGACCTTCGGCGAGGAGCAGGGCAAGTAAGCCGCTCATAGCCGTACAAAGCAAAAAAACCTCCGCTGCATCATGCAGCAGAGGTTTTTTGTCTCAAGCCTGCGGCTTCGGCTCGTGGTATTCGAGCCCGTCGTCGAAGCGGACCTTCTCGGGCGGCGTCTCCAGCAGCTCGGGATGCTCGAGACAGCGGGTCATGTCCTTGAAAAAGCGCGCGTAGTGCGCCCCGGAGCAGACGCGCTCGTCGGCCGTGATACCGAGCGGGAGATAGCGTTTCATGCGCGTTTCGCCGTTTTCGACGACGGCGACCTTCTCCGTCGTGCCCATGCCGAAGAACAGCCCGACGTTGCCCCAGTTGTACAGGTGATGGTTGACGTCGTGAAGCCCGATCGAGGCCGTGTTCGTGATATACATGCCCACGTAGAAGGGGAGCTCCTCCATCAGCACGCCGGGCGCGAGCCCGTAGCGGTCGAGGAAACGCACGAGGCCGACGATCACGGTGGCCAGTCCGGGTACGGCGAAGAGGAAGCGCAGCAGCTTGTCGGTAAAGCCGCCGCCGTCCTCGCCGCGGTTTGCCGCGACGGCGGCGGTCATGCGGTCGCGCACGTCGTAGAGCGTGTCGGAAGGGTCGAACTTGATCTTGACGACGGCCTCGCCCTTGTCGGCGTCCGCCGGGTCCTTGAGGATCGTAAAGGCGGCCGAGCAGTTGTTGCGGGCGAAAAGCTGCTTGTTCATGATAAAGCGGTTGACCTCGGGGTTGCGGCTGACCGCGCGCACATAGGCGGCGACGATGATCTGCATGTAACTGATCGACTCGCCCTTCTCTGCTTTTTGCTGACGGATATAGCGCGAGAGGATCTCCATATCGATCCGATGCTTGAGAAAGACCTGCGCGTCGCAGCGCATCGGCATGACATAGGGCGTGATCTGCATGACCGGGTCGATCCCCTTGACCCTGCGCCCGTCGGGACGTCTGCCAAACATAGGAGGCCTCCTTGGTACTTCGATTTTTTGAACTGACAGTCAGTATAGCATATTTTCGCATGCCGCGCAAGCGGACTGAAACGCGCCCGGGAGCCTCCCGGGCGCGTTGAACATTCCCCTGTCAGTGCGAGTTGTAATAGGCGATGGCCGTGCTGTCCGTGAGGATCAGATCGCACTTGCCGGAGTAGAGATAGCTGAAGCACTCGGTCGTGCCGCCGGCGAGACGCGTGATCTGACCGAGGCGGTTGGCGACCTTCCCGGCGCTCTGCAGCGCGTCCATGGCTTCGGCCGTCGTGGACATGGCCATTTTGCGTCCGTTGAGCTGCAGGCCGTTCCAGATGTTCGAGCCGTCGCGCGAGGCGATGACGATGTCGTTCTGCACATAGGGGCCGTAGATCGTGTAGCTGCCGTTTTCGATCTCCTCCTGCGGCAGGGCGAGGCCGCCCCAGGCGCAGTCGATGTTGCCGGAGTACAGCTCGATGCGGACGTTCTCCTTTTCGACCACGTGCACCTGCAGCGTCCAGCCCAGCTTCTGACAGAGCTTGGTCGCCAGCTCCACGTCGAAGCCCCAGTAGTTGCCGTTGTCGCCGTAGGCGAAGGGGAAGGAGTTTTCATCCACGCCGATGATGAAGATGCGCGGCTCGGGCGGCTGGTAGGCGGAGAGCGCTCCGGCCTTCTTGGGGAAGCTCACCATGTTCGAGCCGAGCCACTTGCGCGACAGCTCCGTGATCGCCCCCTCGGCGCTGAGCTCTTCGAGCGCGGCGGTGACGTAATAATACAGGCTGTCGCCGTTGCGGAAGGCCATCGAATACTCCTGCGAGACGAGCGTGATCACGGGATTCACGCCGTAGGAGACGCCGCCGCAGCCGGCGAGCGAGAGACACAGCGCCAGCAGGAGAAGCAGGCAGATCAGTTTTTTTCTCATGGGACGATCACCGTTTTTTCATCGTTTTCAAGCCGGGGGGAGGCGGCGCTCACAGCAGTGAAAAGCCTTCCGGCGTCTTGCGCAGCGTGCGGGAGAAAAGCTCCCTGACGACGCGCACGAGGTATTGCGTATCCTTCGCGCCGGCCGTCTCGTAGCAGGAGTGCATCGCCAGCTGCGGCAGGCCGATGTCCGCGGTGTCGAGCGACACGTGGGACAGGCTGACGTGGCCGAGCGTCCAGCCGCCGCGAATGTCCGCGCGGTTGGTATAGCGCTGCACGGGGACGCCGATCCTTCCGCACAGCTCGGAGAAGAGCGCGGCGGAAACGGAGTCGGTCGTGTAATGCCGGTTGGCGTTGTATTTCAGCACGACGCCGCCGTTGAGCACGGGACGGTCGGCGCGGTCGGCGTGTTCGCTGTGGTTGGGGTGCACGGCGTGGGCGTTGTCGGCGGAGAGCAGAAAACTGTTCGCCACGCAGCGCAGATATGCGCTCTCGTCCATGCCGAGCGCGAAGCACACGCGGCGCAGCACGTCGGAAAGGAAGGTCGAATCCGCGCCCTGGCGCGTGCCGTTGCCGACCTCCTCGTTGTCAAAGACGCACAGGCCCGTGAGAGACGCCGAGCCCTCGGCGGCGAGAAAGCCCTCCAGACAGCCGTAGACGCCCTGCAGATCGTCGAGCCGCGGAGCGGAGAGGAACTCCTCGTCCGCGCCCCAGAGCATGCCGCGGCCGAAGGGATAGAGCTGCAGCTCGCGCGAGAGGATATCCTCCTCCCGCACGCCGAGCGATTCGGCCAGCAGCGCGTCGAGACTCCGGCCGCCCGCCTGCGAGAACAGGGGGAGCATGTCGACGTGCGCTTCGTAGCTCTTGCCTTCGTTGGCGCTGCGGTCCATGTGGATCGCAAGATTGGGGATGAGCGCGACGGGACGGACAAGGTCGACGAGACGCAGCTCGACGCCGCGCCCGCCGCGCACGGCGACGCGGCCGGCGATGGAAAGGGGCCGGTCGAGCCAGGGCGCGCAGAGCATGCCGCCGTATTTTTCCACATTCAGCCGGATATAGCTGTCCAGCGGCGGCAGCGGCGCGGTCTCCTTCAGGCGCAGAGAGGGGGAGTCGGCGTGCGCGGCGGCAAGCAGGAAGCCGACGGGCGGACGCTCGGGGATGCGGAGCGCGATGATCGAGGAGCCGTTGCGCCGGATAAAGACCCGATCTCCCGGAGAAACCGTCCAGACCTCCGTTTCCAGAAGCTCGTGATAGCCGTTTGCCGTCAGCGCCGCGGCGATGTTGGCGGCGGCGTGGAAGGCGGTGGGCGAGTGCTCTATGAAATCGAGAAGCTTGGAATTGAGGTCCATACGGGGTTCTCCTTTGAAAAACAAATGGTATAGGGGGTCACCAAAAAGACATTATAACATATAAAAACCGCTTTGAACACAGCAGATTGAAAAACTTTACGAATTGTTGTAAAATACGGACGGCAAAACGTGAAAAGAAAGGAAACTGCAAAACATGAAGGTATCCGAACTGCCCTATGAGCGCTGTCCCATCGAGGAGATCACCGCCGTGATGGAGGACGTGACCGCCCGCACCCTCAAGGCCTCCTGCGTCGAAGAGATTCTCGCGGCGCGTGAGGACTATCTGAAGATGCTCCTGCAATACCGCACCGCCGCCTGCCTGGCCTCCACGCGCTATACGCTCAACACGGTCGACCCGTTTTATTCGGCCGAGAACGCTTACTACGACGAGATCGGCCCGAAGGTGAGCAGCTACGGGGTCAAATACGCCGCCGCGCTGCTCGACTCGCCCTTCCGCGCCGAGCTGGAAAAAGAGCTCTCTCCCGTGCTCTTCCGCCTGATGGAGGTCGACCGCAAGGCGATGTCCGACGCCGTCGTCGAGGATATGGTCGAGGAGAACAAGCTCGTCCGCCGCTATTCCGACCTGATGAGCGGCATGGAGTTCACATTCCGCGGCGAGACGATGCCCCGCGCCGCGCTGATGAAGTACGCGAAGGACCCCGACCGCGGCGTCCGCAGGGAGTGCTACGAGGTGCTCGGCCGCGGCCTGGAGGCGCACAAGGCCGAGCTGGACGGGATCTTCGACGAGCTCGTGCACGTGCGCGACCGCATCGCCAAAAAGATGGGCTACAAGAACTTTGTCGAGCTCGGCTACTACCGCATGGAGCGCCTGTGCTACGACGAGAAGATGGTCGCGGCCTTCCGGGAGAACGTCCTGCGCGACGTCGTGCCCGCGGTCGCCCGCCTGCGTACCGACAACGCGAAGCGCCTCGGCATCGAGGACTATCATTTCTACGACGACGGCGTCATCATCCCCGGCGGCGATCCCAGACCCGGCGGCAAGGAGGAGATCTTCGCCGCCGCGCGCGAGATGTACCGCGCCATGAGCCCCGAGAGCGCGGCCTTTATCGACATGATGCTCGAAAACGAGGCCTTCGACGTGGACGCCCGCAAGAACAAATGGGGCGGCGGCTACTGCATCGACTTCCCGGCTTACAAGCAGCCCTTCATCCTCGCCAACTTCAACGGCACCTCGGGCGACGTGGACGTCGTCACGCACGAGGCGGGCCACGCCTTCAACGCCTATCTCATCGCGGACAACCGCTTCGCGCTCGAGCTTGCCTGCGGCGGCATGGAGACGGCCGAGACGCACTCGATGTCGATGGAGTTCTTCGCCTGGCCCTATATGGAAAAGTTCTTCGGCGCGGACGCCGGGAAGTACAGATACATGCACGCCCTCGCGGGCTTCTCCTTCATTCCCTACGGCACGATGGTCGACGCCTTCCAGCACCGCGTCTACGAAAACCCGGACATGACGCCGGACGAGCGCGACGCGCTCTGGCTGGAGCTCGAAGGGGAGTTCCGTCCGTATCTCTCCTTCGAGGGCATGCCCTATCTCGAGAAGGGCACGCGCTGGCAGTACCAGATGCACATCTACGAGATGCCCTTCTACTATATCGACTACGTCCTCGCGCAGACCGCGGCCTTCAACTTCCTGCTCGCCTCGCGCCGGGATTACGCGGACGCCTTCGCGCGCTATCTGCGCCTGTCGAAGCACGGCGGCGAGATGGTCTGGACCGATCTGCTCGCGGAGGCCGGCTTCACGCCGCCCTTCGTCCCCGGCGCGCTCGGAAGCCTGGCAGCCGAGGTCGAAGCCCTGCTCGGGGAGCTGCGCGTCTGACGCGCAAAAAGCGCTCTTATAAAAGACGGCACGACGAACTACCGTTCGCCGTGCCGTCTTTTGTATCCTTTTATTCGCCCAGCTCCGCGATCAGCGCCTCGAGCCGCGCCGCGAAAGCGCCGATGTCCGCGCCGTCGACAAAGCGGTGGTCGAGTTCCAGCGACATGCAGAGCGACCTGCGGCCGTCGCGCCCGGTATGCTTTCCCCAGGCGATGCGCGGGATCACGTCGTCGTGATCGTCGCCGCGCTCGTTCGTCAGCCCCGTCAGATCCAGCCAGGGAACGGAGGAGAGGTAGATCAGATCCTTTCCCTCCGCAGCGGGGTCGAGAAAGAAGGACTGCGTCCGGCTCTTCTCCGCGGCCTCGGAACAGAACTCCGCCATCGTGCCGCGGCAGGGCATCGTGACGATATGAAAGTATTTCTCATCCGGCCGCCGGTCGGTGAAGCTCGGCTCCCGTCGCTCGAGCAGAAAGACCTTCCCGTCCTCGATCGTGTAGAGAAAGGCCTCGGTCCCGTTGACGGCCTGCGTCACGAGATAGACCATCGAAAGATTGAACGAGAGCCCCTCCCGCCTGCAGAAGGCGACCAGCTCCGTGACGTCGAGACGGAAAGAGACGGTGTAATACGGATGACGCAGCGGCGAGAAGAATTCATAGATCGCACGCCTGTCCCAGCTTTTCAGATCGATCTCGGTCATCGGCCCTGCCTCCCTTCGCCGTTATTGTATCGGACGGGAGCGGAAAAATCAATGGGGTTCCCGTCTGCCGCGCGCAGGCTCCCTGCCGGCTGAGGTTTTCCGTGAAAAAACGCGCCGCCGCGATCCGGGGCGGCGTATGAGAACAAAAGCCGTTTCAAGGAGCCGCGAGGCATACAAAAGCAGGGAGGCGCATGCGGGATGCGCCTCCCTGCTTTTTCCGTGTCAGAAGATCGCGTTCATATCCGTCAGATCGGGCATGCCGTTGATGCCGACGCCTTCGGAGAACTGCCAGATATCGAAGCCCTTGAACTCCGGCTCGACGAGATCGTTGGTGTACACGGCGTACCAGATGTCATAGCCGGGAATATCGGCGATGCGCAGCGCGCGGATGAAAAAGTCTTCGTTGGAGTAGACCCCGGCGCGGTAGCCGCCGGACTCGACGGTCTTGCAGAAGGCCTTGACGATCGCGGCGCGCTGGGCGTAGCTGAGCTTGTCGGCGCGGCCCTTGGGGTAATCGCCGGAGAACTCATAGTCGAAGTAGATCGGCATGTCCAGCTTGACGCCGGACTTTTTTATGATCTCCAGCGCGAGTTTGGCCTCCTCGACGGCTTCCTTGGCGTTGATCGCGTTGGAGTACACATAGGCGCCGACCTGCAGACCGGCGGCCTTCGCCCCCTGCAGATAGAAGCCGCCGTCCTTGCCCTGCCGATAGGAGTCCTCGTCCTCGAAGAGGATACCCTTTTCCCAGGTGCGGCCGGCGACGCGCACGATCGCGAAGTCGATGCCGGCGGCCTTGACGGCCTCCCAGTCGATCGAGGAATTGAAGTACGACACGTCGATGCCGAGAGCCTTCGCCTTGACGCCGCTGTTGCCGAAGTAGTACAGCTTGCCGTCGATGTTCTTCAGCCCCGTGACGGGCCAGCCGTAAGCGTTGTAATAATAGGTCTTTCCGTTGATCTCGCGCCAGCCCTGGGGCGAGAGCGAGGCGGAGGTGACGGTCTTCTGCGCCCGCTCGGCGGTGATGGCGTAGCGCTCGTCCGGCACGCCCTCGCGCACGATCAGCTCGACCCGCTCGGCAGAGGGATCGAGATAATAGTCTCTGCCCGGTACGGCGTCTGCGTCGATCTCTCCGGGATCGAGCGGCGTTCCGTCGAGCGTGTAGCAGGCCGTGCCGCTGCGCAGACCGTAGGCGAGATTGCCGTCCTCCTCCACGGGGAGCACGTCGCTCACGGTCCCGTCGGCGTAAAGGAGATAGCCGCCCTCGCCGGTCTCGTAGTGATAGCGGTAATAAGCGACGTTGACCGTCGGCGTTCCGTACCAGCTCGCGTCGATCTCGCTGGCGGGCGAGGAGAGCGCGGCGGCCTGCAGCGCCAGCTCCGAGCTGCGGATCTCCTCCACCTCGAGCGGCTCGGCGCCGCCGTGGCCGCTGTGCACCTGGTCGGGCGGGAGCTCGGAGACGGAGTTGACCTTCACGACCTCACCGACGATGGGGGCGGCCGCGTAATCGTAGCGCTCGCGGACGCGGCAGCGTACGAAGTCGGGCCGCTGGAAGCCGTCGAGCGGGGGCATGGAAATGATGTAGCTGCCCGGGAGCAGGTATTCGGCGTAATAATGGCCGTTGACGTCGGTGTGCACGGTATGGGTGCTGCCGTCCTCATAACTGATCTCCAGCGGGAAGGCGTAGCCGGGCACGGTCTGTCCCTTCGCGTCGCAGACCACGACGTCCAGGTTGTCCGCCGTGCTGTAGACGTCCAGCCGCAGCGCGATCGGCTCATAGGGAGCGGGATCGTACGCGGGCATGGGCGGGACCTCGACGTGCGGCGCAGGAGCGTCCTCGCCGGACTTCGAGCCGCCCAGACGGAGCGGCTCTGCGTCGCTCCCGGAATAGAGCGCGCCCGCGACGACCAGCGCCGCGACCATCAGGAGAGAAACGAGCGGGAGAACGAAAAGAGCGCGGCTTTTTTTCTTTTTTTTCAGAGGGGCTTTCGGCTTCATACGGCGCTCCGCGTTAACATAATATACAGATACACAATACAGCAAACACCCGCGCTTTGTCAAGGGCGCGATCGCCGCCGATCCGCGGGCGTCCTCCACCCGACAGGCAAAAACACGGATAAAAAGAAGGCCGGCTCCCCACTTTTGGGAGCCGGCGAACGCTTCTCCTTATTTTTCCGCGATCGGGACGGAAAAGACGGCGCGGTACTCAAGACCTTCGAGCGAACTCGAAAAGCTGCCGCCCATCGTCTCCATGATCTTCGCGCAGGTGCGCAGGCCGATCTTTGTGCTCTCGACGCGTGAGACGTTCTGCGCCACGGTATTGGACACGCAGACCGTGAGCAGGCCGTCCTCCAGCGCGCTGCGGAACACGACGGGCGCGCTCTTGTCGGCGTATTTCTTCGCGTTGGAGACGAGATTGTCCATCACGCGCTTGAGATACATCGCGTCTGCGACCAGCTCGCCCTCGCCCTCGAAGCCCTGCTGCTCGACCGCAAAGCCCGCGTCCTGCAGCTCGAAGGCCGCCTCGCCGACGAGCTGTTCGGCGAGCAGCCGCGCGTCGTAGCGCTGGAGGTCCATTTCGATCTCGGCGCGGCCGAAAACGAGGAAGTACTTGAACAGCTCGTCCGTCAGGTCCTTGAGCTCCAGCGCCTTGGAGTAGGCCGAGGCGGCGAAGCGCGCGCTGCGCTCGCTGTCGGTGAAGCCGGACTCGTTGAGCAGTCCCAGATAGCCGATCAGGCTGGTCATCGGCGTGCGGATATCGTGCGAGATGGCGGTGATCAGCTCGCTGTTGGCCTCCCAGGCGCGGCGCTCGTTGCCCATCCGCTCGATGACCGAGCGGCGCATGTTGTCGACCTCGGTGGCGAGCACGGAGATCTCGTCGCCGCCCTCGATGAAGATGGGCGCCTCGAGATCGCCGCCGCCGATGACGACGGCCTCCTCGGAGAGCGCGATGATGCGCCCCGTGACGCGCCGGATGTACAGCAGCATGACCGCGACGAAGCTCACGGCGCCGAGCAGCAGGGAGGCGATGAGAAAGATATTCCGCTCATGCTCCTGCGAGTTGTCGCCGATGGCGATCTGGTACTCGCCGTCCGCGAAGCGGATCGGGTAGAGCTTGCCGTAGATCTTCGCGATCCGGACCAGATCCCCGACCTGGTTGTTGACGGTCTGCTCGCGACCGCCGCGCACGCTGTAGTTGCCGCTGCCGCCCGTGACGATGATCGTCACGTTTTCGCGCTCGGCGGTCCAGCGCGCGATGGCGGCGGAATCGGACCCGGCGAGGTTGTTCTGCCGCACGTATACGCTGAAGTCCGTATAGATCTGCGCTTTGCGCGCGGAGACGGACTCGCTGCTCATATAGACTTTATCGATAAAGTAATTGCCCACGCCGTAGGCGGCGAAGAACACGCCCGCGGCGAGCAGCAGCGCGAGCAGCAGCGCGAAGAGCATCTTCGCGTTCAGGCTCGCGTTTTCCAGCAGCTTTTTCATCGTCAGTCGATCTGATAGCCCTTGCCCCAGACGGTGCGGATGATCTTCGGGTTGGACGGATCGTCCTCGATCTTACGGCGCAGGTTGAGCACGTGCACCATCACGGTATTGCCCGAGCCGGGCAGGAAGCGTTCCTTCCACACGGCCTCGTAGAGCACGCTGGTCGTGACGGTCGTGCCGCGGTTATGCAGCAGGTACTCCAGGATCGCGTATTCCGTATCGGTCAGCTGCACGTTCACGCCGGCGTTCTTGACGCTGCGCGTCGCGAAGTCGATCTCCAGGTTTTCGACGGCCAGCGCGGCCTCGGGCTTGCCGCGGTACTCTTTATAGCGCCGCAGCAGCGAGCCGACCTTGGCCAGGAGCTCGCCGTGCGAGAAGGGCTTGGAGAGGAAGTCGTCGCCGCCGCTGCGGTAGGCCGAGAGCCGGTCCTTCTCGGCGGATTTGGCCGTGAGGAACAGCACGGGCGCGTTCGTGATGCCGCGGAGCTTGTCGCAGACCTCGAGTCCGGACATGCCGGGCATCATCACGTCCAGGATGATGAGGTCGATATCGGCGTTCTCCGTGACGGCGCGGATGGCGGCGGGGCCGTCCGCGGCTTCGCTGACGTTGTAATCGTCGCGCAGCAGCAGCTGCAGCACCTGACGGATATCCGCGTCGTCGTCGACAATCAGGATATGGGATCTGTTAGCCATGAATGGATCACCTCGGGGCGTAAGAATAAAAGGAAAGCGGTCCGGTATGAGCTTATTATATCATAGACGCGAAGCGGCTGTGATATAATTCGTCATGTTTTCCGGTTGCCGCGGCAGCGGCGGGGAAAACGACGTGAAAGAATATTATAATAACGGCGTCCTGCCGTTATTATAACATAAAAATGCAAGGAAACAATCGCCGATCCGCCGTTTAAGAAAGATTAAGACACAAGGGGGGAGAACTGTGCTACAATGCACTCGTCGGAGGAAAGCTCCGGCCGAATGTCATGCAAAACACTCTTTTACGGAGGAACGATATGAAGAAAACAACCAAACAGCTTTTCGCCTCGATCCTGCTCGTCGCGATGCTCTTCTCGCTCGCGGCCTGCGGCCGGAGCGGCCAGAGCAGTCAGAGCGGCGCGGCCAAGCCCAGCCAGAGCGGCAAGGTCGAAACGCCCGCCTTTACCTATGTCTCGAGCTTTCGGGAGATAAAGAACGACAAAAACGAGGCCCTCGGCGTGATCGGCTTCACGGACAAGGGCTTCTACACCACGACCTCGGACGTCGTCGGCCGGCGCGAGCCGGAAGAGGGCGAGACAGAGGAATGGGAAGGCCAGTTCGACATCCGCGAGGAGGGGCTTGCCTTCGTCGGCTTCGACGGTACGATCACGAAGCTGGACGGTTACGTCCCGTTCAAAGTCGAGGAGATCGAGGGCCATGACGTCGGCAGCGAGCTGTTCAAGCTCGCCTCGGACGCCGAGGGCAATCTCGCGGCGATCTATCACAGCTGGGACAGCTGGAACGACGTGCCCGAGGGCGTGACGGAAGAGGACCCGAGCTACTGGGACAACTATCACTATGAGGAGAGCTGGTATCTCCGCACGATGGACCCGAGCGGCAGGGAGCAGAGCTTCGCGCAGATCGACACGGGTGACAGCGGCTGGTTCTGGGTGAACAGCCTTACCTATGCCGACGGCAAGCTCCTGGTGCTCACCGCCGACGGACTGCTGATCCTCGATCCGGACGGCTCGAAGAGCGCCGGGATCAAGGTCGACGGCTATCCCAACGCCCTGTTCCGCCTGCGCGACGGCAGCGTCTGCCTGCAGTATTCCGACAACGTCAACTACGAGAACCATATCGCGGTGCTGGATACCGCCAAGGGCCGCGTCAGCAAGACCTGGGACTGCCCCAGCAACGCCTACAATCTGATGAGCGGCGGCGGAGATTACGATCTGTATTACCAGAGCGGCGTCAACGTCTACGGCTGGAAGCTGGAGGAGGACAAGGGCGAAAAGCTCTTCGACTGGCTCAACGCCGATGTGCTCGAGGGCAACGTCTCCGGCTGGACCGTCCTCGACGACGGCAGCGTCTTTGCCGTGACCAACAACTGGGACTCCAAGTGGGAGAACGTTACGACCGAGTTCGTGACTCTTGAGAAGAAGCCTTACGACAGCGTGCCGCACAAGGAGGAGCTGACGCTCGCCTGCCAGTGGGCGGACAGCGCGCTCCAGAACGCGGTCATCCGCTTCAACCGCACGAGCAATGTGCGCATCCGCGTCATCGATTACTCTCAGTATAACAACGAGGACGACTGGAACGCCGGCCTGACCAAGCTCACGACCGAGATCATGTCGGGCCAGATGCCGGATATCCTCTCACTCAGCGGTCTGCCCTATCAGCAGCTCGCGGCCAAGGGCCTGCTCGAGGACCTCTATCCCTACATCGACGCGGACAAGGAGATCAGCCGCGACGACTTCCTGCCGAACGTCCTGCAGGCGCTGGAGTGCGGCGGCAAGCTCTGCTCCACGGTCACGACCTTCAACCTGGTCACGCTCGCCGGCGCGGCGAGCGTCGTGGGCGACGAGCCGGGCTGGAGCTTCGACGAGCTGCAAGCCGCGCTCGCAAAAATGCCCGAGGGCTGCAGCGTACTCGACGAGTTCACGACCAGCGGCGATATTCTGCGCGACGTCGTGACCATCGACGCGGACTACTACATCGACTGGAACACCGGCAAGGTGAACTTCGACAGCAAGGAGTTCATCGACACGCTGGAGTTCTCCAGGCTCTTCCCGAACGCGTTTGACAGCATGAACTACAACTGGGAAGAGTACGAGAGCGCCGAGCAGCGCATCCGCGAGGGCAAGCAGCTGCTCAACCGCATGTATCTGTCCAGCTTTGACGATATCGCGACGAACGAGATGCTCTTCGGCGGCGATATGACCTATATCGGTTTCCCGACGGCCTCCGGCGTGGGCAGTTACCTCAACGTCGACTCCGGCTACGGCATCAGCTCGTCCTGCGCCGACAAGCAGGCGGCCTGGTCCTTCCTGCGCGGCTTCATGACCGAAAAGGGCATGGACGACGGCTACTACTGGGGCTTCCCGGCCAACCGCAAGCTGCTGGAAAAGGAGCTGCAGGAGGCCATGACCGTCGAGTATGAAAAGGATGCGAAGGGCAACTACCTGCTTGACGAAAAGGGCGAAATGATCCCCGTCTCCCGCGGCGGCGTCTGGAACGAGGCGACGCAGGACGTGACGGAATTCTACTCTGTCACGCAGGCCCAGGCCGACAAGATCATGGAGCTGATCAACGGCACCACCAAGCTTTACAGCCAGAACAGCGCGGTCCTCAAGATCATTTACGAGCAGACCGACGCCTTCTTCTCCGGCCAGAAGAGCGCCGAGGAGGTCGCCAAGCTCGTCCAGGGCAAGCTCTCGATCTACGTCAACGAACAGCGCTGACCTTTGTTTTGAATATCCGCGGCGGAGGGCTTCCCTCCGCCGCTTCCCCTGTTCCCCCCCTCACCTCCCTCTCGGAGGGGAGGCGGCCGCAAAGCGGCCGGAAGGAGAGTTCCGCCGCATCCCCGGCCTTTCGTTCCCGCGTCGGCGCACTTGCGGCACGCAGCGATCTGTGTTACAATAATATTTTAGAAAACTATGCTTTCCGGAGCGTCCCATGAGCGAGAGAAAAAAGCAAAAACGACATAACGCTCTGCGCGACTTCGCCGCAAGCCTCTGCTTCCTCTCACCGAGTCTGCTTGGCGTGGGCGTGTTCTTCATCCTTCCCTTCGGCGTCGTGGTCTACTATTCGCTGATCGACGGCGTCGCCTCGCGCAATTTCGTCCTTTTCGACAACTTCCGCAAGCTGCTGTCGAACTCGGCCTTTCTGCTCGCGGGGAGGAACACCCTCCTTTTCTCGGCGATCGCCGTACCGCTGGCGGTCGTGCTCTCGCTGCTGCTGGCGCTGATGCTCGAGGCGCGCATCCCCGGCAAATCCACCTTCCGGACCTTCTTTTTGAGCCCGATGATGGTGCCGGTCGCCTCGGTCGTGCTGATCTGGCAGGTGCTGTTCAACTACAACGGCTCGATCAACGAACTGACGATGCTCTTCGGCGCGGAGCGCATCGACTGGCTGCAGAGCGACTGGAACATCTACGTGGTCGTGATGCTCTTCCTGTGGAAGAATCTCGGCTACTTCATGATCCTCTTCATGGCGGGTCTCGCCAACATCCCGAAGGAGCTGCTCGAGGTCGCGGACGTCGAGGGCGCGTCGGAGAGCTACAAGTTCTTCGCCATCAAGCTGCGCTACCTCTCCCCGACGGTGCTCTTCGTGACGATCCTTTCGCTGATCAACTCCTTCAAGGTCTTCCGCGAGGTCTATCTGCTCACGGGCGATTACCCGCTGGGGCGGCTGTATATGCTGCAGCACTTCATGAACAACACCTTCCGCTCCTTCGATTACCAGAAGCTGTCCGCGGCGGCCGTCATCATGGCGATCGTCATGGTCGTCCTCATCGCGCTGCTGTTCAAGATCGAGGACTGGTTCGGAAAGGACGTGGAAGGATGAAAAAGAAACGTCCCTTTTCCCGCGGCGTGATGTTCCTGCTGTGCCTGCTGTTCTCGGTGCTCTTCCTGCTGCCGACGGTGCTGACCTTCACCAACTCCTTCATGTCCGAGAGCGAGATCAAGGCCAACTACGGCATGGTCTTTGCCACGACCGGCGGCGGCTACGTCTCCCGGCATGTGAACCTCAAGTTCATCCCCGACCGCGTGACCCTCTCGCAGTATGTCTCGGGCCTTATCAAGTCCCCGTATTATCTCGTCAAGTACTGGAACAGCATCCTCCTGGTGCTGCCGATCGTGATCTTCCAGGTCGCGGTCGCCTCCGTCGCGGCCTACAGCTTCACGCGCTGGCGCGGCAGAATGCGGGACGGCTTGTTCTTCTTCTACGTGATCCTGATGCTCATGCCCTACCAGGTCACGCTGGTGCCGAACTTCCTCGTCAGCCAGTGGCTGGGCATCATCAACACCCCCTGGTCGATCATCCTGCCCGGCGTCTTCGCGCCTTTCTCGGTCTTCCTGCTGACGAAGTTCATGCGCCGCATCCCGTACTCGCTCATCGAGGCGGCCAAGGTCGACGGCGCGACCGAGTGGCAGATCTTCACGCAGGTCTGCCTGCCGCAGTGCCGCGCCGCGCTCTACTCGATCGCGATCCTCGTGTTCATCGACTACTGGAACATGGTCGAGCAGCCGCTGATCCTGCTCAAGGACGCGGATTCCCAGCCGCTGTCGGTCTTCCTCTCCAACATCAATTCCGGCGAGATCGGTCTCGCCTTCGCAATGGCGAGCGTCTACATGATCCCCTCGCTGCTGCTCTTCCTCCACGGTGAGGAATACCTCGTCGAAGGGATCGCCAGCCAGGGCAGCGTCAAGGGCTGACGCGCCCTTGCCCGACCCTCCGGGTGAAGCGGCCCCGCCGCACCCGCAACTCCCCACGAACGGAGCGTGTTGTCCATGGAAACGAAAGTGAAAAACAGAGAATGGGTCAAGAACGCCGCGATCATCTTCCTCGCGGTGCTGCTGGTGCTGACCTTTTTTTCCAACACCATCATGAATCGCAGCCTGCCGGAGGTCGCAAGCGCCTATGTCCAGTCGGGCGCCATCACGGCGAAGGTGCGCGGGACCGGCACGGTGGAGTCGCTCGGCAC
Source organism: Oscillospiraceae bacterium (assembly GCA_902761055.1). Classification (GTDB taxonomy): domain Bacteria; phylum Bacillota; class Clostridia; order Oscillospirales; family Oscillospiraceae; genus Limivicinus. The sequence goes on from CACWIS010000003.1 coordinate 18,338, forward strand.
TTATGAGGTCAAGGCGGCCGAGACGCGCGAGATCCGCGCCGTCATGGTCAAGGCCGGCCAGAAGGTCGAGGTCGGCGATGTGCTCTTCGTCCTCGGCGAGGGCGACAGCGCCGAGATCGAGGCCGCGCAGGACCAGCTGCGCCAGCTCAAGCTCAACTACGACCAGACCGTAGCCGGCGCAACGAATTACAGCGGCAAGCTGGCGAGCGCGCAGGCGCGCTACAACAACGCCGTCGCGGCCGAGGCCCGGGCGCTTGCCCGGATGAACGACAACTCCGATCTGAACGGCGCGCGCGAAGCGCAGGACGCCGCCAAAGAGGCCTATGCCTCGGCGGAGCTGAACTGCAGGCTCGCCTCGCAGACCGCCTTGAGCAGCCTTGACAACCTGCTGTCCTACATCTCGCGCCTCGCGATGGACGAGAGAATGGGCGTGGCCCCTCCCGAGAGCGTCACGGCGCTCAACGACGTGCTCTTCGCGCTCAGCGGAGCCCGCGCGGCCGTCGCGGCGGAGGACGGGAGCGCCAATTCCGTCCAGGTCGCCTATGACAAGCTCGGCGAGGCGGAGAACGGACTGAACGTCTTTGTGCTCATGAGCGCGGACTATCTTCAGCAGTTCCCGGATCTGCTTGCTGAGTTCAATTCGGCCGGCCCCTATTTCGACAACGCGTACAGCTATCTCTCGGACAGCGGCCGCAGCGACGATCTGATGGACTGCGTCGAAGCGCAGCTCGAGGCTCTCGAGCGATACAATTCCGCACAGCAGCTCTACGACAGCTTTAACGAGCTTTTCTCCGAGGACTATAACGACGCCGTGGCCGAACGAAAAGCCGCGGAAAGCGCCCTCAGCGCCCTCCAGGAGAGCGCCGAGGACTACAACCGCCAGGCCGCGATCACCGGCCTGAGCCTGCAGGATCTCAAATACCAGATCGACCGGGCGCAGAAGAAGCTCGACACGCTCTCCGGCGGCGCGGGCAACCAGATCCGCTCCAACGTCTCCGGCACGATCAGCTCCATCGCCGTCACGGCCGGGACGACCGCCGCCAAGGATCAGGTGCTGGCCGTGCTCGACGTGCCCGATATGGGCTACGTGCTCAGCTATTCCGTCACCAACGACCAGGCCAAGCGCCTGCATATCGGCGACAGCGCCTCCGTCACCAGCTATTACTGGGGCAGCAGCGTCGATGCGGTGCTCACCGCCATCAAGCCGGACCCCAAGGATCCGCAGACCCGCCGCCTGCTGGAATTTGAGGTCACGGGCGACGTCAGCGCGGGCTCACAGCTGACGATCTCGATCGGCGAGCGCGGCCAGAACTATGATCTGATCGTGCCCAACAGCGCCATCCGGACCGACTCCAACGGCAAATATGTCCTGAGCGTCCAGGAAAAGAGCTCCGCGCTCGGCAACCGCTACTTTGCCCGCCGCGTGGACGTGGAGGTCATCGCATCCGACGACAACAACTCCGCGGTGACCGGCGCGCTGAATTACGGCGACTTTGTTGTCACGACGAGCTCCGCTCCGCTCAAGAGCGGCGACCAGGTCCGCATGGCCGAGGGCTGATATGAAACGCTTTCTTACCGGACGGGTGCTGTGGAGCGCCTTCTGCCTGCTGCTGCTCGCGCTTGCGGCGGCCTGCGTGCTGACCGCGCGCGTCACTGCCCGCAGCCTGCTCTGTCAGCGGGAGGCGGAGCGCTGGCGCGGCGACAGCGAACAGAGCTATGCTCAGATCAGCTGCTTCCTGCCGCGCCCCTCCGCGGTCGGGCTCAAGGAGATCTATACCTTCCGCTACGCCGTGCTCGAAGAGCTCGACAAGGCGGGCTTTGAAGGGAACGGGAAGAGCGAGCCCTTCCTCGACGCCTGGAGCTGCGAGGGAAAGGTGACCGTCACCGGCGAGCGCGGTACGACCGCGGCCCCGGTGACCGCCGTCGGCGGCGCGTTTTTCGAGTTCCATCCGCTGCTGCTGCTCAGCGGCAGCTACCTCACGGAGGAGGACCTCTCGCACGACCGCGTGCTGCTGGACCGTGCGCTCGCCTGGGAGCTCTTCGGCGGGACAGAGCTGACGGATCTGCGCGTTCAGATCAACGGCGTCGAATTTGTCGTCGGCGGCGTGGTCGAGCGCGAGAACGACTGGGCCAGCCGCCGGGCGAACACCGGCGAGAAGGGCCTGTTCATGAGCTACGACGCCTATTGTGCGCTCACGAACAGCAGCACGATCGACTGCTACGAGATCGTCCTGCCCGAGATCGTCAGGAATTACGCCGCCCAGCTCGTCGCCGACCGCTTCCCGAACAAGGACGGCGAAAACGTCGTCAACTCCTCGCGCTTTGATTCCGGCAGGCTGCTGAACCTCTCCCGCTCCCTGGCGGAGCGCGCCGCCCACAGCGGCGCGGTCAGCTATCCGTACTGGGAGAACGCGGCCCGCATCGCAGAGTATCGCTGCGCCGTGCTCTGGGCGCTCGCGGCGCTGCTTGCCCTCCCGCCCGCGCTGACCGCGCTCGTCTGGCTGATCCGTCTGCTCGCCTTCGGCAAGCGCAGGCTCGAGGAGGATGTTTTCCCCCGAGCAAAGGAGGGCGTCGAGGAGGCCGTGCGTGTCCGCGCCCGCCGCCGCTGGGAGAAGAAGCACCCCTCCTGACGCGGCGGAAAGCATCCGGCCGTCGACGGTCTCCCGTCGGGGGATCCGGCCGGTTACGGACCATGCCTTCCGGAAACCCGTCCTGCCAGATAAAAAAGATCGGCGCCCCGTGCTGCGATGAGCGGACGGAGGGATGGCGCCGGGCGTTCACTTTCCCGACTGTGCGGAGGAGAAAATGGATAGGATCACATCAAGGAAAAACGCATACGTCCTCCTTCTGCGCGCCCTCGCGTCCGACGCGGCCCTCCGGGCCGGAAGGAGCGAGTTCGTCTGTGACGGACTCAAGCTGCTCGACGAGGCTGTCGCCGCCGGTGCGGAGATCACGTCCATCCTCTGGAAAGAGGGCAGCGCGCCGCGCAGCCCCGCACACGAGGCGCTCTGCGGCAAACAGTTCCTTGCGCCGCAGGAGCTTTTCGACTATGCCTCCCCCATGAAAAACAGCCCGGGCCCGCTTTTTACCGCGCGCCTGCGCGGCGCAGTGCGCGGCCCGGCTCCGGAAAACGGCTCATCCCTTGCGGCGCAGGGCGCGGCGCCAGATGAAAGAGTTGAAAACGCACTGATCCTCGAAAATGTGCAGGACCCCGGCAACGTCGGCACCGTCCTGCGCACCGCCAACGCTTTTTCGATCGGAGCCGTCGTCCTGATCGGTGATTGCGCCGACCTCTTCAGCCCCAAAACCGTCCGCTCCACGATGGGCGCGATCTTCCGCCAAAAGGTCTTCCGCATGGGCCTCGACGAACTGCCGGACTGGCTGCGGCGCAACGGGTTGAACCTCTACGGCGCGGCGCTCCGCGAGGATGCGGAGGAGCTGCAGAAGCTTGATATAACTCACTCTGCCGTCGCGGTCGGCAGCGAGGGGCGCGGCCTGTCTGCGGAGCTTCTCGCGCTTTGCGAAAAAAAGATCATCATCCCCATGGCGCCGGAAAGCGAGTCGCTCAACGCGGCGGTCGCAGCTTCGGTGCTGATGTGGGAAATGCGGCGGGGGAGATAGGATATGTCTGCTGTCAGTTATTGGATATGGCTCTCCGCGCTGGCTGTGAGCCCGCGCGCGAAGAGCGCCGTGATTCACCGCTTCGGCGACGCGGAGAAAGCGTTTTTCTCGCCGGCGGGCGCGCTTGCGGCAACGGAAGGTGTTTCCCCGACGGAGGGGACGACGCTTGAACGCCGCGATCTCTGCTCCGTGCAGGAGATCCTGGAGGATTGCGCCGCGCAGGGGCTTTCGATCGTCACGCTGCAGGATGCGGCCTATCCGGCACGTCTCAAACAGATCGCCTCGCCGCCCGTCGTGCTCTATGTAAAGGGCAAGCTCGGCGCGATCGACGACGAAGCGGCGATCGCCGTGGTCGGGACGCGCTCAGCGTCACCTTACGGCTTAAAAATGAGCCGACAGCTCGCCTGGGAGATCACGCGCTGCGGCGGTCTTGTCGTCTCCGGCCTGACCAACGGCGTGGATGCCGCGGCGGCTGACGGCGCCCTGGCCGCAGGCGGGAGCTGCATCGGCGTGCTCGGCACGGCGCATGAGCAGCAGGACGGCGAGTTGGCCGCCCGGGTCGCCGAGCGCGGCGCGCTCATCAGTGAATACGCGCCGGGAACGCGCTCGCTGCGAAGTCATTTCCGCGACCGCAACCGTATCAGCGCAGGCCTTTCGGTCGGCGTGCTCGCGGTCGAAGCGCCGGAGAAGAGCGGCACGCTGCTTTTCGTAGGCGAGGCGCTGGAGCAGGGCAAGGAGATCTTCGCTGTGCCCGGCAACGCCGACGCGCCCGGATGCTGCGGGACGAACGGTCTGCTCAAGCAGGGAGCAAAGCCCGTCACCTGCGGCTGGGACGTTATGTGCGAGTTTGCCGCGCGCTACCCGGGCCGCGTGTCGGAAAGCCGCGCTTCTGCCCCCTGCGCGGATACGAAGACGTCCGCGCCGCGGCCTGCGGAGCCGAAAAAAGAGATTGACAAGGAAAAGGGCGGAGAATATATTGACTTCAGACAGCAGCTCGCCGGCCTGAGCGAGACGCAGCTGAAGATCGTTGCGGCGATCGGGAAGGAGCCCACGCACATCGACGACATCGTCGAAAAGACGGGCCTCGGTGCCGCTGCGGTGCTGACGCAGCTTACGCTGATGACCGTCAAGGGCATCGTCCGGCGCGTTCCCGGAAACCGGATCGCGCTGAACATCCATCGAAAATGATCGCCGCGCTCACGGAGCGGCGGCGTATGAAAAATGCAAGAAGTGAGGAAGAGGAATGGCAAGAGGGAAGGACCTTGTGATCGTCGAGTCTCCGGCCAAGGCGAAGACCATCGAAAAGTATCTCGGCGGACAGTATAAGGTAAAAGCGTCCATGGGACATCTGCGGGATCTGCCGAAGAGCAAGCTGGGCGTTGATATAGACAACGGCTTTGAGCCGGAGTATATCCCGGTCAAAGAGAAAAAGGACCTGATCGCGGAACTGAAAAAAGACGCGAAGTCTGCCTCTACCGTGTATCTCGCGACCGACCCGGACCGCGAGGGCGAGGCGATCTCCTGGCATCTCAAGGAGCTGCTGGAGCTCAGCGACAAGAAAGCGCAGCGCGTGACCTTCAACGAGATCACAAAGAAGGTCGTGACGGACAGCATCCAGCATCCGCGCGCGATCGACAGCGATCTGGTGGACGCGCAGCAGGCGCGCCGCATCCTCGACCGCATCGTCGGCTATCAGATCTCTCCGCTGCTGTGGAAGAAGGTCAAGGCCGGCCTGTCTGCGGGCCGCGTACAGTCTGTCGCGACGCGCATGGTCGTCGACCGCGAGGAGGAGATCAAGGGTTTTCAAAGCGAGGAGTACTGGCTGCTTGACGCGCTGCTGTCCTGCGGCGAGGAGAACGCGCAGTTCACCGCACGCTTTTTCGGCCGCGGCGAGAAGAAGACCGAGCTGAAGAGCGAGGAAGAGGTCAAGGCAGTGATCGCCGCGACGCAGGACGAGCCCTTTGTGGTCCAGTCCGTCAAGCGCGGCGAAAAACAGAAGAGTCCGGCGCCGCCCTTCATCACCTCGACTCTGCAGCAGGAGGCCTCGCGCCGCCTGGCCATGACGCCGCGCCGCACGATGTCCATTGCCCAGCAGCTTTACGAAGGCGTGGAGATCAGCGGACAGGGGACGATCGGTCTGATCACCTACATGAGAACGGACTCGCTGCGTCTTTCCGAGGAGGCGCTCGCCTCCGCGAGAGAGTATATCGTCGGCCGCTACGGCGAAAAGTACTATCCCGGCTCGCCGCGCCGCTTCAAGACGAAAGCCGGCGCACAGGACGCGCACGAGGCCATCCGCCCGACTTCGATCGCACTCTCGCCCGAGCTTGTCCGCAAGGACCTCACACAGGAGCAGTATCGGCTGTACCGTTTGATTTGGGGACGCTTTACGGCCAGCCAGATGTCCAATGCCGTTTACGACAACATCGCGGTCGTCGTCGACTCCGCCGGCTACAGCTTTCACGCCAACTATTCCGAACTGAAATTCCCCGGCTATACCGCCGTTTACGAAGAAGCGCGCGACGAAGAGCAGGGCGAACTGGATAGCCCGCTGCCTTCTCTCAGCGAGGGAGAACGCGTATATCTTGAAAAGATGACGCCGCAGCAGCAGTTCACACAGCCTCCTGCCCGCTATACCGAGGCGACGCTCATCCGCGCCATGGAAGAGAAGGGGATCGGCAGGCCTTCCACCTACGCGCCGACAATTACCGCGATCACCTCGCGCGACTATGTCATCAAGGAGGGGAAATACCTCCGCCCGACGCCTCTCGGCGAGGTGGTGACGGAGTTGATGAAGGAGCATTTCGGCGATATCGTCGATGTGAAATTCACCAACCAGATGGAGAGCGAGCTCGACGAGATCGAGAGCGGCAAGGCCGAATGGCGCGAGGTGCTCGATAAATTCTACCGCGGCTTTGAGAAAGAAATGAGCGCGGCGGAAAAGGCGATGGACGGCGTGCGCATCAAGGTGCCGGACGTGCTCAGCGACGAGTACTGCGACGTTTGCGGCCGCCAGATGGTCGTCAAGAAGGGCCGCTTCGGTCCCTTCCTGGCCTGCCCGGGCTTCCCGGAGTGCACCTTTACCAAGCCGATCGTCACCGAAATGCCCGGCAAATGCCCCAAGTGCGGCGGCAAGATCCTCAAGCGTACGAGTAAGAAGGGCTACGTCTTTTACGCCTGCGAGCATGGGACCGAGTGCGGCTTCATCACCTGGGACGTGCCGACCAAGGACGTCTGCCCGAGCTGCGGCAAAACGATGTTCAAGCGCAGCGGCCGCGGTCCTCTCAAAAGCTTCTGCATCAACGAGGACTGCCCGAACTTCGTCCCCGAGGAGAAGCGCAGCTACAAGAAAAAAGCGCCGGCGAAGAAGAGCGGCGCCGGGACGGCGAAAAAGACTGCGGCAAAGAAGAGCCCGGCCCAAAAGACCGCGGAGAAAACGCCCGCGGCAAAGAAAACGAAGAAAACCAAGGAGTAAGGATGGAGAAGATCACCGTGCTCGGCGCAGGGCTCGCCGGGAGCGAATGCGCCTGGCAGCTCGCCAGACGCCATATCCCCGTGCGGCTCGTGGAGATGAAGCCGGAGAAAAAAACGCCGGCGCACGTCTCCGACGGCTTCGCCGAGCTGGTCTGCTCCAACTCTCTGCGAAGCGACGAGCTTTCCAACGCCGTGGGCCTCCTGAAGGCCGAGATGCGCGCGCTGGGCTCGCTTATCATGGAGAGCGCGGACGCAAACCGCGTGGCCGCAGGCGGCGCGCTCGCCGTGGATCGCGAGGGTTTTTCCCGCTATATCACCGAAAAGATCGAGAATAGTCCCGAGATCGAGATCGTCCGCGCCGAGGCGACGGAGATCCCCGAGGGCGAGGTCGTGATCGCGACCGGCCCGCTGTCGAGCGACGCGATCGCCGAAAGGATCGCCGCCCTCTGCCCGGAGAGCGGCCTGCATTTCTACGACGCCGTCGCCCCGATCGTAACGATCGAAAGCGTGGATATGGACAACGCCTTCTTCGCTTCCCGCTACGACAAAGGGACGGCTGATTATGTAAACTGCCCGATGGATCGGGAGGAGTATCTGGCTTTCGTTGGGGAGCTGGTCAGCGCCAAAGAAGCGGCGGTGCACGGATTCGACGACGGCGCGGTCTTCGAGGGCTGCATGCCCGTAGAGGTCATGGCCCGCCGCGGCGTCGATACGCTGCGTTACGGCCCTCTCAAGCCCGTTGGGCTTGTCGATCCGCGCACGGGGAAGAACAACTACGCTGTCGTGCAGCTGCGGCGGGACAACGCCGAGGGCACGCTATACAATATGGTGGGCTTCCAGACCCATCTGACCTGGGGCGAGCAGAAGCGAGTCTTTTCGATGATCCCCGCGCTGCGGGAAGCCGAATTCGTCCGCTACGGCGTGATGCACCGCAACACCTATCTCAACAGCCCGAAGCTGCTGGATCGTTATTATCGTCTCAAGAGCGAGCCGCGCATCAGTTTTGCCGGACAGATGACCGGCGTGGAGGGCTATGTCGAGTCGGCAGCCTCCGGCCTGCTCGTCGGCATTGAGACCGCGGCGCGGAGCCTGGGACTCGAGAGCGTCGATTTCCCGCAGGAGACGGCGATCGGCGCGCTGGCGCTGTATGTTTCCGGCGGGAGCGTCGGCGATTTCCAGCCGATGAACATCAACTTCGGCATCATCAGCCCGCTCGGCTGCCGAGTGAAGGGCAAGAGAAACAAAAACACGGAGATATCAAAGCGTTCGCTTGCGATCATAGAGAAGCTTTTGACGAAGGAGGTCATGCAGCTGTGAGGATCATCGTCGACGCGATGGGCGGAGACAACGCTCCGCAGGAGATCGTGAAGGGCGCGCTGCGCGCCGGGAAAGAGCTGGGCGTCGAGCTCACGCTCGTCGGCAGGGAAGAGGATGTCCGCGCCTGTCTGGAAAACGGAGAGAGCGAAGGGATCGAGATCGTCGATGCGCGTGAGGTTGTGACCATGGAGGACGACCCGAGCACGGCGACGCGCCGCAAGAAGGATTCTTCGATGGCGGTCGCGCTCAGGCTGCTGGCCGAGGGCAAGGGCGACGCGGTCGTATCCGCCGGCTCGACCGGCGCGCTGCTGACCGGCGCGACGCTGACGGTCAAGCGCATCCGCGGCATCCGCCGCGCGGCGCTCTCGCCGGTGCTGCCCGCGGGCGAGCACGGCGTCATGCTCATCGACTGCGGCGCAAATGTCGAATGCACGGCCGAGTACCTGCTCCAATTCGCTTTCATGGGCAGCTACTATGCCAAGAAGATCATGGGCTGCGATGATCCCCGCGTGGGCCTGCTCAACGTCGGAACCGAGGATACCAAGGGCGGCGAGCTGCAGCATCAGGCCTTCGCTCTGCTGCGCGAAGCGAGCGAGCAGGGCCGCATCAACTTCGTCGGCAACGTCGAGGGCACGGGCGTTTTTGACGGCGCGGCCGACGTGATCGTGACCGACGGATTTACAGGCAACGTGCTGCTCAAGACCACGGAGGGCGTGATCAAGTATCTCATGGGCTCGCTCAAGGGCGTGTTTTATAAGAGCGGCGTGAACAAGCTGGCGGCGGCCGTGCTGAAGAACGATCTGAAGGCCATGAAGAAATCCATGGACGTCAACGAGGTCGGCGGGACGGCGCTGCTGGGCATCTCCAAGCCCGTCATCAAGGCGCACGGCTCGTCGAACGCTGCGAGCTTTTTTGCGGCGATCCGCCAGGCCAAGGCCTTTACGGAGTCAGGGATCGTTGAGGACATCAAGGAAAACATCGAACATATGAGGATCAGGAGCGAGAGTGAAGGAAACGCTTGAGAGCCGGATCGGCTATCATTTCAAGGACGATACACTGCTGGAGACGGCGCTGACCCACAGCTCCTATGCCAACGAGAAGCACGCCGCGGGCGCGGTGAGCTATGAGCGGCTGGAGTTTCTGGGCGACTCGGTGCTGGGGCTCACGACGGCGGAGTTCCTCTATGCGCACAGCCCTGCGCTGCCCGAGGGGCGCATGACGCGCCTGCGCGCCGAGCTGGTCTGCGAGACCAGCCTCCACGAGACGGCGCTTTCCCTCGGACTGGGCGAGTTCATGCGTCTCGGCCGCGGCGAAGAGCTGACCGGCGGCCGCGCGCGAACCTCGATCCTGGCGGACATGGTAGAGTCGATCATCGCCGCGATCTATCTCGACGGCGGCATGGCGGAGGCGAAACGCTTTATTATGGAGCATGTCCTCCGGAATGCGCACATTGATGACGTCCGTCCCAGCGCCGACTACAAGACGGCGCTGCAGGAGCTGGTGCAGCAGAACGGCGAGGTCAGGATCTGCTATGAGCAGACGGGCGAGAGCGGCCCGGATCACAACAAGCTCTTCTCCTTCGCGGTGTCCGTCGACGGCGTCAAGATCGGCGAAGGCAGCGGGAGGACAAAAAAGGAAGCCGAACAGATGGCGGCGCGCCGCGCGTTGGAGACCCTCACGAAATGAGCGCGCGCGCATCGATCATCCCTGTCTTTGTGCCGCATCTCGGATGTCCGCACGCCTGTGTCTTCTGCGACCAGCGCCGTATCAGCGGCGCTGTGCGGCCCGCCTCGGCGGAGGACGTTAAAAACGCGATCAGGAAAGCAGCCGCCTTGCCCTGTAACGGGGCAAAGCGGCAGCTGGCGTTTTATGGGGGGAGCTTTACGGCGATCCCGGCATCACGGCAGGAGGAGCTGCTCGCCGCCGCGGCGGAGGCCGCCGCAAGGGGAGAGATCGATTCGATCCGTCTCTCTACCCGGCCGGATGCGATCGACGGTGAAACGCTCGCTCGTCTGCGCCGCTTCGGCGTCGAAACGATCGAGCTCGGCGCGCAGTCGATGGACGATGAAGTGCTCCGGCTCTCCGGACGCGGCCACACGGCGGAGGACGTGGAGCGGGCGGCGAGAGCCGTCAGGGCTGCGGGTTTCGCGCTTGTACTGCAGATGATGACCGGCCTGCCCGGCGACACGCCGGAGAAGGATCTGGAGACGGCGCGCCGCCTCATCGCCCTGGATCCGGACGGCGTGCGGATCTATCCGACGGTCATCGTGCGCGGTACGGAGCTGTATGATCGCTGGCAGAAGGGGGAATACCGGGAACACACGGTCGAAGACGCGGTCGAGATCTGTGCAAAGCTTCTGCCTCTCTTTGAAGACGCCGGCATCCCGGTCATCCGGCTGGGTCTCAATCCGACGGAAAAACTCTCCGGCGGCGAGGCGGCGGGCGGTGCCTACCATCCAGCGCTCGGCGAACTGGTCCGCAGCCGCATCCTGCTTGAAAAGGCGCGGGCACTGCTTGCCGGCGTCCCGGCCGGCAGCCGTGTGACGCTCGGCGCGTCGCCGCAGACGCTTTCACAGGTGATCGGTCAAAAGCGCAAAAACCTGCGGCTCCTGCAGAAAGAGTTTTCGCTTGCGGAACTCCGCGTCCGTCCCGCGGTGACCGGAGCAGGGGAGATCCTCCTGCTGAAAACGGAAGACGATCACGGAGCCCCCGCCGGGGGAGGCGGAGAATAAGAAAAGCAGCATCCCATCGGGATGCTGCTTTTTTGCATTACATCAATAGTAGCGCTTGTTCTTGTTCTTGCGGGCCGCCTCAGACTTCTTGCGGCGTTTGACGCTGGGGCTCTGGTAGTACTCCTTCTTCCGCAGGTCGGCCAGAACGCCGGACTTCGCGCAGCTGCGCTTAAACCGTTTCAGAGCGTTATCCAGAGACTCGTTTTCCTTGACGTAGATTTCAGACATTTATTTCCCTCCCTCCAAATACACCTTTCGGTGCTTCAAGGGCCAAATCATTGGCTTTTCAACAGTCTTATTATAAGGGCTTTGGCCTTTCTTGTCAAGCTTTAGTTCGCCGGCTTGAGGATCAGATTGATGATCCTGTTCTTGACGACAATGGTCTTGACCAGCTTCATGCCTTCCATCTGACGCTTGATCTTCTCATCCGCGAGCGCGGCGGCGACGATCTCGTCCTCGCCGCACTCGGAGGGGACGGTGATCGTGCTGCGCAGCTTGCCGTTGACCTGCACCGCCATCTCATGCTCGGCGGCGACGGTCTTGGCCGCGTCGTACTTCGGCCAGGGCATCTGCATCGCCATGCAGCCGTGCTTTTCGGCAAAACCGCAAAGCTCCCACATCTCCTCGGCGATGTGCGGCGCAAAGGGGGAGAGCAGCTGGATGAGGACTTCGAGATCGCCCTTCGTCAGTCCGCCGGCATAGAACTCGTTGACCAGGGTCATCAGCGCGGCGATCGCCGTGTTCATCTTCAGCTGGTCGATATCCTCGCCGACCTTCTTGATCGTGCGGTGGATGCTCGCCTCGTTCTTTGCGGAGACCTCAGGATCATCCTTCACGAGATCCATGAGGTTCCAGCAGCGGTCGAGGAAGCGCTTCGAGCCCTTGACCGCGTCGTCGGACCAGGTCGCGACCTTCTCAAAATCGCCGATGAACATGATATACACGCGCATCGTGTCCGCGCCGTAGGCCTTGATGACGTCGTCGGGGTTGACGACGTTGCCGAGCGATTTCGACATCTTCACGGAGGGACGCAGCGCCTCGCTGCCGTAGCGCTCGAGCAGCGCCTTCTTCTCCTCTTCGGTGGCCGCGTTGCCGACGTAGTGAGGATTCTGACCGAGGATCATCCCGTGCGAGGTGCGCTTGGCATAGGGCTCCTTCGTATGGACGACGCCGATGTCGTAGAGGAACTTGTGCCAAAAACGGCTGTAGAGGAGATGGAGCGTCGTGTGTTCCATGCCGCCGTTGTACCAGTCGACCGGGCCCCAATATGCCTCGGCCTCTTTCGAGACGAGCGCAGTATCGTTGTGCGGGTCCATATAGCGCAGGTAGTACCAGTTGGAGCCGGCCCAGTTGGGCATGGTGTCCGTCTCGCGTTTGGCGGGACCGCCGCAGCAGGGACAGGTGGTGTTGACCCAGTCGGTCATCTTGCTCAGCGGGCTCTCGCCGTCGTCGGTGGGCTCGTAGCTGTCGACCTGCGGCAGGAGCAGAGGCAGCTCGCTCTCCGGCAGAGCGACCCAGCCGCACTTCTCGCAGTTCACGAGGGGGATCGGCTCGCCCCAGTAGCGCTGACGGGTGAAGACCCAGTCGCGCAGCTTGTAGTTGACCTTTTCCTTGCCCCAGCCCTGCTCGGCGGCGTACTCCTTCATGGCGGGGATGGCCTCGCGGACGGTCATGCCGTTGAGGAAGCCGGAGTTGACCATGATCGCGTCCTCGTCCTTGGAAACGAAGGCTTCCTTGGTGATATCGCCGCCGGAGACGACCTCGATGATCGGCAGACCGAATTTCGTGGCGAACTCCCAGTCGCGCTGGTCGTGGCCCGGCACGCCCATGACGATGCCGGTGCCGTAGCCCATCAGCACGTAATCGGAGACGAACATCGGGACAAGAGCGCCGGTGGCGGGATTCGTGACCTCGATACCCTCGAGCTTCACGCCGGTTTTATCCTTGTTGAGCTCACCGCGCTCAAAGTCGGACTTGCGTGCGGCGGCTTCGCGATAGGCCTGGACCTCGTCCCAGTTCGTGATGAGGTCCTTCCATTTCACCAGCAGCGGATGCTCGGGGGAGATGACCATATAGGTCACGCCGAAGAGCGTGTCGGCGCGGGTGGTGAAAACCGTGACGTCGTCGGGCGTGTTGGTTTTGAAGCTGACCTCGCAGCCCGTGGAGCGGCCGATCCAGTTCTTCTGCTGGATCTTGACGCGTTCGATGAAATCGAGATCATCCAAATCGTCGATCAGGCGGTCGGCGTACTTGGTGATGCGCAGCATCCACTGGCTCTTTTCCTTGCGGATGACCGGGGAGCCGCAGCGCTCACACATGCCCTCGACGACCTCCTCGTTGGCCAGGCCGACCTTGCAGCTGGGGCACCAGTTGATGGGAATGGTGGCCTTGTAGGCCATGTCGTTCTTGAAAAGCTGCAGGAAGATCCACTGTGTCCACTTGTAGTAGTTCGGGTCAGTGGTGTCGACCACGCGGTCCCAGTCAAAGCCGTAGCCCAGCATCTTGAGCTGACGGGTGAAGTTCTCGATATTCTGTTTGGTGACGATGGCAGGGTGAATGTGGTTCTTGATGGCGTAGTTCTCGGTCGGCAGACCGAACGCGTCAAAGCCGATCGGGAAGAGGACATTGTAGCCTTCCATCCTCTTTTTGCGCGTGACGATGTCGATCGCCGTGAAGGGGCGCGGATGGCCGACGTGCAGTCCCGCCCCGGAGGGGTAGGGGAATTCGATCAGCCCGTAGAACTTGGGCTTTTCGCTGCCGGTGACGGCCGCATAGGGCTTGCTGATCTCCCAGCGGTCCTGCCATTTCTTTTCAATTGCCGCAAAATCGTATTTCATGTTCATTCGATCCCTTTTTCAATGAATTTGTCCGTTCAGGCACGGACCTGCTCATACCGCCCCTGTAGTCAGGGGCGCGGAAGGGATGAGGGGTCAACAGTCTCCGCATCGCTCCAGAGACGCTCCAAATTGTAGAATTTGCGCGCCTCGTCCGTGAAAACATGGACGATCACGCAGCCGAAGTCCATCAGCACCCAGATGTCCGAGCGAAGGCCTTCGCGGCGCATCAGCGGCTCGCCTGCCTCGGAAAGGCGGCGGTCTACCTCGTCGACCAGCGACTTGATGTGCGGCGCGGAACTGCCGTTGCAGATCACAAAATAGTCCGCCAGCACGGTCTGCCCGTCGGTCTTGAGGACCTTGATGTCCTTTGCTTTCTTGTCGTCAAGCGCCTCGACGGCGATGGCGGCGATTTGGGCGGGGCTCAGCATGTGTCATTTCTCCTTCTCATTGTACCACTCGTATGCGGTAAGCGTGTCGACATAGACCTCGCGTCCGGCGCGGCGGACCTCGTCGATCGTCATTTTCAGGGCCAGCGCCATCGCGCGGTCCAGATCCTCATAGGCCAGCTCGCGCAGCGGCCCGATCCCGTCAAAATCGCGGGTCGGCTCGATATAATCCGCCAGATACAGGATCTTTTCGAACAGCGTCATGTCCGGCTTTCCCGTGGTGTGCCAGCGGATGGCCTCACAGACGGCGTCGTCCGCGCCGAAGAGCTCGCGCGCAAGCGCCGCGCCGGTCCTGGCATGCAGCAGCCTGGGATTGCTCCGCTCGGAATTATCGATTATAATACCATACTTTTCGCACAAGTTCAACTGTTCCTCACAAGAACAGCGCTTGGTGATGTCGTGCAGGATCCCGGCCTCGGCGGCAAGCTCGGGGTCCTCGCCCCAGTGCAGGGCCAGACGGACCGCCTCTGCCTCGCAGCCGGCGACATGCGCCACACGGTGCTCGTCGAGATGGTCTAGGACCTTGGCGCGCAGCCAAGTCAGCTCCGGCTTCGCGCCGTAGTAACGGCGGCGTATGATCTCGGAATAAACCGCGTCGCTGAGCAGATCCTCGCCCGCGCGCAGCGGCAGCCGCTCCCGGATCTTTTCAGAGCTTGCCTCCAGCGGCTCGTGCGCGAGCAGCAGGACGTGCGCGCCATAGTCTGCGCGCAGAGATTCGGCCACGGCGGCGATCTGCTCGCGGTCGTCCTCCTCGCGGGAGAGCGCGGCGATCGTGCAGTGTTCGAGCAGAAAACGGAAGTGATACCACGCCTCAAAGCTCTCGAGCATGTCGGTCCCGATCACCAGCGTGAGCTCCGCGCCCGGATAGCGCTCAAGGAGCTGGCAGACGGTGTCGTAGGTATAGCTCTTGCCCTCGCGCTGCAGCTCCATGTCGCTGATCTCCGCACCGGGGATCCCGGCAAAGGCAAGACGGCAGAGTTCCAGCCGCTCCTGCGCCGTGGGGCTGCCCTCGGCCAGCGCCTTGTGCGGCGGGATGCTGTCAGGCACGATCAGAAACAGATCGGGCTGCAGCTCGCGCACGGCCGTTCTGGCCGCCTCAAGGTGCCCCAGGTGCGGGGGGTTGAAGCTGCCCCCGTAGACGGCGATCTTCATTTGCGTTTGCTGTCCTTCGGCAGCTCGATCTTCGGCTCTTTTTCGTTGCGCTTGTAGAGCACGAACTTGGTGCCGATGGTCTGAACGCCCTCGGCGCCGCAGCGCTCGGCGAGCTCGGCGCAGACCTCGGCGGCCGTGAGCATCGAGCTCTCGAGCACCTTGCCCTTGACGAGCTCACGCGCCTTGAGCGCATCGCACACCGAGAGCACCAGGTTGTCCGTGATGCCGCCTTTCCCGATCAGGATGATCGTTTCTTCCTTCATGGCGAGGCCGCGCAGAAAAGCGCGCTGTTTGCTGGTGATTGGCATTTACTGTCTCCTTTTTCTCATGGACTCTCCCTCTCCCGGGGGAGAGCCGTCTGCTTCACAGACGGAGGGGGCGTCTTTATTCTTTGAACAGAGCTTCTACGAAGCTCTTGGCATCGAAGGGGATCAGATCGTCGATCCCTTCGCCGACGCCGACATATTTGACGGGGAGCTTGAGCTCGTTTGCGATCGCAAAAACGATGCCGCCCTTGGCTGTTCCGTCAAGCTTGGTCAGCACGATGCCCGTGAGGCCGGCGGTCTCCAGAAACTGCTTGGCCTGCAGCAGACCGTTCTGTCCGGTCGTCGCGTCGAGCACCATGAGCGTCTCCACGTCCGCCTCCGGCAGCTCGCGTCCGATGATGCGGCGGATCTTGGCCAGCTCGTTCATCAGGTTCTGCTTGTTGTGCAGGCGCCCGGCCGTGTCGATGATGATGACGTCGCTCCCGCGCGCCCGGGCGGCGCTGATGCTGTCGTAGACCACGGCGCCGGGGTCGCTGCCCTCCTCGTGACGGACGATATCCGTCCCGGAACGCTGCGCCCAGACCTCCAGCTGCTCGCCCGCGGCGGCACGGAAGGTATCAGCCGCGCAGAGCAGGACCTTTTTGCCTTCGGCTTTGAGCTGGGAGGCCAGCTTGCCGATCGTCGTCGTCTTGCCGACGCCGTTGACGCCCACCATCAGGATCACGGAGGGCCTCGTATCGATCTTCAAACCGGCCTCGCCGGTCTGCAGCATCTTGCTGAGCAGCTCAATGAGGCCTTCACGCGCTTCGTAGCCCTTGCGGAAGCGCCGCTCCCAGGTCAGCTTGCGCATGCCCTTGACGACGCTCTCCGCGGTCTGTACGCCGACGTCGGAGAGCACGAGCAGTTCTTCGAGGTCGTCGTAAAAGTCCTCGCTGTCCGGCGCATAGTCCCGGAAGAGCTCCTCGAGCTCGTCCATGTTGTTCCGGGTCTTGCTCAGGCCGGAGAACAGTTTATCGAACAGTCCCATATCAATTCTCCTCTGCGGTCTTCTGCGCGCTCTCGAGATCGAGCTCGATCACGCTCGAGACGCCTTTTTCCTGCATCGTCACGCCGTAAAGCATGTCCGCGCTCTCCATCGTGCCGCGGCGGTGCGTGATGACCAGGAACTGCGTCCGGTCCGCCATGCGGCGCAGATATTCGGCAAAGCGGTTGACGTTGGCCTCGTCCAGCGCGGCCTCGATCTCGTCCATGACGCAGAAGGGCGTCGGGCGGACCTTCAGGATTGCGAAATACAGCGCGATCGCGACAAAAGCCATCTCGCCGCCGGAGAGCAGGCTGATCGTCGTGATCGCCTTTCCGGGCGGCTGGACGCGGATCTCGATGCCGCAGCCGAGCACGTCGTCGGGGTCTTCCAGCTCCAGCGAGGCGCGGCCGCCGCCGAAAAGCTCGCGGAAAGTACCGCGGAACGCCTCGTCGATCGCGGCGAACTGCGTAAGGAATACCTCCTTCATCTCGCCGGTGAGCTCGCGGATGATGCCGAGCAGCTCGCCCCTGGCCTTCTCCACGTCGCTGCGCTGGGTCGTGAGAAACTCGTAACGCTCGCTGACACGCTTGTATTCCTCGATCGCGCCGAGATTCGGCGTGCCGAGTGCGCCGATCTCCCTGCGCAGCTCCGCGATGCGGCGGTTTTCCTTGGCCATCGACTCCACCGGGCGGCGAAGCGCACAGGCGGCGGTGTGGCTCAATTCGTAATTGTCCCAGAGCCTGTCGAGGATCTGCTTCTCCTCCATGTCGGCGGAGAGCTTTTTCTGTTCGATCTTTGCGCTCTGGCGCTCGAGCGAGATGATCTCGGCGTTGCGCTCCTGCGTCTCCTTTTCCGCACGAGTGCGTCTGCCCTCGAGCTCGAGACGTTTTTTGCTGATTTCGGCGATCTCACCGCGGATCCCGGCGATCCCTTCGCGGATCTCGGCGAGGCGGTCCTCTTTCTCCTTGAGCCGCGTGAGCAGGCTTTCGACCTGCCGCTCGCTTGCCTCGACGGCGGCGCGCCGTACCGCGCTGTCACCGGTGATCGCTTCAAGCAGGGCGCGGAGCTGGGAGATGCCGTTTTCCGTCGCGCGCCGCTCCGCCTCGAGAGAGGAGCGCGCGCTGCGCTGCTCGGCCTGCTCGGCCTGGGCGGTGTCGAGCTGGAAGCGGACGTTGGCGAGATTCGCCTTTGCGCGTTCAAGCTCCGCTGCGCTGTTCTTCGCTTTCTCCGCGGCTGTCTTCGCCTTGCCGCGAAGGCTCTCCAGTTCGTTGGCGCGGGAGAGGATGCCGCTGTTTTTCGCACTGCTGCCGCCGGTCATCGAACCGCCGGGATTGATCAGCTGGCCGTCCAGCGTCACGATACGAAGGCGGTTATCGCCGGCCTTCGCCATACGAACGGCGTCCGTCAAACTCTCCGCGACCACCGTGCGGCCGAGGAGGTTTTCAAAAATACCCTTGTATCGTCCGTCGAATTCGACCAGGTCGACAGCCACGCCGATAAAGCCCGGATCGTTCACGGGCGCGTCGCGCATGACGCCGCCGCGGATCGTGTCAATCGGCAGGAAGGTCGCGCGGCCCGCGTCGTGCCGTTTGAGGAATTCAATGGCGTTTTTGCCGTCGTTCTGCGTGTCGACGACGATGTGCTGTGCCGCGGCGCCCAGCGCCGTCTCGATGGCGAGCGCGCATTCCCGGTCCGCCCGGACAAGATTCGCCGCCGGGCCGTGGATCCCCTTGAGGGCGCCGTGCTCCGCCTCGCGCATCACGCTGCGGACTGCGCCGGAATAGCCCTCGTAATTCTTTTCCATTTCCTCGAGCATGGCGATGCGCGATTCGGCGCTTTTGAGCTCGATCGCAAGGGCATTCGCCCGCTCGGTCAGATCGTTCAGGATGCTCTCGCGGCTCTTGAGCTTCATGCGACAGCCGTCGAGGACATTGTTCGTTTCCCGCTCGCGCGTCTCGGCATCCTTCAATTCGCCGTCGATGACGGCGATGCGAGCTTCGCTCTCCGCGATCTGGCTGCGCAGCTCCGCGGCGCGGCTGTCCTGCTTCTGCATATCCTCCAGCAGGCGGGCGGCCGCTTCGCGCGTGCTGTCCACATTGGCGCGGATGACGGCAGCGGCGGACTCACACTCGCTCGCCGCGCTCTCGGCGGCGGAGAGGCGCTCGCGCGCCTGTTCGGTCTCGACGTCCTTTTGATGCATGCGCTCGGTGATGCTGCCCGAGGAGGCATAGAGCGCCTCCAGGCTGGCCCTTGCGCTCTCCAGGCTGTGTGTGACCTGCTCGTATTCGAGATTCACGCTCTCGGCCTGCGCGTGCAGGCGGTCCAGCGTCGTCATCCAGGCGGAGACTTCGCAGATCTTCAGCTCGTCGCGCAGCACGAGATAGCGCTTGGCGATCTCGCTCTGCTCTTTGAGCGGGCCGACCTGCAGCTCCAGCTCGTCGATCTTGTCATTGACACGCAGAAGGTTCTCCTCGGTGCGCTCCAGCTTGCGCTCCGCCTCCTCCTTGCGGTAGCGGTAGCGCGAGATGCCGGCGGCCTCCTCGAAGACCTCGCGGCGGTCGGTACTCTTGGTGGAGACGATCTCGGCGATGCGGCCCTGGCCGATGATCGAATAACCGTCGCGTCCGAGGCCCGTGTCCATCAGCAGATTGTTGATATCCTTGAGGCGCACGTTCTCACGGTTGATGAAATACTCGCTCTCGCCGCTGCGGTAGTAACGGCGGGTGAGGATGATCTCGGCCGAATCGCTCTCGAAAATATGAGCGGAGTTGTCGATGACGAGCGAGACCTGCGCATAGCCCAGCTTGCCGCGTTTTTCGGTGCCGCCGAAGATGACGTCCTCCATTTTGCCGCCGCGCAGGGCGCGTGTCCGCTGCTCGCCCATGACCCACAGGATCGCGTCGGCAATGTTGGATTTGCCCGAGCCGTTGGGGCCGACGATCGCGGTGATATCTTTTTCAAATGTCAGGCGCGTCTTGTCCGGGAAGGACTTGAAGCCCTGGATCTCGAGTGCTTTCAGATACATGAAGCCGGTATTCCTTGTTCAAGCGTTCTGGCGGGATCATATCCTGCCAATTATAAAATTATAGCATAACCCGGGCCGCTTTGCAACGAATAAGGCGCATAAAAAACCGGGGATCCTCAAGGGGATCCCCGATCAGAATCAATGGTTTGGATCGCCTGTCCCAAGCGCGCCGTCAGGACGGGATATCCTGCAGCTCGCCCTGGGGAGCGGAGCCGTCAAAGGGAATGCCGGCGGCGCTGTTCATGGGGAGCAGCTGGCCGTGCAGCACGGTGCGTTCGTTGATAAAGGAATACGCGCAGGTCGAAAGCACGACGTGGTGCAGCTGCGGGTCCGGGATCACGTCGGAAACAAAGCCGGATTCCTCCTTCGCCTTCTCAATATAGCGGATGAATTTTTCGGTCGGCTCGTAGTACATGTTGTAAATACTTGAGACGGCGCTCGTGGAGTGGACGCTGTAGAGCTCGAGCTTGTAGTCCTGTTCCGGCGTAAGCAGCCACATGACCGGGTGAGCGTCGTAGTAATCCTGGTCGTACCAGTATTTCAGCGTCATGAACATCGTCCCGTTCTGCATGTGATGGCCGTAGAGGATGGTGTTCGCGTCCTGCACGCCGAAGCTGTTGCGGTAGTCGGAAAAGATCGCGCCGGAAGGGGAGTCCTCCTTGTTGAAGGCGTGCTCGAGGTAATAATCGTTGTCGAAGGAGTGGACGACCGGATAGTTGATGACCGAATCCTCACAGTAGATCCAGGCGAAGACGTCGCTGTTGATCTCTTGCAGAGCGGCGAAATCCACGACGATCGGCGCGCAGTCCTCCCGGCGCTGCACAGGCTGCTCGGCATAGGCGTCCTCATCCGATCCCGTCGGGGTCTCGACAGCCGGCTGTGTATAGCTTTCGGCCGCGTCCTCGTAGAGCTTTTCCGCCGTCCGGTATCGACTGCGGATCACCAGCAGATTCCCGATCGAGAACAAACAGACGACGAGCGCCGCGACAGCCAGCATTTTGACAATGTGAGACAGCTTCATGCGTTTCTCCGTAAGGGTTCAGGCGTCCCGCAGCCGGCTGGCGAGAATGTTGAACAGCAGACCGCAGAGGATGATGGCGAACAAATAGATCTTGCCGATCGGCGTAGTGATGTGCGCGGTGATGTCGCCGAGCATCGGAATATGGTGATCGACCCGGCCCAGAAGGTCCGCGTAGGCAATGCTCTCCATGTCGGCGAGCTCGTTCGCGTCCCCCTTGGTGACGAATTGCCGGGAGATCTTCTTGTTGTCCAGGACACGGTGCGTGACGACCACGCCGTGCCGGTAGAAGGCGATGACGTCGCCCTCCCGGATCTCTTCCGCCTCTGTGGGCCGGACGAAGATCATGCTGCCGACAGGGATCGCCGGCTCCATACTGCCGCTGACCACGTTGTAAACCCGATAACCCATGAGCTGCGGCACCAGAGACGGCAGCATCATGGCGATGACGGAAAGGATCAGCAGCGTGCCCAAAACGTTGCAGAGGAGGGCGGGAATCAGCTTCCCGCCCTCGTTCCGTTTTCTGTTTTGAGACGGTTTAGGTCTCTGTCTCATCTGTGGCATCCTTTTTCTTCTTTTTGCGCAGGAACAGGAAAAGAAGGGCGAAGAGAAGCAGCAGGATTGAGAAGACTACCAGCAGGATCGCGGAGCGGAGCCGCTTTTTCAGGGTCTCGCGCTCACTGGCGATCGTTCCCTCCGTCGGTTCCGGAGCGGCCAGAGGCACGTCCGGATTATCCAGATTGATGACCTCGACCGGACCGTTGTTCTGTTGCTCGCTGTTGTTTGAGGGATTAACGACGGCCGGGTTCTGCGGGTTCTGCGGGCGCAGGGCGTTCGCAGGATTGATCGGGGCGGCCGGATTGTTCGGCCCCTGGGGCGTCGGCGTGGTGGGAGGAGGAATCAGCGTGTAGTAAAATGGCGGGATCGTGTTATCGTCTTCCTTAACGATCCATGTGTAGTTGTAGGCGTTGGGGGTATAGCCGTTGATGTGACGGCAGGGAATGATGATCGTATCGCCGACCTTGGCCAGGATCTCGTCGGGAGCGTGGAGCACCTTACCGCCGGGCTTCTCCACGTAAGTAACGGTGACGGTTCTCATCTCGCCCTTCAGACCGAAGTCCGCGACCAAAATGAGGTCGTGGGTGACGGACGTACCGGAAGTGACCGCAGCGGTCTGCCCACTGTAGTGGAAGGAGCTCTTAAAGTAGTATCTCTCGCTCGGGTCCGCCGTAGTGTCGTAGCTGACCATGCTGATATACTTTGCAATGTCCAGCGACTCTCCGTAGGGGACGGTCTCCTCATAGATCTTGCTTCCCTTCACAAGACCGTAGTTGCCGCCGCTGACCGTGATTTTATAGGTGACCTCATCGCCGCCCGAGGCGCTTGCCGCGGCAGGGATCAGGGCGGAGAACAGGCATACGATGAGAAGCATGCAGAGCAGCTTTCTGCCAGTCTTCATTTCGCGGCTCCCTTCTTTCTGCGGTCCAGCTCAAGACTTACGAAAGCCAGGACGAGGAATGCGGCGCCGCTGATCGCGGTGGCGCGGAGGTAAGGCAGGGGATCGGTCTCGTCGCCGGTCTTGACGATGGACTTATCCAGCGTGCGCTCGACGGCAAATCTGAGCTCGAGGTTTGCCAGCTCGTTCATGTAGGAGACGCCGTTTGTTTCGCCGTCAAGCGTGATCTCCAGCTCGACCTTTCCGGTCTTGCCGGGCTTGAGCGTGCCGAGGAACAAGTAGTCCTTGAGCGAATCGTTGATGCCTTCAAGACCTTCCTTCAGCCCGGAACCGGTGATATCGCCGCCGACGCGGTCGTTGTCATACAGCGGGTTCTCCGAGCCGTCCGAGCCGATATAGCGCAGCTTGTAGGTATATGCGCCGCCGGCCTCGCTTGCGAGGAAGTTGTCGAGGATCGTGTTCTTCATCCACCAGTCGGTGGCCTTGGTGTCGTTATTTGTAAGAGAAAGCTCGATCTTGCCGGTCTCGCCGGGGAGCAGCGATTTGGCGGCGCCGGTAAAGTTCTCGGCCGAGAAGTTGGTGATCAGCTTCTTTCCGTTGAAGCTGACCGTGCCGCCGTTGATCTCGTGCGCAGTGCCTTCGGCGTAAGCGGTTAGGGAAAAGCTGAACAGGAGGCAGGCCATCAGGAGCAGACTGAGTAAACGTTTATTCATTTTCATTCATTCTCCTCCTTCAGTTCAGGGATAACGTGCCGGCGTCCTCGTCGACCGTGACGTTGGTGCAGCCCCAGGCGCTCTGCACGGCGGCCTGGCCGCTGACGACCTGCACGCCGTCGGCCTCGACCTCTATGCAGAATTGCTTGCCGTCGTATACGTAGGCGGTCTTGGTATAGGTGCCGTCGTCGCTCTTGTATACGTGCTCAGCCTTGAGCAGGACATCGGTGCTGACCGACAGCGCCTCGCAGAAGGGCTGGCTGGCCTGGCCGGGCTTCAAGGCACTGGTGTAATACAGGATCCGGCGTTCGTTCGAAGTGTTCTCCGCGGCGGACGTGTCCTCGACCCAGCCGTTGCCGCCGAGCGTCAGCTCGATCAGGCTCGGGTCAAGAGAGGGATCCTTGTTGCCGTCTTCGTCCAGCCAGTAGGTGTAGACCTGCACGCGGACGAACTGATCGAAGTTGCCCTGCTCCGCGCCCGTCAGGCCGTTGACGACCCAGAGCTTTTCGGCATAGCTGCGGCCGGGCTCGGGCGTGCCCTCAAGTCCGGAAAGGAGCGTGCCGTTGTCCGCGATGGCGGCGGCGGCGCTCTCGCCGCACTGCTCATAAAGCAGAATGTCGGCGATCGGCATGCCGATGTCCAGCTCATACGCGTTCTCGTCGGTGCCTTCGATCAGCGCGGCGCGCGTGCCGCCTACCGAGGTGAAGAGCAGCAGTCCGATTGCGAACGCAAAGAGCAGAATCGTAACGATGGGCATGCGCATTTTATTAGATTTGATCATATCCATGCCCTCCGTTTCAGTCGCCGATGAGGTCGAACTTCAGACCCCAGTCGGCGGGCTTGTAGGCTTCCGTATCCGGATCGTACACGGCGATGGTCGCCTCGTACACGACGGGGATATTGAAGCTCTCGACCTGGTTGATGTCCGGAGCGGCGCTGGGGGACGGCAGCACGGGAAGGTTGCCCAGCACGAGGACAAGATCGTTGGCGGTATCGCCGGGCTGCAGCACGGAGCCGTAGACCCAGTAGTCGCCATCCTTGCTCCAGCCGCTCGTGTCGCCCGCGGCGAGCGCGAGGGTGATGCCGTCGGGCGCGAAGGCCGCAACGCGCACATAGCAGGGGGATTTTCCGTAGTTCTTGATCTGGATCTGCTTGAACTCCTCGTCAAAGTCCGGCTCCTTGATCCAGGTGTGGTGCTCCAGACTGAGCGTGGCGGTGCCGGAGGCTCTTGTGAACGTTGAGAAGTAGGCAAGAGCGGGGCCGACCGAGACGCAGACGACGAGAAGCAGGGCCAGAAGCGCCAGGAGGAAAGTGTTTTTCTTCATTTTTGCTCCTCCTTACCCGTTGCCGGCGGCGTCCGAATCGGCGCTGTCGCCGGTGTTGACGCCGGTCCACGAAATGTAGTTGTTGTTATTGGTGATCGAATACTGGTTGAGGATACCGTAGCCCTTGACCTGCTCGTTGTCGATCTCGTTGGTGAAGGACGCGGTCAGCGGATCGTTCTCGACCTCGTCGATCATGCCGTCGTTGTCCTTATCCTTGTACTCGACGCGCGGGACGATCACGAAGTCGCCGTCGAGGCTGCCGACGACCTTGTCGCTCGTCAGCTTGTAGCCGGAGCCGGGATAGACCTCGGTGACGCGGATGTGCGTGCCGACGGGGAAGCGGCCCTCGTAGAAGGTGCTCTTTTCACCGGTTGCGGTGAAGGTGTACATCAGGTAGTCGTCGCCCTCGAGGACCGAGCCGTCGTCGTTTTCCTTGTACCACTCGAGGTGGAAGACGAAGGAGACCGGGTCGGTCTCGTAGCCGTTGACGTCGTTAAGAGTCTCGTCGGTCGTGTTGTACTTCGCAAGCGTTTTGCTGATCAGCAGGTCGCCGTAGCAGACCTCGCGCACGGGCTTGAGCGTCGCGGTGACGTTGTAGGACCACTCGCCCAGACCGCTCGCCGTGGTGAAGGGATTGGTCGGATCGAAGCCGCCTGCGCCGCCGGACCCGCCGGAGGGCGGATCCGCGTTCGGATCCGTGTTCGGGATGGTCTCAAGCGGAGAGGGGAGAGCAATCAGCTCGGGGCCGAAGGTGTACTCGTACTCGGAGGTGTTGACGATCGAGCCGAGGATGGTGCTGCCGTCCAGCTTGACGTAGTTCTTACCTTCCAGATTGGAGCTGTGGGCGATGATGAGATACAGGCCGCTGTCCAGCTCCGCGCTCGCGTCCGGGGCGAGCGTCAGCATCGGCGCGATATCATCGCTCGTGTCGTCGGTGAGGACCTTTTCGAGGACGAAGCGGCCGACGATGTCGGCGTAGCTGCGCCAGGTGTCGACGTCAAGGCCGTGGAGGCCTTCGTAAGAGGTGATGTTCAGTCCGAGCTCGGCCAGATCGAAGGGAGAGGAGTCCAGCTGCGTGAACATATAGGTCATCACGCTCGAAACGGGCGCGGCGCCGGCCACACGGTAAATATCGTAGACGATATTGCCGTTGGCAAGCAGATCGGTCTTGAAGATGCTGTTGCCGGAAGGAAGGATGGTGAGCGTGGACTTTTTCTCCAGCCAGTTTTCTTCCGTAGCCGGATCGCCCGAGCCGCCCGCCGGATCGTCGCCGTCGGCGGCCATTACGCCGACAGCCGGCATGGACAGCATCATGGACACGGTCAGAAGGAGCACGATCAGAGCTTGCTTCCACTTATATTTCATGGCAGTTCCTCCTTTAAGGGTCTGCAGTATATACGGGGGGATGCGGGGGTCAGGTCTGGGAGTCGGCCTCGCGGCGGAACTCCTCCTCCCAGTCGCGGATCTCGCTGTAGCTGTCGCGCCGCGGCGCGTGCTTGCCGGTCATGAACAGCAGGAAGATCAGCAGGAGCAGCAGCATCGGGACGGTGACGAAGGGGACGACGTAGATGGTATTGATCTGCATGGCGTCGGCTACGACCTTGGCGTCGCCCATCGGGTTGTCGACGCGGTGGCCGCGGACGAGCAGGCGGTGGGTGTTGATGCCGTAGGGCGTGCAGGTGAAGAGCGTGCAGTAGTCCTTGCCGGGGACGATCTGCAGGTCGGTAACGTCCTGCGGCTCGACGACGCGGATCTGGTCGACCTGGTAGCTGAGCGTCTCGTTGAGGATATTGAGGGTGAACACGTCGCCCTCGGTGAGCTTGTCGAGGTCGGAGAAGAGCTTGGCCCGGGGCAGGCCGCGGTGGCCGGAGAGGACGGAGTGGGTGCTCTCCCCGCCGACGGGGAGGCTGGTCCAGTCGAGATGGCCGATGCTGGTCTGCAGGACAGACTCGTCGGTGCCGTGGTAGATCGGCAGCTGGACATGGAGCTTCTCGATCGAGATATAGCCCATCGAGCCGCCCTTGCTGACGTTGAGCTGGGAATTGTAGTCCTCGCGCTCCTCGTCGGAGAGGAACCAGCGGAAGCTCTCCTTGTCGATGGCGTCGTTGTAGGCGCGGGCGCGGGCTATGACGGCGTCATACTCGGCGCTGTCCATGCCGCCGACGTCCTCGAGATAGGACATGATCGCGCGAGACTGGTGAAACGAATTCCAATAGTCGCTGAAAGAGGGGTACAGCAGCAGGGACAACCCTACGAGGAAGATCAAGACGAGTATGAGATTGATCAGGCTGTTTTTCTTTTTCTTCTTCATCACAGGGCTCTCCTTGGTGCTGGAGCTCGGAGTATCGTCCGTCCCCCCGCCCGGCCCCGCGCGGGGCCGGGCGAGAGGGGGAGTGCATTATTCGGAAACGCGCTTGCGGGCGACCAGGAGGACCGCCGCGCCGACGACGAGAACGCCGCCGAGCACGTAGAAGATCGTGGTGCCGACGCCGCCGGTGGAGGGAAGCACGGTACCCTTGAGGTTCGCGACCTTGACCCAGGGATAGGTCGAGGCCGTGGCGTTGGTCTCGTTCCACTCGAGCGCCTTGTCGGTGTTAAAGTCAAAGGTGGTCGTTGCGGACGAGCCTTCGCCGGAGACCGTGCACTTGTCTTCCTTGAGCGGGGTGAGCGGGACGTCCTCGGCAAGCATGTTGAAGCCGTCGACGGTCGCGGTCTCGGTCAGGCTGTAGATCTTCTCGTTGTCCAGACCGCGGAAGTAGATCATGCCGTTCGCGTCGGTCTCGACCTCGTTGCTGCCGTCGGCGGAGGTGTCGGGGATGTAGTAGCCGTCGACCTTCTTGACGTTGAAGGGCTCGCGGTCGTCGCCCTCGCCGATGAAGAAGTCAAACTTGACGCCTTCCATCAGGCTCGCGGGCTTGTAGATATCGGCCTCGACCGAGGCGTCGTACTTGACAAGACCGGCGTAGTGGGTCTTGTAGTTGACGGTATCGGTCATGGTGTAGTGCGTGCCGTACTCGAGCTTGATCTCGTTCTCCTTGCTCACGTCGGTGACGGCGTCGTCGTCGACGGTGGCCTGGAAGGTGATGGTGATCGTCTTGCCCTTGACCGCGTCGGTGGGCTTGAGGGTGACGACCCAGCCGGAGGCGGAGGCGGTGCCGAGCACGTAGTCGGGCGTTTCGCCTGCAGCGGAGAGCGTGGCGGGGGCGAAGCTCAGACCGGTGTCCGAGTCATAGGTCAGACCGGCGGACATGGTATCGGTCAGGACGATGTCCTTGTTCATGTCATGGGGGACGGTGACCTTGACCTGGTAAAAGATCGTGTCGCCGACCGCGACGTTGACCGGGTCCGCCGTGTAGTCGGAGGTGTCCGCGTCCTTCTGCGTCTTCTCCACGGTGGGGTAGGTGTTCTTTTCGTCGATCGTGATATTGGTGGTCGCGGCGACGAGATTCAGACCCTCGGAGCCGGAGATGAGGTAATAGCCGGCGTCCAGACCGGAGGCGGTCCAGGCCTTGTCAGTGGCGTTCCAGGTAAGATTGCCGCTGCTCTCATAGACCCCGTTTGCGAGCAGCCACACGGCGGCGGCCTGCGCGGCCGCGCTGTCGGTAGCCTCGGCGGCCCACTTGACGGTGTAGTTCGTCTGGCCCGCGATCGGGATCAGGTCGAACCAGTTGTTGCCCGTTGTCCTCGTCCAGGTCTTGTCAGTGGCGTTCCAGCTGCCGAGCTTGGCGGCGATCGTCGAGCTCGCCTTGTAGGCGACGGCCGGGGGAGTCGTGCCGTAGGAGATCTCGCCGGGAGCGCCGGCGTCGTCATGGCCGCCGCCGGTGCCGGAGAGGGTATCGGCGGGGATGGCGGTGAAGACCTTGTACCAGGTGTACACGCGGTCGCCGGTGGCGTCTTCACCATAGCTGGAATCGCGGTTGATCGTGATATTGACGGGGGTGGTGGAGCCGCCCTCGCCGCCGGTGGACGGATCGTCGGCGCCGGTCGCCATCGCGGGAGCCGTCAGCGCGAGCATCATGACGAGCACGATCGCGAGAGCCAGCAGTTTCTTATAAGATTTCATAGTACTCTTCCTTTCCTTCGATTCTCGGAACGATACTGCTCACAGGGTCCCCCCCGGAAGCGGAGGCCGCTTCCGGAGAGTGCTGGGGCGTATCAGGTCTCACTGTTTTTTCTGCGTCTGGTATAGATCGTGAACGCCAGGGCAGAGAAGAGGAGCGCGATACCGCCCAGCGTGTAGCCCAGTGTGCCGGCACCGCCCGTTCTGGGAAGGAGGATGCCGGGGTTGTTGACAACGGTGAAGCTGTAGGTGTAGGGAGGCACGGGTATCATCGGAGTGGGATTCCCGGGGTGCTCCGGATCGGGGCTTCCCTGCACGTAGCTGGGTGTGACGGTCATGTCGTAGTTGGTCACGCCCATCATGGCGCCCGTGCCGGAGGCGCTGACGGTGATCTCGATCGGAGCGAGCTGCTCGTAACCGGCGGGGACGACGGTCTCGTCGAGGTAGTAGGTGCCGTCGGGCAGGTTCACGCCCTCGAAGATGATCGCGCCGGCGTCGGT
Organism: Oscillospiraceae bacterium; assembly: GCA_902761055.1. GTDB lineage: Bacteria > Bacillota > Clostridia > Oscillospirales > Oscillospiraceae > Limivicinus. The sequence continues at coordinate 47,304 of CACWIS010000003.1, forward strand.
CACGTTCCCCTCGCCCGTCGCGGTCACAAGATCGCTGAGATCGAGCAAGCCTTCAAGGACGACCGGGTTGCCCTCGCTGTCCGTCAGACGGAAGTGCGCGCCGGCCATCGGCTGGTCGAGCTCGTCGGTCTTGTAGACGCTGAGCAGGTAGGGCGTGTTCGTCACAAAGAAGTTGCACTCGAAGCCCGTGGTCAGCGAGCTGCCGGTGGGGAGCGGACGCGGGGTGATTTCGCCCTGCGTGTAGGTCGCGGCGTAGGTGTTGCTCGTGCTGTCGCTGAAGACGGTCTTCTCACCGGGGACGGTGTAGCGGCCGTTCTCGTCCGCGATCGCGACGACGGTACCGCCGTCGATCCTGATCTGGTGGACCAAGGTCCCGTCAACGTCCGCGTTGAACTCGACGCGAGTCCCGCCCTGGACCTTGACCTCGCGGATCGCGTAGCGGGTCAGGTCGCCGCAGTTGTCGAACATCGCATAGAGGACGGCGTGCCCGTCGACGCCCGCGTCGATCACGCGGATCGTGCCGTTGATCAGGCTGAGCGGATTGTCCGGATCCTCGGGGTTGACCGCAAAGAGGCCGATGATGACCTCGGCGTGCTCGGTGACGAAGGGATAGTAGGGATTGCCCGCCGCCCGGTCGGCCCAGAGCTTCTTGGCGAAGATGCGGTTTTCGGCGCGGTTGGTGAAGGTGACGTGCGCGTCCTTGTTGAAAATGATCGCGCCGTCTGCCGTGCCTTCGTCGTAGCCCCCGGTCTCGTAGTTGTAGATATCGCCCGTCAGCGTGGAGGGAGCGTTGTCGTAGGTCTCGTTGTGGTCCCAGACCTTGCTCTCCAGAACCCAGCCGCTCTGGCTGAAGAGCGTTTTGTTGACGCGGATCTCGTCGACGTAGAAGTCCGTCCCGACGAGCAGCTCGGGGATGACGATGGTGAAGTTCGCGGGGACGTTCGAGATCGTGCCGTACTGGCCGGCGTAGTATTTGTAGGGCACGGTGCCTGGGGCGTGTTGACCGTCGTCGTAGACGACCGGCTTGCCCTTGACGTAGCGGCAGTACTGCCCGTCGTCGTTGACGATGTAGTAGATGCCTCTGTTGTAGGCGACCAGCTCGCCGTTGGCGCTCTCCATCATCACGCGGAACTCGAAGCCGTCGCCGTTGTAGTTCGGCACCGTGTCGTCGGTGATGCGCTTGGTGATCCGCAGATTGTTGAGGTTGCCGCTCGCGCAGTTGTTGGCGAAGACCACGCGCTGGCGCTGCTGCGCGGTGGTGGTCGACGATTGCCAGCCGTGGATCTCTTCGTTATAAGGGATATTGGTGACGCCGTTGATCGTGACGAAGTCGTAGAATTCCGTACTGACGCCGACCTCCTGCACAAAGTACTTCGAGGTCTCGGGCAGGTTGAAGACGCAGGACTCGCCGGGCTTGAGGTAGAAGACGTTGGTGAACACATAGCCGCTCTCGTCGTCCGGGATCCTCACGCTGTCGTAGAAGGGGACGGGCACGGCGCCGCCTTCGTATGTGGCGGAGAGCAGCGGCTGAGGCTCGAGCTCGTTGCCGTCCTCGTCTACAGGGACCTCAAAGGCCTGGTAGGCGAATTCAACGTTGGCGAAGGCCTCCTGCTGCGTGCCGGTCAGCTCCTTCTCCACGATGAACTTGCCGGTGTCGACGGTGGGCAGGTTGAAGCGCATCTGCAGGTTGGAGGCGCCGGCGCCGCTTTCCATGTAGAGCATCAGGAAGTCGTGGCGGCTGAAATCGAGGAAGGTCTCGCCTTTGAAGTAGAGATCGGCCTTCGTGTCGTCCCAGGGCGAGCCGTCCGGGAAGACGCGCGCTCTCTGGAAGCACTGGCGGATCGTGGGAGCGAACAGCTGCGAGCCGTTGGCGGAGATCTGGCCGGTGGCGAAGTTGATCTGTCCGGAGGCCGCGCTGTGGACGCCGCCGAGGTCGAGGATCAGCACGCCGTCGATGTAGATCCACATGTCGTCGTCGCCGGTGAACTCGTAGAGCATCGGGCCGTCCTGCTGCATGCCGTCGCGCGGCATCATGAAGGTGCAGTCCATCGACATGCCGAAGAAGTAGTTGACGGGCTCTTTGCCGGTTCTCTGACCCGTGCCGGCCTGATAGATCCGCTCGCCGAGGTTCGGGTCCTCATAGTCCAGCCAGACCATGCGGTCGTCGTAGCGGTTCGTCCTTCCGTTCGTCCAGCGGTTGGGATCGATCGTGTTGTAGGGCAGGAAATGCCCGCGGTAATGCGTGGCGCTATTAGCCGAATAGGCGGAGGCGATCTCCTCGTAGACGGTGAAGGTGCCCGCGCCCTCGTTGTAGTGGGCGAAGTTGTTGAAGCCGCTGTAGCTGTAGTAGCCCGTGGAGTCGTAGGTGGACTGCAGGAAGAGATGGTTGCCCGTGCCCTTGTAGAACTGGTTGCCCGGAGCGAACAGCGTTGCGGCGCTCAGACCGGTCTGCGTGAAGGTCGGGAAACCGTCGGCGCTGATCTTGTCGCTCACCAGGCCTGTTATATAAGGGACATTTTCGTCCCAAACCGGGACGGCGCCCTCGTAGTCGCAGATCCGCTCGCCGACGCCGCCGGTATTATTGGCATTGGTTGCGGTGCCGGCGCCGCCGTAGTCGAACATGTGGATGTGAATGCCGGCGGCTTGACTGTCGACGGTCGCGACCTCGTGCAGCTGGCCGGGGGTCTTGGGCAGGACGTACGCGAAGGAGAAGGGGATCGAGTCCTGATGCGGGGTGGACTCGAGGATAACGCGGCCGTCCTCGGCGACGAGCTTGTAGCCGTAGTACTCCATGCCGTCGGCATACCACTTTTCAATCGGGGAGTTGTAGTCGCCGAGACGCCGTCCGTCGAGCGTGACGCCGCTGGTCTCATAGCTTTCGAATTCGCTGACCAGATTCCCCTCCTGCGGGTCGAGAACAAGCCTGGTCTCCAGATTCTGGAAGATGTAGTATCCGTTCGGCCTGCCGGAGGAGTCTTTGCAGATTACGACCTGCCAGAGGGGGGAGACGGCGCTGTGCAGCGTCAGTCTGTCGCCGTCGTCGTAAGCGCGGACGGCCTTGCCCTCGCCGTCGATGACGTAGAGCTCATAGTGTCCGGAGAGAGGATTGTAGAAGCTGTGATAGACGACGACCTGATCCAGCTCCGTAATGTCCTGCACGGAGTACTTCACCGCCGAGTACAGGGGGTCGGTCTCGGCCGACAGGTCCATATCGCACAGAAGAAGCTGCGAGTTGGAGGAGGAGGACGCGGAAACGGTCCATCCGGCGTTGCTCCAGCTCAGATAGGAGCCGTCGGCCCTGAGGTACACGGCACCGTACTCGCCCTCCGAGGTCGGGATGACCTCGATCGCCTGCGGCGTGTCCGAGAGGCTCAGCCCCTCGGAAGCGATGTGCAGGTACTGGGCCGGGTCGCTGCCGTTGACCCGGATCGAATAGAAGCCGTCCTGACCTTCGATCGGACTGAAATCCCAGAAGGTGATGTCGGTGCCGGTGGTGTTGGCGTACAGCTTCGTCGAGCGCTGCTCGACCGTCGCCGCGGCGTAGGCCAGGCTGCCGTCGCTGGCAACGCCCTGCAGGGTACGCCAGTTGGTATTATTGGTCTGGCGGACGATCGCGATCTGCTTGCTCTCGCCGTTGAGGTTCTGGCGCAGACCGGAGATCACGACCGCGTAGCGGGAGAAGGAATCCGCGGAGAAGCTGATCGTGTTGCAAATCAGCGTGTTCTCGTCGGCGGCGCCGCCCGCTTCCTCGCGCTCTCCCTCGTCCTCGGCGGGGGCCGCCGTCTCGTCGGCGGGGGCCGCCGTCTCGTCGGCGGGGGCTGCCGTCTCGTCGGCGGGAGCTGCCGTCTCGTCGGCGGGAGCTGCCGGGACGGCCTCGGGGATCGCGTCGTTGGTGAGCAGCGTGATCTTCTCCGTCTTCGACTCGGCGAAGTGGAGCACGGAAAGCTGCTGCGCCGCCTCGACGCGCATCGGTTCGTCCAGCGTGATCTTCACCTGGACGGGAGCCTTCGGCTCCTGCTCCTCGCCCTCGGGGGAGAGGATCGTGAGATCGAACAGGCGCATCTTGTTCAGATCGCAGCCGAGGCAGACTTCCTCGGCCTCCGCGTAATACTGCTCGAACAGCTCGCTGCCGGGGAGGATCTCCTCCGCCGTCAGGTAGCTGCCCTCGGGCAGCTGCGCCTCGGGTCCGTAAGTAAGGGAAACGGTATAGCTTTCGCCGTCGGCGGTGATCACCGTCGTGACGATGATCTCCACGATGGCGTATGTGGAAAATGCGTCGGAGCTGAAAGCGAACTCGTCCTCGCCGGTCTCCTTTTCGGCGTCCTGGCTGACGACGCTGGCGTTGCCCTTGCCGTCGACGTGGACGACCTTGAAGTTATCGGCCTCGGCCACGAGCGCGTCCTTCATGACCACGGAAATGGGACAGGCCGGCTCGATCACGTCGCCGCCGCCGTTATAGAAGGTGATGTCCACCGCCTTGACGCGGACGATCTTGGCGGTCTCGCGGCGCGTCTCGTCGTTCTGCGCGTCGTCGACCAGCGCGCTCTCGACGGAATCGAGGATCTGCTCGACCTCGACCACGGACAGCTGCATCGTGGTGCCCTCGGGGAAAGCGCCCTCGGGAGCTTCAACGCTCACCAGGATGCCGTCGATCTCGCCCTCGAAGCTCTGGGCGGGCATGGGGATCTCGTCCTCGCCGTCCTCGGCTTCCTCGCCGTCCTCGGCTTCCTCGCCGTCCTCGGCTTCCTCGCCGTCCTCGGTTTCCTCGCCGTCCTCGGCTTCCTCGCCGTCCTCGGCTTCCTCGCCGTCCTCGGCTTCCTCGCCGTCGCCCGGCTCCTCGCCGTCCTCGGCTTCCTCGCCGTCGCCCGGCTCCTCGCCGTCGCCCGGCTCCTCGCCGTCAGTCGGCTCCTCACCGTCGCCCGGCTCCTCGCCGTCAGTCGGCTCCTCGCCGTCAGTCGGCTCCTCGCCGTCAGTCGGTTCCTCGCCGTCGGTCGGCTCCTCGCCGTCAGTCGGTTCCTCGCCGTCGGTCGGCTCCTCGCCGTCGGTCGGCTCCTCGCCGTCGACCGGCCCGGGCGTCGCGTCCGGATCGGCGGGGGCGGGCTCCTCGCGCTCGCCGATGCCGAGCAGCACGAAGATACCGGCCTTATCCGTCTCGACCAGGATGCCGTCCTTGAGGATGTTCATCCGGTGCGCGACCTTGGGAAGGACGTACTCCTTCTCCGCGGCGTCCCACTTGAAGCGCAGGAGCATCGAACTCTCCGCCCCGCGGATCTGGTCGTCGACCAGCGTGATGCTGATCTTGCCGTTCGGCTCGACCTGTGCGCCGTCGCAGAGGAAGACGAGCTTCATCAGCTTCTGTCCGGACAGCTTGTCGGTGAGACCCAACTCTTCGATCCGCTTATCCAGCGCCTTGTCCCGCTCCTTGTCAAGCTCCTTGAGCCATTCGACGCTGAGCGTGGTGCCGTTGGGAAGCACGCCGGCCTTGGCCTCGACCGTCAGGTGCGTGCGGCCGAACCATTTGTCATACTTGAAGGCCTTGGGCTTCTCGGGCTTGGTCGGCTTTGCGGTCGCTTCCGGTTTCTCGGTCTCTTCCGGTTTCTCGGTCTCTTCCGGCTTCTCGGCCGGCTCGTCGGCCGGCTCGTCGGCATTGTCGCCGGCGGGCGGCTCGCTCGTCTCCGGAGCGGCAGGCGCCTCGCTCGTCTCAGGCTTGGCCGGCGTCTCGGTGACCGCGGGCTCCGCAGGCGCCTGTGTCGCCGCCGGGGGAGCAGGGGGGTCTGCCGGAGGATTCGCCGGGGGATTCGCCGGAGGATCGGTATTGGTCTCAACGGCCATGCCGGGCTCCTGCTCCGCCACGTCGTCGCTGATGGCGGTCGCGGGCAGGACCATCGAATAGCTCGTCGAGAATACGATCACGAGCGCCAGGAACAGCGCAAGCATGCGCCATGCCCGACTGCCTCGTGCTTTATTGAAGAACTTAATCGTCATTCGCTTTCCTCCTCACTCGGTTGGGAAGATTAAAGGGGTTCAGGATATTCTTCCGAGCAGGCGCAGCGGCCATACCCGGAATACGATCTTGCCCACGATCTGCTCGGCGGCGATGCAGCCGACGGCGGTGTTGCGTGAGTCGATCGATACGCTTCTGTGATCTCCCATCACAAAGTACCTTGAATCGGGTACCTGATAGGGCAGCTGGATGTTGCATTCACCGAAGGCCTTTTCCGTGAGGTAAGGCTCGTCGACAGCGACGTTGTTCACATACACCGTGCCATCCTCCGAGATGTCCACCCATTCGCCCGCGTGGGCGATCACGCGTTTTACCAGAATGTTATTATTATAATAGAATGCAACGACGTCGCCGGTCTCGAGATCCGTGCCCTTGACGGACAGGACGATCTCTCCTTCGGAGAGCGTCGGGGCCATCGAGCTGCCGTAGATCTGCAGCACCGGCATCAGCAGCACCGCGATCAGTACCGCCGCGGCCGCCACCGTCACCAGCATGAAGATCGTGCTGCGCAGCGAGAAAACGAAGCTCCGCTTGTACTTCTCGTGCCGCAGCTCCGCCTGCAGCTGTTCGAGCGTCGGCTCGGCCGGTCCCGGCGGGGCTTGCGCCGTTTCCTGCCGATCGGCCAGTTCATCCGGACTCACAGGAGACTTACCCCCTTCCGGCCCGGCTTGCCTTTCAGATCGGCCGCCGCCTTCTCGAACAGCGCTCTCGCCCGCTCGGCGGCTTCCACCGCCTCGCTGAGCCGGGCCGTCAGTTCGGAGACCTCGGCTGCCTCGTCCGTCAGGGCCTGGCGTGTGCCCGTTGCGCTCGCCAGCTCGGCCTTCAGGTCGCGGATCTTCTGGTCCTTGTCGTCAAGCTTTTTGCACAGCCGCTCGTAGGTTTCCTGCAGCTGGCTCATCTGCTCTTCGACTTTGGCGCGCTCTGCGCGCTCCTCTTCCAGTTTTTCCTCCGCCGCCGCTACCGCCTGCTTGCCTTCGATCATCATCGCCAGCAGCTCGGTGCGCCGCAGCCTGCGGAGTTCCTTATCGGTCAATCGATCCACTTCCTTTCGCCGCGCCGGCAAAGAGCGTCCGCCCCCGCGCATCCCCGGCGGGCATTACGCCCCCGGGACCTCTTGCTGTGCACCCGCCTGAGTCGGCTCCACGGTGCACGGCCGCCCGTCCCGTTCGGTTCCGCGTGAGCTGCGTCCGGTCTCTTCCCGGGAGCGCAGAGTCTCAACAAAACGCCTGGCTTTTACAAGCCTGTAATACTAAAAATTTTTAAACTATTTTTTCCCGATTTGTGAGAAGATTTACATAAAACAGCAGAGAATCGTGATTTTTTGCTTCCGATTCATGGCTGCAAAACACCACTCTATATACTTATTCTATTTAAGCATAAAACCCGGTAAAATTCAAGAGGAAAACTCATGCTGCTCCACCTTTTTTTTCTCATGCTCATTTTAGCGGCCGCAGCGTCAACAAATGCATCAAAGAATCACGGAAAAAGGGTCGCTCCGAAAAAAACGGAAGACTCCCCGGCCCGGGGGGCGGGGAGTCTCCTGAAAAGTCCGGTGCCCGTGTGCGGCACGGCGTTTTTCCGTCTGGCTTTTTGCTGTGCGCGCCGGGGCTTATCTGCGCCTGATCAGACGCTCGATACGGATCAGCGGCTTGCGGCCGTTCTTGCCGCGCCCCCAGACGAGGACGAAGGCCGCGACCATCGCGCCCAGCAGAGCCAGCAGTAGCAGGACGATCCACAGCGTGAGGTTGTTGCGGTCGCCGGTGCGTGTCGAGCTGGAGGCCTTGACGGAGAAGTCCGCCTTCACGCTCTCGCCGGAGGCGTATTTCGCCGTCAGCGTGTGGCTGCCCGCGGAGAGGGTGTTGAGATAGTCGGCCTTCAGCCACACGTCGGTGCTGCCGGAGGCGGAGGTGTAGGAGCTGCGCGCAAGGTCCTTGCCGTCGACCTGCAGGCCCTCGAAGCCCTCGTACTCGTGGTCGAGCTTGATGTAGAGCGTGCCCGCGCTGCCCTTGACCCAGACATAGGCGCTGTTGTCGACCGAGTCGGCCGCGCTGACCGTCAGCAGGCCGTACTGGTAGCTGATCGCATAGTTTTTCGTGACGTCCGCGCCGCTGACCTTGTCGGTGATCTTCACGTCGGAGACCGTGTTCTCGCTGGAGCCGACCTTGATCTGCGAGCCGACGATGCGCAGCGTCACCTGGTGCTCCTCGAGGCGGCCGGTGATGTTCGGCGTGGAGCGCTCGGTCAGCGCGGTGCCGTCGTAGACCTTGTTCGCGGCCTTCGTCTCGATGACGAGCGGACGCTGGTTGATCGTCAGGCTGCCCTTGGCGCGGGTGATGTTGTAGTTGCCCGTGATGTCCGCGCCGGAGGCGTTTCGGATCGTGACGCTCTTGATCGTCACGTCGTACTTGCCCGCGTCGACGGGCGCCTCGGGGTTGAAGGTCGCCTCGATCGTGCAGCCGGTGGGGAGCGGGCCGCCCGAGGTCACGCGCAGATCGGAGCCGAGGAAGCGGAAGGGCTTGCCGTCGTAGACCTTGGTCATGTCGCCGACCGAGAGCGTGATGGGCGTGATCGGATCGCGGTTGACCGTCAGCGTGCCCGCCGCGGTCGTGATCTTGTAGTTGTCCGTGACGTCCTTGTTCGAGCCGTCCGTGATCTTGATCGAGTTTTTGGCCACAACGTTCGCGGAGGAACCGATCTCGGTCTGCGAGCCGGTGACCGTCGCGGTCAGCTTGTGGCCCTTGACCAGCGTGCCGGAGCTGATCTTGTAGGAGTCGCTCGTCAGCGGCCGGCCGTCGTAGATCTTGGACGCGGAGGCGGCGGTGACCGTGATCGGGCGGGCCTTGACGGTCAGCTTGGCGGGCGTAACGGTGATCGTGTAGTAGGCCGTCGCGTCGACGCCGCCGCGATCGACGGTGAAGACCGCGCTCGCGCTGCCGGTGCCGACGTCGGTCTGCTCGCCGCTGACCGTGCCCATCACGAGCGTGTCGCCGCCGGCAAGCGCGCCGGAGGTGATCTCGTACTCCTTGGCCGTGAGGGGCTTGCCGTCGTAGACCTTTTCGACGTCCTTGAGCTTGATCGACAGCGTGTTCGTCGACGCGGAGCCGTTGATGGTCAGCGTGCCCTCGCGGAGTGTGACGCTGTAGAGCGCCGTGACGTTTTTGCCCTCGGCGTCCTTGATCTTGACGGTTTTCGCCTCGATGACATTGGGGGAGCTGCCGGGATTGGTCTGCGAGCCCTTGACCGTGGCTTCGATCTCGTGACCCGGGACCAGGCTGCCCTCGGTGAGGGTAAAGCTCGGGCGCGTAAGGGCCGTGCCGTCGAAGTCGCGGCTGGCGGAGTCGGCCGTCAGGGTGATGGGCCGCGCCACGACCGTGAGCTTGCCGCCCACGACCTCGAGCGCGTAGTTTTCCGTCACGTCTGCCGCGCCGTTTTTCACGGCGAAGGAGGCGCTCACGAGACCCTCGCCGACGCCGGCGATGCTGCCGTCGGCCGAGAGAAGCTCGAGCTGGTCGCTGCCGAGCAGCGCGCCGCCGCTGACACTGTATTCCACCGTGCCGACAGCGCTCGTGCCGTCGTACTCTTTCTCGGTGTCGCCGAGCGTGACGGTGAGGGGCTGCTTTTCGCTGCGGACCGTCACGGTGATGGAACCGTTGACGACGCTGATATTATAATTGGAAGAAACGTTGTTTCCCGAGCCGTCCTGGATCGCAAAGGAAGCGGAGCCGGTGCTGGACCCGGGAAGGGTCTGCTGCCCGGAAAAGCTCGGCACGGCGCGGTGGCCGTCGGCCAGAGAGCCGTAGGAAACGCTGAACGCGGAGGGGACGAGCGGCGTGCCGCTGTAGGGGGCTTCGGCGTCGCTGACGGTGAAGGTGACGTTGCGCTGGCCGATGCGCAGCTGGCCGGGCACGACGGCAAAGGCGTACTCGCCGGTGACGTCGGCGCCGCCGCGCGTGACGCTGATCTGTGAGATATCGAGCGTGGCCTGGCTCTCGCCGGCGTCGGTCCTCGAGGCCTGCACGGCGGAGGCGGGGACGCTGAGCGTGTCGCCGCTCTTCACGTCTCCGACGCGCGTGTAGGAGGCGGTGAGAGGCGTGCCGTCGTAGATCTTTTCGGCGTCCTCGAAGCGGAAGACGATGACGCTCTTCCACTGGGCCTCAAGCGTGGCGGAGCAGCGCAGATCCAGCGTGTCGCCGGGATTTACGTTCGTGCTCGCGCCGTTGTCGCAGGTGAGACGCCAGTGCGAGAACTGCTGCGCGAGCTCGCCGGCGGCGAGCGAATCGACGCCGCTGCCGAGAGCGGCGGCCTGCACCGGGCCGCTGATCGTCACCTGATCGCCGCCGGCGGCAAGCGTCGCCCCGGCGCCGAGCTTTTCCTCGATCAGCGCGGGAAGCGTGACGAGCGCGCCGGGCGTGTAGCGAATCGTGAACGGAGCCGTGTCCGCGACGCGCTCGAGCGCGATGCCGAGCGTCCAGCTCTCGGCGCTCGACGGCCCGTTGAAGACCGAGCCGACGGCCGAGGCGTTGAAGCCGTCGGCAAAGATGCCGGCGGGCAGGGTCACGGCGCCGCTGCCGCCGAGAGCGGGCTTGGCGAGCAGGAGCAGGCTTCGGCTGCCGCTGTCCGGTCCGTAACCGGCGGCGCAGAGATACACGGAAGAGACGGAGTAGCCCGCCGGCGGTGTGATCTTCACACCGCTGCGGCGCAGATCCGCGACCGTGGGCGCGGTGATCGCCTCGCCTTGCGCGTCCTTGCCGAAATCCAGCGCAAAGCCGGCGCCGAGGGCGGCGACGTCCTCATAGCTGCTGCAGCTGCGCTCCGCGCCTTCGGCGTCCCGGGCATTGAGCGTCCAGAGCACGGAGGCTGCGTCGTCCGCACCGTCTGCGAAAACGGCGGGGGCGGCGGAGAAGAGCTGCATCACCAGCACAAGGGCGAGCAGGATCGTACAGGTTTTAAGCGTTTTGCTCATGTGCGTTCACCTCTTGAAGAAAAAGGGATGAAATCTTAAGAATCTTAATAAAATGTGACGATATTTCATTAAAATCCCTTATCGTTGGCTTTATTATATCATCCCGCGTTCCGAATTCAAGGCTTCGAAGCCTTAATAACTCTTAAATATGGCCGCGGCGTTTTCCCCGTATTAATAATAATATGAAAAGCCGGACCGTGAATAGCACGGTCCGGCAGCGGGCGGCGGGAGAGGGCGGATCAGTCGATCTCGGTGATCTTGCAGCACAGGACGAAGCGGACGTCCTCGCCGGAATAGGTGCAGGTCGAGAGCGTCACGACGCGGTCGGCGGCGTTGAGCGGGCAGCTGCAGCGGATCTCGGATGCGGCGAGGAGCCGGTTGAGAAAGTCGCGCTGCGCGTCCCCGGAGGCGAAGTCGGTGCTGTAGACGAAGGACTCCGGGTCCGTGGTAAAGCCGCTGAAAACGTCGAGCCGGTAGTTCTGCGCGGGGGTGTTGAGATACAGCACGGGATGCGCTTCATAGAAGGCCTGGTCGCCGTAATCGTCGACCAGAGCGAACATGGAGCCGTCGCGCATGTTGTGACCGTAGATGATCGAATTGCAGCCGGAGAAATCGGAAGGGCAGACGAAGTCCAGGAAGAGCGTTCCGCCCCCGTTCGGACTGCCGTCCAGAAAGCGGGTGAGATAGTATTCGTTGTCCGAGCCCTGGACGACGGGGTAGTTGATCACCGTATCCGGCAGATAGAGCCAGCCGACGATATCGCCGCAGCGCTGGGCGAGCGCGGTAAAATCGATGGCGATGGGGGAGCGCTCGCGCGGCTCAGCCGGCTCGGAAGGCGCAGCAGCGTCCTCCTGCGACTGCGTCTCTGCGGCGGCGGGATCGGCGCTCGGCGCCGCCTGCACGGAGACGACGCTGTCGGTGAGCGCGCTGTAGCGGCGCTCGGCCGCCTTGTAACCGTGCAGGATCGAAACGATCTTCCAGATGCTGAAGAAGACCAGCGTCACGAGAAGGATGCAGAGCGCGGCGAGGAGCGTGCGCGTGATTCGATTCAGCTTCATTAGCATGACCTCGCTGGGAAGGATTGTGTCAGTCATTATACGGCAAACGCGCCGAAAAAGGAAGAGGAGCAAAGAAAAGTTAAGAAATCCCCCGGCGTGGGAAGCGTAAGGAAAAACAAAATCTTCCGGAAAAATTGATTTGAGATATTGACAAGTTTGAGATATTTTAGTATTATATCAAAGCTGTCCCGCGGGAGCATAGCTCAGCTGGTTAGAGCACCTGCCTTACAAGCAGGGGGTCACTGGTTCGAGTCCAGTTGTTCCCACCATCGACATCTGTATTTGCCTCGGTAGCTCAGTAGGTAGAGCAGCGGACTGAAAATCCGCGTGTCGCCAGTTCAACTCTGGCCTGAGGCACCATCTGCGGCCTTAGCTCATCTGGTAGAGCGCCACCTTGCCAAGGTGGAGGTAGCGAGTTCGAGCCTCGTAGGCCGCTCCACAAAAAGAAAAGAGGGTCTTCAGAAAAGCCCTCTTTTCTGATATCCGGCGCCATAGCCAAGTGGTAAGGCAGCGGACTGCAAATCCGCGACTGCCCCGGTTCAAATCCGGGTGGCGCCTCCAAAACGTCGCCGCGAGCTTCGTGCTCGCGGCGATGTTTTCCTTTTCCCGGGAAAGCTCCGGCCCGCCGCGGCGGCAAAGGAGATCGGCATCGTGGAAACGCACAGAAGGATCCCCCGCGCGCCGCCTGTTTTTTTACGGATTCGACCAATTGACAGGCGGCGCCTTTTCGTGTTATCTTTATTATGCTAATATGATAACGCATTAGCGCGATAAAGAAAACGGAGGAGATCAAAATGAAAAAGACCGTATCCATCATCCTGCTGGTCGCGATGGCCGCGCTTCTTCTCGCTGGCTGCGGCCAGAGCAAGACGGCGTCCGTCCCGGCCAACCGGCTCGAGGAGATCCTGCAGCGCGGCTACATCACCGTCGCGACCGAGCCCTATTTCGCGCCCGAGGAGTTCATCGATCCCTCCAAGGAGGGCGACGAGCAGTACGTCGGCGCCGATATCGAGCTGGCAAAGCTGATCGCCGAAAAGCTCGGCGTCGAGTGCCGCATCGTCCCGCTCGATTTCACGACGGTGCTCTCGAGCGTGACGGAAGGGAAGTACGACCTGGCGATCTCTGCGCTGGCCTACAAGCCCGACCGCGCCGAGAACATGAACCTCTCGAAGTCCTATTACCTCGCCGACGACGAAGACGACAACAGCTACGGCGTGGCTGTGGCCGCCTCGCTGGCCGACAGCGTCAAGAGCATCGCCGATCTCGAGGACAAGGTCGTCGTCGTGCAGCAGGGCTCGCTGCAGCAGTTCCTGTGGGAGACTTACGGCGGCCCCTGCAAGGAGATCAAATACGTCTCGTCCACCAACGACGCGTTCCTGATGGTCACCGAGGGCAAGGCCGACGCGGTGGTCACCGCGACGGCGTTCGCCAGACTGTACATCGACGCCAACAAGGACTGCGGCATCGTCATGTGCGAGGACTTCCGCTTTGACGTGTCCGACGATTATCTGGGCATGGTCATCGGTATGAAGAAGGGCGAGGACGAGCTGACCGCGCGCATCAACGAGATCATCGACGAGGTCGTGGCCTCCCGCGTCTACTACGAGTGGATCAAGGAGTACAAGGCCTACGCCGCCACGCTCGGCCTGATGTGACAGGCCGGGCGGCGCAGAGGGACATCACGGCGCCGGAGGGCATCCGGCGCGGGAAAGGGCGATAGGACACCATGGGGGAACTGATCCCTGCCATCTGGCAGAAATACGGATACGTCTATATACAGGGCGCCTGGGGCACCGTCTATATCGCGCTTCTCACCGTGTTCTTCGGCACGATCCTGGGCACGCTCCTGTCCTTCCTGCGCCTCAGCCGCGTGCGGCCGCTGCAGTGGATCGTCCAGGTCTACATCTGGATCCTGCGCGGCACGCCCACGCTGCTGCAGATCTATTTCTTCTATTTCTATCTCCCCAGATATCTCCCCTTTGAAATGAGCGAGCGCGCGTGCATCATCACGGCGCTGGTGGTCAACGCGAGCGCCTACGTCGAGGAGGTCATCCGCGCCGGCATACAGGCCGTGGACCGCGGACAGACCGAGGCGGCCCGCTCGCTGGGCATGACGGCCCGCCACACCATGACCCGCATCGTTCTGCCCCAGGCCTTCAAGAACATCCTTCCGGCCCTGGGCAACGAGTTCATCGTGATGATCAAGCAGGCCTCCCTGGCCTCCATCTTCTTCATCGTGGAGCTGACAAGCGCCTTCAAAACCGTTCAGTCGGCCACCTTCATCACGATCCCCGCGCTGATCATCTCCGGCGCGATCTATCTGGCGCTGACGACGGTGCTCTCCGCGCTGATGAAACTTGTGGAAAAGAGGCTGCAGTCCAATGATTGACCGTACAAAGGAACTGATCAAGGTCACGGATCTGCGCAAGAGCTTCGGCAAACTGGAGGTCCTGCGGGGGATCAGCCAGAACATCTTTGTCGGCGACGTGGTCAGCATCATCGGCCCCAGCGGCAGCGGAAAGAGCACCTTCCTGCGCTGCCTGAACCTGCTGGAGGTGCCGGATTCCGGCTCCATCGTGTTCGACGGGCAGGAGATCACCGGCAGGAAGAACGCCCGCAGCATCGACGCCACGCGGCAGAAGATCGGCATGGTGTTCCAGCATTTCAACGTCTTCCCGCACCTGAAGGTGATCGACAACATCACGCTCGCGCCGATGCTGGAAAAGCACGTGGACAGAGCGGCGGCGGAGGAGCAGGCAGCGGAGCTGCTGCGGCGCGTGGGGCTGCTGGACAAGCGGAACGAGTATCCCACCCGGCTCTCCGGCGGACAGAAGCAGCGTCTGGCCATCGTCCGCGCGCTGGCCATGGAGCCGGAGGTCATCCTCTTCGACGAACCCACCTCCGCCCTGGACCCCGAGATGGTCAAGGAGGTGCTGGACGTGATCAGCGACCTTGCCCGCTCCGGCATGACCATCCTGATCGTCACGCACGAGATGGGCTTCGCCAAACGGGTCAGCGACACGGTGCTCTTCATCGACGAGGGGCAGATCCTGGAATCGGGCACGCCCGAGGAGGTCTTCGAGGAGCCGAAGACGGAGCGCTGCCGGGCGTTTCTGAATCAAGTACTGTATTGATCGAGGAGCGGTTATGGACGAGAAAAAATTTGTGAGCGAACGGGTGGACTACATCGCCAGCGATATGATCTTCCTGCGGGACCGGCTGTTCAACCTTGCGGAGCTGCCCTACCGGGAGTTCCGCTCGTCGGATCTGCTCATCAAGGTGCTGCGCCAGTACGGCTTCCAGGTCACCGAAAAAGCGGCGGGGATCCCGACCTGCTTTTACGGCCGCTTCTCCAGCGGAGAGGGCGGCATGACGGTGGGCCTCCTCGGCGAGTTCGACGCGCTCGACGGCTTGAGCCAGAAGGCGGGCTGCACCGTTTTCAGCCCCGTCAGACCCAACGCGCCCGGCCACGGCTGCGGGCACTGCTGCCTGGGCATCGGCTCGCTGGCGGCGGCGATCGCGCTGAAGGAATACCTCGTCGAGAGCGGCCGCCCCGGCACCGTGATCTACTACGGCTGTCCGGCGGAGGAGGGGGCGGGCTCCAAGCAGTTCATGGCCCGCGAGGGTCTGTTTGACTGCTGCGACTTCGTCTACACCTGGCACCCGGACTCCCGCAACATGGTGGACGTGAGCCACTGCAACGCCATCATGGGCGCGAACTTCTACTTCCGGGGCCGCTCGGCGCACGCCGGCGCGACGCCCTATCTGGGACGCAGCGCGCTGGACGCCGCGGAGCTGATGAGCGTCGGCTGCAACTACCTGCGCGAGCATATGATCCCGGAGGCCAGGGTGCACTACGCCTATATCGACTCCGGCGGCACCGCGCCCAACGTCGTCCAGGACCGCGCCGTGGTCCGCTACGAGGTCCGCGCCCCCTACGTCGAGCAGGTCAAGGAGCTCTACGGGCGGGTGCAGAACGTGGCCCGGGGCGCCGCGATGATGACGGAGACGAGCGTCACGGCGGAGCTGGCCATGGCCTTTACGGAGTACATCCCCAATCTGACGCTCTCGCCCCTCGTCAGCGCCGCGATGGCCGAGATCGGCGCGCCGGAATGGGACGAGGAGGATTACGCCATGGCGGCCGCCTATCTCGAGTCCTTCCCGGAGGACTCCAAGGAGGCCATCCGCGAGCGCTTCCGCAAAGACTACGGCGAGGACTGGGAGAAGGTCTGGGCGAGGCCGCTGGACGCCTCGGTGAAGGCCTTTGACGCGGCGGACATCACGCTGCAGGCCGGCTCGACCGACGTGGGCGACGTGGGCTGCGCCGTGCCCTGCGTGAATCTGCTGGTGGCCACGGCCTGCCTGGGCAACGTGGGGCACACCTGGCAGATGACGGGCCAGGCGGGCAGCCGTCTGGGCGCCAAGGGTACGCTGACCGCGGCGAAGATGCTCGCCCTCGCGGCCATCCGCACGATGGACGCGCCGGAGACCGTCGCAAAGGCCAGGGAGGAAGTGCTCGAGCGGAACGGCGGAAAGTACTGCTGCCCGCTGCCGGACGAGGTCAGGCCTCCGATCGACACCTATTGAGGAAAGCGGGACCCGATATAAAAACGGCACGGCCGCATGTGCGGCCGTGCCGTTTTCCGTCGTCAAAAAAGGAGGTCAGGGCGCGCCCTCCTTCAGCTCCCGCAGCTCGTCGGGGGTGAAGCGGTAGAGCGTGTCGCAGAACTGGCAGCTGACGCTCAGCTCCTTCCCCTCGGCGATCATGCTCTCGAGCTCCTCGCCGCCGACGCTGCGCAGCGCCTCCGCCACCCGCTCGCGCGAGCAGTAGCAGCGGTAACCGACCGCCGTCTCGCCGACGACGTGGAACTCCAGACCCTTGAGGACCTGGGTGAAGACCGCCTCGGCGCCGTCCTCGTCGAGGATCGTCGTGAGCTGGTCCATCATGAAAATGTTGTCCTCCAGCGTGCCGATCAGCGCTTCGTCCGCGCCGGGCATCAGCTGGACGATGAAGCCGCCCGCGGCCTTCACGCTGCGGTCGGGATCGACGAGCACGCCGAGCGCGCAGGCCGAGGGGACCTGCTCGCTCTCCGTGAGGTAGGCGGTGATGTCCTCGGCGATCTCGCCGGAGACGAGCTCGGTCGAGCCGATATAGGGCTCCCTGAGCCCGAGATCGCGGCTGACCGTGACCATGCCGCTGCGCCCGACCGCCGCGCCGACGTTCAGCTTGCCGTCGCGCCGCCGGGGCGGATCGACAAAGGGATTCTCCGCATAACCGCGGACGTTGCCGCCGGAGTCCGATACCGCGACGATGCTGCCGATCGGTCCGCCGCCGTTGATGCGGATCGTGAGAGAGGCCTGTTCCTCCTTCATCGCCTCGCCGAGCAGCGAGGCCGCGCAGAGCGTGCGGCCCAGCGCGGCGCAGGCCGTGGGGCTGCAGCCGTGGATGAGACGCGCGCGCTCGACGGTGTCGCGGGCCGTGATGACGGCCATCTTGACAAAACCGTCGGCCGCGGTCGCGCGAATGATCTTATCCATTGAACCTTCTCCTTACAGTCTTTTTGCCGAGACGAACAGGCGGCCCTCGCCGCTTTGCGGCCCGTCTTCGATCAGACGGAAAGAGCCGAAGCCCCGCGCCTCCAGCGCGCCGCGCAGGAAAGCGATCTCGTGGACGTACTCGACGTGCTCCTCGCTCTCGCGCCGCCAGAGACCGCCTGCGCGCTCGAAGAGATCCATGCCGTAGACCAGGCAGTTCTCCTCGGCGTCGAAATCCGCCCGCCAGAGACAGAGCAGATCCTCGCTCTCGTCCACGGAGACGCTTCCGTCCAGCGCCCGCAGGCTCTCCGGCGACTTGACGTCGAAGAGCAGCAGCCCGCCGGGACGGATGAACAGACTCAGACGGCGGAAGACCCCGTCCAGCTCGACGCCGGGGATATAGTTGAAGCCGTCGAGCGAGCAAACGGCGGCGTCGACCGTGCCGTACAGATCGAGCTCCTGCGCGCTCTGACAGAGGAACAGCGGCGGGGGAGAGAGCGCGGCGGCCTTTTCGCGCGCCTGCATCAGCATGTCCTCCGAGCGGTCGGCGGCGATCATCTCATAACCGCGGCGGGCGAGCTCTGCGGTGAGCGTCCCGGTGCCGCAGCACAGATCGAGCAGAAGGCGGAATTCGCCGCCGTCGCGTGCGAATTCCGCCTCGTACAGATCTGCGAAGCTGCCGTATGGAACGTCGTCCGTCAGCGCGTCGTACCACGCCGCAAGCGGACCGTAGCAATTCATTCCGCCTCGTCCTCCGCCGGAGCGAGACGCGAGAAAGCGATCTCATAGCCGCCCCTGCCGTACTGCAGCGAGCGGTTGACGCGGCTGATCGTGGCGCTCGAAGCGCCGGTCTCGGCCAGAATATCGTTGTAGATCATGCCCTTGTCGAGACAGACGGCCACCTGGTAGCGCTGCTCCATGGCCATCAGCTCGGACACGGTGCAGAGATCGTCAAAAAACTTCATGCATTCGTCGACGGTCCTGAGCGTGAGGATCGCCTTGTACATGTTTTCGCTGCGCGGTTTCTTCGGAAGCTTGTTCATGGAACCATCCTCCTGTCGGATGAATTTGCTTTCATTACCATCTTAACACTTTAAACTGCAAAAGTAAAGAGAAAAGTCCTTGCAAAATAGGCTTTTTCACAGTTTATCCATAAATCGTTCAAAGATTTTTTGGCAGCGCAGCCGGAGAATCCACTTGATAAAAGGCGTGCGGCAAGATATAATAACAAGGAAAGACGCATAGGGAAGGAGGACGTTTATGTTCGGTATGCAGAATATGACGGCCGTCTGGGTCGTTCTGATGATCGTTTTCCTGATCGTGGAGGGCGTGATCCCCGGCCTGGTGTCGATCTGGTTCGCGCTCGGCTCGCTCGCGGCGCTGATCGCGGCGATGCTCGGCGCGCAGATCTGGCTGCAGGGCCTGTGGTTCGTGATCGTCTCGCTCGCGGCGCTGATCCTGACGCGGCCGCTCGCCAGAAAGTACGTCAACTCGCGCACGCAGGCGACGAACGCCGATATGCTCATCGGACAGGAATGCATCGTCAAGGAGACCGTCGACGCGCTGCACGGCACCGGCGCGGTGTTCATCGCCGGCAAGGACTGGACCGCCCGCTGCTCCGACCCCGAGCAGATCATCGAGGCGGGCACGGTCGCCGTCGTGGAAAAGATCGAAGGCGTCAAGCTGATCGTCAAGAAAAAATAACAAAGCGGAGGAATCGAAAAATGACTATCGTAATCATCATCGCAGTCATCGTCATTGCCCTGATCATCATCAACATCCGCGTCGTCCAGCAGGCGCGCGCCTTCGTCATCGAACGTCTGGGCGCCTACAAGGAGACCTGGAACGTCGGCCTGCACGTGAAGATGCCCTTCATCGACCGCGTGGCCAAGATCGTCTCCCTCAAGGAGCAGGTCGCGGACTTCCCGCCCCAGCCCGTTATCACCAAGGATAACGTCACCATGCAGATCGACACGGTCGTCTACTTCCAGATCACCGACCCGAAGCTCTTTACCTACGGCATCGAGCAGCCCATGGTCGCCATCGAGAACCTCTCGGCCACGACGCTGCGTAACATCATCGGCGATCTCGAGCTGGACCAGTGCCTGACCAGCCGCGACATCATCAACTCCAAGATGCGCTCCATCCTCGACGAGGCGACCGACCCCTGGGGCATCAAGGTCAACCGCGTCGAGCTGAAAAACATCCTCCCGCCCAAGGAGATCCAGAACGCGATGGAGAAGCAGATGAAGGCCGAGCGTGAACGCCGTGAGGCCATCCTGCGCGCCGAAGGCGAAAAGCGCGCCGCGATCCTTGAGGCAGAGGGCGAGAAGGAATCCGCCATCCTGCGCGCCGACGCGAAGAAGCAGCAGCAGATCCTCGAGGCCGAAGGCGAAGCCCAGGCCATCCTGAAGGTCCAGACCGCCACCGCCGAAGGCATCCGCCTGATCAACGAGTCCGCCCCGTCCGAGGCCGTGCTGCGCATCAAGGCGCTCGAGGCCTTTACCGCCGCGGCGAACGGCCAGGCCACCAAGATCATCATCCCCAGCGAGATCCAGGGTCTTGCCGGTCTTGCCGAGGGCGTGATCGAGGCCACCCGCAAGTAATCCCCGGAAGAGTATCCGATCCCGGCAGCTCACCCTGCCGGGTTTTTCATGGAGAGAAGAGAAGATGAGTATTAGCAAAGCAAAGAGCTTCCTGCTCCGCCACGGCATGGAGCCGGAGCGGATCGCACCCGAGCGCTGCGCGCCCCCGATGGCGCAGAGCATGGCCGACGGCCTGGCCGCCGAGGGCTGCGAGCTGCCGATGATCCCCACCTATCTGAAAAACAGCGGCGCGGTACCGAAGGACGTCCCCGCCGTCGTGATCGACGCGGGCGGCACCAACTTCCGCTGCGCGCTCGCACGCTTTACCGACAGCGGCTGCGAGATCAGCGAAATGAAGAAGATGCTCATGCCCGGCATCGGCAAGAGCGCGAGCTGGGACGAATTTATCTCCTTCGTGGCGGACGGCGTCATGCCCTTTATGGACCGCGCGGACAAGATCGGCTTCTGCTTTTCCTACTCGGCGGACATCACGCCCGAGATCGACGGGCGCGTGATCCGCATCGACAAGGAGGTCGTGATCACCGGATCCGCCGGCAAGCTCGTCGGCGCCTCGCTGATCGCGGAGCTGGAGCGCCGCGGCTGCACGGGCAAGAGCGTCGTCATCCTCAACGACACGGCCGCCGTGCTGCTGGGCGTGTCGGCCACGCTGGACAAGGAGCGCTACGGCGGCTTCATCGGCCAGATCAACGGCACCGGCTCGAACACCTGCTGCATCGTGCCGCGCGAAAAGATCGGCAAGCTGCACGAGGGAGGCGGCGAGGGCCTGATCGTCAACATCGAATCCGGTCTTTACGACGGCCTGCCGCGCGGCGACTTCGATCTTGAGCTCGACTGCGAGAGCAACAACCCCGGCTCGAAGCATCTCGAGAAAATGACCGCGGGCGTGTATCTCGGCGCGCTGTGCCGCATCATGTTCCGCGCCGCCGCCAACGAGGGCGATCTTCGGGCCGAGAGCTGGGAAAAGATCGCCGCGCTCGGCGCCTTCGACGCGGCGACGATTGACAGATGGGCCGACGGCGAGGGCCTTGACGAGCTCGCTCTGAACGAGGAGGACGCCGCCTTCGTACGCGAGATCTGCTATGCGGCCTTCGACCGCTCCGCGCGCTGCATGGCCGCAAACCTCACCGCCATCGTGCTGCTGACCGGCGAGGGGAAGGACAAGCCCGTCTGCGTGTGCGCCGAGGGCTCGCTCGTGCAGAAGAGCCGCCACTTCCGCCCGCTGCTGGAGCGCTACCTGGAAGAGTGCGCGCTCGGCGTCTACGGCCGGAAGCTCGAGCTGGTCGTCGGCTACGAGACGACGCTTCCCGGCGCGGCCGCCGCGGTGCTGCTCAACAAATAAGTTTACATAATTCATTTTCAAAAAGCGGGCGTTCCGAAAAAAACGCCCGCTTTTTTTGCATTTGCCTGTGGCAAAGCAAAACAAGATATGCTATACTGTTTTCAATATCGCACAAAATAAGAGATACAGGGGAGAAAAAGATATGAAGTGCCCGTTTTGCGGATATTCCGACAGCAAGGTCATCGACTCGCGTCCGGCCGAGGAGGGCTCGACCATCCGCCGCCGCAGAGAGTGCCTGGCCTGCCAGAAGCGCTTTACCACCTACGAGATCATCGAGCGCCTGCCGCTGGTCGTCATCAAGCGCGACGGCAGCCGCCAGTCCTTCGACAAGGTCAAGCTCATCAACGGCATGGTGCGCGCCTGCGAAAAGCGCCCCGTCACGCTCTCCCAGCTTGAGACGATCGCGGACGAGATCGAGCAGGAGCTCCAGAGCGGGCTCGAGCGCGAGGTCAGGACCGTGGATATCGGCGAAATGGTCATGGCGCGGCTCAAGGACGTCGACGAAGTCGCCTACGTGCGCTTCGCCTCGGTCTACCGCAGCTTCAAGGATATCAACACCTTCATGGAGGAGCTCTCCAAGCTGTTGACGGAGAAGTAAGCTCAGAAGATGCTCCCCAGGCGAAGATGATCCATCTGACCGATGCTGTCCAGATGGTACAGCAGCCGGCGATAAGCTTCCCGCTGCGTTGCCTCGCCGCCGCGCAGCGCGTCGCTCAGATCAAAAAAAGCGTCCGCAACGGCGTCGATCTCGCTGTGAGGGACGAAGATATGGGTATAGGGCTCCGCCTCATGCCACAGCGCCATCGCCGTCTCCAGTTCCGAGACGGCGAGATTGCTCTCCCCGCGCAGCAGCGCGGCGGAAGAACGGCAGACGTGCGTCTCCACGCCCTCGATCAGCGCGTCGAGCGTCCGGATGTTGAAGAGCAGCAGCGCGATCATCACGATCAGCAGCGCGTAGGCGGCAAGCTCGCGTTTCATCGCTCCGCCTCCTTTCGTATGCAATAGACGCGGGACGCGTCGTCCACGGTCATCAGAAAGATATCGGAGATCCCGGCGCCGCAGGATGCGAGCTGCTCGGAGAGCCAGCGCCGGTCGTGGCCGCTTTTGCGGAGATTCTCACCGATGAGCCGCCCGTCGCTGATGAGGATGCGCGGCATGCCGCAGTAGGGGACCGGAACGGAGAGATCCGCCGCGCTCGGCGGAAGCTCGCTCTCGTACTGCAGCACGCTCAGCTTCCCGTTCGTCTCGAGAAAGGCGTATTCGATCTTCGCGATGTCGCGGACGCCCAGCGAGCGGAGTTCCTGCATCAGCTCGTCGAGCGTGAAGCGGTTCCGGCGCATCTCCTTCTGATCGATCGCGCCGTGATAGATCAGAAGGCTCGGCTCTCCGAAGAGCAGCGCGCGCAGGCGGATGCTGCGCAGCGCGGCGGAAGAGATCAGCAGCTCGCAGCAAAAAAGCGTGACGATCGGGACCAGGCCGTTGAGAAGCGGCAGGCCGATATCCTGCAGGGGATTGGACGCGATATCCGCGATCAGCGAGGCCACGAGGAACTCCGAGAGCTCCATTTCGCCGAGCTGCCGCTTTCCCAGCAGGCGCAGAAATAACAGCAGGACAAAGTATAAGATCAGCGTCCGGGCAAAAATGATCGCCAAAGCAATCACCTCCGCAGCTATTTTGCCCCGACGGGTGAGAGGAATTCCTTTTAAAGGAGAAGTCAAAGCATGAAAACCGTAGTATGCCCCGCGCCTGAGGCGGTCTCCGCAGCGGCGGAGCGGCTGCTGGAGGGGATCGAACGCGATCCCGCCGCGGTCCTGGTCTGCAGCGCCGCCGACGACGAGCTGCTCGTACTGCGCGCGCTCTCCGCCGCGGCAAAGGAGCGCGGCGTGAGTCTCGAAGAGCTGCGGGTCTTTGCCGCCTGCGAGTTCGACGGTCTCGCGCCGGGGGACGTACGGAGCGCCCGCAGCCGCATCGCCGCGGCGCTCTCCGGGAGCGGGCTGCGTGAAGAGAGGCTCTTCGCCCCCTCGGCCGCGGACTGCGAGGGCTATGAAAGCGCTCTCCGGGAGGCCGGCGGCGCGGCGCTTGCGCTGCTTGGGCTCGGGTACAACGCCCGCGTCGCCTTTAACGAGCCGGCGACGCCCTTCGCCGGCGCCTGCCACGTGCAGAAGCTGACCGATAAGACCCGCGCCGAGTTCGCGGCGCTCTTCGGCGCTGCGGAAGAGGTGCCGGAGAAGGGCGTAACGCTCGGCTTTCGGGCGCTGTGCGCGGCGCGCGACATCGTCGTGATCGCGCTCGGCGGCGAGCGGAGCGAGGCCGTCTTTCAGACGCTCTACGCCCGGGACGACAGCGTCTGGCCCGGCGCCTTCCTGCAGATCCCGGCAAGCGTCACGCTCTGGGCCGATCCGGCCGCCGCTGCGAAGCTCTGAATGATGGAAACAGAGATCCTGTATTGCGATCCGGCGCTCGCGGTCTGTCTCAAGCCCCCCGGCGTGAGCTCCGAGACCGGCGGCATGCCGGAATTGCTGGAGGCCGCGCTCGGCGGACCGTTCTACTGCGTCCACCGCCTGGACAAGGCGGTCGGCGGCGTGATGGTATACGCCCGCACGAGGGAAGCCGCGGCAAGGCTCTCGGCCGCCGTCGCGCGCAGGGAGATGCAAAAAGAATACCTCGCCGTCACCGAGGGCGTTCCGGAAGAGCCGCGCGCCGCGCTCTGCGATCTGCTGTACCACGACGCGGCGAAGAACAAAAGCTATGTCGTTTCACGGCCGCGCCGCGGCGTAAAGGAGGCCGTTCTCGGCTATGAGCTGCTCGGCACGGCCGGATACGGCGCGCAGACGCTCGCTCTGCTGCGGATCGCGCTGCAGACGGGCCGCTCCCACCAGATCCGCGTGCAGTTTGCCTCCCGCGGTATGCCGCTCGTCGGAGACGGGAAATACGGCGCCTCGCTGCGCGGCTGTCCGCCCGCGCTCTGCGCCGCCTCGCTGGCCTTCCCGCATCCGCTCACGGGAGAGGCGCTGCGTTTTGACGCGCCGCCGCCCGCGGGCTTCCCCTGGGAACTCTTCAAGTTGACATAATACAAAAGACCATCGGAAAGAATAAGGAGAAACACGTGGAAATCTCGGATTTGATCAGTCTGCTCGGCGGCATCGCGCTGTTCCTTTTCGGCATGGGCCTCATGGGCGACGGCCTGAAAAAGGTGGCCGGCAGCCAGATGGAGCTCATCCTCTTCAGACTCTCGGGCACGCCCCTCAAGGGCCTGCTGCTGGGCGCGGGCGTCACGGCCGTCATACAGTCCTCGTCCGCCACTTCGGTCATGGTCGTGGGCTTTGTGAACTCCGGCATGATGAAGACCGGCCAGGCGCTGTCCGTCATCCACGGCGCGCTGATCGGCACGAGCATCACGGGCTGGATCATCTGCCTGTCCTACATCGGGGGAGGCGGCGGCTGGGCTTCGCTGCTGTCCACCTCGACGATCGCGGCGCTCTTTGCCGTCGTCGGCATCCTGCTGCGCATGACGGCCAAGAAGGCCGACCACAAACACGCGGGCGATATCCTGCTGGGCTTCACGGTGCTGATGTTCGGGCTGCAGACCATGAGCGGCGCGGTCGCTCCGCTCAAGGACAGCGAGCCCTTCCTCGCCCTGCTCACGACCTTCTCGCATCCGCTCGTGGGCATCTTGGTCGGCGCGGCCTTCACGGCGATCCTGCAGAGCGCCTCGGCGGCCATCGGTATCCTGCAGGCGCTCTCGGCGACCGGAGCGATCAGCTTCTCCGTCGCCTATCCGATCATCCTCGGCATCGCGGTCGGCGCGTCCGTGCCGGTGCTGCTCTCGGCGATCGGCGCGAAGGCGGACGGCCGGCGGACGGCTTTCCTCTATCTCTTCGTCGAGCTCATCGCGGCGCTGATCTTTGCCGCGCTGTATTACGGGCTTGACGCCGCCGTCGGTCTCGGCCTGGGAGGACGGGTGATGGATCCCTTCTCCGTCGCGGCGGTGAACACGATCTTCCGCGTGCTGACGGCCGTATTCCTCATGCCCTTCAACAGGCGCTTCATCGCCGCCGCGGAGAAGCTGATCCGCGTCAGCGAGAGCGAGCGCAGCGAGAACGCGGCCTTTGACCGGCTCGACGAACGCTTCCTCACGCACCCGCGCCTTGCGCTGGAGCAGTGCCGCCTGACGGTGGACGACATGGCCGATACGGCGATCCGCGCTCTGGACGACGCGATGCGGCTGGTCTGGCAATACAGCGCGGAGGGCTTCGCCGCGGTCGAGCGGAAGGAGAACCTCGTCGACGAATTCGAGGACCGGATCGGGACCTATCTGGTCCGGCTCAATGCGCGCGAGCTGAGCGAAAAACAGAATGAGGACATCTCCAAGTTCCTCCACACGATCAGCGATTTCGAGCGTATCAGCGACCACGCGATGAACGTCGCGGAGGTCGCCCAGAAGATGAGCGAGAACAAGATCCGCTTCTCCGGCGATGCCGAGCGGGAAATGAAGGTCCTCGCGTCCGCGGTGGACGAGATCCTCACGCTCTCCGTCGGCGCCTTCAAGGAGGAAGACACCGAGCGGGCCTTCGCCGTCGAGCCGCTCGAGGAACGCATCGACGAGTTGTGCGACGAGATGAAGCTGCACCACGTCAGCCGCCTGAAGAGCGGCGTGTGCACGCTCAACCAGGGCTTCCCCTTCAACGATCTCATCACGAATCTCGAACGCGTGGCGGACCACTGCTCCAACATCGCCATCGCGATGATCGAGCTCGACCGCAACGATTTCGACACGCACGGCTACGTCATCAACCTCAAGGAGCTGCACGCCCATCGCTTTGACGAATTTTACGAGCAGTACGCGCAGAAATACACGCTTTGAGCGAAGGCCCTTATCCGCGGCGGAGACGCCGCGGACAAGGCGCACATCACACATCTGACGGAGGGATCCCTTTGCGCCACCCGGCTCTGACGCGCTTTTTCGCGGCCTTTCTCGCGGCCGCGAGCGCGATCACGCTGCTCTCCGGCGGCCTTTGCGTCAAAAAAGCCGCCGAAAGCAGGGAACAACAGAATACCGAGCTGTCCCTGCTGGCCGGCCAGGCGGAGGACGCGCGCGCGCTGTACGAGGAGCTCGCCGCCGCGGCGGAGGAGTACGAGCCGCTTGACGGCGAGTATGACGAGCGCAGCTGGCAGCATGCCAAGGACATGCTCGCCTTCCGCAAGGATCTCGCGATGTATACCGCGACAGAGGCGGGACTCAAGCAGGGCAGCGAGCAGATCGAGGAGGGCTACAAGGCGCTGCGCACGGGCTGGATCCAGCACGACAACGCGCTCAAGGCGCTCGAGGAGGGCGAGGCGAAGTTCCGCCCCGGCTATCAGAAATACCTCGACGGGAAAAAGCAGCTGGCCGAGGGCATGGAAAAGCTGCGGCAGGCGGAGGAACTCAAGGAGACGCTCGGCGATCTGACGATGCTCCGCACCGGCCTGGAAATGTTCAAGGCTTCGGCTGCCGAGCTGGCCGCCGCGCTTTCCGCGCTGCGGACCGCCGCACAGGACCCGCCGCTCGACCCCGAGACCGGCGAGATCGACGCGGCGGCGCTGCGCGCCGCTCTGGGCGCGCAGACCGGCGGCATCTCCGCGCGTCTTGCCGTCGTGAGGGCCGCGATGTCCGCCGCCTTCGGCGCCGAGGGACTGGAGGGCGCGCTGCAGGCGACGACGTCCGCGCTCGGCGATCTGTCGGGCAAGCTTGCGGACGGCGGCGCCGCGCCGGAAGAGCTGATCGCGTCCGCCAACGCGTTGGCGGCGCAGGGAGAGACGCTCGTCGGCGCCGTCAACGCCTCGGTCGCCGGGGCTGAACAGACCCTGACGATGCTCGACAATCTGCCGCAGATGCGTGCCGAGCTCGAGGCGGGACAGGCCGCGCTCAAGCAGAGCGAGCCGGCGCTGCTCGAGGCGAAGAAGCAGATCGAGGAAGGAAAAAAGCAGCTTGACGCGGCAAAGAACATGCTGATCTATACCGAGGCGCAGCTGATCCAGGGCAAAAAGAGCCTGGAAGAAAAGCAGGCCGAGCAGGCCGCGGCGCGCGAGGACCTTGACCGCAGGAAAACGGAGCTCGAGGACGAGTCGAAGGCGCTCGAGGCGCTCAAGCGAAAGGTGGAGGACTACGCGGCGAAGAAGGACCGCTTCAGCAACCTGCGCTATGCGCTCCTGGCCGACGAGGGCGTCGCCGCGCGCGTGCGCGCGGGCGGCGAGCTGCTGGATTCCGCGGACGCCGAGATCATGCAGCGCCGCGCGGACTCCGGGCGGGAGTACACGCTGCGGCTTTCCGCGGCGATCCTGATGCTTCTGTCCTCCGCTGCGGGGATCGTCACGGTCGCGGCCGCGTTCCGGGACCGGACGGGACTGCGTCTGCTCCTGCCGGCCGCGCTTTCGCTGGCCGCGGCGGCGGCCGGCGAAGCCGTGAGCCTGTACGCCGGGAGGGGTTTGCTCTACACCGCGCTTTTCGTCGGCGTTTTTTCCGCCGGCGTGATCCTGCTCAATCTCCGGAAAGCTTGAAACAGCATAAGAAAAAAGCGATCCCCGGATCAGATTCCGGGGATCGCTTTTTTATCGCCGAGCGGGAAGCGGCGCGTGGGCTCCGCGGCGGGAAGGGGAGATTCGAGCGCGCGCAGGATCTCGTCCGCACGCGCGCCCCAGGTATTGGCGCGCGCCTCCGCGTCCAGCAGGTCCAGCAGAGCGGGATCGCCGCGCCGCTCAAGCAGATCGGCGGCCTTGCGCAGAAAATCGGCGGGATCGGCATAGGTCTCGACGCTGCGGTAGCGCATGCACTCCGGCATCCTCGAGCAGAGGATCGGCTTGCGCGCCGCCATGTACTCGAAGAGCTTGACCGGGGAGGTGGAGAGCGTGACCTCGTTGAGCAGGAAGGGGATCAGCGCAAGATCAAAAACGCGCAGGAACGATGGGAGACGCGCGTAGGGCTGCGGCGGGATCCAGCGGACGTTGTGCCGCTCGAGCACGCCGCTGCGGCGGAGCGAGCCGTCGTAATCCATTCCCACGAGCAGAAAGAGCCAGTCCGCATGCGCGTCGGCCGCCGCGGCGACAAGACCGTAATCGAACCATTCCGCCAGCGCGCCGTAGTAGCCGAGCGTGAAGCGGTATGCTTCGCTCACGGCGGCGGCCTCGGGCGCGGCCGCGGTCCGGGACGTGCGGGAGAAGAA
The DNA here is from genome assembly GCA_902761055.1 of Oscillospiraceae bacterium. Lineage (GTDB taxonomy): Bacteria > Bacillota > Clostridia > Oscillospirales > Oscillospiraceae > Limivicinus. The sequence continues at coordinate 76,008 of CACWIS010000003.1, forward strand.
GTCGTAATCGCCGGCGTTGGGGCTATAGAGAGCGGCGTGCGCCGCGCCGCGCACCTGCGCGTAAAGCCTTGCAGCCGTACAGACGGTGAGATCGGCCTGGCGCAGCAGCGCAAGATGGTCGCGGCGCATCTGCTCGTCGTAGCCGTCGAAGATCTCCAGCTCGTCGATATACTCATAAATCAGCTTGTCCGGACGCAGGAGCGGGACATAGCGGCGGTTGACCGTCCAGCTCAGCGAGACGACCGTCTCCCGCGCGCCGCGCAGCAGAGCGGGGAGGAAGCGTGCGAGCGAGGCGTTGACGAGCCAGAGCGAATCGCTGACGCGCAGGAGCGCGCCGACACGGTCGTGCGCGTGATTGGCCGTAAGGTAGAGCACGAGCGTATCCTCCTTTTCGCTGTACGCGCGGGCCATCTGCTGCGGCCGCTGAAAGAGCGGAAGATCCCAGTCGAGCGTGGGCGGAAAAACGATCACGCGCTTTCCCTGCGCCCGTCCGGCAAGCTGCCGCCGCAGCGTCCCGGCGTTCAGCACGGAGCGCAGCGAGAGCGAGATGCGGCGCAGCGCCGCGCCGAGCTCGCGGAGGAACGCGGCGAAGCGAAGATGCGCAAGATGCGAGGCGAGACGGCGCAGGAAGCGGAAAAATCGGGTCAAGAACATGGGTACAACTCCTTACAGGCCGCTGGCGGCGAGATAGTGGGCGCAGACCGCTTCGCTCGGCCCGTCCTCGCGAAGCACGCCGCGCTCGAGCCAGAGCGCGCGGGAGCAGAGCTTGCGGATCTGCTCGACGGAGTGCGAGACGAAGAGCACCGTCGTGCCGCCGCGCATGAGAGAGAGCATCTTCTGCTCGCTGCGGGCCTGAAAGGCCGCGTCGCCGACCGAGAGGATCTCGTCGACGATCAGGATCTCCGGCTCGGTCTGCGTGGCGATGGAGAAGGCCAGACGCGCGACCATGCCGGAGGAATAGTTCTGTACGGGGACGTCGAGAAAGCTGCGCAGCTCGGCAAAATCGACGATCGCGTCGAAGCGGCTGTCGAGAAAGGCGCGGGAGTAGCCCATGATCGCGCCGTTGAGATAGATGTTCTCCCGCGCGCTGAGCTGGGGGTCGAAGCCCGCGCCGAGCTCGATCATCGGGCAGACGCTGCCGCCGCAGCGGACCGTGCCGCCCGATGGCTTCATCACGCCCGCGACGAGCTTGAGGAGCGTGGACTTCCCGGCCCCGTTGGCGCCGACAAGGCCGACGACCTCGCCGCGCCGCACGGAGAAGCTGACGCCGCGCAGCGCCTCGAAGGGCGCGGCTTTTTTTCTTGCGCCGCGCCCGAGATCGACGAACCACTGCTTGAAGGAAAAGCCTTTGTCGACGCCGAGATTGAAGCGCATTTCGAGATCTCTGGCCTCGACCATGATCTCGCGGGGATCTTCCATGAGCGGATACCTCAAATGTAATAGATAAAGCGGTCCTGCTTCGCGCGGAAGACCAGCGCCCCGGAGAGCAGCACGGCAAGCGCGGAGAGCGCGCAGGCCAGGAACTGCCGCGGCGAGGGCGTCGCGTGCGCAAGCACGATCGTACGGGCAAAGAGGATGTACTGATACAGCGGATTGAGCCGCATCAGCGCGGCGAGCGGCGGGCTGTCGATCATGCGGATGTCGTACATGATCGGCGTGAGATAGGTCCAGACCGTCAGGACGATGCCGTAGATATAGAACAGGTCGCGCAGGAACACCGCCGCGGCGGAGAGCAGCAGCCCCATGCCCGCCGTGAAGCCGAGCAGGCAGAGCCAGTCGAAGGGCAGCAGCAGGTGCTGCCAGCACAGGCCCGTCCCGGTCAGCAGGATGACCGCATAGAGCGGCAGCAGGGTCAGCAGGAAATTGATGCCGACGAAGAGACATTTTTCCAGCGGAAAGATGTATTTCGGCAGATAGACCTTGTTGAGCAGCGTGAAGTTCGCCACGACGCTGCTCATCGCGAGATTCGAGGCTTCGGAAAAATAGTTGAAGAGCGTCAGTCCGGTCATCAGGTAGGCGAGATAGCTCACGCCCGGGGTCGAGAAGCGGAACACGCCGCGGAAGACCACGGCCATCACGCACATCATCAGCACCGGGTAAAGCAGGCTCCAGAGCATGCCGAGCACCGAGCGCTTGTACTTGACCTTGAAATCGCGCGCGATGAGCTGCGAGAGCAGAAAGGAATACTTCTCCGCGCTCTGCGCGAGGGCGGCGATCATCCGGCCGCCTCCGGCGCGGCGGAGAGAAATGCCGCGACATGCGATGCGATCCGCTCGGCCGCATGCCCGTCTCCGTAAGGCGAGACGGCGCGGGCCATGCGCCGCCGCTCGCCTTCGTCCGTGAGCAGCTTCGCGGCGGCGGAGAAAACGCGATCCTCCTGCGTCCCGACGAGACGCACGCAGCCGGCCGCCGCGGCCTCGGGCCGTTCGGTCTCGGCGCGCAGGACGAGCACCGGCACGCCGAGGGCGGGCGCCTCCTCCTGCAGCCCGCCGGAATCGCTCATCACAAAGCGGCAGCGCGCCATGAGGTTGTGCATGTCGAGCAGATCCAGCGGCTCGGTCAGCACGAGACGGGGACAGGAGCCGAGGAGCGGCAGCACGACCTCGCGCACGGCGGGATTGGGATGGACGGGAAAGACGATGCGCAGGTCCTCGAAGCGCTCGAGCAGGCGGCGCGCCGCGCGGCAGACCGAGGCGATCCCGGCGGGGAGGTTTTCGCGCCGGTGCGCCGTCAGCAGCACGCAGGGGCCGTCAAACAGGGCGGCGTCGCGCAGCAGCGGCTCGTGAAACGCATAGCCGGGCCGCACGGTCGTGCGCAGCGCGTCGATCACGGTATTGCCAGTGACGTAGACATGCTCGCGCACGCCCTCGGCGTACAGGTTGCGCGCGTTGCCCTCGGTCGGCGCGAAGTGCAGCGTCGCGAGCGCGGCCGTCAGGCGGCGGTTCATCTCCTCGGGGAAGGGGGAGTAGCGCGAGAAGCTGCGCAGACCGGCCTCGACATGGCCGACGGGGATCTTGTGATAGAAGGCGGCGAGGGCCGCGGCGCAGGACGTGGAGGTGTCGCCGTGGACGAGCACGAGATCCGGCTTCGAGAGCGCGAGCACGTCGTCCATGCCGCGCAGGACGCCGCAGAAGATCTCGCCGAGGCTCTGGCGGCTTTTCATCAGAGCGAGGTCATAATCCGCCTTCACGCCGAAGAGCCCAGTCACGGAATAGAGCAGCTCGCGGTGCTGGGACGTGAGGCAGACCTCGCTCTCCAGCTCCGGCCGGGCGGCGAGCTCGCGCACGAGCGGGCACATTTTGACGGCCTCGGGCCGCGTGCCGAAAACACTTAAGACTTTCATCGTTGCTTCACCGGATAAAAAAGGATACGGGATGATCTTTCCCGTATCGCTGGTAAAATATTCTTTCTTCCGGCAGGAGAGAGCGGGCGGCATCCGCGCCGCCGAAAAGAAGAGCGGCCTGCCGGAAAGCAGACCGCTTTTTCTGTTGGCCGGGAACCGGCGCCTATTCTCCGTAGCCCATGGGGTTCTTCGACTGCCAGGCCCAGGTGTCGCGGCACATGTCCTCGAGATTGTACTGCGCTTTCCAGCCGAGCAGCTGCGCGCTCTTGCCCGGGTCGGAGTAGAGCACGGGCAGGTCGCCCGCGCGGCGCGGCGCGATCTCGTAGGGGATCTTCACGCCGGTCACGCGCTCGAAGGTCCTGACCATGTCGAGCACGCTGTAGCCCGTGCCGGTGCCGAGGTTGAACACGCTCTCGCCGCGGTGGCCCTGCATGTACTCGATGGCGGCGACGTGGCCGCGCGCAAGGTCGACGACGTGGATGTAGTCGCGCACGCCGGTGCCGTCGGGCGTGTCGTAGTCGTCGCCGAAGACGTTGAGGTGATCGCGCCTGCCGACCGCGACCTGCGCGATAAAGGGCATGAGGTTGTTGGGGATGCCGCGCGGGTCCTCGCCGATGAGGCCGCTGGGGTGTGCGCCGATGGGGTTGAAGTAGCGCAGCAGGCTCACGGAAAAGTCGTCCACGGCCCTGGCGGTGTCGCGCAGGATCTGCTCGGACATGTACTTCGTCCAGCCGTAGGGATTGGTGCAGCGGCCGGTGTTCGCCGTCTCCCGCAGGGGCATCGCGTTGTCGCCGGAGTAGACCGTGGCGGAGGAGGAGAAGACGATGTTCTTCACGCCGTGGTCGCGCATGGCTTCGCAGAGGCGGACCGTGGAGAAGAGGTTGTTGTCGTAGTATTCCAGCGGCATCACGACCGATTCGCCCACGGCCTTGAGCCCGGCGAAGTGGATCGCGCAGTCGATGCCGTGCTTTTCAAAGATGCGGTCGAGCACGGCGCGGTCGCGCACGTCGTTTTCATAGAAGGCGACCTTTTTGCCCGTGATCATTTCCACACGCTCGATCGCCTTCGCGCTGGAATTTACAAGGTTGTCGATGACGACGACCTCATGGCCGCGGTTGAGCAGCTCCACGCAGGTGTGGCTGCCGATGTAGCCGGCGCCGCCGGTGACGAGTACGTTCATGCTGTTCTCCTTAATCCAGTAAAGTCTCGGGATAGATCCCGCGCTCGCGCAGCGAGGCGATATAGGCGATCACGTCGGGCAGGTCCTCCTTGTAGGTGACGCCGTGCCAGGTCTCGTGACAGGGCAGGACGCGCACGCGCGCGAGCCCCTCCTGGATGAGGGCGTTGGCCACGGAGGGCAGGAAGTATTCGCATTTGAGCGGGTTTTTGCCGACGTTTTCGGCATACCAGGCCGGAAAGCGGCGCACGAGCTCGTCGAGCATCTGCCTCGAGAAGCCCCAGAAATTCATGCTCACGGGACTGTCGCCGGAGAGGGGGAAGTAAGTCTCGCCGTCCTCGGTATAGGCCGCGTCGGCGCCGCGCTTTTCGATGTGCGTGCGCTCGACCACGTCGGCGAGGAAGCCGTCTTCGACGCGGCAGACGCCGCGCGCGACGTAGCCGTTTTCCGTAACGGTGTTGCGCAGAAGGTAAGCGACCATCGCGTGCTCGTCTACGGGATGCTCCTGCGTCAGATAGTCGTAGAGCGCACGGTAAGCGCTCGGCCCGTAAAAGTCGTCGGCGTTGATGACGGCGAAGGGGCCCTCGACCGCGCCCGCGCAGCAGGCCACGGCGTGGCCCGTACCCCAGGGCTTGACGCGCCCCTCGGGGACCGCGCAGCCCTCGGGCAGGCAGTCGAGCTGCTGATAGACGTACTTCACATCAAAGTACTTTTCCATCCGCCGTCCGACGGCGCTCTTGAAATCCTCCTCGATCTCGTGCTTGATGACGAAGACGAGACGGCGGAAGCCGGCGCGGTAAGCGTCGTAGAGAGAAAAGTCGATGATCGCGTGACCGTGCCCGTCGACGGGCTTGATCTGCTTGAGACCGCCGAAGCGGCTGCCCATCCCGGCGGCCAGGATCACCAAAGTCGGTTGCTGCATGATGGCAGGCCCTCCTTAGAGTTTCATCGCCTCGCGGCAGTAATAGTTGAACATGCGCTCGCGCTCGAGCGTCGTGGAATCCATGTGGCCGGGGTAGACCTCAAAGTCGCCCTCGAGCGAGCACAGGCGCTTGAGCGAGCGCAGCTCGTCGGCGGGAACGCTGCCGTCGAGGTCGACGCGGCCGCAGCTGCCGCGGAAAAGCGTGTCGCCCGTGAAGAGGGCGTTTTCACAGCGGATCGTGACGCTTCCGGGACTGTGGCCGGGGGTGGCGATGATCTCGAAGCGCAGACCCGCCGCCTCGATCACGTCGCCGTCGTCGTAGCTCACGCCGCCCTCCGGCAGGGAGTAGGGCAGGTGGAAGGAGCGGCCGGAGGTGTCGTCGCGGCGGTTCATATAGACCGTCGCGCCGGTCTCCTCCGCGACGGTGTCGACCGCGCCGACGTGGTCGAAGTGGCCGTGCGTGATGAAGATCGCGCGGCAGGTGAGACGGTTGAGCTCGAGATAGTCGAGGATCGTGTTGCTCTCGTCGCCCGGGTCGATGACGACGCACTCGAGCGTGCGCTCGTTGGTGACGACGTAGCAGTTTTCCTCAAGCTGGCCGACGGGGATGGTTTTGATCAGCATCTCTTACAGCTCCTTTGTATCCAGCAGGATCGTCACCGGCCCGTCGTTGACGGAGGCGACGAACATCTCCGCGCCGAACTCGCCGGTCTCGACCGTAAAGCCGCGCGCGCGGCACTCGGCGATGACGAGCTCGTAGAGCGGGATCGCCTTGTCCGGCCGCGCCGCCCTGGAAAAGCCGGGACGGCGGGAGCGGCAGTCCGCAAAGAGCGTGAACTGGCTGATGATGAGGATCTTTTCGTTTTCGGGATCGGGGGCGAGGTTCATTTTGCCCGCCGCATCCTCAAAAACGCGCAGGCCGCAGATCTTGTCGGCGATCTTTTTCGCCTCGGCCTCGGTGTCCTCCTCGTGGACGCCGAGCAGCACGAGGAAGCCCTTGCCGATCTGCCCGCGAATCTCGCCGCCGATCTCGACCGAGGCCGAGAGGACGCGTGTGACGACTGCTCTCATGATAGCTGCTCCTTACTTCCCGTTCCGGACGATCTCGGACACGCCGGGGATCGCCTTGAGACGGGACATGACGTATTTCAGCTCGACGAGGTTTTTGACCTCGAGCGAGACGGTGGTGATGGCGGTGCCGCCGTTGTCGCGCGCCGTGAGCGTGCGCACCTTGGCGTTGAGGGAGTTGAGGACCGTGGCGATGTCCATGACGAGCCCCGAGCGGTCCTTGGCGACGATCGTGATCGTGGTGACGTAGGTGTCGGTGATCTGATCCGACCAGCTCACGCCGATCCAGCGGCCGTTGTTCTCCGGCAGACCGACGCTGCTGCGGTAGTTCTCGCAGTCGCGGCGGTGGATGGAGACGCCCTGGCCGCGGGTGATGAAGCCGACGATGTCGTCGCCCGGAACGGGCGTGCAGCAGCGCGAGAACTTCACCAGGCAGTTGTCCAGCCCCGCGACCAGCACGCCGTGGATCGGCTTGCCGGTCTGCTTGGCGGCCTGCTGCTCGCGCCGCTCGGCCGCCTCGGTGAGCTTGTCGACCGTGGTCTTGCGCTCCGGCTTCTGCACGCGGGCGTATTCGTCACGGAGACGGTTGGCCGCGCGGACGGCCGTGAGGCCGCCGTAGCCGATCGCCGCGTAGAGATCGTCGACGTTCGAGTAGGACAGACGGCGCAGGATCGGGGACATGACGGCCTCGTCGCCCACGTCGTCGAGCGTCAGGCCGCTCTGCCGCAGCTCGTCCTCGAGCATCTCGCGGCCGCGGATCACGTTCTCCTCGCGCCGCTCGCGCTTGTACCACTGCTTGATCTTCGTGCGGGCGCTGCCGCTCTTGGCGATGTTCAGCCAGTCGCGGCTCGGGCCCGGAGCGGATTTGGAGGTGCGGATCTCGACGATGTCGCCGTTCTGCAGCACGTAGTCGAAGGTGACGATGCGGCCGTTGACGCTGGCGCTGACCATGTGGTTGCCGACGTCGGAGTGGATGCTGTAGGCAAAGTCGATCGGCGTTGCGCCGGCCGGGAGGTTGATGACGTCGCCCTTCGGGGAGAAGACGAAGACCTCGTCGGCGAACATGTCGATCTTGAGATTGTGGAAGAAGTCCTGCGCGTCGGATTCCTGCTGACTCTCGAGCAGGCGGCGGACCCAGGCGAAGCGGTCCTCGTCGCCGGTCTTGAGCGCGCCGGCGCTCTCGCCCATCTTGTATTTCCAGTGCGCCGCGATGCCGTACTCGGCCGTGTGGTGCATCTCCCAGGTGCGGATCTGCACCTCGAAGGGGATGCCCTCGCTGCCGATGACGGTGGTGTGCACGCTCTGGTACATGTTGGGCTTGGGCGTGGAGATATAGTCCTTGAAGCGCCCGGGGACGGGCTTGAACATGTCGTGGATGATGCCGAGGACGTTGTAGCAGTCCGGGATCGTGTCGACGATTACGCGGAAGGCGCAGAGATCGAAGATGCCGTTGATGTCCAGCTTCTGCGCGTACATCTTGCGGTAGATGCTGTAGACGTGCTTGATGCGGCTGTAGATCGTCGCCCGGATGCCCTCCTCGGCGAGACGCGTCTGGATCTTTTCCTCGACTGCGGACATGAAGGCCTCGAGCTGGGGCATCTTGCGCTCCAGCACGTCGGTGATCTCCTTGTAGCCGGCGGGGTCGAGATACTGCAGCGCGAGGTCCTCCAGCTCCCACTTCACGCGCTGGATGCCCAGGCGGTGCGCGATCGGCGCGTAGATCTCCATCGTCTCGAGCGATTTTGAGCGCTGCTTTTCGGTAGACTGGTAGGCCATCGTGCGCATGTTGTGCAGCCTGTCGGCGATCTTGATGAGGATGACGCGGATGTCCTTGGCCATGGCCATGAGCATCTTGCGCAGATTCTCCATCTGCTCGTCCTCGACGCTGGTGTACTGCACGCGCGTCAGCTTCGTGACGCCCTCGACGATGTCCGCGACGGCCGGACCGAACTGGCGCGCGATATCCGTGTGCGTCATGGCCGTGTCCTCGATGAGATCGTGCAGCAGCGCCGCGACGATCGAGTCCTCGTCAAGGCCCATGTCGACCGTGATGTCCGCCGCCGCGATGCAGTGCGTCACATAGGGCGAGCGTCCGTCCTTGCGCAGCTGGCCGGCGTGCGCGTCCCGCGCCATTTCATAGGCGGCGCGCACGCGCGCGAGATCGACGCCGTGACAGTTCTGGCGGATCTTTTCCTCCAGCTCGGCGTACATCGCGTCGGGATCGAGGGGCAGATCCCGACGTTCGGTTTTGTCGGATTCAATAGCCATTGTTTTCTCCCTCAAAGGGCTTTCAGAGCCCGGTAGATCTCCGTGGCCTCCAGATCGGCCTTCCCGTCGATCTTCGCGGCCGCAGCGCCGCAGATCCGGCCGTCGGGGGAGGCGAGCAGCCCGGCCTCGTGCAGGACCGCGAGACAGAGACAGTACTTTTCGCACGCCATGCCCGGCGGCGGCGAGGCGATCAGCTCGTCCTCGCTCTCCGGCAGACGGAAGCCGCTTTGCTCGGCGATGTGCCAGACGCGCACGAAGTCCGCCCGCTCGGGGCAGAAGGGCGCGGCCGCCCACAGCGCGCTCCGGTCTCCGCCGAGGATGCGCCGACACAGCTCCGTCCCGTCGTGCGGGCGCAGGGCGCTGACGAGCAGCTGCACGCTGCTGTGACCGTGAAACTCGTTGATCTGCGGCGTGAAGGCGACGTCGACGAGATCGCCCGCGCGGACGCCGAGATCCTTCTCGGTGTGCGAGAAGAAAATACCTTCAAAGCTCTCGCGGCCGAGCCGCACGCGGATGCGCAGATGCTTGCCGCCGCCGACCTCCGAGGCGCTCTCGAGCCGGACGGCGCACATGCACATCGTCGGACGGGGGTTGGCGTTGCCGAAGGGCTCGAGCAGATCGAGCGAGCGCACGCCCTCGAGATCGAGCAGCGCGCTGTCGCAGATCAGCAGATCGGGCTGCACCTCGGGCGTCGGGGCGGGTCTGTTCGCTTTATAATAGGCCGCGAGCGCGGCGCGGAAATCGTCGAGCTTGTCGCCGCGGATGTTCAGCCCCGCGGCCAGCGCGTGGCCGCCGAAGCCGATGAGATGCTCCGAGCAGGCGGAGAGCGCGTCGAAGAGGTTGAAGCCGCCGTAGCTGCGGCACGAGCCCTTGCCCACGCCGTCGCTGAGACAGACCATGATCGCCGGGAGAGAATACTGCTCGGCCAGGCGGGAGGCGGCGATGCCGATGACGCCCTGGTGCCATTTGTCGCTGGCAAGGACGATCGGCGCGTCCGGCTCGGCCGAGGCGAGCATGGCGTTGGCCTCGTCCCAGATCGCGGTCTCGATGCTCTGACGCCTGCGGTTGAGCTCGCAGAGCTCGACGGCCAGGCGGGTCGCCTCGGCCGGGTCGTCGGTCATCAGGAGCCTTGCCGCCGTGATCGGGCAGCCGAGGCGGCCGGCGGCGTTGAGACGCGGCGCGAGAGAAAAGCCGATCATCGAGGCGGTGAGCTTTTTCCCGCCGAGCGAGGATTCGCGCAGCATGGCCGCGATGCCCGGTCTCGGCGCGCGTTCGAGCTTCTCGAGGCCGCGGCGGACCAGGTAGCGGTTCTCGCCGACGAGAGGCATCACGTCCGCCACCGTGCCGATCGCCGCGAGATCGCAGTAGCGCTCGAGCACGTCATGGCTCTCGCCCGCGCAGGCGCAGGCCAGCTTGAGCGCGACGCCGACGCCTGCGAGATACCGGTTGGGATAGACCTCGTCGGGACGCTTGCAGTCCACGACGGCGGCCGCGTCCGGCAGGGGGCCGTCGCCGCACTCGTGGTGGTCGGTCACGATCATGTCCACGCCCAGCGAGGCGGCGTGCCGCACCTCCTCGACGCCGGTGATGCCGCAGTCCACCGTGACGATCAGACGCACGCCTTCGGCATAGAGCGTATCGACGGCGCTGTTGTTCAGGCCGTAGCCCTCTTCGCTGCGGTCGGGGATATAGGGGATGCAGTCCAGGCCGAGCGAGCGCAGATAGTCCGTCAAAAGACAGGTCGCGGTGATGCCGTCGACGTCATAATCGCCGTAGACGGCCACCTTCTCCCCGCGCTCGACGGCGCGGTGCACGCGCGCCGCGGCCTGCGGCATACCGACGAGCAGCATCGGATCGTGCAGCATCTCCTCGCCGCCGTGCAGCAGCGCGTTCATCTCCGCACGCGTGTTCACGCCGCGCAGCGCGAGCACCGCCGCGAGCAGCGGCGTACAGCCCCCGTCCAGCAGCTCCTGCGGGAATACGGGCCTGCCGTACGGAATTCTCCATTCCTTTTGATTCATAATGTCGTTCGCGTCTTTCCTTGTTTTTATTAATAATTCATCTTACCAAATTATTCCCGCCTTTTCAATAGCCGCAGCCCGCCAAAGGGCAAAAAAACGCCCCGATCCGCAGACGGATCGGGGCGCGGAAGCTTTATTTTCCGTAATCGGCGATCGAACGGGCGCTGTGCGCGCGGGGCGACAGAGCAAGGGAGAGCGCCTCCCCGGGCGTGGAGGCGAGGGCGATCAGGTCAAGACAGGAGGCGGAGACGAAGCCCTCGCCGACCGCGCCGCGCAGCAGCTTCAGCAGCGCGTCGTAATAGCCGAGCGTGTTGAGCAGCACGATCGGCTTCGAGAGCCGGCCGAGCTGGGCGAGCGTGAAGACTTCGAAAAATTCCTCAAAGGTACCGGTGCCGCCCGGCAGGACGACGAAGGCGTCGGCGAGCGATTCCATCAGCGCCTTGCGCTCGGCCATCGTGTCGGTGAAGCGGAACTCGCCCCGCTCCTTGAGCAGGACCTCGCCCTCGTCGAAGAAGCGGGGAGCGACGCCGACGAGCGCCTCGCCCTGCTCCAGCACGCCGGCGGCGCAGGCTCCCATCAGCCCGCCGCGGCCGCCGCCGTAAACGAGCGTGTGCCCCTGCGCGCCGATCAGCGCGCCGAGCGCGCGGGCTTCGTCGTAGTATTCGCCCCGCAGCTTTTCGCTCGAGGCGCCGAAAACACAGATCCTCATCGCCGGGCCGTCCTTTTCGTCCGTTTTCTCCATTCTATGCCGCCGCCGGGCGGCTGTCAACGAAATCCTTGCAAATACGAGGGGCTTGCGGTACAATACCATTTCAGTTGAGGTGCGAAATGAAAAGAGTTTTATCGCTCGCGCTCGCCTTTTTGCTGCTCTTCGGCCTGGCCGGATGCGCAGCGCGGGAGGGCGCGCCGGAATATACAAGTGAACGGGACGGCCCGGCCGTAGTCGCGACGCTCTTCCCGGCCTGGGATTTCGCGCGCGTGATCCTCGGCGGAAGGGGAGAGCTGACGCTGCTCGTCCCGCCGGGGGCGGAGGCGCACAGCTTCGAGCCGACGCCGCAGGATCTGCTGCGCATCGAGCGCTGCGATCTGCTCATCGGCAACGGCGGCGAGTCCGAGGCCTGGCTCGACACGCTGCTCGACGGGCGCTCCGGCGGCTTCCGCACGCTTCTGATGCTCGATTGCGTCGAGGCGCTCGAGGAAGAGAAAAAAGAGGGCATGCAGGAGCTCCGCGGGGAGGACGACGGAGACGGCGGGATCGAATACGACGAGCACGTCTGGACCTCGCCGCGCAACGCGCAGAAGATCTGCAAGGCGATCTGCGGCGAGCTGTGCGCGCTCGACCCCGACGGAGCGGAGCAATACCGCGCGAACTGCACGGACTACTGCGCGGAGCTTGAAAAGCTCGACGCGGCCTTCCGGGAGATCGCCGCGCAGGGACGGCTCGACACGCTGATCTTCGCCGACCGCTTCCCGGTGCGCTACTTCGTCGAGGAATACGGGCTCGACTACTACGCGGCCTTTCCGGGCTGCGCCGACGACACGGAGCCCTCGGCCCGCACGGTCGCCTTTCTGATCGACCGCGTGCGGGAACAGGACGTCCCGGCCGTGCTGTATATCGAATACTCCGACGAGAAAATGGCGGACGTGATCTGCGCGGACACGGGCTGCGAAAAGCGCCTGTTCCATTCCTGCCACACCGTCAGCGCCGCGGATCTCGCGGCGGGGGCGGACTACCTGGATCTGATGTGGGCCAACGCCGGGAGCGTGAAGGAGGCTTTGGGCTGAATGGCGATACTCAAATGTGAAAACGCATCCTTCTCCTACGACGGCGTGTGCGTGCTGGAGGACGTCGATTTCTCGCTCAACGCGGGGGATTATCTCTGCGTCGTGGGCGAGAACGGCTCCGGCAAGTCCACGCTCATCAAGGGCCTGCTCTCGCTCAAGGCGCCCGCGAAGGGGAGGATCGAGCTCGGCGACGGGCTCAGGCGCAGCGAGATCGGCTACCTGCCGCAGCAGACGGAGATCCAGCGCGATTTCCCCGCGAGCGTGCGGGAGGTCGTCCTCTCGGGCTGCCTCAACTCGCTCGGCGGGCGGCTGTTCTACGGCGAGGAGGAAAAACGACGCGCACGGGAGAATCTCGAGCGCATGGGCGTCGAGGAGCTGAAAGACCGCAGCTATCAGGAGCTCTCCGGCGGCCAGCAGCAGCGCGTGCTGCTGGCCCGCGCGCTGTGCGCGACGAAAAAGCTGCTGCTGCTCGACGAGCCGGTCACGGGCCTTGACCCGGTGGCGGCGGGGGAGATGTACAATCTCATCAAACTCGTCAACCTCTGCGACGGCATCTCGGTCATCATGGTCACGCACGACATCCACGAGGCCGTGCGCTACGCCACGCACATCCTCCACCTGGGGCACAGGCAGCTGTTCTTCGGCACGAGCGCGGAATACAAGCGCAGCGCGCTCGCGCGCCGTTTTCTGGGAGGGAGCGCCGTATGAGTCTTCTTTCCATGTTCTCCTACCATTTCATGCAGCGCGCGCTGCTCGTCGGCGTGCTGGTGAGCCTGTGCGCGGCGCTGCTGGGCGTGTCGCTGGTGCTCAAGCGCTATTCGATGATCGGCGACGGGCTGTCCCACGTCGGCTTCGGCGCGCTCGCGATCGCCTCGGCCTTCCATCTCGCGCCGCTCGCGGTGGCGGTGCCGGTGGTCGTGGCGGCGGCGATCGTGCTGCTGCGCATCCGCGGGAGCGGACGCGTGAAGGGCGACGCGGCGATCGCGATCATCTCCTCGAGCGCGCTGGCCATCGGCGTGATCGTCGTGTCGGTCACGAGCGGGATGAACACCGAGGTATCGAGCTACCTCTTCGGCAGCATCCTCTCGCTCAGCCGCGGCGACACCGTGCTGAGCGTGATCCTGTCGCTGGCGGTGATCGCGGTCTTCCTGCTGCTCTATCCGCGGCTTTTCGCCGTCACCTTCGACGAGACCTTCGCCCGCGCCACCGGCGCGCGCGCGGAGCTGTACAACACGCTGCTGGCCGTGCTGACCGCGATTACGGTCGTGCTCGGCATGCGGATGATGGGCGCGCTGCTGATTTCGAGCCTGATCATCTTCCCGGCGCTGAGCGCGATGCGCCTGTGCCGCAGCTTCCGCGGCGTGATCCTCTGCGCCGCGGCGATCTCGGTCGTCTGCTTCGTGCTGGGCATGGCGGCGTCCTTCGCCTTTGAGACGCCGAGCGGAGCGAGCGTCGTCGTGATGGATCTTCTTGCCTTCGCGATCTGCTCCCTTGCCGGGAAAAAGAACTGACAACTGGAAATCAAGGGCGGCGTTTTCAAGCGCAAAAGAGGCCGATTATTCATTTCAAAAATGAATAATCGGCTTTTTATTGAATATTCAAGCTTAATATTCAAAATTTAAGAATATTTTTTCAGAAAAAGGATTGACAATTCGATCCGCTTGTGCTATCCTCACAAACGTCAGAAACAAATCTTATGGCAATTGACGAAAGTGAGGGTAAAAAAGATGAAAAAGATGAAAAAGGTTTTGTGCATCCTGCTGGCCCTGGGTATGATCGCTTCCCTCGCCGCCTGCGGTTCCGCACAGAAAGAAAATCAGGCTCTGAGTGAGATCAAAAAAAGCGGCGTCCTGACCGTCGCCCTGTCTCCCGACTTCAGCCCCATGGAGTTTGTGGACTCCTCCAAGGATGGCCAGCAATCCTACGTCGGCTTTGACGTGAGCCTTGCCAAGTACCTGGCCGAAGAGCTGGGCGTGCAGCTGGAGATCCAGGCCATGAGCTTTGATGCCTGCCAGACGGCCGTCTCCTCCGGAACCATCCCCATCTCCATCTCAGGCTACAGCTGGACCGAGACCCGTGCCGAGAACTATGAGCTGTCCGACTACTACTACGCCGGCGACAACGAGACCGAGCAGGTCATCCTGATCCGCGCCGAGGATGCGGATAAGTACACCAAGCCCGAGGACTTTGACGGCGTCGCCGTGGGCGCCCAGAACGCCTCCCTGCAGATGGATCTGCTCACATCCCAGCTGCCCAACGCGAAAGCCGTCACCATCGGTGAGATCGGTGTCGGCGTGATGGAGCTGGAGGCCGGCAACATCGAGGCTATGGCCGTGGCCGACGGGAACGGAACCCAGATCATCGCCAATCACCCCGGCCTTGTCAAGTGCGCTTGGGAGTTCGAGGTTGCCGAGGAGTTTGAAGCCAATGTCATCCTGATCCACAAGGGCGAAAAGGATCTGCTGAACGCGATCAACGCAGCCCTTGCTAAGGCTTATGCGGAAGGCTACTACGATGTCTGGTACCAGGAGGCCCTGAAGATTGCCGAGAGCGCCAGCGCCATCGAGGTCAGCGTCACAGACTAAGTCTCTGCAGTAAGCGGGCAAACATAAACGGGGCGCTCCATTTGGAGCGCCCCGATACCTGTAAGGAGCACATATGGATTTTGCAACCATCGGTCAAAACATCATAAAGCTTACGATCAAATATTGGGACAAGTTCCTGATCACCGGCCTGAGTTACTCGTTGTCTCTGGCGGCCATCACGGTGCTGGTCGGCGCGGTGCTGGGCTCATTGATCGCGCTGCTGCGCATGTCAAGGATCCCGCCTTTCCGCTGGATCGCTGCCACCTATACCGAGATTATCCGAGGCACTCCCATGCTGCTGCAGCTCTATCTGTTCTATTTTGCCCTGCCGCAGCTCATCCCCTTCCTCAACCGTAAGCAGTATCTCTGCGTTGCCATCGCGCTGATCTGCAACAGCGCGGCCTACGTGTCCGAGATCATCCGCTCCGGCATCCAGGCCGTGGACATCGGCCAGACGGAGGCGGCCCGCAGTCTGGGCCTCAGTTCCCGCCTGACTATGACAGAGATCATCCTGCCCCAGGCCATCAAAAACATCCTGCCGGCTCTCGGCAACGAGTTTATCATGATCGTGAAGGACACTTCGCTTGCCTCCACCTTCTTCATCGGCGACCTGATGACCCAGTGCCTGCTCATCAAAGGTACCACCTATCTGACAATGGAACCGCTCATAATGGTGGCTGTGGTCTACTTTGCGGTCACCTTTATCCTTACCAAGCTGCTGGGCGTATTTGAGAGGAGGCTGCGTCGTGGCGACATCCGATAAGCTGATCGAGGTCAAGAACCTGAAAAAATACTATAACGGCGAAGAGATCAAGGCCCTGGACGGCGTGAGCGTGGATATCAGCAAGGGCGACGTGATGGTCATCATCGGCCCCTCCGGCTCCGGCAAATCCACCTTCCTGCGCTCACTGAACCTGCTGGAGGTGCCCACCTCGGGTGAAATCATCTTCGAAGGTGTGGACATCACCAAGAAAAAGGGCCCGGACGGCAAGAAGCTGAACATCGATCTGCATCGGCAGAAGATGGGCATGGTCTTCCAGCACTTCAATCTTTTCCCCCATAAGACGGTCCTGCAGAACATGACCCTGGCCCCGATCAAGGTCAAGGGCGTTCCCCAGGCCGAGGCGGAGGCTAAAGCGCTGGAGCTGCTGGACCGCGTCGGCCTCAAGGACCGTGCCGATGCCTATCCCATCCAGCTCTCCGGCGGACAGAAGCAGCGCGTGGCCATTGTCCGCGCCCTCGCCATGGAGCCGGACGTGATGCTCTTTGACGAGCCCACCTCCGCGCTGGACCCTGAGATGGTCGGCGAGGTGCTGGACGTGATGAAGCGCCTGGCTCTGCAGGGCATGACCATGGTGGTGGTGACCCACGAGATGGGCTTTGCCCGCGAAGTCGGCAACCGGGTGCTGTTCATGGACGACGGCAAGCTCCTGGAGGAGGGCACCCCCGACCAGATCTTCAACCATCCGCAGAACCCGCGTCTGCAGGATTTCCTGTCAAAGGTACTGTAATACGATGCAACAGGCGGGGAGGGGAGGCCCTCCCCGCTTTCCCTTAGAAAGGAGAAAAAATGCTGTCCACGGAGAAACAGGAGCTCGTCGGTTTTATCGACGGATATGCCCCGTATTTTGAGGATATTGCCGATAAGGTTTGGGAGAACCCGGAGCTGTCGCTCAAAGAATTCAAGTCCGCCGCACTCTACTGCGAGGAGCTCGAAAAGCTGGGCTTCACGGTGACAAAAGGGCTCTGCGGGATCGAAACGGCCTTTTGCGGCAGCTATGGACACGGCGCGCCCGTGATCGGCATCCTGGGCGAGTTCGACGCGCTCTCCGGCCTTAGCCAGGCCGCGGGGAAGACCGAGCCGGACGCGCTCGTGCCCGGCGGAGCGGGGCACGGCTGCGGGCACAACCTGCTCGGCGCGGGATCTCTGGCCGCGGCGGCCGCGGTGAAGCGCTATCTCGAGAAAAGCGGCAGGCCCGGCACGGTGATCTTCTTCGGCTGCCCCGGCGAGGAAGGGGGCAGCGGCAAGGCCTACATGGCCCGCGAGGGCCTGTGGAAGACGCTCGACGCGGCGCTGAGCTGGCACCCGGGCGACGTCAACCAGGTCGAGACCGGGACGAACAACTCCTGCATCCAGGTGCTCTACAAGTTTTCCGGCAAGGCGGCGCACGCGGCGGGCGATCCCTACGACGGCCGCAGCGCGCTCGACGCGGTGGAGCTGATGAATATCGGCGTGCAGTTCCTGCGCGAGCACATGACCGAGGACTGCCGCATCCACTATGCGATCACCGACGCGGGCGGCGTCTCGCCCAACGTCGTGCAGGCGAAGGCGGCGGTGCTGTATATGGTGCGTGCGAACAAGGTGGCAGACTCTGTCGCGCTGCAGGCGCGCGTGGACGACATCGCCAAGGGCGCCGCGCTGATGACCGGGACGAGCTTTGAGCGCGTGTTCATCGACGGCACAGCCGAGCTGCTGCCGAACTTTGCGCTCGAGGAGCTGTTGTGGCGGAACATGGCCGAGATCGGCGCGCCGACATGCAGCGAAGAGGAGTATGCTTTCGCGGCGGAACTGAAAAAGAGTTTTCCGCCCGCGCGGTGCCTGCCCGGAACAGGCGCGCGCGCCGACGCCGTGATCGCGGAGCAGGTACGGGAGCTGACGGAAAACGGGCAAAGGCCTGTCAACGACTTTTTGATGCCGCCCTGTCACGGCACGCTCTTCACGCCGGGCAGCACGGATGTGGGGGACGTGAGCTGGCTCACGCCCACGGCGCAGATCAACACGGCCGCCTGGCCTTCGGGCATCCCCGGACACTCCTGGCAGGTCGTCGCCTGCGGCAAGAGCCCCATGGCGCACAAGGCCATGCTGTACGCGGCCAAGTCGCTCGCCGGCGCGGCGATCGATCTCTTCGAGGACGCGGCTCTGCTTGACGAGGCAAAAAAGGAATTCGCGCAGCGCGCCGCCTCCGGCTATGTCTGCCCGATCGAGGAGGGAGCCGTCCCGATCGCGCTGTGAATGGAAAAAGCTTTTCCCGCACAGAATAACCGCAGGTCTTTCCGGACCTGCGGTTTCTTATGCGCCGTATTAGCACTCACAGACAACAAGTGCTAATGTTAACACTATGTTCATAAATAAAGCTATATTTGTTCAAAAATGTTTGGTACTTTATATACAGAAACAGACGAGAGAAATAAATCTCCCGGCCAGAAAAACCATATATATGGATTTAGGAGGTAACTATCATGTTTGAGATCGTTCCTTTTGACCGTCATATCCGTCATCTTGCCGCCATGGATCCCTTCCGGGAGTTCGATGAGCTGGAGCGCAGCTTCTTCGGCAACCAGCACAGCATGGTCTCGGCCTTCCGCACCGACGTGGTCGACACCGGCGACGCCTTCAAGCTGGAGGCGGAGCTGCCCGGCTTCGACAAGGAGGACATCCAGATCGACATCGAGAACGACTGCCTGACCGTCAGCGCCGAGCACAAGAGCGAGAAGAAGGAAGAGAACGAGAAGAAGAACTTTGTCAAGCGCGAGCGCTTCTACGGTTCCTACACCCGCAGCTTCGACGTCTCCGGCATCAACGTCGACGGCATCGAGGCCAAGTACGAGAACGGCGTGCTGACGCTGACGCTGCCGAAGAAGGCGGCCGAGATCCCCGCCAGCCGCAGGCTCGAGATCAAGTAAGACAGGATCTTTCAACAAAACCCCTCTGTAACGGAAACACCCGGCTTCGATCCGAAGCCGGGTGTCTTTTTGTTATTCGCTCCGCGCTTGCTTTCCTGTCAGGCGGGGCTTCCAGTAGTCGTCCCAGTAGACCGTCAGCTCGGCGACGAGGCTGACGGGCAGGGCGGCGAGGATGTCGAGCACCGAGTGCTGCTTGACGAAGGCCGTCGCGAGACAGATGCAGAGCACCACGATCCCGAGCAGCCATTTCCAGATCGGCCTGAGGTCTTTCTTTTTCAGCCCCACGGAGAGGATGCCCATCGAGTAGGCCACGTGCAGCGAGGGGAAGACGCCCGTGGAGGTGTCGAAGGAATAGATGAAGGCCATCAGCCGGGTCAGCGCGTTGTCGCGCACGAAGACCTCCGGGCGCAGATCCTGCCGCGAGGGGTAGAGGATATACATGGTCATGGCGATGAACTGTGTGATGAAGATGAACTTCGACAGCCGGGTGAGCCCTTCCGTATCGTACAGCAGCCCGTAGAGCAGCGAGCCGAAGACGAGCGCGTACCAGAACACATAGAAGACCGCAAAATACTCGCAGAAGGGTATGATGTCGTCCAGCGCACAGTGGATCGGATGACAGATCTCGGCGGGGATCAGGTTTTCGGTGAGGAAGTAGAAGCTGAAATAGAAGATCCAGCCGAGGATCGGCAGCTTCATGTGCGCGAACTGGGGCGTGTTGAGCCTCGAGAGGCGGAATTCGCGGTAGTCAACGACCGGTTTGGTGTGCTCCGGCAGCGAGACGGCCAGCGCCGTGATCGCGTCCTTGAGCGCCGCGCAGAGCCGCGCGCGCTCCTCCCCGATCGGCTGCGAGGGATCGAAGCGGATCGGATCGCCGATCAGCGTTTCGTGCAGGCTCGGGGCGTTGTAGACCGGGACAAAGGAGAGCGCGGCGCCGGTCTTTTTGTAGTAAAAACGGGCAAGATCGATGAATTTATCCTGAAATTCATAGAGTACGTTGTTCCAGCGTTCGTTTTTTTCGGGAAAGATCAGGACGCTGTCTCCTGCGAGCAGACGCTCGATCGAGCCGCGGTAGGTCGACAGCAGCCTCGCGTCGTGATAGACGGGGATCGTGCGCGCGTTGTTGAACAGCAGCACCGACAGCGGCGCGATCAGGACCGACAGCAGCCGGAAAAAGGGACGGCACCAGCGCGGCTTGAAGGACCAGAAGTCGGTATAGGCATAGGCGGGCACCTCTTTGAGATGCATCATCTCGCCGGCGCACCAGATATACGGTTTTCCCGGGAAATACAGCTCGCCGATGATCGGGCCGTTCATCTGCGTATGGTTTCCGACAAGGACGCAGGGCTCGTCCGGCAGCTTCTCCGCGCCGAGGATCTCCGGCTTTTTGTAGAACAGCCGGATCAGCGCGCAGATCAGACGGTAGAGGGGAGAGGTCTTTTTTTCCATGAGTTCATCTCTTTTGATGGATCGGTTCTGACGGGCGACCATAGGGAAAACCCGGGCTGTCACGGCTTACTATAGCATTTTCGTACGCAAAATCAACCGATAAAAGGCGCCGGAGTGTCAAAAATTAACAGGTCGTTCATCTTTGCGGAAGGGCGTGAGAAAAACGCCTTCCCATGAGGAGGGAAGGCGCATGCGGGCAGCCCGGCCGTACCGGGGGAGCCGGAAAGAGCGCTCGGCGCCGTTACTCGACGATGTTGCGCAGCGCGCCGATTCCTTCGATCGCGCAGACGACCTCGTCGCCCGGCTGCAGGAAGGACGCTCCCTCGAGCCCCATGAGCACGCCCTTGGGCGTGCCGGTGGCGATGATCGTGCCGGCGCGCAGGACCATGCCCTGCGAGAGCACGCTGACGATCTCGGCGATCGGGTGGATCAGGCAGTCGGTGCGGCTGTCCTGCATCAGCCTGCCGTTGAGCGTCGTCCAGATGCGCTGCGCGGGCGGCCAGGGCAGCTCGTCCGCCGTCACGAGACAGGGACCCATCGGGCAGAAGCCCTCGAGACTTTTGCCGAAATGCCACTGCTTGTGGCGGGTCTGGATCTCGCGGGCCGAGACGTCGTTGAGTACGGTGTAGCCGAAGATATAATCGCGCGCCTCCGCCTCGGAGACGTGATCCGCGTCGCGCCCGATCACGACGGCGAGCTCGTTCTCATAGTCGAGCTGCGCAGTCAGATCGCGGTGCGCGGGGATCGGCGCGTCCGTGCCCTGGGAATAGCTCACGCGCTTGGAGAAGAAGATCGGCGCGGCGAGCTCCATCCCGAAGGCGGCGGAGGAGAAGCCGGAGGCTTCCTTCGCATGGTCGGCGTAGTTGAGCCCCAGACACAGCACGTCCTGCAGCGGACGGGGGATGGGGGAGAGCAGCCGCAGAGCGCCGAGCGGGAGACTCTCGCCCTCCGCGGCGGCCATGGCGGCGCGCTCTTCGGGCGAGGAGAAGAGGATGAGATCGTTCATCGTCTCGTAGACGAAGCCCGCGTCGGCCAGCGGAAGCACACGCTCGCCGCGCAGAAGTCCGAGCTCCTCGTTCGTATTGCCGCTTCGGATAAAGGTGACCAGTTTCATGTTTGTTTCGCTCCCTTGTTCAGATCGCGGTTTTTTCCCGGCGGCGTTTTCCGCCCGCCGGCAGCTCGTCCGCCATCGCCTCCAGCAGCGTTTCGAGAAAGCCGCGGTCCTCGATGCGGTCGACGAGCAGCATTTCCTTCGCGCCCTCGTAAGGCAGCTCGCGCGGCGCGTCCGGCATCATAGCCAGCGCGGAGGCCGTCGGCTTGACGAGCAGCCGGTCGTCGTAGATCCCGCCGAAGACGCGGCCGCGGTAATAGAGAACGAACTCGCCCATCATCGCGCGCCATGTGACGCCCTCGAGACCGGAGAGCTGATCGAGGACAAAATCGAGATAGGATCTGCTTGACGGCATGCAGCACCACTCCTCCGCCGCCGCGTCCGCTTCACGCTGCGCGCGGCCGGCCTTTTTCGCCATCATACGATATCTGCCCGGGAAAAGCAAGGCCGATCTGCAGCCCTCCTGCCGCCCGGCGCTCCGCCCCGGTACGGCTTGCATTTCAAAACCGCGCGTGATAAAATCAAAAAAAACACGGCCTGAAAGCTATCAGGCAAAAGGAGGAACGCGATATGAAAAAAGCGGCGATCCTGTTTTTGGCGCTTACGATGATCTTCGGCCTGTTCTGCGCGGGCGCGGCGTCGGCGGACGATGCGGAGGAGGCGGAGCAGGCGGTGCCCGAACTGGAAAAGTCCCCCGAATGGATCGGGCAGCTCGAGCAGGCGGAGAATGCGGGGCAGCTCTTCGTCGTGGCCGGCATCGGCGACACGACGGCCTACGTTTCGATGCACGTGAAGGACGAGAACGGCGTCTGGAAGCAGATCATGACGACGCCGGGCTTTATCGGCAAATTCGGCCTGGGAAAGACCCGCGAGGGCGACGGCATGACCCCGGTGGGCACCTTCGGCTTCAACTGCGCCTTCGGCATCGCCGAGGATCCCGGCTGCGCCATCCCGTATCAGCAGGTAGATGACGACGCCTACTGGTCCGGCGACCAGCGCGACGGCTATCATTACAATGAGATGGTCAGCATAAAGGACCTGCCGAAGCTGAACAAGGCCGACAGCGAGCATATCGTGGACTACACCTACCAGTATCAATACTGTCTTAACATCAGCTACAACGAGGACTGCACGCCCGGTCTCGGCTCAGCGATCTTCCTCCACTGCCTTGGCCCGGTCAAACCCTATACCGGCGGCTGCGTGGCGATCCCGAAGGATCAGATGATCACGGTCATGAAGAACGTCAGGCCCGACTGCGTGGTGGTGATCGACTCGCTCTACAGACTCAGCCCCGAAACCTGGAAGGACATGGGCTTTGAGCCGCCCGCGGAGCCTGCGGCGGACGGACCGGCGATCGACTACGGCACGTCCGCGCTGTACTCGCAGGAGGACATGGATGCGGCGATCGCGCTCATCCGCGGTGAATTCGACTCCTGGGATGGCTGCGAGCTTCACAGCATCCGCTATGCGGGCGACGAGTGCGTCAGCAAAAAGAATCTCGACTGGATGAACAGCCTGCGTGAGGGAAAGAGCTATCAGGAATGCATCTGCTTCCGCAGCGATTTCCACTCTCCCGTCGAGGCGGTCGGCGTCTGGGAGCCGGACGAGGAGTACACGGACTGGCAATGGTGGCTCGCCCGCGGCGACGAGGGCGGCTGGGAGCTTCTCACCTGGGGCTACTGAACAGGATCAAAAACGCCCGCCCGGCAGAGCCGGACGGGCGCTTTTGATAAAAAGGGACGGCCGGGTCCGCGGCTCTGCCGCGCCCCGCATCTCTCCCGCCCGCGGGTCTGCTTTCTCCCCCTTTACGACATAACGACACACAAAAACGCCGCCCTCTCGGGCGGCGTTTTTGTGTGTGGTGGAGATGGGGAGAATCGAACTCCCGTCCGAAAGCGCTTCCTCAGGAACTTCTCCGGGCGCAGACGGTTATTTACATTCCCTCGTCCGGGCGCAAGCCGTCATGCTCGCGGACGGAGGTAGCTTCATGATGCATGGCACGCTCAAAGCTTTGCGTACTCACGGTCCCCACTCATCGACGCCTCGGTCCGGGCCGTGGGACTCCCGGAAGAGACGCTCGCGCGATTACGCAGCGAGAAGAACAGTGTTGTCGTTGTTCTTTGATTTATAAGCTGCCCGTTTTATGGATGCCAGGCGCATCCGCCCGCTGTTCCTGCCTCCGCACCCCCGTCGAAACCAGTACATCCCCTCGTCAGAAGAAACTCGCTCCATTCCGTTTCCGCGGCCGATGGGGGAGCCGCGAAAACTGCATATCCGCTCCTTCCTTCTTCCTCTCAAAACCGGACCCGTTTCACCGGGCTCCGGTTTTGTTAAGAACAACGATGAATGGGATCAACTTCCGAAAAGCGTCTCGGAAAGCAACTGTGAAAACTGCGTCAGCACTTCTCCGGCTCGGGGTAGTCGACGCCGAAGGTCTCGACCGTGACCTTCTTCATGACCTGCGGCACGCGCGGCCGGTCGTTGTAATCGGTACGCGTGTTTGCGATCCTGTCCACGACGTCCAGCCCTTCGGTGATCTTGCCGAAAGCCGCATACTGCCCGTCAAGATGGGGAGAGTCCTCATGCATGATGAAGAACTGGCTGCCCGCGGAGTTGGGCGCCATGGTGCGCGCCATGGACAGCACGCCGCGGCTGTGCCGGAGATCGTTGCGGAAGCCGTTGGCGGTAAACTCGCCGCGGATCGAGTAGCCCGGTCCGCCGACGCCCTTGCCCTGGGGGTCGCCGCCCTGGATCATGAAGCCGGAGATGACGCGGTGGAAGATCACGCCGTCATAAAAGCCCTTTTTGCACAGGGAGACAAAGTTGTTGACGGTGTTGGGCGCGATCTCGGGGTAAAGCTCGGCCTTCATCACGTCGCCGTTTTCCATCTCGATGGTTACGATCGGATTGCTCATCTGTCTTTTTCCTTTCAGTCGTTTGCGTTTTTCATCGCGCGCTCGATGTCGCGCTTCGACTGCCGCTCGGCCTCGCTGTCGCGCTTGTCGTGCAGCTTTTTGCCCTTGCACAGCCCCAGCTCGATCTTCACGCGGCTGTCCTTGAAATACATCCGCAGCGGGATCAGCGCCACGCCGTCCTGCATGACGCGCGCGTTGAGACGCATGATCTCGCGCTTGTGCATCAGGAGGCGCCGCGGCCGCACCGGGTCGCGGTTGAAGATGTTGCCGTGCTCATAAGGGGAGATGTGCATGCCGCGCACGAACAGCTCGCCGTCCTTGACGGTGCAGAAGGAATCCTTCAGATTCACACCGCCGGCGCGGATGGACTTGACCTCCGTCCCGCACAGCTCGATCCCGGCTTCAAAACGCTCGAGCACGAAGTATTCATGAAAAGCCTTGCGGTTGGAGCAAATCTCCTTCACGCCCATGAGCTTGGCAGCCATCGTCTCACATCCTTGCAACAGAATACTACCACAGGGCGGGGAAAAATAAAAGCATATTTTATGAACAGTTCCCCATATGTTACCTCCACGTAATCAAATGAAGCGAATAAGATACAATATTATTCCCGGATTGTTTAATAATGTGTGATTTTTTAAGATTTCAGGCGCTTTTCCAGGCAAAAAAGTATGGAAATCGCCGAAGAGCTGTGCTATACTCAAGATGTGATATTATGTAAATAACATCGATTATTTTGAGGAGGGATGCGCCATGGAATGCATCGAAAAGCGCATTGACGGCGAGCTGAAATACAGCGGCGTGATCGTGAAGGTGCGCCTTGACCGCGCGGAGCTGGAGAACGGCAAGATCGTCCGGCGCGAGGTCGTCGAGCATCCCGGCGGCGTGGGTATCCTGCCCGTGGACGAGGACGGCGGCTGCTATCTGGTGCGTCAGTTCCGCTACCCCTTTTCCTGCCAGCTGCTGGAGATCCCGGCGGGCAAGCTCGAGTACGGCGAGGAGCCGCTCGGCTGCGCGGTGCGCGAGCTCGGCGAGGAGACCGGCTTCACGGCCGACGAGATGATCGATCTCGGCGTGTGCTACACCTCTCCCGGCTTTTCGAGCGAGGTGCTGCATCTCTATCTCGCGCGCGGCCTGCACGCGGGCAAACGCCATCTCGACGAGGACGAGTTCCTCAACGTCGAGAAGCATTCTCTCGGCGAGCTGCTGGCAATGGCGGACCGCAACGAGCTGCCGGACGCCAAGACCGTGATCGCGGTGCTCAAGGCCGCGCGGTACTTTGCGGAGCGGGGATAACACAAGATTTAGGGGCTGCGGAAGGCAAAACCACAAAATAGTTGCCTTTTGACAGAACCTGTGCTAAAATCAAAAATCGGGCGATTGCCCGAATACAGGGAAGGTGCAGACTTGTGGAAAAATACGTAATCAACGGCGGCGCGACCCTGCGCGGCGAAGTGGAGATCAGCGGCGCGAAAAACGCGGCCGTGGCGATCATTCCCGCGGCGCTTCTGGTCGACGGCGTCTGCCGGATTGAGAATATTCCCCAGATCAGCGACGCTGACATGCTGCTGACCATTTTGAGCCATCTCGGCTCCCGGGTCAGATTCATCAACAGAACGACGATCGAGATCGACAGCACAAAGGCCAGATGCGTCGACGCGCCCTACGATCTTACCCGTAAGATCCGCGCGTCCTATTATCTGATCGGCGCGATGCTCGGCCGTTTCGGCCGCGCGAAGACCACGATGCCCGGCGGCTGCAACTTCGGCGTGCGGCCCATCGAGCAGCATATCAAGGGCATGACCGCGCTCGGCGCGGACGTGGACGTGCGCAACGGCTTTGTGTTCGCCGAGACGCCGGACGGCAGACTTCACGGCGCGCGCATCTATCTCGACAAGGTCTCCGTCGGCGCGACGATGAACATCATCCTCGCCGCCACGCTGGCCCACGGCCGCACGATCATCGAAAACGCGGCGAGAGAGCCGCACATCGTCGACCTGGCGAACTTCCTCAACTCTATGGGCGCGGACATCCGCGGCGCCGGCACCGACACCGTCAAGGTCAACGGCGTGGAGAAGCTCCACGGAGGCAGCTATACCATCATTCCCGACCAGATCGAGGCGGGCACCTATATGGTCGCCGCCGCGGCGACCGGCGGGGAAGTGCTCATCAAAAACGTCATCCCCAAGCACCTCGAGTGTATCAGCGCCAAGCTGCGCGAGACCGGCACCATCATCCAGGAGTACGAGGATTCCGTGCTGGTCAAGGGCGCGAAGCACCTGCGCCGCGCCAACGTCAAGACGCTGCCCTATCCCGGCTTCCCGACCGATATGCAGCCGCAGATGGGCGCGCTGCTGTGCCTTGCCAACGGCACCTCGGTCATCACGGAGGGCATCTACGACAACCGCTTCAAATACGTCAACGAGCTGCGCAAGATGGGCGCCGAGATCCAGGTCGACGGACGCATCGCCGTCGTCGAGGGCGGATGCGAGCTCTCCGGCGCCGTGGTGCAGGCCTGCGACCTGCGCGCCGGCGCGGCCATGGTCATCGCGGGCCTGTGCGCCAACGGCGTGACCACCGTGGAGGACGTGCACTACATCGAGCGCGGCTATGAGAATTTTGTCGGCAAGCTGCGCGCGCTCGGCGCGGATATCTCCGTCGTCGACTTCCCGGACGACAACGGCGGGGCGGACAAGATCATCTCGGTCAGTTGATGAGAGTCACGGTTTTTGCCAGCGGCTCGAGCGGCAACTGTCTGCTGCTTTCGGGCGGCGGGACAAATATCCTCATCGACGCCGGGATCTCCTTGCGCAGGCTGTCCGAGCAGCTTGGGCAATGCTATCTTTCATTACAGGACATCGGCGGAGTGCTTATTACCCATGAGCACTCCGATCATATTATGGGCCTCAAAACGCTGCTGCGGCACAGCGACTGTCCGATCCTCGCGCCGCGTACGCTCTCGGCGCGGCTGTGCGGCATGCTGCCGGAGATCGACGAGCGTCTCCGGGTCGTCCCGGTGGGGGAGAGCGTGAGGCTGGGCGCCCTTTCGATCCGTGCCTTTCACACGCCGCACGACACGGACGAGAGCGTCGGCTACCGCGTCGGGTGCGGAGAGGCCCTCTTCGCGCTGGCCACGGACATGGGCTGCGTGACGGACGAGATCCGGGAGAACCTGCGCGGCTGCGGCACGGTGCTCATCGAGGCGAACCACGACGAGGAGATGCTGCGCTTCGGTCCCTATCCGATCTATCTCAAGCGGCGCATCCTTTCGGAGCGCGGTCATCTTTCCAACGACTGCTGTGCGGCGCTCGCCCGCGAACTGGCGGAGAGCGGCACGCGCACGATCATCCTGGGGCATCTGAGCCGCCAGAACAACACGCCCGCCGTCGCGAGGCGGACCGTGGCCGCCGCCCTCGAGGGGACGGAGGTCCGGCTGCTCTGCGCGCCGGAGTTCGGCTGCATGGAGGTCGCGGTGGAGGAAAAGACATGCTCGCGGTGAAGCTGATCTGCGTCGGCAGAATGAGAGAGAAATTCTATACCGAAGCCTTTGCGGAATACCGCAAGCGTCTCGGCGCGTACTGCAAATTCGAATGCGTCGAGATCGCCGAGCAGCGCCTCGGCGACGATCCCACGCCGGGCGAGATCGCGGCCGCTCTCGAAAAAGAGGCTGCGGAGATCGAAAAAGCCATCCCCGCGGACGCCTGCCTCGTCGCGCTGTGCGTCGAGGGGCAGGAGAAGAGCAGCGAGGAGCTCGCTGCGCTCGTCCGCGAGCGGGAGGGCTCCGGCAGGCCGCGGCTGTGCTTTGTGATCGGCGGCTCCTGCGGCATGAGCGAGCGCGTCAAGGCGCGCGCCGATCTCAAACTGAGCATGTCCAGAATGACCTTTCCGCACCATCTTGCGCGCGTGATGCTCGCCGAGCAGATCTACCGCGCGTTCAAGATCAACGAAGGGTCCCGGTATCATAAATGACCGAACAGGAGTGAAGAGATGAACAAAGAAGATTGGGGCCGGGCGGGCTCCGGACTGGTTTCCGACCGCTGGCCGAAGGACGAAGCGGGACAGACCGAGGAGCCGGCCTTCCTCTGCAGCCGCGGCAACACGGACATGAGCGACGAACTGACGGTCAACATGCTGGAGGCTTACGGCATCCCCTGTCTGCGCAGCTACCCCGGGGACGGCGGCTTCGGGCGCGTCATCATGGGCGCGAGCGGAACGGGGGTTGACATTTTCGTCCCGAAGAGTATGCTGGAAGAGGCAACAATGCTGATCGAAGGAGAGAACTGCGATGAGGAATTATAAGGAAGAGTACCAGCACTGGCTCGACAGCCCCGCGCTTTCCGAAGCGGAATGGAAAGAGCTCGACGCGATCGCCGACGACGAAAAGGAGATCGAGAGCCGCTTCTTCGCTCCGCTGGAATTCGGCACCGCCGGCCTTCGCGGCACGATGAAGGTCGGTCTTCATCACATGAACATCCACATCATCCGCCACGCGACCCAGGCCTTTGCCAACGTCATCGCCGCCGAGGGCGAGGAGGCCATGCGCAAGGGTGTGGCGATCGACCACGACTGCCGTCTCAACGGCCGCAGCTTCGCGGTGGAGGCGGCCTGCGTCATGGCGGCCAACGGCATCCACGTGCGCATTTTCGACGCGCTGCGCCCCACGCCGGAGCTGAGCTTCGCGGTCATCCACTACGGCTGCACCGCCGGCATCAACGTCACGGCCAGCCACAACCCCAAGGAATACAACGGCTACAAGGTCTACTGGTCCGACGGCGCGCAGCTCCCGCCCAAGCAGGCGGACGCGGTGGCCGCGCAGATGGCGCAGATCGACATCTTCACGGGCTTCAAGACCTGCAGCTTCGACGAGGCCGTCGCCGACGGACGCATCGAGATCATGGGCGCGGAGACCGACGAGGCCTTCCTCGCGGAAGTGATGAAGATGGCCGTCGACAAGAAGACCGTCGCCGAGGTCGCCGACGATTTCAAGATCGTCTTCACGCCCTTCCACGGCTGCGGCTACAAGCTCGTGCCGGAGGCGCTGCGCCGCCTGGGACTCAAGCATGTCTACCCGGTGGCCGAGCAGATGGTGATCGACGGGAACTTCCCGACCGTCGAGAGCCCCAACCCCGAGAACCCCGAGGGCTTCTATCTCGCCGTCGACCTGGCTGAAAAGGTCGGCAGCGACCTGATCATCGGCACCGACCCCGACGCCGACCGCATCGGCACGATGGTCCGCCGCGACGGGAAATACGTTCCCGTTTCCGGCAACCAGCTCGGCGTGCTGCTGCTTGACTACGTCATCAACGCCCGCCGCGAGACCGGCACCCTGCCGGAGAACGCGGGCACGGTCTGCAGCATCGTCTCCACCGCGATGGCGCGCGCCGTGGCGGAAGCCAACGGCGTCCACTTCGAGGACACCTTCACCGGCTTCAAGTTCATGGCCGAGCGCATCGCCTCCTGGGAGGCGGCCGGCAGCTACCGCTATATCTTCGCCTTTGAAGAGAGCTACGGCTACATGGTCGGCGACTATGTGCGCGACAAGGACGCCGTGACGGCCGCGCTGCTCGTCGCGGAGATGGCGGCGCACTACTATAAGAAGGGCATGACGCTGCTCGACGCGATGGACGCGCTGTACGAGAAATACGGCTGGTTCATGGAGAAGACCCTGAACCTGGTCATGCCGGGCCTCGACGGCCTGCAGAAGATGAAGGCGCTGATGTGCTCGCTGCGAGAGAACCCGCCGAAGGAGATCGCCGGCACCGAGGTCGTGCGTCAGCGCGACTATCTCGACGGCAGCATCTACGTCGCCGGGCTCGGCAAGGTGGACAGGACGCCCTTCGCCGGCTCCAACGTCCTGTACTTCGAGCTGGCCGACGGCAGCAGCTTCATCGTCCGTCCCTCCGGCACGGAGCCGAAGATCAAGGTCTACGTCCTCGTGCGCGGCGACAACGGTGAGGAATGCGCCGAGCGCATCGCACGCTACGTCGCTTTCGCGGAGGCGCTGCGTCAATGATCCTGCTGAAGCTTTTTGCCGCTTTCGCGCGGGTGGGCGTGCTCACCTTCGGCGGGGGCTACGCGATGATCCCCATGCTGGAGCGGGAGATCGTCGATCGCCACGGATGGGCGACGAGCGAAGAGCTGATGGACTATTACGCCGTGGGTCAGTGTACCCCCGGCGTAATTGCCGTCAATACGGCGACCTTCATCGGCTATAAGACGGCCGGGAACATCGGCGGCGTCGTCGCGACGCTGGGCGTGCTCTTTCCGTCCTTCGTCATCATCTCCGTGATCGCCGGCGTCCTTCAGAATTTCGCCGACATCCCCGCAGTCAAGAGCGCCTTCGCGGGCATCCGCGTGTGCGTGTGCGTGCTGATCTTCAACTCCGTGCTCAAGCTCTGGAAGGGCGCGGTCAAGGACAAGGCGGCGCTCGCGCTGTGCCTGCTCGTCTTCGTGCTCAGCGTCTTTTTCCAGATCTCCCCGGTCGTGTTCGTGCTGTTCTGCGCCGCGGCGGGCATCCTCTTTACGAAGCTGGGGGTGCGCGGAAAATGAAGCTGCTTCTCACGCTGTTCTTTGAATTCTTCAAGACCGGCCTCTTCGCGGTCGGCGGCGGCATGGCGACGCTGCCCTTCCTCTACGACATGTCGGCGCGGCATCCGGACTGGTTTTCGACCGCGCAGCTCGCGGACATGATCGCCGTGTCCGAATCCTCGCCCGGCCCCATCGGCGTGAACATGGCCACCTACGTCGGCTTCCACACGGCGGGCGTGCTCGGCGGATTGGTCGCGACGCTCGGCCTCGCGGCCCCCTCGGTCATCGTGATCCTGATCGTCGCACGCGTGCTCAGGCAGTTCCGCAGCAACGAGTATGTCGACGCGGCCTTCTACGGCCTGCGCCCCTGCTCGGTCGGACTGATCGCCGCGGCGGGCCTGCTGGTCGTCAAGATCGCGCTGTTCCGCGTCGACGCCTTCAAGGCCAGCGGCGCGCTCGCCGACCTGTTCGACTTCAAGGCGCTGATCCTCGCGGCCGTGCTGCTGGTGCTGACGCGCGCCGTGAAAAAGACGAAGGGGCTGCACCCCATCGTTTTCATCCTCGCTTCGGCCGCGGTCGGCGTGCTGTTCTCGTTTTGAATCCGCTTCTCTGAAAACTCCCTGCCCGGCAGGGAGTTTTTTCTGTTGCGCTCCGACGGCGCGCATGGTAGAATACACAGTAAAGAACGCAAGCAGCAAGCCTGTTCAAGCAGAAAGGAACGGTGAACGTTATGGCATTTTGTACACAATGCGGCGCCAGACTGGAAGAGGGCGCAAAATTCTGCACCGTCTGCGGCGCAAAGCAGCCGGAGCCGGCCGCACCCGCGGCGCCGGTCTATACCCCGCCCGCGGCCGGGCAGCCCTGCGACAGCGCGGCCTCCCGCCCGGCGAACGCCTATGATCCGACGATCTACAGCGCCGGACAGCAGGGTGCCGTCAGGAAAAAATCCAATCTGGGCAAGGTGATCGGCATCATCCTGGCCGTCGCGGCGGTGATCGCGGGACTGGCATACGTCTTCGCGACCAGATCCGGCGGCGCGAAGAGCGAGCGCGCGGAAGACCTCGGCCTTTACGTCGCCCAGAAGGCGGAACTCAAGGGCATCAGCGTCGATATCAACGCGATGTGGAAGGACGGCTTCAGCATCGATCTGCAGAAGGGCGGAAAATGCCGCGTCAACGTCGACGGCGAAAAGGGCAATGCGAAATGGAGCAAGGACGAGGACGGTTCCTTCCGCCTCAAGGGCTCCGGCATCGACTGCAGCGGCACGCTGCGCAACGGCGTTCTCGTGCTGGAGGACGTCATGGGCTCCGGCATCGAGCTGACCTTCACAAAGGACGGCGCGCCTCTCCCCGAAAAGGAGGATGTGCCCGTCGCCGCGCCGGCGCCCGATCTCGCTCCGGCGGAGACGAAGGACGAGGGCGATCCGGTCCTGGGCGTCTATACCGCCGAGAGAGCCGAAGCCATGGGCATCGAGGTGTCGATCCCAGATATCTGGGAGAATGGCGTCTCGATCGAACTGCTGGACGGCGGCAAGTGCAATTTCAACTTCAACGGGGCCGTAAGCAAGGCGAAATGGACGCTTGACGGCGAGAATTTCACACTCGACGACGGCACGAGCTTCCACGGCACGCTGCGCGACGGCGTGCTCACGCTGGAAAACATCGCCGGCATGGGCGCCACGCTCTACTTCACGAAGGACGGCGCGGCGCTGCACGCTCCGGCACCGGAGAGCGGGACGGTTCAGGATTCCGAGTACGACTCCTGGGCGGGCGACTATTACGGCTACTGGACGGCCTATGAGGTCAACGGCAAATTTGCCGAGTCCGGCAACTACCGCCACGGCTACTGGGACACCTGTGCGACGATCGAGGTGTACGGCGACCGGGGTTATATCAGGATCTGGGACGAGGACGGCGACAATGTCGCGGCCTCGGAGCTCCGCTTCGGCCCCGGCCTGACCGACAAGGGCAGCATGACGACGACGGACGGCTACTTTTATGCCAGCGATCTCACGGACGGCAGCTGGGTAGTCGATCCCGGCATGGGGATGTTCCGCGATTTCGAGGGCTTTCTGGTCATTTCCGGCCGCTACTACGAGCCGGAGGGCTCCGAGAACTGGATCGATTATTATATCTTCCTGCGCCCCTGGGGCATGGACTGGGAGGACATCCTCTACGGCGATATGTCGGAGATGATCTATGACGACATGATGCCCAGGCACTACAAGGACTGGTATATGCCCCTCGTCGAGGCGGGCAAGCCGATGCCGGCCGATTTTGACGGCCTGGTACAGGACAGGTGAGACAGCTCTTGCGGGGCCCTTTCCGGGAGAAAGGGCCCCGTTTCTTTTCATTTGGAAGGGGAGAGGGAAATGCGGAATTTCAAGCTGACGCTCTGCTACGACGGCACGCGCTACGACGGCTGGCAGCGGCAGGGCAACAGCGACGAGACGATCCAGGGAAAACTTGAGACGCTGCTGACGCGGCTGCTTGGCCAGAGCGTCGAGGTCGCGGGATCGGGCAGGACGGACGCGGGCGTGCATGCGCTCGAGCAGGTCTGCAGCTTCCGCGCCGAGACGGACGAGGACTGCGAGACGCTGCTCGGCGAGATCCGCCGCTTTCTGCCCGAGGACATCGGCGCGCTCGCGCTGTGCGATGCGCCGCCGCGCTTCCACGCGCGGCTGAGCTGCCGGGAGAAGACCTATGTCTATCGCATCTGGAACAGCGCCGAGCCGAACGTCTTTGAGCGGCGCTGGATGCTGGCCTTTCCGCAGAAGCTCGATCTCGAGGCCATGCGCGCGGCCGCGGCACAGCTCGTCGGCGAGCACGACTTCTCCGCCTTCTGCGCCAACCGGCACATGAAAAAGACGGCCGTACGGAACCTCAGGGACGTCGAGATCTCGCGCATGGGCGGAGAGATCCGCATCGCGCTGACGGCGGACGGCTTTCTCTACCACATGGTGCGCATCGTCGTCGGCACGCTGCTGGAGGTCGGAGCGGGCAGACGCGCGCCGGAGGAGATGCGCGCGATCCTCGCCTCGCGCGACCGGATGGAGGCGGGGCCGACCGCCCCAGCCCAGGGCCTGACGCTGTGGAGCGTGCACTACTGAAGAAGAGAGAAAAGTTTTTCTTCGGACATGGTTTTTCATGTTGACATTACTGTCGAATACTGTTAAAATTTTTGCGTCTCAATTGGATAGCGAGTTTATCCGAAGCAAGATAACGACCGCTGCGGCCCCGCGCCGCGGCCAAGGCCACACGGACAGCCGGGTCGGACGCCGATTCTCCGCGGGATGCGGCGGCAACTTCTGTTGCCTTATTGATTGAGTTAAAAGCTCAAGTTTTATAAGTTGGTTACTATAAACCGGTATACAGACTTGTGAAATGGTCAATAAGAGTAGGAAAAGGTATCTTTGCTGGTAACTCTTGAAACCCGATCGAGACTTGACACGCCCGCCTCGCAGGAGGCGGGAGAGACAGTCTTTTCAAGTGACGTATGCCGCGCATGCGTCACTTTTCTTTTTTTAGGGAGGACAGGCCGATGAAGAAGATCGTGGAGCTGAAGAACGTCTCAAAATCCTTTGACGGCGAGCTGGTGCTGGACCATATCAATCTGGATATCTATGACAACGAATTCCTCACGCTGCTCGGCCCCTCGGGCTGCGGCAAGACGACCACGCTGCGCATCATCGGCGGCTTCGAGACCGCCGACGAGGGCGAGGTCATCTTCATGGGCGAGGAGATCGGAGACGTGCCGCCGCACAAGCGCAACGTCAACACCGTTTTTCAGCGCTACGCTCTGTTCCCGCATCTGAACGTCTTTGAAAACGTCGCCTTCCCGCTGCGCGAGAAGAAGGTGCCGAAGGCGGAGATCGAGCAGCGCGTCGGCGAGATGATCAAGCTCGTCGCCCTCACGGGCTTTGAAAAGCGCAGCGTGACCAGCCTCTCCGGTGGCCAGCAGCAGCGCGTGGCCATCGCCCGCGCCCTCGTCGGACGGCCGAAGGTGCTGCTGCTCGACGAGCCGCTCGCCGCGCTCGATCTCAAGCTGCGCAAGGATATGCAGCAGGAACTCAAGAACATCCAGAAGGCGACGGGCATCACCTTCATCTTCGTCACCCACGACCAGGAGGAGGCCCTGTCCATGTCCGATACGGTCGTCGTCATGAGCGAGGGCCGCATCCAGCAGATCGGCACGCCGATCGACATCTACAACGAGCCGAAGAACGCCTTTGTCGCGGACTTCATCGGCGAGAGCAACATCCTCGACGGCGTCATGCTGCGCGACCGGAAGGTCAGCTTCTCCGGCCATCTCTTCGACTGCGTCGACGAGGGCTTCGCCCCGCGCGAGCCGGTGGACGTCGTCGTCCGGCCCGAGGACGTGGACATCGTGGCGCCCGAAAAGGGCATGCTCCAGGGCACCGTGACCTCCGTCACCTTCCTGGGCGTGCACTACGAGATCATCGTCGACATCGACGGCTTCAAGTGGATGATCCAGACCACCGATTTCGTGGACGTGGACGAGCACATCGGCCTGTATATCGAGCCCGACGCCATCCATATCATGAAAAAGAGCGAGTATTCCGGCATGTTCGGCGACTACTCCTCCTATTCGATGGAGCTCGACGAGATCGGCGAGCTCGAGCAGATTGAGGAGCTCGGCGAGCTGACAGAGGAGCCGGTGGAAGAGGCGAAGGAGGCCGAGAGCGAAGCATGAAAAAGAAAGCCTCCGGAAACCTCACGCTGATCCGGCGACTGGCGCTCGCGCCCTATTCGTTCTGGGCGGCGCTGTTCATCGTCGTGCCGCTGATCTTCGTGGCCTACTACGCCTTTACGGATCTGCAGTTCCGCTTTACGACCGACAACATCACGCGCTTCTTCACCGCCACCTCCACGGTCGCGGACGAGACGGGCGAGCATGAGGTGCGCACCTATGTGCTGATCTTCCTGCGCTCGCTCAAGCTGGCCGTGATCTCGACGGTGATCTGCCTGATCTTCGGGTACCCCTTTGCGTATCTGATCTCCAAGGCAGGCGCACGGACGCAGAGCATCCTCATTACGCTCATCATGATCCCGATGTGGATGAACTTCCTGATCCGAACCTACGCCTGGATGACCATCCTGCAGGACACCGGCATCCTCAACGGCTTCCTCGGCATGCTGGGGCTGGGCCGCATCCATATCATCGGCACGGAGAGCGCGGTCGTCATCGGCATGGTCTACGATTACTTCCCGTACATGATCCTGCCGATCTACTCGGTCATGGCCAAGATGGACGTCAAGCTGCTCGAGGCCGCGCGCGACCTCGGCTGCAACGGCGTCGGCGTGCTGCGCCGCGTCATCTGGCCGCTGAGCCTGCCGGGCGTGATCTCCGGCGTGACGATGGTGCTCATCCCCTCGATCAGCACCTTCTATATCTCCCAGAAGCTCGGCAACGGCAAGTTTTACCTGATCGGCGACGCGATCGAGGGCCAGTACGCGGCCAACAACCTGCACTTCGCCGCCGCCATCGCCTTCATCCTCATGGTCATCCTGCTCATCGGCATGGCCTTCATGCAGCGCTTCGCCAACAAGCGCGCGGCCGTCTGAAAGGGGGAGAGGATATGAAAACCGCTTCGAAGATCTATACCGGTCTCGTCATGCTCTTCCTCTTCGCTCCCATCGCGATCCTGCTCGTGTTCTCGTTCAACGACTCGAAGAGCCTCTCGGTCTTCTCGGAGTTCTCGCTGCACTGGTACCGCGAGCTGTTCCGCGATTCCGAGACGCTCGGCGCGGTACGCAACACGCTCGTGCTGGCGGTCTGCGCGGCGCTGCTCTCCACCGCCATGGGCACGGCGGCCGCCGTGGGCATCCACAAGCTCAAAAGCCGCTATATGCGCGCCGTGATGGACACCGTGACCAATATCCCGATGATCAACCCGGATATCATCACCGGCATCTCGCTGATGCTGATGTTCGTGTTCGTCGGCCGCCTCTTCGGCGCTGCGACGAGCCTGAACTTCGCGACGATGCTCATTGCGCACATCACCTTCTGCCTGCCCTACGTTATCCTGCAGGTGCTGCCCAAGCTCCAGCAGATGGACAAGGCCCTGCCGGAGGCGGCGATGGATCTGGGCTGCACGCCGATGCGCGCCTTCCTGAAGGTCGAGGTCCCGGAGATCATGCCCGGCATCGTCACCGGCCTCATCATGGCCTTCACGCTGTCGCTCGACGATTTCGTCATCAGCTATTTCACCTCCGGCAACGGCTTCCAGACGCTGCCGATCCGCATCTACAACATGACCAAAAAGACCGTCACGCCGAAGATGTACGCCCTTGCGACGATCATCTTCTTCGTGATCCTGTTCCTGCTGCTGCTCTCCAATCTCACCGACGCGGACACCGTACAGGCCGTCCGTACGGCGAGAGAAAAGAAAAAAGCGAAAAACAAAGCCTGATCTGTCGAAGGAGGATAACCCGATGAAAAAAACGCTTTCCGTCCTGCTCTGCGCCGTGATGCTGCTCTCGCTCTGCGTCCTGAGCGGCTGCGGCTCATCCAAAACGCTGACGCTCAACGTCTATAACTGGGGCGAGTACATCTCCGACGGCTCGGAGGGATCGCTTGACACGATCAAGGCTTTTGAGGAATGGTATGCCGCGACCTATGGTCAGAAGCTGAAGGTCAACTACACGACTTACGCCAGCAACGAGGACATGTATGCCAAGCTCGCCTCCGGCGCCGTCAGCTACGACGTGATCATCCCCTCGGACTATATGATCGCCCGTCTCGCCAAGGAAAACATGCTCCTGCCGCTCGATTTTTCCAACATCCCGAACTATCAGTATATCGACGAAAGCTTCCGCGGCCTGTCTTATGACCCGCAGGATCTCTACACGGTGCCTTACACCTATGGCGTGGTGGGCGTGATCTACAACGCCAACGTTGTGGACGAGGCCGACGCCGGCGGCTGGGAGCTGATGTGGAACGAGAAGTACAAGGGCGAGATCGTGCAGTTCAACAACTCGCGCGACGCCTTTGCCACCGCGATGTACAAGCTCGGCATCGACGTAAACACGACCGACCGCGCCGAGTGGGAGCGCGCGCTCGCCGAGCTCAAGACCCAGGCGCCTCTGGTCAAGAGCTACGTCATGGACGAGATCTACAACATGATGGAGAGCGGGGAAGCCGCGATCGGCGCCTACTACGCCGGAGACTACTTCACGATGCTCGACGCACAGGCGGACGGCGTGGACTTGCGCTTCTACTATCCCGAGCGCACCAACTATTTCGTCGACGCCATGTGCATCCCGAGCTGCTGCCAGCACAAGGAGCTGGCCGAGATCTTCATCAACTACATGCTCTCCGAGGAGCCTGCGATCGCCAACGCGGAGTATATCTACTACGCCTCGCCGAATTCGCTGGTCTACGAAAACGAGGAGTATCGCGAGGAGCTGGGCGAGGAGGCCGTCGCCATCCTCTATCCGGACATCGAGGATTTCAGCAAGCTCTACAACAGCTACGCCTATCAGAACCTCGATCCCGAGACGCTCGGCTTTGTCAATACGCTCTGGGAATCGCTGAAGATCACTTGACATAATATAGTTTACATAATTTATTTGTGAAAAACGCCCTGTGAGAAGCATTCATTTTTGTTTGCTTCTCACAATTTTTTGTCCGGGCAGTTTATACACTTTCTGCCAAAGTATCTAAAAGCGAGCAAAAAAATGTTGACCGTCGCTGAAGGAAAAGATATAATACTGTTATCATGGTTTTACCGTGCAATCGAGTAAACTCTAAAACACAACAGGAGGGGAAAACATCCATGAAGAAAGCAAAGAAGCTGCTTGTCATCGCCTGCCTGGGCGGTGTGGGCTATCTTCTGGCCAAGCTGCTCAAGACCGATGCCGCGCAGGAAAAGCTGTTTGAGATCCTCGGCGAGGACCTCTTCCTTGCTGTCCTCGACAAGGTCCGTCTTCTCGGCGATCTGCTCATGTGGCCGATCGACTTTGTGAGAGCTCTGCTTCCGTAAGGAAAGCCGCATTCGGAATACTAAAATATGTAAAGGGGATACACTATGAATCCAAAGTATGAAGCTCTGTTTACTCCGTTCAAAATCGGAGAAGTAGAGATTCCCAACCGCATTGTTCAGTGCTCCATGGGCGGCACCACCATTTTCGGCTGGCTCGA
Source organism: Oscillospiraceae bacterium (assembly GCA_902761055.1). Taxonomy (GTDB): domain Bacteria; phylum Bacillota; class Clostridia; order Oscillospirales; family Oscillospiraceae; genus Limivicinus. The sequence goes on from CACWIS010000003.1 coordinate 115,027, forward strand.
GCCGTCTCACTTCGACATTGAAGGCGCAGATTTCCTGCTCCAGCGCGCCAAGGACGGCGTCGGCCTGGTCCTGCCCGGCATGCAGGTCATCCGCGACACGATGGGCAGAAAGTGGCTGGACTCCAACCGCCAGATGTACCGCGTGCTCAAGCCCTACATGGAAGAGTACCACAAGACCGGCGGCAAGCTCTTCATCCAGCTGGCCGGCGGCTTCGGCCGTTCGATGGCCGTCACGGGCTGGATGGCCGCGCTCGGCAAGAACGACCTGCTCAACAAGCTCGCGAGCCCGGTCGTCGACGTGCAGTACGCCTGCGCCTCCGCCTCCGCCACGCCCAACCGCTGGGCCGACGGTCTGACCTCCCGTCCCTTCACGGTCGAGGAGATCCAGGAGATGGTCTGGCACTTCGGCGCCACGGCCAAGAAGCTGCGCGAGGCCGGCGTCGACGGCGTTGAGATCCACGCCGTCCACGAGGGCTACAACCTCGACCAGTTCGCCATCGCCAACATGAACTTCCGTACCGACCAGTACGGCGGCTCGCTGGAGAACCGTCTGCGCTTCGCCACCGAGATCGTCCAGGAGATCCACAAGCAGGCCGGCGACGACTTCCCCGTCTCCCTGCGTTACTCCGTCCGCTCCTGCACGAAGGGCTGGCGCAAGGGCGCCATGCCCGGCGAGGACTTCGTCGAGTTCGGCCGCGACATGGCCGAGTCCGAGAAGGCGGTCAAGATCCTGCAGGATGCCGGCTACGCCTTCCTCAACTGCGACAACGGTACTTACGACGCCTGGTACTGGGCTCATCCGCCACAGTACATGCCCGACAACTGCAACCTGCCCGACGTCGAGCACATCCGCAACTTTGTCGACATCCCCGTCGCCTGCGCCGGCCGTATGGATCCGGTCAAGGCCGCCGAGGAGATCGCCGCGGGCCGTCTGGACGCCGTCGCCATCGCGCGTCAGAACCTGGTCGACGAGAACTGGGTCACCAAGATCAAGGAAGGCCGCGAGGACGAGATCCGTCCCTGCATCCGCTGCCACAACGGCTGCTTCAACTTCGCCAAGTTCGAGGGCACCGAGAACATCCAGTCCCTGGGCGAC
>CACWIS010000004.1 GCA_902761055.1 Oscillospiraceae bacterium
GAGTAAAAGAATCGTGATCATATCCACCAGCCCACGCAGAAACAGCAACTCTGAGGCGCTGGCCAATGCGTTTGCCAAGGGAGCTGCAGAAAGCGGAAACGACATTGAAGTGATTAGCCTCCGCGGAAAGGACATGCGTTTCTGTCTTGGCTGCTTCGCCTGCCAGAAGACCGGTAAATGTGTTATCAAGGACGACATGAATGAAATCGTTCCCAAGATGGAACACGCCGATGTGTTGGTCTTCGCCACACCGATCTATTATTACGAAATGAGTGGACAGATGAAGACTCTGCTTGACCGTGCAAATCCGCTGTTTGTTTCAGACTATCGTTTTCGCGACGTGTACTTTCTCTCCTCTGCTGCGGAGGATGAAGACTTCGTTCCTCAACGAGCACAGAGTGGCCTTGAAGGATGGATCGAGTGCTTTGAAAAGGCGCACCTGACAGGCTCCGTGTTTGGCGGTGGCGTGACAGATGTCGGAGAGATCAAGGGTCACCACGCCTTGGCAGAGGCCTATGAGATGGGGAAGGCGATCCGATGATTAAAAGAATCCCGACTGTGAAAGCGCAGGAAACGCCCGTCCCAACTACGGAACCGACAGCACAGCAGTTTGAGTCGGAGAGCCTGACGGAAGCAACACCGGTATTGGAAGCGAAGCAGACAGAGATAACAGAGGAGGCTGAGGCGGTCCTGAAGCTGAAGATCAATAACACAGTTGTTGAAGTCCTGTGGGAAGACAACGAGTCGGTCGAGGCGCTTTTCAATCTTGTTTCGGCAGAGCCCCTTACGATCAGCATGTCGATGTACGGAGGTTTTGAACAAGTCGGCTCAATCGGATCGAGCCTTCCGCGAAACGACGTACAGACAACGACATCTGCGGGGGATATTGTGCTGTATTCCGGCAGCCAAATCGTCATCTTCTACGGCTCCAACTCCTGGGCATATACAAGACTCGGAAGGATCCAGGGCTTGTCTGCAAACGAACTGGATGAGCTGCTCGGGAATGGTGCAGTTTCACTAACACTGTATACGGAAGATTGAGCAAATTCTCTGGTGAGGAAGAAACCATATAAACCTTCTGGCGCACCTTGAGATATGCCAAAAAGTATAGGGGGTGGGTGCAAATTCAGAACGCCCAGCCTGAGACCAAAAGCCGAATAAAAAGAAAAAGCGAGACAGCCAGATGCAAGATTGCACTCACCTGTCTCGCTTTGCCCTTGTATCAACGGTTTTTCCTATGCAGAAACGCAAAAAAGTACACAGGCTATTGTATCATAGCCTGTGTACCAATGTGGCTAAAGATTGCGATTTTAACAATTACGAGCTAATCGTTAATTCTCGTATTCGTTTGCCTCCGCTTCAATGTATGCTTCAATCTTTTGTTTTAATTCATCGCAGAATCTTTGGTCATCCTTGAGCTGTTCCAACATTCTTTTTTTTTCTGTGTTTGTACTCTTCCCATTTTTCTTTACCTAGTATTGTTTCATAATCTAGTGGCTTCGGTATGTGCTTCTCAATGAATCGACATATTGTGGAATAGCGTTCTTGAATTTGCTCAATGCTTAAACCCATAGCACGTAAGCGAGAGACGTTGTCGTCATGGCAATACCAACTCCTAAAGTCTTTTGCCCCTTTTTTGCTGTTACAAGTCGAACAGCAAGGAATAAGATTATAAATGTTAGTTATATAGCCGGTAGGCAACCCATTTCGTACCAAAGGCATGATATGATCAACGGAATTTGATGCTTGCAAACAGTATCCGCATTGATCCGGGGTGATTCCCAGTTCAGCATAGTACCAATCCAAGTTGTCGCTACTCGGAGGTAAATATGGAGTTATCGCTATTGCAAAAGCATTGTTAATTGTTGAAGAACGATTCCTCAAGTTTGCTTTCCCGGGCATTTTGAACTTGCTGCTCATATCATAACTCCTCAACATATCCAAAAGATTCAGGTGATTATTGGCCAGCAAAAAACCTTTCGTTTTCATATAAGCATTATATAGTTCTAACAGGGAAATGACAAGAAAAAGGATTGCTACCTTTGTTAAGATAGCAATCCTTTTCTGGTGGAGACGGAGGGATTCGAACCCTTGACCTTACGGATGCGAACCGTACGCTCTCCCAGCTGAGCTACGCCCCCATTTTTTTCGGCCTCCCTCGCGAGAGCCTTATGTATTATACCACAGTTTTTTCATTTGTAAAGAAAAATATTGATTATCCCTTCTCCTTGCGGTATAATACCTTTGTGACTTTTGACAAGGCTGTACTAGTTGGGGAGCCAGCGGTGCCCTGTAACCTGCAATCCGCTACAGCAGGGATGAATCCCCGGTCGAGGAAGTTTCCTGTGTCGTCTGACCCCGGTAAGCAGTGATGACGGTCCGGTCCTGCGCAACGGAAACCCGTGAACCATGTCAGGCGGGGAACCGAGCAGCATTAAGCGGTGCGTTTCGTGTGCCGCGGGGTTGCCGGATCCGAGCCGGCTGCCGGCGTAACGGGCATAGGAATTCTTTCGGAGCCGGGTGTACAGTCTTGTCAAGGGTCACAAACTATTTACATTCAAGGGAGGGGAGAGCATGTATCAGGCGCTGTACCGCAAATGGCGGCCGCAGAGCTTTGACGACGTCATTGGGCAGAAGCACATCACCGAGACGCTCAAAAGTCAGGTCCGCACGGGACGGCTCTCTCACGCGTATCTGTTCATCGGCACGCGCGGCACGGGCAAGACCACCTGCGCGCGCATCCTCGCCCGGGCGGTCAACTGCGAGCACCCGGTCGACGGCAACCCCTGCGGCAAATGCGCGGCCTGCCGCGGCATCGCAGACGGCTCGATCCTCGACGTGGTGGAGCTGGACGCCGCCTCCAACAACGGCGTGGACAATGTGCGCGCCCTGCGCGAGGAGGCCGTCTTCTCCCCGGCGGCGGTCAAAAAGCGCGTGTACATCATCGACGAGGTGCACATGCTGTCCGTCTCCGCCTTCAACGCGCTGCTGAAGATCATCGAGGAGCCGCCCGAGCACCTGATCTTCATCCTCGCCACGACCGAGCTGCAGAAGGTCCCGGCGACGATCCTCTCCCGCTGCCAGCGCCACAGCTTCCGGCGCATCGACACGGCGGAGCTCGCCGCCTACGTCGGGCACGTCGCGGCGGAGGAGCATTTTGACATCACGGCCGAGGCGGCCGAGCTGATCGCGCGCCTCGCCGAGGGCGGCGTACGCGACGCGCTGAGCCTGCTGGACCAGTGCTCGGCGCACAGCCGCATCGACGTCGACGCGGTCTATACGACGATGGGCCTCGCCGGCAAGCGCCGGATCGAGGAGCTGTTCGAGCGCATCGTCGCCCACGACACCGAGACGGCGCTCAAGCGCTTCGCAAAAATGTGGATGGACGGCAAGGACCCCGTCGGCACGCTGGGCGAGCTGTTCACGCTGACGCGCGACGTGCTGATGCTGCGCGTCGCGCCCAAGGGCGGCGCGGAGCTGATCTCCGGCGGCCACGATCCGGCTGTGCTGCGCCGCTATGCCGGGGAACTCACGACCGAGGAGCTCTGCGCGGCGATGGAGACGATCCAGGACGCGCTGATCGCCGCGAGGGCGGCGAAAAACCCGCGCACGACCGCGGAGCTCTGCCTGGTCACGCTCTGCAGCGGTTTTCTCAAGCTGGATATGCCGGACTTCAACGCCCGCCTCTCCCGGCTCGAGGAGGAGATCGCGCGCGGCGTCGTGACCGTTCCCGATCGGTCGGCGCCCGCGGCGGACGAGCCGGCGGAGCCGGAGCGCGAATGGGACGACGAGCTTCCGCCTCCGGAGCCGAGCGAGGAACGCGTCCCCTGGGAGGAGCGCTATGACGATGAGGCCCCGCCGCAGCGCGGGGATGCGCAGGATGAGGAGGAGCTTGAGGTCTTCCGCGAGGAGCAGCCCGAGGACGCTTTCCTGGAGCGCGCGCCGCGCGAGGAGACAAAGAAGGAGAGCCCGCCCCCCGCGGCGGCCGCAGCGGCCCCGGAGATCGGTCCCGGATTCTGGAACGAGCTTTGCAGGCGGGTGATCCCCCGCCTGCCGGCGGACATGCGCATCTACCCCGGCGATGAGAGCAAGCTGCGCGGCGCGGTAAGCGGCGGCGTCTTGCGGCTGCAGGCAGAGAGCGGCTTCGTTTTCAACCGCTTCAACCGCGCGGAGATCCTGCAGAAGTTTGCCGACTGCGCCTCGGAGCTGACGGGGCGTCAGATCAACGCGGTGCTCGGCGAACTGCAATTGGAAGAGAAACAGACCAGAAGTCTTGAGGAGCTCAAACGCTTTCCCGAGACGAGGATCATCGGATAAACAAGGAGGAAACGATCATGGCAAAAGGCGGTTTCCGCGGCGGCTACGGCGGCGGACAGGCAAATATGCTCAAGCAGGCCCAGAAGATGCAGCAGGACTTTCTGAAGATGCAGCAGGAGCTGGAGTCCTCGAAATTCGAATTCACGTCCGGCGGCGGCGCGGTCAAAGCGGTCGTGTCCGGTACGCGCGAGTTTGAGAGCATCACGATCGACCCCGAGGTCGTCGATCCCGACGACGTCGAGATGCTGCAGGACCTGATCCTCGCGGCGGTCAACGGCGCGCTCAAGGCGGCCGACGACAAGACCAGCCAGTCGATGGCAAAGCTGCAGGGCGGCATGGGAGGCTTTCCCGGCCTGTTCTGATCGAAGCCCTGTTTACGGAGGCAAGCGATGAATACGGAATGGACAAACACGATCGACCCCGCGGCCCCGCTGCCGGAGTACCCGCGCCCGCAGCTCGTCCGCGAGAGCTGGATGAGCCTCAACGGTCCCTGGGACTACGCGATCACGGCCGGGAAGACCCTGCCGGAGCGCTTCGAGGGGCAGATCACCGTGCCCTTCTCGCCGGAGGCCCCGCTCTCCGGCGTGGGACGCGCGCTCGAGAGCGGACAGTTCCTCTGGTACCGGCGCGAGATCACGCTGCCGGAGGACTTTGCCGGAAAGCGCGTGCTGCTGCACTTCGGCGCGGTCGACCAGACTGCGGACGTGTGGGTGAATGAAAAGCAGGTCGCTTCCCATATCGGCGGCTACCTGCCCTTCGAGGCCGATATCACCTCCGCGCTCGGAGAGGGAAAGGCCGTGATCACCGTCCGCGTGACGGACGAGACCGACAAGAGCTACCACACGCGCGGCAAGCAGAAAACGAAGCGCGGCGGCATCTGGTACACGCCGCAGAGCGGCATCTGGCAGAGCGTGTGGATCGAGGCCGTGCCGCAGAGCTATGTGCGCGGCCTGCGCATCACGCCGCATTTCGACGAGGCCGAGGTCGATATCACGGCCGATCTCGTGGGGACGGAATGCGCCGTCGCGCATTTCGCCGGCGCGGACTACGAGCTGCCCGCCGCGATCCCGGTGCCGGATTTCGAGGCCTGGAGCCCCGAACATCCGAAGCTCTACGAATTCACCGTCAGCTGCGGCGAGGACGAGGTGCGAAGCTACTTCGCGATGCGCAAGTTCTCCGTCGAAAAGGACGCGGCGGGAGTGCCGCGCCTGTTCCTCAACAACGCGCCGTATTTCCACAACGGCCTGCTCGACCAAGGCTACTGGCCCGACGGACTGTATACGGCTCCGACGGACGAGGCCATGGTCCGCGACATTCAAACGGCGAAAGACTGCGGCTTCAACATGCTGCGCAAGCACATCAAGGTCGAGCCGCTGCGCTGGTATTACCACTGCGACCGCCTCGGCATGCTGGTATGGCAGGACATGCCCTGCGGCGGCGGACGCTATGCGCCCGCGGTCGTCGCGGCGCCGCTCGTGACGGGGCTGCATCTGTCCGACGGCGCGCACGGCATCTTCGGCCGCGGCGACGAAATGGGACGCCGTGAGTTCCAGGACGAGCTGATCGACATGGTCACGGCGCTCTACAACTGCCCCTGCATCGCCATGTGGGTGATCTTCAACGAGGGCTGGGGCCAGTTCGACGCGGCGTCGCTGACCGAGAGCGTGCGCTTCGCAGACAACACCCGCACGATCGACCACGCCTCCGGCTGGCACGACCAGGGCGCGGGCGACGTGAAAAGCGAGCACGTCTATTTCCGGCCCTATCGCTTCCGCCCCGACAAGAAGGGGAGGGCAGTCGTGCTCAGCGAGTTCGGCGGCTACGCGTATCAGGTCGCCGGGCACGTCTTCAACAGCAAGGCCTTCGGCTACAAGAAATTCGACACGCCGGAGAAGCTCTCCGGCGCGCTGGAGGAGCTGTACCGCAGACAGATCCTGCCCGCGCAAGAAAAGGGGCTGGCGGCTGCGGTCTACACGCAGCTGAGCGACGTCGAGGATGAGATCAACGGCCTTCTGACCTACGATAGGAGCGTGCTCAAGACCGACGCGGAGAGAATGCGCCGCATCGTCACGCAGGAATGAGGACCGAAAGACCGGGGGCGCGGCAGAGCGCCCCCGGAATCTTTTGCTTGACAATAATGTTATGTAAACTGTATAATATACAGTACACCGCAAGAGCAGATAAGGAATTTACATAATTTAGTTTACATAATACTTTTGCTCTCCGGAAAGGAGGAAACCATGTCAGCTCGTATGATCAAGAGAGCGGCGGCTCTGCTTTTGGCCGTTTTGCTTCTGCTGCCCGCCGGCGCCGCGGCTTATGCCGAGGAGACGGAGGACCGCCGCCGCACCGTCGTCGGCGCTGATCTGACCGACGATCAGATCAAGGAGGTCTATGAGCACTTCGGCATCGAGCGCGGCAGCGTCAAGGAACTGCTGCTTACGAATGCGGAGGAGCGCGCGCTGCTGGAAGGGCTTGTCGAGGATTCCAAGCTCGGCAAATACTCGATCTCCTGCGTTTACGTCCAGCTTCTCGAACCCGGCTCCGGCCTGAGTGTCGAGACCTACAACATCAACTACTGCACGCCGGAGATGTACGAGAACGCCGTGATCACCGCCGGTATCCGCAACGCGCGTATTTATGTTGCCTCGCCCTTCGAGGCCAGCGGAACGGCCGCGCTCGCGGGCATATACAAGGCCTATGAATCCATCACGGGCGCGAAGCTCGATCCCGCCGCCAAGCTGGCGGGTGCGCGCGAGCTGACGACGGTCGGCGATCTGACCGAGGAGATCGGCGCGCCGGACGCGGAGAAGATTATCTCCGGCCTCAAGGACATGATCAACCAGAACGCGCCGAGCGAGGAGGAGATCGAATCGGCCCGCAGCCGCATCCTCGAGCTCGCGGAGAAGTACAACATCCAGCTCAGCGACCGGCAGATCGAGCAGCTCGAGGAGCTGGGCGAATCGCTGGAGAACATCGACATCGAATCGCTGCAGGAGCACGTCGACCAGGCGAAGGAGACCATCCAGCACGTATCGGAGGCCAAGGACAAGGCGGTGAGCTTTTTTGAGAAGTTCAGCGGCGCGGTCTCCGCGGTCTCGGACTTCTTCGGAAAGATCAAAGAGCTGATCGGGAAATGATCCCGGGCGAACGGCAGAAAAACAGAGGGCGGAAGGCAAGATGCCTTCCGCCCTCTTTCTTTTTTTGCAAGGGTCTTATACGCGCTTCCACTTCGCGCCGTGTGGGATGTCCGTCAGCTCGACGCCGGCGGCCTTGAGCTCGTCGCGGATGCGGTCGGCCTCGGCAAAGTTCTTCGCCTTCTTGGCGTCCTGGCGGGCGCGGATCTTCGCCTCGATCTCCGGGTCGGACTCGCCGCTCTCGGAGAGGATCGTGAACTCGCCGGCGACGAGGGCTTCCTTTTTCAGCTCCCCGCGCTTTTTTTCCGCCTTCTCGATGAGGCTGAGACTCAGCACGCGGTCGAAATCGGCGACGGCATAGAGCTTGGTCGCGTCGTTTGTCGGGACCTTGAGCACGTCGTAGAGCGCCGTCACGGCCAGCGAGGTGTTCAGATCGCTGTCGAGCGCCTTGCAGAACTTCTCCTTCATGGCGGCGAAGGCGGCTTCGTCGACGGGGCCGTCCTCCGGCTTGAGCGCGGCGATGCGCGCGACCAGCTTGTTGTAGGCCAGCTGGGCGTTGTCGAGGTTCTCCCATGTGAAGACCAGTGCCTTGCGGTAGTGGCTCTGCAGGCAGAAGAAGCGGTAGGCGAGGGGATCGTAGCCCTTCTGCTCAAGCAGCGAGACGGTCAGGAACTCGCCCTTGGACTTGGACATCTTGCCGTCGCTGGTGTTGAGGTGCAGCACGTGCATCCACAGATTGCACCAGTGGTGGCCGAGGTAGGATTCGCTCTGCGCGATCTCGTTGGTGTGGTGCGGGAAGGCGTTGTCGATGCCGCCGCAGTGGATGTCGAGATCCTCGCCGAGGTGCTTCATCGAGATGCCGCTGCACTCGATGTGCCAGCCGGGATAGCCCACGCCCCAGGGGGAATCCCATTTCAGGGCCTGGTCCTCGAACTTCGACTTGGTGAACCAGAGCACGAAGTCGTTGCGGTTGCGCTTGTTGGTGTCCTCGTCGACGCCCTCGCGCACGCCGACGTCCAGATCCTCGGCGTTGAAGTCGTTGAAGATGAAGTAGCGCTCGAGCTTGGAGGTGTCGAAGTAGACGTTGCCGCCGGCAAAATAGGCGTAGCCGGTGTCCATGAGCTTGGAGATGATCTTGATGTACTCGTCGATGCAGTTCGTCGCGGGCTCGACGACGTCGGGGGTGCGGATGTTGAGCTTCGCACAGTCGGAGAAGAAGGCGTCGGTGTAGAACTTCGCGATCTCCATGACGGTCTTGTGCTCGCGCTTGGCGCCCTTGAGCATCTTGTCTTCGCCCTCGTCGGCGTCGGAGGTCAGGTGGCCGACGTCGGTGATGTTCATCACGCGCTTGAGGTTGTAGCCGCAATAGCGCAGATAGCGGTCGAGGATATCCTCCATGATGTAGGAGCGCAGGTTGCCGATGTGCGCGAAGTGGTACACGGTCGGCCCGCAGGTGTACATCTTGACGATGTCGGGATGGTTGGGGACAAACAGTTCTTTCTTACGAGTAGCAGAGTTGTAAAGATACATGGCGTTACGCTCCTTAATCGACGTGCCTGAACACGTCGCGGTTTTTCCAGAAGTATTCGATGCCGGACCAGACGGTCGTGACGAGGATCACGGCGGCGGAGAACTGCGCGATGAAGTCGGGCGCGGAATCCCAGGGCTCGGGCGGGCCGATCAGCAGCATCAGACACAGACAGACCATCGTCGCGGCGGTCTTGACTTTGCCGGACCGGGCCGCGGCAATCACGCGCCCCTGCTCGACGGCGACGAGGCGCATGCCGGACACGGCGAATTCGCGCAGCAGTACGATCGCGAGCGCCCAGCCGGGCATCCGGCCGGCCTCGACGAAATAACACATCGCGGCCATCACAAGCACCTTGTCGGCCAGCGGGTCCATGAACTTGCCGAAATCGGTGATCTGATTGTAATGCCGCGCGATATAGCCGTCAAGCATATCCGTGAGGCTGGCGATCACAAAGACGGCGAGCGCCCAGCCCATCCTGCCTGCGTAGGCGAGCACGAGAAAGACCGGAATGAGCACGACGCGAAAGATCGTGAGCTTGTTGGCGGTCGTCATCTCTCAAACCTCCCTGCCGTAGAGCATGCCATCCTCGGCGGATTCGATCAGCACCTCCGTCATCTCGCCCGGGACGCAGCCGCCCTCAAAGAAGACGAGCCCGTCGATCTCGGGCGAATCGGCCCAGGAGCGGCCGACGAAAAGGCCGCTTTCCTCGTCGAAGTCCTGACAGAGCACGCGCAGCGTCTTGCCGACGAGGCTTTCGCAGAACTCGTCCATGATCCCGCTCTGCAGCTCCATGATGAGTTCGGCGCGGCGCTGTGCCGTCAGCGGGTCGGGGTGCGCCATCCGCGCGGCGGGCGTGCCCTCCTCCGGGGAGAAGGGGAAGACGCCGGCGCGCTCGATGCGCGCCTCCCTGAGAAACTCGCAAAGCTCCTCGAACTCCGCCTCGCCCTCGCCGGGGAGCCCGGCGATCAGGCTCGTGCGCAGCACGAGACCGCCGATCCGCTCGCGCAGCGTGCGGATCAGCGCGCGGATCTCCGCGCCGGTGCCGCGGCGGTGCATGGCCTTCAGGATCGAATCGTTGATATGCTGGATCGGGATGTCGAGATACTTCACGATCTTGTCGTTCGAGGCGATCTCGTCGATCAGCTCGTCGTCGAACTGGTCGGGGTAGAGATAGTGCAGACGGATCCACTCGACGCCCTCGATCTTCCCCAGCTCGCGGCAGAGCGCGGCGAGGCGCCGCTCCCCATAGAGGTCCGTGCCGTAGCGGGTGATGTCCTGCGCGATGACGATCAGCTCCTTGACGCCGTGCGCGGCGAGATCGCGGGCTTCGTCCAGGATGTTCTCCATCGGCCGCGAGCGGTAGCGCCCGCGGATGTAGGGGATCGCACAGAAGGCGCAGAAGTTGTCGCAGCCCTCCGCGATGCGCAGATAGGCCCAGGCCGGGCCCGTGGAGACGACGCGCGGCAGCTCCTCGATCGGGCCGCTGCGGTCGGAAAAGCGGCGCAGCGAGCGGCCTTCCATGACCGCGTCGGCCGCCTCGACGATATCGCCGAAGCTGCCCACGCCCAGCACGGCGTCGATCTCCGGCAGCTCGTCGAGGATCGAATCCTGATAGCGCTCGGAGAGGCAGCCCGTGACGATGATCGCCCCGAGCCGGCCGGCCTTTTTCAACTCCGCCAGAGTGAGGATCGTGTCGATGGCCTCGCTCTTGGCGGCGTCGATAAAGCCGCAGGTGTTGACGACGGCGAAGTCCGCGCCGTCGGGGTCCTCGATGAGCGTGTAGCCCGCCTCGCTCAAAAGATAGAGCATCTGCTCGCTGTTGACGAGGTTTTTGGCGCAGCCCAGGGAGATCAGGGCAAAGCGTTTTTCCATTCCTATTCTTCCTCCGCTTGCGCGTCAAAGCGCCGCAGCGCCGCGCGGATCTCCTCCCAGGAGTAGCCGCGCCGGAACAGCGCGGCGCCGATCTTCCGGACCTCGTCGCGATCGGAAGGGTCCTTCAGACGGCGGGCGAGATACGCGTCGAGCTTCTCCGTACCGTCGCCCATTTCCGCAAGACTCTCGTCCCACAGCTCGCGCTCGACGCCGCGGCGCTGCAGCTCGCTGCGCACGCGTCCGGCTCCGTAGCCTTTGGCGGCGTAGTGGCGCGCGACGGCGCCGGCGTATTCGGCGTCGTCGAGAAAGCCGTGCTCGCACAGCCAATCGACGCAGTCCTCGGCCTGCGCCTCATCGAGCCCCTTGCGCAGGAGCTTGTCTTTCAACTCCCGCCGCGAGTAAGGGCGGCGGGAGAGCATCTCGAGGGCCTTATCACGGCCAAGGGCCTTTGAGGAGCTTTTTTTCAGCTCCTCAAAGGCCTCCTCGTCCAACTCCATCCCGACGTACAGACGCGCGTCGGTCACGGCGGCGAGCGTGGAGCGCAGCTCCTCGCCGTCGGTAAAGCTCACAAGAAATCTGCCGGGAGAGCTCTGGCGGATCGCGCTGATCTGCTTCACGGGCGATCAGCCCTCGTCAAAATCCGCGGCGCTGACCTCGACCGCGCGGCCGGAGACGCGCGCGGCGCGGGCCGCCTGTGGAGAGAGCAGCTTGTAGGAGTTGTCGCGGATCTCCTGCTCAAGCTTGTCGCAGTACTCGGGGTTGGAGGCGAGATATTCCTTCACCGCGTCCTTGCCCTGGATCCGCTGGCCGTTGACCGTGAACCACGCGCCGCCCTTTTCGATCAGCTCCAGCTTCACGGCCAGATCGATGATCTCGCTGATTTTCGAAATGCCCTCGCCGTACATGATGTCGAACTCCGCCTCGCGGAAGGGGGGCGCGACCTTGTTCTTCACGACCTTGGCGCGGGTACGGTTGCCGATCATCTCGCCGTTGGCCTTGAGCGTCTCGATGCGGCGCACGTCGATGCGCACGGAGGCGTAGTACTTCAGCGCCAGGCCGCCCGGGGTCGTCTCGGGGTTGCCGTACATGACGCCGATCTTCTGGCGCAGCTGGTTGATGAAGATGACCGTGCAGTTGTTCTTGGAGATCGCGCCGGCCAGACGCCGCATGGCCTGCGACATCAGACGCGCGAGCATGCCGACGACCGTGTCGCCTACCTCGCCCTCCAGCTCGGCGCGGGGGATCAGCGCGGCGACGGAGTCGACGACGATGACGTCGATCGCGCCGGAGCGCACGAGCGATTCGGTGATGTCCAGCGCCTGCTCGCCGGTATCCGGCTGGGAGATCAGCAGGCTGTCGATGTCCACGCCCAGCGCGCGGGCATAGGCGGGCTCGAGCGCGTGCTCGACGTCGATGTAGGCCGCGTCGCCGCCGCTCTTCTGCGCGGAGGCGACGATATGCAGCGCAAGCGTCGTCTTGCCGGAGGCCTCGGGTCCGTAGATTTCGATGATGCGGCCCTTGGGCACGCCGCCGATGCCGAGCGCGAGGTCGAGCGAGAGCGAGCCGGTGGAGAGCGCTTCGACGTTGACGGAGATGTCGTCGCCCAGGCGCATGATGGTGCCCTTGCCGTAGTCCTTCTCGATCTTGGCGATCGCCGTTTCCAGCGCTTTTTTCCGGTCGGCGTCGACGGGGGCCGCCGCAGTCTTCTTTTTCTCTGCCATGTTGCTTTCCTCCTGAATGGCTCCGGCGCGCGCGGCGCGGGCCGTTGATTACATTACATTTTTCCGACGATCACACGCTCGACCCCGAGCGTGTCGAGACGGGCGTTCACGCTGCGGAACCCGGCGTTGAGCATCATTTCTCTGACGCTCGCGCTCTGGCCCTCGCCGACCTCGAAGAGCAGGTATCCGCCCGGGCGGAGCAGCTCCTTCCAGTACTTGATGATGGCCTTGTAGAACTTCAGGCCGTCCTTGCCGCCGTCGAGCGCCCAGGCCGGCTCGTAGTCGCGCACCGAGACGTCGAGCTTGCGCATCTCCGCGCTCCTGATATAGGGCGGGTTGGAGATGATCATGTCGAACTGCCCCATGCTCATCGGGGGAGAGACGGTCGCGTCGGCCTGGATGCAGATCGCGCGCGAGGACAGGCGGTTGGCCGCAATGTTGCGGCGCGCGACGTCCAGCGCCTTGGCGCTGATATCCACGGCCACGATCCGGGTGGCGGGCAGCTCGCGCCCGACGGCGCAGGCGATGCAGCCGCTGCCGCAGCATAGGTCGAGCACGCGCGCGTCCATCTTGCGGCCGTTGAGCAGCTCCTTGGCGGTGTCGACGAGCAGCTCGGTGTCCATGCGGGGGATCAGCACGTCCGGCGTGATGATCATCGGCAGACCGTAGAACTCCCACGCGCCGGTGATATAGGCGACCGGCTCGCCGGCGATGCGGCGCGCGGTCAGATCCTCGACGCGCTCGGCCACCTCGGGCGAGGTGTAGAGCGACAGGTCGCGCAGCAGCTCCTGCGCCGTTTTGCCCGCGGCCGTGGCGACGAGCAGACGCGCCTCAAGGTTGTAGCCCTCGATGCCGTGCTCGCGCAGCGTGTTGCGCGCGGTCAGATAGATATCGTTATACGTTTTCATATAAAACCCTTCCTTACCAGGCGTCGCTGCCCTTTTCCTCGGGGATGACGAGCTCCATCGCGCGGATGGCGCACTCGATCATCGAATCGTCCGGCTCGTTGGTGGTCCAGTGCTGCAGCCACTTCCCGGGCGCGGAGAGCGCCGCGGACAGGGCGTTGTCATGCGCGCCGCACCAGCGGTTGATCTCATAGCTCACGCCGATGACGACGGGCAGCAGCAGCAGATGACAGCCCATGCGGGCGAAGCTGTTGTCGAGCCGCACGACGGAATTGACCAGGATGCTCACCACGATGACGACGAGCAGGAAGCTCGTCCCGCAGCGCGGATGGAAGCGGGATTCCGGCCGTACGTTTTCGACCGTGAGGGGCTTGCCGTGCTCGTAGCAGAAGATCGTCTTGTGCTCGGCCCCGTGATAGGCGAAAAGCCGCTTGACGTCGCTGACCTCACAGACGAGGCGCATGTAGACGAGCAGGATCGCGATACGGCACAGACCTTCGGAGAGGTTGCGCGCCATGTAGTGCATTTTCAGCCCCGGGATCAGTCCGACGATAAAGGCAGGCAGGAAAATGAACAGAAACAGCGAGAGCGCGACGCCCGTCACCACGGCCGTGGAGATGATCAGCTTCTGGGCCTTCTCGCCCTCAAAGTGTTTTTCGATCCACTGGTCAAGCTTGTCCGGCTCGCCCTGCTCCTCAAGCGGGACGAGGGAGGCGGAATACGTCAGCGCCTGCATGCCCTTGTAGAGCGAGTCGAACAGCGTCACGACGCCGCGCAGAAAGGGCAGGCCCAGCATGGGATGCCTGTCCTTGACGAGTCGGAGCTCCTCGGTCTTTTCCACAAGACCGTCCTTCGTGCGGCAGACGACGGCCTGCTTCTTCGGCCCGCGCATCAAAATGCCTTCGATCAGCGCCTGTCCGCCGATGGTGGTGCGGAACGGGCAGTCGTCAGTTTTTCTTTTCATGCGAATCTCCGCTGCGCTGCGGGAGCATGACCGTCACGAGACAGCCGCCTCCCTGCGCGTTGTCGATGATCAGCTTGCCGCCGTGACGCGCGATGATCTCGTCGCAGACGGAGAGCCCGATGCCGGTGCCGCGGCCCTTGGAGCTGCCCTTGTAGAACTTCTCCTTGACGTGCGGCAGCTCGTTCTCCGGGATGCCGTGGCCGTAGTCGCGGATCGTGATGATGACCGATCCGTCCTCGGCCGTGATGGCGACGTCGATGCGTTTGCCGTCCCCGCCGTGCTTGGCGGCGTTGTCGAGCAGGTTGAGGAAAACCTGCTTGAGCCGCTCCGGATCGCCCGGGATCACCGGGATGTCGTCGGTGAGCTGGTCGTAGCGGACCTCGACGCCGGCCTGCTTGAGCAGCTCGCCGTATGTAAAGATGGCGTCCTCCAGCTCGGCGGCGATGTCGATGGATTCGATCCGCAGATTGAAGCGCCCGTCCTGGATGCGGGCGAATTCCAGCATCTCCGAGACCATGCCGGTCAGACGCTCGGCCTCCTTGGAGATGATCTGGATGCCGCGCAGCGAATCGCCCTGCACGGCCTCGTCATAGGCGATCGTCTCCGCCCAGCCCTCGATGGCCGTGAGCGGAGTGCGCAGCTCGTGCGAGACGCGGGAGATGAACTCGGTCCTGGTCTTTTCGGCCGAGGCGACCTTCTCGGACATCTCGTTGATCGCGTCGGTCAGATCGCCGACCTCGTCCTCGGTGAGGGTCTCGACCTGGATACCGTAGCTGCCCTCGGCGATGCGCTGCGCGACGTCGGTGAGATGCTCCATCGGGTCCGAGACGCGGGCCCAGAACCAGAGCATCAGCGCGATGAGATAAAAGCAGACCATCGTGATCAGACCGATCGCATACAGCGTGTAGCCGCGCGTGATGCAGAAGATCGCGGAGAGCAGCAGGACGATCCCGCCGATGCCGGAAATAATGATCTGCAGCTTGAGGTTGAGCTTCATACCAAATTAGTTCCTTTGCTGCGTGGAGAATAAAAAGAGGGGAGGGGGATCAGTAGCCCCACTTGTAGCCGTAGCCCCAGACGGTGGTGAGAAATTCCGGCTCGGTGGGATCGCTTTCGATCTTGATGCGCAGGCGGCGGATGTTGACGTCCACGGTCTTGAGCTCGCCCGTGAAATCGCCGCCCCAGACGGAGGCGAGGATGTCCTCGCGCGACATGGCCTTGCCCGGGTTCTCCATAAAGAGCTTCATGAGCAGATACTCGATCTGCGTGAGCTTGAGGCGCACGCCGTTCTTCTCGAGCGTGCGGTTGCGCGTGTTGAGCACGAAGGGGCCGCTGGTGATCTCCACGCTGGATTTCTCGTCGTCGTCCACGCCCAGACGGCGGATCAGCGCGTCGACGCGCGCGGTGAGCTCCGCAGGGGAAAAGGGCTTGGTGACATAGTCGTCCGCGCCGGTCATCAGACCGGTGACCTTGTCGATCTCCTGGCTCTTGGCCGTCAGCATGATGATGCCGATCTTCGAGCCGGTGGCGCGAATGCGGCGGCAGACCTCGAAGCCGTCGATATCCGGCAGCATGACGTCCAGCAGCGCCAGGCACACGTCGGGATTGACCTTGATCTTCTCGAGCGCGTCCGCGCCGGTCTCCGCCTCGATCGGCTCATAGCCGCTGCGGCGCAGGTTGATGACCACAAAGCTGCGGATATTGGCCTCATCCTCGAGAACGAGTATTTTTTTCATCCGGAAAGCCCCCTCAATTCCTTTATGATTCAAGCGCGGCGTTTTCCGCCGCCGCACATAATATGAGATACTAAATTATAACATAGCTTTTACAAAATTGGTAGTCGTTGTTTCAAAAAAAGATTTTTTCTCCGCTCAAAGAGAGAAAAACGAGGATGACTGCCGCTTTTTTGCATGATTTGCCATGATTTTGCAAAAAAATGGCCTCTTTTTCCGCTTTTTCAGGAAAAAGCCGCTGGCATTTGCCCGCCCATACTGGTATACTGTCTGCATACCGACAGGAAGCAAATAACGGAAAAAAGCGGAGGCCGCCATGAACAGCGAGGAAATGAAACAGGAATACGTCCGGCGCAACAGCCGAAACCCCTTTATCCGTCACAACGGCATCGAGGTCGTTTCGATCGAGCCGGATCACGCCGTGCTGCAGCTCACGATCCGGCCCGAGAGCCTCAACCTCTACGGCCTGGTCCACGGCGGGGCCATCTACGCCATGGCGGACAACGCCGCGGGCAGCGCCGCCAGCACCGACGGGCGCAGCTACGTCACGCAGGCGAGCAACATGCACTTCCTGCGCAACCAGGCCGAGGGCACGGTGCGCGCCGAGGCGCGCGTCCGGCACCGCGGAAGGAGCACGGTGCTCATCGCGGTGGATGTGCGCGGCGAGGAGGAAAAGCTGCTGGCAACGGGCGAGTTCAGCTTTTTCTGCGTGGACCGCGCGCGGATGGAGCAGAAGGGCGCCGGGGCGGGCAAGACTTGAAAAGCTCCGCGGCAAGGTGCTATAATATAAAAACGCTTTCATCTTGATCCCGGAGGAGAAAATGGCCGCTAAAAGAAAAAGAAGAAGAAACGACGCGCCGCGCGTGATCATGATCGCGCTGATCGCGGCGATCGTCGTGTCGCTGGTCTATATCGCGCTGAACTATACGCTCGTGCTGGGCACGCTCTTCCCAAAGGGAGAGCCGATCGACCTGCGCGGGCGCAGCGTCAGCGTGCGCAAATACGACGATATCGCCCGCCGCCACGACGACGTGCCCGTGCTCTGGGACGTCCCGATAGGCGAGGGGCGCTACGATTGTCTCTCCGCGCAGATCGCCGTCGGCGATTTCGCGGAGAAGGAAGTCGAGAACTTCGCCTATCTCACCGCGCTGCGCAGCGTGGACGCGCGCGCCGCGTCGAACGTCGCGGCGATCCGCGAGCTGGAACGCGCGTATCCCGAGCTGGACGTGAGCTGGCTCATCCCCATCGGCGCGGGCCGCTATGAAAACAAGGCCGAGGAGATCGCGGTCGGCGATTTTTCCATGGAGGAGATCGAGCGTTTCTCGTGGTTCGAGAACCTCAAGCGCGTCGACGCGACGCAGGCCGCCTGCTATGACGAGATCCTGGCGCTGCGCGAGACGTACGGCGATCTGGAACTGAAGTGGAAGGTCCGGATCGGCTCGGAGAGCTTTCCGCACACGACCAAGGAGCTCTCGGTGCCGGCTGGGACGGCGGCCGAAGAACTCGCCGCGCGGCTGCGCTATCTGCCGGACGTGCGCATGGTCGACACCACGGCGGCGCAGTATGACGCAGCGGCGCTCAAGCCGATGCGCGAGGCGTATCCGAAGGTCCGCTTTCTGTTCAAGGTGACGATCGCGGGGCAGAGCATCCGCAACAACACCGAGAACATCAACATCCCGGAGAGCGCCGCGCTCGATCTCGAAGAGCTCAAGGCGCACGGCGAGGATTTCAGCGATCTGAAGATCATCAATCTCGGAGCGCGCCACATGAGCCTGGACGACGTGATCGCGATCCGCGAGGCCTACGGCGGCGTCGAGGTCATCTGCCGCGTCACGGTCTGCGGCAGGGAGCTCTCCACCGATATCCGGGACGGGGAACTGGATCTCTCGCGCCGCAAGATCGAGGATCTCGGCGAGGTGGAAAAGGCGATCCGGGCGATCCCGAAGCTTGAGAAGATCTACCTCTGCGACTGCGGCATCGACAACGAGACGCTCGCCGCGCTGCGGGACAAATACGCCGGTCAGACGGAGATCGTCTGGCGCGTGTATCTCAACTACGTCGACTGCCGCACGGACTCCGACAACTTCTGCATGTCCAAATACGACAACTCCTGGGGAAACCTGCCCTATGAAAGAGCCGAGCCGATCAAGTACTGCACCAATATGGTCACGCTCGATCTCGGCCACGCGAACTTTGACCGGATCGATTTCGTCACGACGATGCCGCATCTGAAGTACTTTATCTTCTGCAGCGCGCCGGTCAAGAGTCTCGAGCCGCTGCGCAACGCGACGGAGCTGTATTATCTCGAAATGTTCTTCACCGCCGTGCGCGATCTCGAGCCGATCCAGCATCTGCCGAACCTGCGGCATCTGAACATCAGCCACCTGCGTCTCGACGACTACACGCAGCTGTTCGAAATGAAGCAGCTCGAGCGCCTGTGGTGGGTCGACAGCGGCCTGACCGAGGCGCAGCAGAACGAGCTGCGCGAGGCGCTGCCGGATACGAAGATCTGCTTCTGGGCCTGGGAGGACGACGCCGTGGGCAACTACTGGCGCGACGATCCCAGCTACCGCGAGATGCGGACCAACCTCGGCATGAACTTCAACGTGATCGCATAAGGAGAAACGATATGACGGCACTGGAACGTTTTTTGCACTACGTGAGGATCCATACTTCCAGCAGCGAGAACCTTGAGCGCACCCCCAGCGAGGAGCGGGAGTTCGATCTCGCGCGCGAGCTGGAGCGTGAGATGAAGGCCATCGGCATGGAGCGCGTCTTCGTCGACGCCCACGCCTATGTCTACGGCTTTCTGAGCGCGACGCCCGGCTGCGAGGAGCGCCCCTGCGTGGGCTTCATCGCGCACCTCGACACGATCCCGGACACGGACTTCCCCGGAATGAACGTCCGCCCGCAGCTCATTGAAAACTACGACGGCGGCCCCGTCGCGCTCGGAACGAGCGGACGCGTGCTGACGGCGGAGATCAACCCGCGCCTGCCCGCCCTGCGCGGCCACACCCTCGTGACGACCGACGGCACGACCGTGCTCGGCGCGGACGACAAGGCCGGCATCGCCGCGATCCTGACCGCCTGCGAGCGCATCCTCGCCGAGGGCCGGGCGCACGGCCCCGTCGCCGTCTGCTTCACGCCGGACGAGGAGATCGGCCACGGCGCGGCCCTGCTGGACCTGGGACGCTTCGGCGCGGATTTCGCCTTCACCGTGGACGGCGGGGAGCTTGAGGAGATCAACTACGAGACCTTCAACGCCGCCGCCGCGCACTGGGAGATCACGGGCTTCAACATCCATCCCGGCAGCGCCAAGGACAGGATGATCAACGCCTCGCTCGTCGCCATGGAGATCAACGCCATGCTGCCCGCCGGGGCCGTCCCCGCGCGGACCGAGGGCTACGAGGGCTTCTTCCACCTCACCGACATGAAGGGCACGGTGGAAAAGGCGGAGCTGGACTATATCCTGCGCGACCACGACGCCGCGGCGCTGGAGGAAAAGGAAAAGCTGATGCGGCTCATCGAAAAGCAGATCAACGAAAAATACGGCCCCGGAACGGCGAAGCTGACGCTGCGCGAGCAGTACCGCAACATGGCCGAAAAGCTGGAGAGCCGCATGGACATCGTCGAGCTGGCCGAGCGGGCGATCCGCTCGCTGGGTCTCGAGCCGCGCACGGCTCCAATCCGCGGCGGCACGGACGGCTCGCAGCTGTCCTTCCGCGGCCTGCTCTGCCCGAATCTCGGCACGGGCGGCTACTGCTGCCACGGCCCCTTTGAGCACACGACGGCGGAAAACCTCGACGCGGCCGCGCGTCTGGTCGAGTCGGTCATAGAACTCGCACGCTGACGGAAGGAGCCGGAACCATGAACAACAAGCTCGGCGCCCGGAAATGGGCAGTGCTGCTGCTGGTCGGACTGTTCGGCCAGTTCGCCTGGACGATCGAGAACATGTACTTCAACGTGTTCCTCTACAACACGATCTCCACCGATCCGCGCTATATCTCCGCGATGGTCGGCGCTTCCGCCGTCGTCGCGACGCTCACGACGCTGCTCATGGGCGCGCTGTCCGACCGCGTCGGAAAGCGGCGCGTCTTCATCGCGCTGGGCTATATCCTCTGGGGCTTTTCCACGGCCGCCTTCGGCCTGATCACGCCCGAAAACGCCGCGCGCCTCTTCCCGGCGGCGAACGCGATCACGGCGGCGGCCGTAATGGTCGTCGTCATGGACTGCGTCATGACCTTCTTCGGCTCCACAGCAAACGACGGCGCGTTCAACGCCTATGTCACCGACGTGACGAACAGCGCCAACCGCGGCCGGGCCGAGAGCGTGCTCGCGATCCTGCCGCTGATCTCGATGCTCATCATCTTCGGCCTCTTCGACGGCCTGACGCAGCAGGGGAGATGGAGGGAGTTTTTCTCGATCTTCGGCTGCGCGGTCACGGCCGTGGGCGTGCTCGCAATCTTCCTCGTGAAGGACGAGCCGAGCCTCCGGCCGCGGCGGGACAGCTATTTCCGGAACCTGCTCTACGGGCTGCGCCCGGCGGTCGTGCGCGGGAATCCCGAGCTGTATCTCGCGCTCTGCGCCTTTTGCCTGTTCTCCGTGGCTGTACAGGTATTTTTCCCCTTCCTGATCATTTACATCCAGAATTATCTCGGCATCAACGACTACGCGATCGTGCTGGGCGTGGTGCTGATCCTCGCCTCCGCCGTCAGCGTCGTCTCGGGCAGGTTCATCGACCGCGTGGGCAAGCTGCGCTTTGTCTATCCCGCGGCCGCGATCATGCTCGCGGGGCTCGCGGGCATGTACTTCGTGCGCAGTCAGCTCGGCGTGATGGTCGCCGGGACGGTGATGATGAGCGGCTATATGATGGTCTCCGCCGCCCTCAACGCGACGATCCGCGACTGGACGCCGGAGGGCAAGGTCGGCCATTTCCAGGGCATCCGCATGATCTTCGCCGTCATGCTGCCGATGGTCGTCGGCCCCGTGATCGGCGCGGCCGTCATCCGCGGCGGTCAGAGCACGTATATCGAGCTCGGCCAGGTCAAGACCGTGC
This sequence comes from Oscillospiraceae bacterium, assembly GCA_902761055.1. Classification (GTDB taxonomy): domain Bacteria; phylum Bacillota; class Clostridia; order Oscillospirales; family Oscillospiraceae; genus Limivicinus. The sequence goes on from CACWIS010000004.1 coordinate 21,237, forward strand.
CGACGCCCTCGATCTATCTCGCGGCGGCGATCGTGCTGCTGCTCGTGGCGATCCCGCTCGCGGCGCTCAGAGAGCGGGAAAAGAAAAGCAAGGAACAAGAGGCATGAGAGAAGAGATCCATCGTTTTCCCATCGACGGCGAGCCGATCCGCTGCGAGGAGATCAAGGCCGGCCATGTCAACACGACCTATCTGATCACCTGCTCCGGCGGCGCGCGTTATATCCTGCAGGACGTCAACACCTACGCATTTCCCAAAACCGGCATCATCATGGACAACGTCGCCGCCATCCGCAGCTATCTCGCCGCCTCCGGCGAGAGCGCGCCGGCGATGATCAGCTATATCGACACCACCGACGGCCAGCGCTATTACGACGACGGCCGAGGCGGCGCCTGGCGGCTTTACCGTTTCGTGGAGAACAGCTTCTGTCTCGACCGGGCGGAGCGTCCGGAGGATTTTTACGAGTGCGCCAGGGCCTTCGGCCGCTTCCAGAATGCGCTCATCGGCTTTCCGGCCGAGCAGCTGGGGGAGACGATCAAGGACTTCCACAACACTCCCGCGCGCTACGCCCAGCTGCGCGAGGCGGTCGCCGCGGACGCGGCGGACCGCGTCCGCGAGGTCGGAGAGGAGCTCGCGTTCCTCTTTGCACGCGAGAAGAAGGCATCCTCGCTGCAGCGCATGCGCGACGACGGCACGCTGCCGACGCGCGCGACGCACAACGACACGAAGATCAACAACGTCCTCTTTGACGCGGACACCCGCAGGGCCGTCTGCGTCATCGACCTCGATACGGTCATGCCCGGGCTCTCCGCCTACGATTTCGGCGACGCGATCCGCTTCGGAGCGTCCACGGCGGCCGAGGACGAGACGGACCTCGACAAGGTCGGGCTCGATCTGGAGCTCTACCGCGTTTTCACGCGCGGCTTCCTTGAGGCATGTCCGGCGCTGACGGAAAAAGAGATCGAATCGCTGCCGCTCGGCGTGTACGTCATCACGCTGGAGCTCGGCACGCGCTTTTTGGCGGACTATCTCAAGGGGGACCGGTATTTCTCCATCGATTATCCCGGACACAACCTCGACCGCGCCCGCAATCAGATGAAGCTCGTTGCGGATTATGAGGAAAAATGGAACGAAATGTGCCGGATCGTCGCGGAAGTAGCCGCGTGCCGGTAAAAAAATCAGGAGGAAAAACATGAAAAGATTTTTTACCAGCCTGCCCTTCAGGCTCCTTGCCGCGCTCGCCGTCGGCATCCTGCTCGGCCGGCTCTTCGGTGAGGGCGCGATGAAGGTCGTCGTCTCGCTGCAGTACGTTTTTGGCCAGCTCATCACCTTCTGCGTCCCTCTGATCGTCATCGGCTTCATCGCCCCATCGATCACGCGCATGGGAAGCAACGCCTCGCGCATGCTGCTCATCGCGGTCACGATCGCTTATCTCAGCTCGATATGCGCGGCTTTTATGAGCACGGCCGCCGGCTACGCGCTGATCCCGCACCTGTCCATCGTCACGGACGTAGAAGGTCTGCGCGAGCTGCCCGACATCGTCTTCCAGCTGAACATCCCCCAGATCATGCCGGTCATGAGCGCGCTGGCTTTCTCGCTTCTGCTCGGTCTCGCCGCCGTCTGGACGAAAAGTCAGGTCACTTGCACGCTACTCGAGGAGTTCCAGAACATCGTGCTGAAGATCGTCGAGCGGGTGGTCATCCCGCTGCTGCCGTTCTATATCTGCGCGACCTTCTGCAATCTCAGCTACGAAGGCATGATCACGCACCAGCTTCCCGCCTTCCTGCAGGTCATCGGGATCGTCATGCTCGGCCACTATATCTGGCTTGCGGTCCTGTATCTGATCGCCGGGGCTTACTCCGGCCGCAGCCCGTGGGAGGTCCTGCGCCACTACGGCCCGGCTTATCTCACTGCCGTGGGGACGATGTCCAGCGCCGCGACGCTCTCGGTCGCGCTCGACAGCGCGCGTAAGAGCAAGGTGCTGCGCCGCGACATGGTCGATTTCGGCGTTCCGCTCTTCGCCAACATTCATCTCTGCGGCTCGGTCCTGACAGAGGTCTTCTTCTGCATGACGATCTCCAAGATGCTCTACGGCCAGCTGCCGAGCGTCGGCACGATGATCCTCTTCTGCCTGCTGCTGGGCGTCTTCGCCATCGGCGCGCCCGGCGTCCCGGGCGGCACGGTCATGGCCTCGCTGGGCCTGATCATCGGCGTGCTCGGCTTCGACGACGCGGGCACCGCCCTGATGCTGGCGATCTTTGCCCTGCAGGACAGCTTCGGCACCGCCTGCAACGTGACCGGCGACGGGGCGCTTACGCTTTTCCTCACCGGCTACGCCGAGAAACACAAGATCACGGAGCTCTGAAAAAGATAATAAAAAACGGTCTGCATGGACGCCATGCAGACCGTTTTTTGTCAGTCATATGAAAGAGATCAGATGCGGATCATTTTACGGGAGATGTCGGCAAGCGAGGCCGCGCCGCACATGCCCATCGTGCCCTTGAGCTCGCACACGAGCTTGTCGAGCAGGATTCGAACGCCTTCTGCGCCTGCGCCGTACATCATCGTGGCGAAGGGACGGCCGACGAGCACCGCGTCGGCGCCGAGCGCCAGCGCGCGGAACACGTCCACGCCGGAGCGGATGCCGCCGTCGACGAAGATGACGGTCTGCCCCTTGACGGCTTCCGCGATCTCGCCGAGCACCTCGGCCGTGGAGGGCACGCCGCCCTGCACGCGTCCGCCGTGGTTCGAGACGACGATGCCGGAGGCACCGGCCTCGACGGCCTTCTTCGCGCCCTCGACGGTCATGATGCCCTTGATGATGAAGGGACGCCGCGCGTGCTCGATGATCTCGCGCATCTGCTCGACGGTCTTGCTGCCGGCCTTGCCGCCCAGCTTCTTGAGGAAGGGCAGGCCCGCCGCGTCCACGTCCATCGCAGCGGCAAAGATCTCGTTTTCGACGACCATGTCGAGCTTTTCAAACACGATCTCGCGGCTCCAGGGCTTGATCGTCGGGATGGACAGACCGCCGTTTGCCGCGCTGTCGCGCACGGCGTCGCGCATGATGTCGGGGTTGACGCCGTCGCCCGTGAAGGCGAGGATGCCGCAGTCGGCCGCGGCCTTGATCAGCTCGGCGTTGTAGCGCTGGTCGTTGTATTTCGGACCGTAGTGCATGTCCACGGCGCCCAGCGGGGCGACGAAGATCGGCGCGGCGAACTTGCGGCCGAACAGCTCGAAGGAGACGTCGGGATCGACCACATTCTCGCAGAGCGTGTCCATATTCACGAAGATCTCCTGCCACTTCTCATAGTTGCGCGCCGCGGCGTTTCCGGGGAATTTGCTGCCGGGGCCGGGGATGTTGTTGCCGCAGGCTTTGCCGTTGCAGATCGGGCAGGCCATGCAGTTGGGGGCTGTCTGCTTTCTTGCGCTCTCAAGGATCTCTTTGTAGTCCATTTCAGGGTCCCTCCTGTAATATCGTCCCGATTCTCACCCGGGCGTGTTTACGGTGTATAAAAGCATTATCGTTTATTTCGGAGGAAATGTCAAGGCGTGTCAGAGCCCCGTCCCGTCAAAGGCGGGGATCATGTCCCCGGTGGCGGAATCCGGCTCCTGCCAGTAGCCGTTTTCGATGCCGCAGCGCCGCATATAGCGGATCAGATGCGCGTTCTCCCCGGCGTCCACGCGCCGCTGCAGCGCGGGGAAGCGTTCGAGCCCGGGCATCGGCGTGTACTGGCTCATCAGCGAGAAAAGCACGCCGTCCTTCGGAAAGCTCTCCGAAACGAAGTCGATCGCGCCCATGGAGTTTTCGATCTCGCCGGGAAGGATCAGATGGCGGATCAGCACGCCCGAGACGAGCAGGCCGTCCGCGTCGAGACGGTACGGTCCGGTCTGGCGGAACATCTCGCGGATCGCGTCCGCGGCGGCGGAAGGGTAGTCCTCCGCCGCGCTGTACCGCTTGGCCAGAGCGGAGGAGCTGTATTTGTAATCCGGCAGATAGACCTGCACCAGTCCCTCGAGGCTGCGCAGCGTCTCGACGCTCTCGTAGCCCGAGCTGTTCCACACGACCGGCACGCCCAGCTCGAGGCCGTCGAGCGCGGCGCGGATCGCGCGGACGAAATGCGTCGGCGTGACGAGCTCGATGTTGTGCACGCCCGTGTCGCGCAGGCGCAGCATGAGGTCCCGCAGCTCGCCGACCGACAGGGCCTTCCCGTTCGCGCCGCCGCGGCTGATCGCGCGGTTCTGGCAGTAGACGCAGCGCAGATTGCAGCCGCAGAAGAAGATCGTCCCGGCCCCGCGCGTACCGCTGATGCAGGGTTCCTCGCCGAAGTGCGCGGCGGCGCGCGCAACGCGCGGAAGGGCGGGCGCGGAACAAAAACCGCCCGCCTGCTCATCCTCTCGTCTCGCCCCGCACCGGCGCGGACAGTCGCTGCAAATATACTCCATATATTTCCTCTTTTCACGCTCGTCAAAATGACAAGAAAAGGCCGCATTGCAGCGTCAATTATAGCGTCCTTTTGTGGATTATGCAAGAAAATATAAAAAGCACAAAAAAGTGCATGATTTTTCCTGTTTTTGTGTTAAACTACTGTCAAAGGCAGGAAAAGGGTTAAAAAACCGAAAGCAATTTCAAAGGGCGGAGTGTGAGAAATGCTCAATATCGTTCTCGTGGAGCCGGAGATCCCGCACAACACCGGCGCGGTCGCGCGGACCTGCGCGGCGACGGGTGCGAAACTGCATCTGATCCGCCCGCTCGGCTTCGACATTTCGGACAAGGCGGTCAAGCGCTGCGGGCTGGACTACTGGCCGCTCGTGGACCTCACGGTGTACGAAAACCTCGACGAGTATTTCGCGCGCAACGGGGACGAAAACCTCTTCCTCGCGACGACAAAGGCGCCGCGCGCATACAGCGAGGCGGAACTCTCCGGCGCGGAGGTGACGCTGATGTTCGGCAAGGAGACGGCGGGCCTCCCGCTGTGGCTGCGCGAGAAATACCGCGTGCGCTGCATCCGCATCCCGATGATCGACGAGGCGAGGAGCCTCAACCTGTCCAATTCCGTGGCCATCCTCGCATACGAGACGCTGCGCCAGCAGGGCTTTCCCGGGCTGCTCGGCATCGGCGAGATGGCAAAATAAGAAGAAAAAAGAAAAAACTTTATTGAGGAGGATCCAAATGAACTACAGCAAAAAGACCGTTTACGACGTAGACGTCAAAGGCAAAAAAGTTCTTCTCCGCTGCGATTTCAACGTCCCCCAGGACAAGAAGACCGGTGAGATCACTTCCGACAAGCGCATCAAGGCGGCGATCCCCACGATCCGCTACCTGCTCGACAACGGCGCCGCCGTCATCGCCTGCTCCCATCTGGGCAAGCCGGTCGCGACCTTTGAGGGCTATGTGAAGAAGCAGGTCGAAAAGGGCAAGAACGAGGCCGACGTCACCCGTGAGGACTGGGAGAAGTCCCTGCGCAAGCTGACCCTGGCGCCCGTCGCCAAGCGTCTCGGCGAGCTGCTGGGTACGGACGTGATCTTTGCCTCCGACACGATCGGGCCCGACGCGCAGGCCAAGGCCGCCGCACTGCAGCCCGGCCAGATCCTCCTGCTGGAGAACCTGCGTTTCGCCAAGGGCGAGACCAAGAACGACCCCGCCTTCGCCAAGGCGCTGGCCGACATGGCGGAGATCTTCGTCTCCGACGCCTTCGGCACCGTGCACAGAGCGCACGCCTCCACCGCCGGCGTCGCGGATTATCTGCCCGCTTACTCCGGCCTGCTCGTCGACAAGGAGCTGTCCGTGATGGGCAAGGCGCTCGACGATCCCAAGCGTCCCTTCGTGGCCGTGCTCGGCGGCGCCAAGGTCTCCGACAAGATCAACGTCATCAACAACCTCCTCGAGAAGGCCGATACCATCATCATCGGCGGCGGCATGGCGTACACCTTCAAGAAGGCCCAGGGCTTCTCGATCGGCAAGTCTCTCCTCGAGGCCGACCGTCTCGACTACGCGAAGGAAATGATCGCCAAGGCCGCGGCCAGGGGCGTGAACTTCCTGCTGCCCGTGGACAACCTATGCGCGGCGGAGTTCTCCGCCGAGGCCGAGCCCGTCCTCGCCGGCGAGGATATCCCGGACGAGCTGATGGGCATGGACATCGGCCCCAAGACCGTGGAGCTCTTCTCCGCGGCGGTCAAGGGCGCCGGCACCATCGTCTGGAACGGACCGATGGGCGTCTTTGAGTTCGAGAGCTTTGCGGGCGGCACCAAGGCCATGGCCCAGGCGCTGGCCGATTCCGGCGCGATCACGATCGTCGGCGGCGGCGACAGCGCGGCCGCGGTCGAAAAGCTCGGCTTTGCCGACCGCATCACCCACATCTCCACCGGCGGCGGCGCGAGCCTCGAGTTCCTCGAGGGCAAGGAGCTGCCGGGCGTGGCCTGCCTGCTGGACAAGTAAGAACGGAGCCCTCCCCGCACGCGGGGAAGCGGAGAAAGGATAGAAAATGAACAGAAAATACCGTAAGACCATTATTGCGGGCAACTGGAAAATGAACATGCTCGCCTCCGAGATCAAGCCCTTCATGGAGCAGCTCAAGGAGAATCTTCCCAAGACCAAGACCTGTGAGATCGTGCTCTGCACCCCCGCGGTGATGATCCCCGCGATGGTCAAGCTCGGCAAGGAGTGCAAGGTACAGAGCGGCGGCGAGGACGTCTCGAAGTATGAGAAGGGCGCCTACACCGGCGAGGTCTCCGCGGCCCAGCTCGCGGACGTCGGCGCGAAATACTGCATCGTCGGCCACTCTGAGCGCCGCCAGTACCACGGCGAGAGCGACATGCTCGTCAACGAGAAGGCCAAGGCCCTGCTCGCGAAGGGCATCAGCCCCATCATCTGCGTGGGCGAGAGCCTGGAGCAGCGCGAGATGGATCTGACGATGGAGTACGTCGCCTATCAGGTCAAGACCGCGCTCAGCGGCATCGACGCGGCCCAGCTGCGCCGCTGCGTGATCGCCTATGAGCCCATCTGGGCCATCGGCACCGGCAAGACCGCCACGGCCGAGCAGGCGCAGGAGGTCTGCGAGGGCATCCGCGCCGTCATCCGCAAGATCTACGGCGCCCGTCCCGCGCGCGCCGTCTCCATCCTCTACGGCGGCAGCATGAACGCCAAGAACGCGGCCGAGCTGCTCGCCCAGCCGGACATCGACGGCGGTCTGATCGGCGGCGCCTCGCTCAAGCCGGTCGACTTCTCCGTCATCGTCAAGGCGACCGATCAGGAGTAAGGGCTCTATGAGCAAAAAAGCTGTACTGATCATCATGGACGGCTTCGGCATCGCTCCGCCGACGGCGGGCAACGCGATCGCCGTGGCCGATACGCCGAACCTGGACCGGCTTTTCTCCGAGTACCCCTGCTCGCAGCTCTCCGCCTCCGGGCTCGACGTCGGTCTGCCCGAAGGGCAGATGGGCAACTCCGAGGTGGGCCATACCAACATCGGAGCCGGCCGCGTGGTCTTCCAGATCCTGCCGAAGATGACGCAGGAGATCAAGACCGGAAAGTTCTTTGAAAACCCGGTCTACATCAAGGCCATCGAGGACGCGAAGGCGAACGGAAAGCCCCTGCACGTCATGGGCCTGCTCTCCGACGGCGGCGTGCACAGCCATCTCGGCCACATCTTCGCGATGCTCGACATGGCCGGGCGGCGCGGTGTGGAAAAGGTCTTCGTCCACTGCTTCCTCGACGGGCGCGACGTCCCGCCGACGAGCGGCGCGGGCTTCGTCCGCGCGCTGCAGGAGAAGTGCGATTCGCTCGGCAACGCGCGCATCGCCACGGTGCAGGGCCGCTTCTGGGGCATGGACCGCGACAAGCGCTGGGACCGCGTCGAGCGGGGCTATAACGCCATCGTCTGCGGCGAGGGCGTGCGCGACGACGACGCGGTGCACGCCGTGGAGGCAAGCTACGCCGCCGGCGTCACCGACGAGTTCGTCGAGCCCGTGGTCGTCTGCCCCGAGGGCGCGATCAACGCGGGCGACAGTGTGATCTTCATGAACTTCCGCCCCGACCGCGCCAGAGAGATGACCTGGGCGCTGAACCTGCCGGACTTCGACGGCTTTGCGCGCAAAAAGACCGTCTTCCCGCTGTCCTACGTCTGCACGGCGCAGTACGACGAGACGCTGACGCTGCCGATCGCCTACCCGCCGGAGGTCATCACGAACACGCTCGGCGACCTCATCAGCGAGAAGGGCCTGCGGCAGTTCCGCGTCGCGGAGACCGAGAAGTACGCGCACGTGACCTTCTTCTTCAACGGCGGCGTGGAAAAGCAGGGCGAGGGCGAGGACCGCTGCCTGGTCCCGTCTCCCAAGGAGTTCCCGACCTATGACCTGATTCCGCAGATGAGCGCCGTCAAGGTCTGCGACAAGGTCGTCGAGGCGCTCGCGTCCGAGCAATATGACCTGATCGTCTGTAACTTCGCCAACTGCGACATGGTCGGCCACACCGGCGTGATGGAGGCCGCGGTCCGGGCGGTCGAGACCGTCGACGCCTGCCTCGGCCGCATCGCCGCGGAAGCCGCGAAGCACGAGGACGTGACGCTGCTCATCACCGCCGACCACGGCAACGCCGACTGTATGTTCGACGAGAGCGGCAAGGTCAACACGGCGCACACCACCAATCCGGTGCCCTTCTGCGTGACGAAGAAGGGCGCGAAGCTCGAAAACGGCCGCCTGGCCGACATCGCCCCGACGATCCTGCGCATCATGGAGCTGGATCAGCCGGCGGAAATGACCGGCAAGTGCCTGATCAGCTGAACGGCAAAAGAAAAAAGCAGGAGTGCTTTTCAACACTCCTGCTTTTTTTTCGTTTTTTCAGATGCAGCAGATCCGCAGCCCCATGCAGTTGAGACACATGTTTGCCGCGCACAGCGTCATACACAGCCGGTCCGGCGCAAAGCCGCTGCGGTAATTCGTCGCGTAGCTCCGGTAGAAATCGCCGCCGCTCTGCAGCTGGGCGAGCAGCGTGCGGTATTCCTCGTTGTCCGGCTCGATCTCCACGGCCTTCTTCGCGCTCTCCAGCGCCGCGATCTTGTTGCCGAGATACATATTCGCCCCGGCGTGGAGATAGTACCACTTGCCGTCCCGCTCGGCGAGCGGGACGCCCGAGAGCGCCGTGAGCGCCTCCTTGTACATGCCGTTGCGGATATAGCTCTTCGCAGCGGTGTACTCGCTGCGCTCATACTGCTGGCGCTGCTGCGCTCCGCCGAAGGGATCGCCGTAGGGATTCCAGCCGGTCCAGCTGCTCCAGCCGTAGGGGTCCTGCGCGCTGTACTGCTGATAGGCTGCGGCGCCGGAGCCGTAAGCGGCCGAGGGGCCGACGTCGCCGCTCTTGATGCGGTCGTAGGCGTCGTTGATCTCGTTCATCTTTTCGGCGGCCTGCGCGTCGCCCGGATTCATGTCCGGGTGGTACTTCTTGGCGAGATCACGGTATGCTTTTTTGATCTCCTCGTCGCTCGCGTCCGGGGACACGCCGAGGACCTTATACGGGTCCTGTACCATCTGCGGGATCTTCTCCTCCGTATTTTTTGTCAAAGCGCGCCCAGACTCCGGCGCAGAGGATGTTGTCGAGAATGTCCCTGTCCTGCACGAGCGGCAGCCGGTCGTAATGCCGCAGGGCCTCTCCCAGCAGCATCCGAAGGATATCGCGGAAAAAGGCGGCGTTCTCCAGTCCGTAGCGCCGGCGGAAGGGGTTGTAGCGATTGCGGAGCGTGTCGGCGTCAAGGTCGAGACAGGCGTCCATGATATAGAGAAAGCGCCCCAGAGCATCGCCCATGGCGCGCAGATCTTCGCTCCAGCGGCCGCCGCACGGATCGAACAGCTCGGCCATCAGCGCGCCGAAGGCGGCGGCCGCCGCGTCCGGTGCGTCGAGTTTTTTCTCTTCGATCTCTCGCAGCGCACGGATCGAGCGTTCCATCGCCTCGCACTGCCGCGGATAGCGCGCGCAGACCTCGCGGTAGCCACGGCGCAGCAGCGCCGCCTCCGCGGCGGAGAGGACGCTGCCGTCGTCGTCCCAGTTGTCCAGGCATTTGAGATAGCCCAGGGCGAGGTTCATGTCGGCGGCGTAGTCGGTGAATTCGTCGCGCAGCCAGGGGCGTTTTTTGATGGGGTGTACGAGACAGCCGTCCTCGCCGCTCCGCTCCTCCGGCTCGTAAAGCGAGGAGAGCAGCAGCACGAGAAAGCTCATGTCGAACTGCAGCGTCAGCGCGGCGCTCTGCCCGTGACGCTCGCGCAGCGCGCGGCACAGTCCGCAGTAGCTCGCCCTGTAGCGTGCGGCGCCCGCTTCTTCGAGCAGCTCCGTCCGCGCGGTCAGCGTTCCGAACATCAGGATTTGCCGGTGAAGGAGGTGCCGCACTTGCGGCAGACGATCTTGATCTTGCCGCGGCCCTTCGGCACGCGCAGCGTCGCATGGCAGGAGGGGCAGACGAAAAACTTGTAGTCCCGGCGCTGCTTCCAGCGCTCGCCCAGCAGACGGACGCGGGAGCTGAGCTTGTACTTCGCGCGAAGATAACGGCTGTTCTCATCCTGCCGCCTGTAGACGTTGCGCGAGAGCATGCGGAAATAGATGTAGACGAGCAGCGCGAGCACGAGCAGGAACAGCTTTCCGCCCAGCAGCGTGGAGAGCAGGATCAACACCAGCGAGCAGATCATGAGAAAGACGTTGAACTGGTCGTTGCCGTTGCGCCCGACCATGAAGCGCGCCGTGCGCTGTCTCGCGTCGGATAAGAATTGTGAGAAACGCTCTTTCATACGGCCACCGCGGAGGCAGGAGCCTCCCTCTTAAGATTTCTTTATAAAAGAGTTTACCACAACAGCGTGGGAAAACATCACAAATCTGTTAACAAGCAGGGAAAAAGAGGCGCGTTATACCGGCTCGCCGCGCCGCGCGCGCAGGCTCAGCTCCACGATCGTCTCGCACAGCTCGGGGTAGCTCATGCCCACGACCGCGGCGGCCTTGGGGATGAGGCTGTTGGGCGTCATGCCGGGCAGGGTGTTGACCTCGAGGCACCAGGCGCGGCCCTCCGCGTCGAGAAGAAAGTCGGTGCGGGAGTATACCGAAAGGCCCAGCGCACGGTGGAATTTCAGGGCCGCCTCGCCCAGCATCCGCTGCTCGGCCTCGGTGATCGGCGCGGGGCAGATCTCGCGCGCGCCCTCGCTGCCGCTCTGGTACTTGGCCACGTAGTCGAAGCTCGAGCCCTCGGGCGGGACGATCTCGATCGCGGGCAGCGCCCGGTCGCCGAGCACCGGCACGGTCAGCTCGCGCCCGGTGATCTTCTCCTCGACGACGACGCGGTCGCCGTAGCGCAGGATGTCGTGCAGCGCGCTCTCCAGCTCCTCGCGCGTGTCGGGCAGCTGTACGCCGATCGACGAGCCGCCGTTGACGACCTTGACCGCGCAGGGGACGGGCAGCTCCTGTGTCAGACGCGGGATATCCTCCTCGCAATAGCGCAGCTCGCGCCACTTGGGCGTGCGGATGCCGTTGGCGTCCATGATGCGCTTGGCCACGGCCTTGTCCATGGCCATGCCGCTGCCGAGATAGTCCGAGCCCGTATAGGGCACGCCGAGCAGATCGAGCGCGGCCTGGATCTTGCCGTCCTCGCCGTCCGCGCCGTGCAGACCGAGGAACACGCAGTCGGCCAGACGGCAGATCTCCAGCACGTTTTTGCCGAGGCGGCTGGGGCTCTGATCGCGGCGCGAGGCCTTCACAGCCTCGAGGTCGGGCGCGGTCTTTTCGATCGCGACCTGCCCGCAGAAGCCGTCCGGCGCGTCAAAGGCGTCGGCGAGCGGGCCGTCGTAATCCTCGAGCCCGAGGAACATGTCCACGAAAATGGCCTTGTGGCCGAGAGAGCGCAGCGCGCGGCACACGGAGGTGCCGGTCACGAGCGCGACATGGCGTTCGGTAGAGATGCCGCCGCCGAGAACAACGATTTTCATGTTGGCTCACTTCCTTTTTTCATACCATTATACGATACCACTTCCGCACGGATTTCACAAGAAAAAAATCAGCCGCGGCTCCTTGCTTCGCCGTGCGCCGCGGTTGACAATTGCCCGCGCAGATCCTATGATGGGGTCGGAAAAACGCGGGAAAGGAGAGAGGGCGATGGCACGGCTCGAAAAGGACGCGGCGGAGCTGCTGCTCCGTGCGCTGACGGATCGGCACAGCGCGGTCACGGAAAAGGGCTTTGCAGTCGATCTGCGCCGCGACACCGCCGCGTGGCGGCGCGCGGTCTCCGCGCTCGGCAGACACAGGGCCTACCGGCTGATGGCCGGGCGGCTGTGCGCGCTCTATGAGAGCCGCTTCGGCCGTCCCTTCCTTTTCTCGGAGCGCTGTGTCGCCTTCGAGATCGCCTACCACGCCGAGGCCTATTTCTGGACGCAGGGCCTGGGCGGACGGCGGCATGTGAGCACGCTGCTTTACCCGCGCGGCGCGCTCGTCCGGCACTGCGAGGTCGTCGATATCTCGACGGACGATACGGCGGTGTGGAAGCAGCGGACGATGTTCGGCTATGCCGCCGGCGTGCGGCCCTGCTGGCGCGGCACGGAACACGACCCCTTCGTACGCCGCGGCATGATCCGCAGGCTCGCAAAGAGAGGAGAAAAGGAGAAAAAACCATGAACTACCGCGTGATCGACCCGGAGAAATACTACCGCGGGGACGTATACCGCCGCTTTACGAAGGACTGCCGCTGCTCGGTCTCCATGACCGCCCGCGTGGACGTAACGGCGCTGGCGGTGGTCTCCGGACAGCAGGGGAGACGGTTTTATGTAAACTTCCTTTATCTGCTCTGCAGGGCGCTCAACTCGCGCGACGATTATAAAATGGGTTATCTCTGGGAGACGGACACCCTGATCTGCTACGACGAGATCAACCCCACGCAGTACGTCTTCCACGAGGACACGGAGACCTGTACGCCGGTCTACACGCACTGGTGCGAGGACTATGAGCGCTTCTACGCCGCGGCGCTCGCGGACCTGGAGCGGGAGAAGACCGAGCGCGCCGGCAAATTCGACGGCGCGGGGCATCCGAACTGGTTCGACGCCTCGTTCCTGCCCTGGATCTCATACGACGCGCTGCACGTCGAACTGCCGGACGGCTATCTGTTCTACGCCCCGATCGTCAACTGGGGCAAATACCGCGAGGAGAACGGCCGGCTGATGATGCCCGTGACGCTGCGGCTCAACCACGCCGTCGCGGACGGCTATCTGATCGCAAGGTTCTTCGGCCTGCTGCAGGATGAGATCGACGCCTTCTGCAGCGGGAGCATTCGGACGGCTTTGCGCCCGGATGCTTGACGAGCGGCATGCTCCGGCGTTACAATAAGGCATCCGGCGGGGCGGCGGAAGCGCAGCCCTGCGGGCACCGCGGCGAGCGGAATCGAGGAAGGATCACATGAGGGACGCATTCGGAAGAGAGATCAATTATCTGCGCATTTCCGTGACGGAGCTGTGCAATCTGCGCTGCCGTTACTGCATGCCGGCGGACGGCGTGTGCAAGAGGGAGCACGACGAGATGCTCACGGAGGAGGAGATCGTCCTCGCCGTGCAGACGGCGGCGGAGCTCGGCGTCACGAAGCTGCGCATCACCGGCGGCGAGCCGCTGGTCAAAAAGAATATCGTCTCCATCTGCGGGAAGGCCGCGCAGGTCCCCGGTATCCGGGAGGTCTGCATCACGACCAACGGAACGCTCCTGCCGCAGCTTGCCGTGCCGCTGCGCGAAGCGGGCGTGGCGCGGCTGAACATCAGTCTCGACACGCTTGACGCGGAAAAATTCCGCTACATCACGCGCCTCGGCGAGCTGGAGCAGGCGCTCGGCGGCATCGAGGCCGCGCTCGCCGCGGGCTTTGAGAAGATCAAGCTCAACGCCGTTCTGATCGGCGGCTTCAACGACGATGAGATCCCGCAGCTCGCGGAGCTGACGCGGCGCTGGCCGGTCGATCTGCGCTTTATCGAGATGATGCCGATGTACGACGGCGGCGACTTTTCCGAGGGTTCCTTTATCTCCAGCGACGTCGTGCTTCAGAAGCTGCCCGAGCTGACGGAAGAACCGCGTGACGGCGGCGTGGCGCGGCTGTACCGCCTTCCCGGCGCACAGGGCCGCATCGGGCTCATCAGCCCGTTGAGCGCCCATTTCTGCGGCGAGTGCAACCGCATCCGCCTGACGGCCGACGGCAGGCTCAAGCCCTGCCTGCACGGTCGTGAGGAGTTCTCGATCAAGGGCCTCGACGCGGCGGGCATGCGCGCGCAGTTTGAAAAAGCGATCCTCGCCAAGCCCGCGTGGCACGGCGAGCTGAACTACGCCCACCGCAGCCGGAGCGGGCGGAACATGAACCGGATAGGCGGGTAGTACGATGCAGAACCAGAATGATTTTACACATTTCAACGACGAAGGCCGCGCGAAAATGGTGGACGTCGGCGACAAGCCGCCCACGCGCCGCACGGCGGTCGCCGGGGCGCGCGTGCTCGTCAGTCCCGAGACCTTCGCGCTGATCCGCAGCGGCGGGATGAAGAAGGGCGACGTGCTGACGGTCGCACAGATCGGCGGCATCATGGGCGCCAAGCGCACGCCGGAGCTGATCCCGATGTGCCACCCGGTCGCGGTGGACGGGATCGACCTTTCGCTCTCGCTCGACGAGGAGCGCTGCAGCGTGGAGATCCGCGCGGCGGTGTCCTGCGGCGGGCGCACCGGCGTGGAAATGGAGGCGCTGACCGCGGCCTCGGTCGCGGCGCTGACGGTCTACGATATGTGCAAGGCCGTGCAGAAGGACATGGTCATCACCGACGTGCGCCTGCTGGAAAAGACGGGCGGCGTGCACGGAGATTTTCACAGGGAGGAAGAGACATGAGCTATACGGCGGCTGTCATCACCGTCAGCGACAAGGGCTTTCGCGGCGAGCGGGAGGATACGAGCGGCCCGGCGATCTGCGCGATCGCGGAGGAGCACGGCCTGCAGGTGGTCTATCGCGGCCTCGTGCCGGACGAGAGCGAGCTGATCGAGAGCGAGCTGATCCGCTGCGCGGACGAGTTGAAGATCGCGCTCGTGCTGACGACAGGCGGCACGGGCTTTTCCCCGCGCGATATCACGCCCGAGGCGACGAAGAAGGTCGTCGAGCGCGAGACGCCCGGCATCCCCGAGGCCATGCGCGCCGCGTCGATGCGCATCACGCCGCGCGGCTGCCTTTCGCGCAGCGCGGCGGGCATCCGCGGACGCACGCTGATCGTCAATCTCCCGGGCAGCGAAAAGGCGGCGAAGGAAAACCTGCTCGCCGTCGTCGAGCCGCTGCTGCACGGACTGGATATGCTGGCCTCCTCCGGCTCGGCCGACTGCGCGGAGGCGGACAGAAAATGAACAGGCCTTCCCTTGACGAATGGATCGCGGAGGCGAAGGCGGAGCGGGACGCCGCGGACTGCGGCATGTACCTGTTCCACAACGGCGTCGTGCGCGAAACGCCCAAGGCGGTCGCGCGCGGCGGCGAGGAGAGCGGGCGTCTCGTGCGGGGCATGGAGTTCTCCTATGACCGCGAAAGGCTCGCGGCGGCGATCGCGCGCGCGAGGACGCTGCCCGGCATCTTTTATATCCGGGTGTGGCTCAACGAGGGGCGGCTTTCGATCGGCGACGACATCATGCTCGTGCTTGTCGGCGGCGATATCCGGCCGCATGTGATCGACGCGCTGCAGAGCCTCGTCGGCGAGATCAAAAACGAGTGCGTGATCGAAAAAGAGCTGTGATTATTTCTTGACAGGGCGCATATTCTTTGCTAAAGTATGGTGCAAACTGAACAGGCCGGAGATCCCTTCGGGGACCTGGAGCCGGGTCGCATGCAGACGACAGTGGCAACGCCACGGGACAGGATACGAAAAATCGGTCCCGTGGCGTTTTGCTGCCCGGGAGGGGAGAGAGACAGGGTATGACAAAAGAACTTGATTTTGAAAAGACCGCGACGCGCGTCTCGCTCGTGAGCGTGGCGGGCAACACCGCGCTCTCGCTCTTTAAGCTGCTCGCGGGCGTCCTGGCCCACTCCGGCGCGATGATCAGCGACGCGGTGCACTCCGCTTCGGACGTGATCAGCAGCTTCATCGTCATCGTCGGCGTCAAGATCGCCGCGCGGGAGGCCGACCGCGAGCATCCCTACGGCCATGAGCGCTTCGAGTGCGTGGCGGCGATCGTGCTGGCCGTCGTGCTGGCTATGACCGGTCTGCTGATCGGCTGGCGCGCAGCACAGAGCATCGGCGGGGCAGGGCAATCCCCGCAGGCGCCGGGACTGCTGGCGCTCGTCGCGGCGATCGTGTCGATCGCGCTCAAGGAGGCCATGTACTGGTACACGCGCTTCTATGCCAAACGCCTCAACTCCGCGGCCCTGATGGCCAACGCCTGGCACCACCGCAGCGACGCGCTCTCCTCTGTCGGCGCGCTCGTCGGCATCGCCGGGGCGCGTATGGGCTACCCGGTCATGGAGCCGGTCGCAAGCCTGGTGATCTGCGTGTTCATCCTCAAGGCGGCTTATGATATTTTCCGGGATGCGATGGCAAAGATGGTGGACCGATCCTGCGATGCGGAGACGGAAAAACGCTTCGCGGATTGCGTGAGCGAACAGCCGGAGGTGCTGGGCATCGACCGGCTGCAGACCCGCGCCTTCGGCAGCCGGGTCTATGTGGATCTGGAGATCCGGCTCGACGGCGAGCTGCGTCTGAAAGAGGCGCACGCCATCGCCGAGCAGGTGCACGACCGCATCGAACGGGAATTCCCGGAGGTCAAGCACATCATGGTGCACGTCAATCCGGGGGAGAGCGAGGGATCATAACGAGAAAAGCGCTTCGCGTTTTCGTACGCGAAGCACTTTTTCTTTTTCACAGCTTCCCGGGCGGCTCAAACGCCCGCGTTTACGATGGCCGCGCAGCTCTCCTCGGGGATCATCGGCGAGCAGCGCCTCGTCGCCGTTCGGCGCGGCAGGTCCGGCCTCGCCGCGCGCGGCCCGGACCGCAGTGAGCGGTCTGGTCCTTTATGCCGCGCTCCCCGCGTTCAGGCGTTTGCGCCGGTTTCGCGGCGGAACTGCGCCGTCAGATCCTGAAAAGCGTTGATGAATACCGCCGCGTCCAGGCTGTAGGCGATGCTGTCGAAGCCCTTGTTCGCCCAGTAGACGGCGTTCGTCATCCTCATCACGGACTTTCTCATTGAAACGATTATGGCCGTTTGAAACGGTTGCTTTTCCGGGCAAAGAGCTGGTTTCGGGAGAAAACATCCTGAAAGGCGCTCGATCATGTCGGATGGCATCGCAAATGCACCCGCTCAAAGCTGAAAGCCTTGTGGTAGGCGGCTTTCCGGGCAAAAAGAAACGGACCAAACATCGACACATTGTATCAATGTTTGGTCCAATTGTGGTACGGCTGACGGGATTCGAACCCACGACCTGTCCGATGCTTTGCATCGGACGCCTCCGGCGGATTGAAGTGCTTCGCACCTGGAGGTCGTGGGTTTACATAATATTCAATCATTATCAAAAACAAACGCCCCGCAGGGGGCGTCTGTTTTTGGTACGGCTGACGGGATTCGAACCCACGACCTCCAGAGTCGGAGTCTGGCACTCTATCCAGCTGAGCTACAGCCGCGTTTGCACATCGGCCAGTGCATTATAGCAAATAAATCCAACAAAGTAAATAGCAGTTTTCATTTTCCGCAATCTATGCTATAATATCCCAACAAGCCGTTCAGCGGCTTGAAACAAGCGATGCTTCTTCCTGTACAAGGAGGTTTTCATGAGAAAGAGAAACGCGCTGACAAGACTTGTCTGCGCCCTGCTCTGCGCCGCGCTGATGCTGCCGCTTGCAGCCTGCGGCGAGACGAAGGAGAGCAGAAGGACCATTTTCGCCATGGATACGACGATGACGCTCGTGGCCTATGGCAAAAACCGCGAGGAGGGACTTGCCTCCGCGGAGAGCGTGATCAAGTCGATGGACAGCATGCTCGACCCCGAGCTGCCCTCCAGCACCGTGTACGCGATCAATCACGCGAACGGAGAGAACGTCGTCGTGCCCGGTCAGGTCGCCGATATGCTCTCCGCCGCGCAGACCGTCTACAAGCAGAGCGGCGGCGCGCTCGACCTTTCCGTCTATCCGCTGCTCAAGCTTTGGGGCTTTATCGACAACCGGACCCGCGTGCCCTACGATTCCGAGATCCTCGACGAGCTGAGCAGGCTCTGCTTCGACCAGCTGGTCCTCACGCCCTTCCCCAGCTCCGGCACTTTCACGGTCTCGATGCCGTCTTACGGCGAGATCAGCTTCGGCGCGGTGGCAAAGGGCTGCGCGGCCGACAAGGCCATCGAGGCCATGCGTGCCTCCGGCGTTACCAGCGGCATCATCTCCCTCGGCGGAAACGTCCAGACGCTCGGACTCAAGCCGGACGGGACCCAGTGGCGCGTCGGCATCGAGGACCCGAACAATCCCGGCAACAGTTACGTCGGCGTCATCAATGTCGGCGAGACCGCCGTCGTTACGAGCGGCAGCTACCAGCGCTACTTCACCGACATCACCACCGGCAGGACCTACCACCACATCCTGCAGCCCACGAGCGGCTATCCCGTCTCGAACAACCTCGTCTCCGCGACGGTCATCTGCCGCAACGGAACGATGGCCGACTGCCTGTCCACGGCGATGTTCGTCCTCGGCGAAGTCAAATCCCTCAACTACTGGCGTACATACGGCGCAACGGACGGCGGCGGCTTCGACATGGTGCTCATCACCAAGGACAACCGTATCATCTGTACCAAGGGCCTGATCGAAAACTTCACGCTTGTCAACGAAAACTACACCGTCAGCTACAGCGAATAAAGGTAACATGATCGATCTGACAGCATCTGTCAATTCCATACGCGGGATCGGAGAGAAAAAGGCGCAGGCGTTTGCAAAGCTTGGCGTCTTTTCTCTCTATGACCTGCTCTCATATTTTCCCGCGCGCTACGAGGACAGGACGCAGTTTTGCCCCATCGCATCCGCTCCGATCGGCGAGGGGGTGTGCATCCGTGCGCTCGTGGCGGATATGCCGCGTCTTGTGCGGGTGCGCCGGGGCATGGAGCTGGTCAAGTTCCGCGCTGTGGATGAGAGCGGATCAGTTGACATAACATTCTTTAATCAAAATTATGTAAAAGACTATCTCTCGCGCGGAGACTGCGTATGCCTGTACGGCAAGCTCGAGCAGAACGGAAACCGCCGCAGCATGGTCAACCCCGCCTATGAGAAGGAGGACCGCCCCCGCGGCGTGACGGGCTGCATCCTGCCGGTCTACCGGATGAACGCCTCGCTCAATCAGCGAACGATCCGCGACGCGGTGCGCCAGGGGCTCGACGAGTGCGCCGATCAGCTGCCGGACTATCTGCCGGAGGAGCTGCGCGCGCGCAACCGGCTCTGCCAGGCGCGCTACGCCTATGAGAACATCCATTTTCCGCCGGATTTCGAGGCGCTTGCCATTGCGCGGAGGCGGCTCGTATTTGAGGAGCTTTTCGTGCTGGCCTGCGCGCTCGGCACGATGCGCGCGGAGCGTACGCGCGAGAGCGGTCTGCGCATGGAGAGGAAGGACCTCTCCGCCTTTTATGCCGCGCTGCCCTTCACGCCGACCGGCGCGCAGAGGCGCGCGATCGAAGAGGCCGCCGCGGACATGACGGGCGGCTTCGTGATGAACCGCCTCGTCCAGGGCGACGTCGGCAGCGGCAAAACGCTCGTGGCCGCGGCGCTCTGCTGGCTGTGCCGGGAAAACGGCTTCGTCAGCGCCTTCATGGCGCCGACCGAGATCCTGGCCGAGCAGCATTACGCAACGCTCTCGTCGCTGCTCGCGCCCTTCGGCATGCGCGTCGGCCGGCTGACCGGCTCGATGAGCGCGAAGGAGAAGCGCGAGGCCAAGGCCGCGCTCGCGGCCGGGTATTACGACCTTGTGATCGGCACGCACGCGCTGTTCAGCGAGGACGTCGCCTACACGCGCCTCGGCCTGATCGTGACGGACGAGCAGCACCGCTTCGGCGTCCGGCAGCGCTCGGCGCTGATCGGCAAGGGCGAGAAGCCGCACGTGCTCGTCATGTCCGCCACGCCGATCCCGCGTACGCTCGCGCTGATGATCTACGGCGATCTGGACGTTTCGATCATCGACGAGCTTCCGCCGGGACGCCGGAAGGTGGACACCTTCGCCGTGGACGAGAGCTACCGGCAGCGCCTCTACGGCTTTGTCCGCAAGCTTGCGGGCGAGGGGAGGCAGATCTTCGTCGTCTGCCCGAAGGTCGAGGACGACGAGGAGCAGGAAGAGAACAAGCTCAAATCCGCCGAAGAGCACGCAAAAACGCTCGCGACAGTGTTCCCGGAGCTGCGGGTCGCCTGCGTCCACGGTCGGATGAAAGCGAAGGACAAGGACGCGGCCATGGCTGCCTTCGTGCGCGGCGAGACGGATATCCTCGTCGCGACGACGGTCATCGAGGTCGGCGTGGACGTTCCGAACGCCGCGCTGATGATCATTGAAAATGCCGAGCGTTTCGGTCTCAGCCAGCTCCACCAGCTGCGCGGACGCGTCGGCCGCGGCAGGCATAAGAGCTGGTGCATCCTCATATCGGACAACACGAGCGAAGACGTGCGCGCGCGTCTGTCGATCATGGAAAAGACCAACGACGGCTTCAGGATCGCGGAGGAGGATCTGCGTCTGCGCGGCCCGGGCGACTTCTTCGGCTCGCGCCAGCACGGTCTGCCGGAGATGCACGTAGCCGACCTCGGCGCGGACACGCAGGTGCTCAAAACCGCGCAGGAGGAAGCCAAAGCCCTCCTCGCCGCCGACCCGCAGCTGCAGCTGCCGGAGCACGAGGCCCTGCGCGAGCGCATCGGGATGCTGTTCCAGAATAATACGGATAGTTTTAACTGATTTGCCGTTTCGCGTTTCAAAACAGAAAACAGGCTGGGCCGTGCCCAGCCTGTTTTGCTTATTTATACTGTTTGTAATCACAGCTCTCCGCCACGCTGTCCGGCGGAAAGAACTCGTCGACCGGGAAGTCGATCCGACCGAAGAGGGCGCAGGGATCGTCCTCGCTAGTACCGGGGCACTCCTTATCCGGCAGATAGTAGTCATAGGCCGGGATCAGCAGCTGCGTGTCGCGCTCGAGCCGCACCATGGAGAACTGGCCGATCGTGACGAACCAGCGCCGCACATTGTCGACGGTCACGAGATCCTCGCCCATGGCGTCGAGGATGAACTGCGGGATGATGATGCTCTCGCTGCCCGGGGTCTCCGCGGGCTCGGCCAGCGAGCAGTGCAGGCAGATCGGGTCGACCGCGCTGACCACGGCCTTGGGCTGATCGTCCGCATCGACGACGCCCTCGGGGCTGTCGGAGAAAAAGGTCTTGACGCTGCTCTCGCTGCCGAAGAGCATCACGCGCTTGTCAAATACCGCCAGGCCCCGGCAGAGGTTCCCGCCCGGGAAGGTCTCGGCCGACACGCGGTAGAAGTAGGTGCAGTCCACGGTGTAATAACCCCGGTTGAAGCCGACCGGCTCGACGTTGACGTTGACGAACAGCAGCTCGGCGGCCTTGGGGCGGATACTGATGGCGTTTTCAAGGTATGTTTGGCTGCTCTGCGTGGGATAAACGCGCAGATCGTCCACACAGTCCTTGTCTCGACAGCAGTCAAAGATCTTGTGAGTATTGACGGAAACGGCCTCTCGGATGCTCGCCGCGCCTCCGACCGGCCCGGAAACGACTTTGTCCGGCATGATACGACCTCCTGTGGATGAAACTTCATTACAGCTTATGCGCCCCGCCGCCGCGGTGTGTGATTTTTCTCTTGAAAAAATGAGGCTGTGCAGTATAATACTTATATTATAGAAAGCGGGGGATCGGAGAGATGGATCATCACGGCTTCATTCACGAAAAGATGGATATCAAGCTGCTCATCCTGTTCATTTTGAGCCGCCTGCCCGCCCCGGTCGACCGCGGCACCCTCGACGAGCTGTGCCAGCAGTGCGACGACGGCGTGGGTTATTTCGACTATTCGGACTGCCTCGGCGAGCTGATGCGCACCGGCCATATCACCGAGGAGGACGAGGAATACCTCATCACCGAAAAGGGAATCCGCAACGCCGGCACGCTTGAGAACAACCTGCCTTATTCGGTGCGCGCCCGCGCGCTGAAGCTGATCGCTCCGGTCGAGGAGCGCCTTGCCCGCGCGGCCATGCTCAAAACGGAGATCGAAACCGGCGCGGACGGATGCCACGTCTCGCTGTCCATGTCGGACGGCGCGGGAGAGATCGTCTCGATGCGGCTGCTGTGCGCGAACGAGGCGCAGGCAAAAAAGATGAAAAAGACCTTCCGCCGCAGCGCGGAGGAGGTCTACCAGAGGATCGTTGCGATCCTGTGTGAGGAGGGCGGAAAATGAAATACAAGATCCCCGAGGACTATGTCAGCTACCTCTCCGTCTATGATACGCAAAAGGCGATCAGCCTGCTCAAGCGCCTGTTTGAGGACCGTCTCGGCGCTCTGCTGAATCTTCAGCGCGTGTCCGCGCCGCTCTTCGTCGACGAGGCCTCGGGCCTCAACGACAACCTCAACGGCTACGAGCGCCCCGTCAAGTTCGACATCCTGCGCTCGGAGCACAAGGCCGAGATCGTCCAGTCCCTCGCCAAATGGAAACGCCTCGCGCTCAAGCGCTACGGCTTCTATCCCGGCAAGGGCATCGTCGCCGACATGGACGCGGTGCGCCGCGACGAGGACGAGCTGGACAATCTCCACTCGGTCTACGTCGACCAGTGGGACTGGGAAAAGGTCATCCTGCCGGAGAACCGCAATCTCGACTACCTCAAGTCCACGGTCATGGACATCGTCACCGCGATCTGCGACACGCAGGAGACCATGCAGGCCATCTACCCGCAGCTGCAGGCCACCGGCAAGCTCGAGCGCCGCGTCAGCTTCGTCACCGCGCAGGAGCTGGAGGACCTCTATCCGGACTTCACGCCCAAGCAGCGCGAGAACGCCTATCTCAAGGAACACCGCACCGCCTTCATCATCGGCATCGGCGCGCCGCTGCGCTCCGGAAAGCCACACGACGGACGCGCGCCGGACTATGACGACTGGGCGCTCAACGGCGACCTGCTGTTCTGGTACGAGCCGCTGGACTGCGCGATGGAGATCAGCTCCATGGGCATCCGCGTCGATCCGAAATCCCTCGACGCGCAGCTGCGCGCCTCCGGCTGCGACAGCCGCCGCGAGCTGCCGTATCACAAGATGCTCTTGAACGGCGAGCTGCCGCTCACGATCGGCGGCGGCATCGGCCAGAGCCGCCTGTCGATGCTGCTGCTCGGCAAGGCGCACATCGGCGAGGTACAGGCCTCGATCTGGAGCGAGGAGACCATGCGCGAGTGCGAGGAAAAGGGCATCGTCCTGCTGTAAATCAAAAGACGGGAACCGTGCGTTCCCGTCTTTTGATTTACATAATAAATTTTATGTAAACTACTTTCGCATAAAAACAGGGAGCTGTCCGCGCAGCTCCCTGATTTTATACCATGTTTTCGGGCCGGACAAGTTCGTCGAACTCCTCCGCGCCGAGCAGACCCAACTGCAGCACGGCTTCCCGCAGCGTCAGGCCCTCAAGATAGGCGAGCCGCGCGGCCTTCGCGGCGTTTTCATATCCGATGCGCGGATTGAGGCAGGTCACGAGCATCAGCGAGCGTTCGAGATTCTCGCGCATGCGCGCACGGTCGGCGGCGAGGCCGGAGAGGCAGCGCAGGGTGAAGGAACGGATCGAATCGGCAAGCAGGCGCACGGAGTGGAGAAAGTCGAAGATCAGCACCGGCATAAAGACGTTCAGCTCGAAATTGCCCTGCGAAGCGGCGAGGCCGATGGCCGTGTCGTTCGCCATGACCTGCACGGCGACCATCGTGACCGACTCGCACTGCGTCGGGTTGACCTTGCCCGGCATGATCGAGGAGCCCGGCTCGTTCTCAGGGATGCGGATCTCGCCGATGCCGCAGCGCGGCCCGCTTGCGAGCCAGCGCACGTCGTTTGCGATCTTCATCATGCACGCGGCCAGCGCCTTGACGGCGCCGTGGGTGAAGACCAGCGCGTCCTTGGACGTCAGCGCGCGGAACTTGTTGGGATCGCTGACGAAGGGCAGCCCGGTCAGCTCCGCGATCTTTTCCGCCGCCTTTTCGGCGAAGCGCGCCGGCGCGTTGAGCCCGGTCCCGACCGCCGTTCCGCCGAGCGCGAGCGGCGCGAGCGTGCCTGCGGCGAGCGTGAGCTCGCCGCGCGTGGCTTCCAGCATGCCGCGCCAGCCGCTGATCTCCTGCGAGAAGCGCAGCGGCGTCGCGTCCTGGAGATGCGTGCGGCCGATCTTGATGACGTCCTCGTTCTCCGCCTCGAGACGGCGCAGCACGGCGATGCAGTCCTCAACGGCGGGAAGCAGCGCGCCGCGGACGGCCGAGAGCGCGGCGACGTGCATGGCCGTGGGGAAGGTGTCGTTCGAGCTCTGCGACATGTTCACATGGTCGTTGGGATGCAGCAGCTTTTCACCGGCGAGGGCGTTGCCGCGGTTGGCGATGACCTCGTTGCAGTTCATGTTCGTCTGCGTGCCGCTGCCCGTCTGCCAGACAGAAAGGGGAAATTCGTCGCCGTGCCTGCCGTCGAGGATCTCGTCGCAGACCTGCGCGATCAGCGCGGCGCGGCGTTCGTCGAGCCGGCCGAGTTCGCAGTTGGTCAGCGCCGCCGCCTTTTTCAGCACGGCGAAGGCGCGGATGATTTCCGGCGGCATGCGGTCGCTGCCGATGGGGAAGTTCTCCAGGCTGCGCTGCGTCTGCGCGCCCCAGAGGCGGTCGGCGGGGACCTTCACCTCGCCGAGTGAATCGTGTTCGATCCGATATTCCATGGCGGAGCTTCCTTTCGCGTTATTGATCGGTGCGTTTCGGGCCGTGCGATTCCTCACGCGCCACCCAGCGAGCGGCCGCGCACGACTTTTGCTTCCCGGCGGTCCTCGTTCGCGGCACGGCGGCAGGCGAGGAGCTGCTTGCGGCCTTCCTCGCTGCGGGTGTAGACAAGCTCAAAACGGTCGCCGCTTTTTTCCAGTTCTTTTCGCAGCAGCTCGGCCGTCTCCTTCTTTGTCCCGAGCAGGGACGGGCAGGCGTAGCTCTGGGACGGGAGGCGGATCGTAAAGCCGAGGAGCGGCAGCGTGCGGATGAAGAGGTAGCGCGGGTTATCCAGCGGCGAGAGCAGCTCGCCCAGCGCGGAGGCGAAGAGGTTTTCCTCCCGTACGCTCGCCCCCTCAAGCGAACACTCCACGCCGCCGCCGCGGACGGCGACGCGCGGCTTCGCCTCCTCGCTCTCGATCGCGCCGGTTTGCCGCAGCGCGCTGAAAACGGCGGCAGCCAGCCGTTCGACGCTCTTTTCCGCGCTGACGTTGCCGATCGAGCGGCGCAGATCGCCCGCAAGCCCGTAAGCGGAGAGCCCCATCAGCGGCACATAGGCGAGATAGGCGGCGGAGGGCGGCGAGGCGAAGCAGAGCAGCCCCAGCGCGCCGAGCACGACGCCGTGCAGCGCGGCGGCGCCGCCGGCGCTCGCGGCGTAGAGCCGCGGGCGGATAGCGCTTCCGGCACGCACCCGTTCCCGCACGCGTCCGGCCTTCCGGCCCATGAGCGCCTTTTCCCAGCTCTCGGCCATACCGCGGCGGTCGGCTGCGCGCGCGAGCATTTCGGCATTGATCTCCGCGACCTTCTCACGCGTGAAGGGCGCGCGAAGAATGTCGACGCGCTCGAGACCGCTCTCGATGCTGCCGCCGCCGTAGGCGGGCGCCATGAAGCACTCGAAGCGCCGCCGCAGCAGTGCGTAGTCCTCGCCCAGCGGCTCGTCCTCCTCACCGGAGAGAAACGCGAGCTTCCGCTCCGGCGGGAGCAGTGTGACAAGATGCCAGATATTCGAGGCCTTGTGCGGGTCGCTGCGGTCGATCCGGATGGCGCGGCCGCGCATCTGGTTGGAGCTCATGAAGCTGCCGACGAAGCTGGCCAGCACCAGCGAATTGACGCAGGGCGAGTCCCAGCCCTCGCCGAGCAGGGCCTTCGTGCCGATGAGGATATGGATCAGCCCTTGTTCAAAGGCCTCGGTCAGCAGCGTCACGCTGTCGCGGCTGCCGCCGGCGGCCTCAAACACGCTGTACCAGGTGTCGCCGAGCGGCGTGAGCGTGCAGCGCATGCCGCGCTTGTCCGCCGCGGCGAGCAGCTCGCCTCCGATCGCGTTCGGAACGATGACGAGCGTGCCGGTCAGCAGCGCGAGCCGCGTCTCGTAGGGGCAGACGCGCCGCACGGTCTCGAACACGGGCACCGAGCCCATGACGCTCGGCGACTGGGCGCTGCCGATGATCGAGAGCATGCCGCGGCGGATGTGGTCGGTCAGGATCAGCATGCGCAGACCGCGGCCGCAGCTTGCGATCTCGGCCTGCACGATCTTTTCGATGCTCTCGAGCTTGCCGAGCGAGGAGAGCATTTTCTTCTGCAGCGCAGGGTCGGCGCTCAGATAGAGCTGCCCGCCCTCGAGCAGGCCGCGCGCGTCGAGGATCTCGCGCAGACGGCCGCAGATCTCCGCACCGAAGAGCTCGGGGCGCTGCAGCAGAAAACGCAGCGCGCGCTCGGCGTCCTCCTCACCGCAGCGCGGCAGACGCCCGGAGGGGAGCAGGAGACGCAGCAGCTCCTTCGGCGGCTCGACACCGAGCGCCGAGGCAAGGGAAAGGAGGAGGACAAGCTCGTCCGCGTCTTCAAGCAGACGCTCCGCCGCCTCGCCTTCGTGCGGCAGGACGGCGAGGGCGCGGGAGAGCAGGGCCTCGGCGCGGATCGTTTCGATCGCTGCGTCGGCGCGCGCGCGGTACTCGGCGAGCATATCGCTCTCGTCCGCGCTGGGGTAGTTGAGATAAATATAGTCCTGATGCGGGCAGAGCGTACCCTGCGCGACCAGTTCGGGCACGAAGATCTCGGCGTCGATCTCGCCGCAGACGCGGATATAGCGCTCCCACTCCGCAGGATTGCTGTCATAGGGCGGCGTCGCGGTCAGGGCGATGACGGTCACGCTCTTGCCGAGGTAGTGCAGCAGCGCCTCGAGCGACTTCTGCCACTCGCTGCGCAGGTGGTGCGCCTCGTCGAGACAGACCGTGCCGACGCCCATGTCGCGCACGAGCTTGAGCCAGTGCGGCGCGCCGTCGGCGTCCGGGCGGGAGGCGGCGTGCAGCGCCTGATAGGTGATCGAGCAGATCGGCGTCTTTGTGCCGAGCTCGCCGGATACGTAGTCGTCGAGGCGCGCGCCGTCAGGCAGAAACAGCTCTGCAAAGCGCTCGCCCCACTGCTGGCGCACGGTGACGGAAGGGGAGAGGATCAGCGTCGGCGCGCCGACGCGGCGGATCAGCTCGAGCCCCAGGACGGTCTTGCCGCTGCCGGGCGCGGCGACGATATGGATCTTTTTGTCGGCAAGATAGCGCCCGGCCTCGTCGAGCACCTCCTGCTGATAGCTGCGGAACTTCCCGCGGAAGGAAACGTCTGCAAAGACCCTGTTCATCTGTCCCGCCCCCGATCAAAAGCATTTTTCTTTCTGGCTGTATCATAGCATTTCTTCGTCCGTATCACAAGAGAAAGACGAAAAGAGGCGCGGGATCCGGCACAAAAAACCGCCGTCTGCCGGGCAGACGGCGGTGATCGCGGATCACGGCGCGGCGTCAATAGAAGCCGAGCTCGGTGTAATGACTGTCGTCGGAGATATAGGCCTCCTCAACGCCGTTGTCGGCAAAGGTCGCGTCCACGCGGAACCAGCCGCGGGAGGAGCTGTAGACCATGTTCCAGGCGTGGTAGCCCTCGGCGCGATCCACGCCGCCGTAGACGACCTTGGCGGGGATGCCCTGGCTGCGCAGCATCGCGGCGGTCAGCGCGGCGTAATCCAGACAGATGCCGGTACCGCGCGCGAGGATGAGGTCCGGGTCGCGGATATAGCTCTGATCCTCGGCCTCGGCGAGCGCGGCGTCATAGCGCAGCTGCGCGCAGACGTAGTCGCGGATCCGTTCGATCTTCCGGTCGTCGTCGCTCTCGCCGGCGCAAAGCTGCGCCGCGGCGTTCACGCAGGCGGAATAGCCCGAAAACCAGACGTAGGTGCTCGGCCGCAGGAAGGGCTGGAACTCGTCGAAGAGCGTCGCGTCGCATACCTCCTCGCACACGCGCCGGTAGGCGTCGCCGCCCGGCTCGGTGCCGATCTGTTCCATCAGCTGGATCACATAGCGTCCGTTTCCGTCGCTCAGGGGATAATAGGACACAAGCCCCGTGTTCGGGACATTGTAAAAGCGCTGCGCGCCGGCGGGAGAAATGATCTTGATCTTGACGTTTTCGGCGCTCCTCGCCGAGACGGCTACATAGCCCTCGCCGCCGTGCGAGGTGTCGATCTCAAAGCTGCCCTTCACCGTGGCGCCGCTCAGAGAAGAATAGACAGGCAGATAGCGCACGGCGGCAGCGCCCCGCTCGGTCTCGCTCCCGGGACCGGGCGCGGCGTCGGGGGACGCTGCGTTGAGAAACAGGGCGCACAGAACGCACATGGCGGCCAGCGCGCTCGCGATCGCCTGAAGCTTGCTCTTCATCTGACAACTCCGCTTCTGCTTTTTTCTTGATTATATCCGCAAAACGTGTTTTTTTCAACCGCGGCTTGCGCGCGCCGGATCCAACCTTCGCAAAGACCCGTACCAAACAAAACACCCATCCTTTCGGATGCACAACCATCCTGGAGCCCTCCCTCCGTCGTTGGATAAGGGATCATCGGCTTATGAACACAGATATGCTGGCGGCATTGCTGTTGGACACAACCTCCAAGTATGGACATACAGCCCGGCAGACTCCGAATATACAGAGGAATTCTCCGAACTCGTACACGAGACGTTTAACGAGAAGAATCAAATGAAGCTCTCGGTTGATTACGATGAGGATGCGTGGTATGATATGCTCAAGAAATTCGGAATGGAGGTGGATCGTAAGTGAATAAAGACAAATACCCGGACGGGGTCGCGTGCGAATATGACGATTACAAGATGCCGGCTTATGATCCATCTATCCCGCCGGATGAAAGGGCTCGCCGAATGGAGGAGCTCGACAAAAACCTTGCGGATCTGATAGCGCAAAAGGAAGAATAATACTATATAAGGAGTATATAAATGAAGAAACCACGGCAATAATTAGTGAATTCCTTGGTTTAGATCATAGTAAGCACAAAGAAGTGAAAAAATATTTTAACCCCGATATTTCAATAAAAAATACTCAGATATGGAGAACTGAGCATAGTTATGATGAGGAGTTACATGTCTTATCAAGCTTGCTGAGTGACTTTTTTTATGAATTTCCTGAAGAATAAAGGAGGATATAACCATGCTTAATTTTACAGTTGGTCCAGTTATGTGCAGTGATGATGTCCGCGCGGTTGGAGGGGAGCAGGTTCCTTACTTTAGAACACCTGAATTCTCAAATACAATGTTCGAGAATGAGCAACTTATGCTAAAGTTTGCAAAAGCACCAGATGGCTCTAGGGTAGCTTTCATGACAAACTCATCTACTGGATCCATGGAAGCTGTGGTAATGAACTGCTTTGATGATTCCGACAAGGTTCTTGTAATTGATGGTGGTAGCTTCGGCCATAGGTTTGTTGAACTCTGTGAGATACATGATATTCCACATACAGTCCTTCGCTTGAATCACGGTCAGAAACTTACAAAAGAACGTCTTTACGAATATGATGGACAAGAATTCACAGGATTACTAGTTAACATTGATGAGACGTCAACGGGCGTTCTTTATGACTCCGAGATGATCGGCGAATTCTGCAAAAAGAACAATATGTTTTATGTCTGCGACTGCGTTTCTGCCTTCTTGGCTGATCCTTTCGATATGGCTAATTGCGGTGCAGATGTAATGATCACTGGGTCGCAAAAGGTTCTTGCTTGCCCTCCGGGAATTTCAATCATTGTGCTTGCACCGAGAGCTGTAGAAAGGGTAACGACTCGAAAAGTGAAATCCATGTATTTCGACCTTGCTGATGTGTTGAAGAACATGGAGAGAGGTCAGACACCGTTTACTCCGGCTGTGGGCATCCTTCGCCAGATCAACACGAGATTGAAAGAAATAGAGGCAGCAGGGGGAGCTGATGTGGAGATTGCGCGTGTGGCTGCTCAGGCAGAGGATTTTAGGAAGAAGATTAAAGAACTACCCTTTGAATTTGTATCTGAATCTCCCGCAAATGGTGTAACACCTGTCCATCCTGTTAATGCAGATGCTTATGAGATTTTCGAGATACTCAAAGATGAGTACAATATTTGGATCTGTCCTAATGGCGGAGATATGAAGAACACGGTATTCCGTGTTGGCCATATCGGACACCTAAGCCATGATGACAATACAACATTAATTAATGCTTTGAAGGATATGATGGATAAAAACTTGCTGTAAGAGGTTCAAATTATGGTCAAAGTAATCACATACGGCACATATGATATGCTTCATTATGGGCATATCAGGTTATTAGAGAGGGCAAAAGCACTCGGCGATTATCTGATTGTGGGAGTTACATCCGATGATTATGATAAAACCAGAGGCAAGATCAACAATCAACAACCTCTGATGGAGCGTATTGCAGCAGTTGAGGCCACGGGGATCGCTGATGAAATAATTGTTGAAGAATATGAAGGTCAAAAGATTGATGACATCCGCAGGTTGGGTGTGGATATCTTTACAGTTGGTTCAGACTGGAAAGGCTACTTTGATTACTTGAATGAGTACTGTAAGGTAATTTATCTTCCTCGGACTGAAGGAGTCTCAAGTTCTGAGGTACGTGCCGAGAGGCGAAAACTTAGAATAGGTCTGGTCGGAACCGCTGTTTTCCGCACAAAATTCATTAATGAATCTAAGTATGTCAATGGAGTTGATATAGCAGGCATTTTTGCAACACATAGAGGAGACGAACCTGAAGTACAGGATCTTTTTTATACAGACAAGTATGCGGAACTACTGGAGAGGGTAGATGCGGTTTATATTATTTCAAAACCCGAGAAGCACTATAAACACACGAAGCAAGCGTTGGAAGCCGGTAAACATGTACTTTGCGAATCACCTATTGCATACACAAGAGAAGAGTGCCAAGAATTATATGCATTAGCTACCGAGAAGAATTTAATCCTTATGGACGCTATAAAAACGGCATACTCTACTGCTTATGAGCGTCTACTTCTTATGGCAAAAGGCGGAAAAATCGGTAAAGTAGTATCTGTTGATGCTGTTTGTACAAGCCTTCGAGATGGTATTTCTATAGAAGGGACAGATCTTTCAAAGAAGTGGAATAGCATGTGCGGTTGGGCACCTGCTGCAATGCTTCCTGTGTTTCAGATATTTGGGACGGATTATAAAGCTAAGGTGTTTTACACGAAGTTCCAGGACAAAAAAGAAAACATAGATGCTTTTACAAAAATAGACTTTGTTTACCCTTCTGGAGTTGCTACTGTTAAAGTAGCTAAAGGTGCAAAGGCTGAAGGTGAACTAGTTATAGCTGGGACTAAAGGATACATCTATGTTCCAGCACCTTGGTGGAAGACAGATTATTTTGAAGTACGCTATGAAAATGCAGAAGAGAATAAGCGGTTCTTTTATCAACTTGATGGTGAGGGTATCAGGTATGAAATAGTGGCTTTCGCAAAGGCGGTCGAATCAGGAAGAAATATGAGTTATGTTTCTGAGCACATATCAGAAGCTATTGCGGGTGTTATTGAGGATTTCAATGATCGGAAGGACATGATTGAACTCGAATAATTCCATATATAATGGACAAAGCGAATTATAGCATGAGTAGCTATAAGGAGATCATAGCTATAGTAGGTTATTCAATAGACAATATACGAAGTGAAGGAGTTTCCAAATGGAGCAAGTGAAAGAAATAAAAGGAGCCGAATTCAGGAGGATGCAGTTATTGCAGCTGGATATGCTCTCTGAATTAGATCGCGTGTGCAGGAAACACAACATAATGTATGTAATAAGTTGTGGCACCCTCCTTGGGGCAGTACGCCATAAAGGATATATTCCTTGGGATGACGATGCAGATATTTGTATGCTACGAGAAGATTACGAAAAGTTTAAATCTGTAGCGAATGAAATGGATGCAAGTATTTGTTTTTTTCAAGATCATACAACGGATCCTGAGTATATGTGGGCGTATGGAAAATTGAGGAGAACTGGAACTCGATTTATTAGAGTTGGGCAGGAACATATAAAATGTAGGACGGGCGTGTCAATAGATGTATTTCCCCTTGATGATGCGCCACTAACCATTCCGGGGCAGATGCTGCAAGATTTTGACTGCTTTCTTCTTAGAAAAATACTCTGGGCTAAGGTAGCTAAGAAAAATGCTAGTGGTTTTCAAAGAATCATATATAATATATTATCAATTATTCCTAAAGAATATGTATATAACAGGGTTTATGGGTATGCAAAGAAAAGTAGTGACCATACTCCTAACAGAGTGAGGCTTCTTCTATTTCCTAGTTTTGGGAAGCTGTACCTTCGTACAAACCCTTTAACAACTAGATACTGCATGCCCAAAAAATGGTTTTTAGAACGAGATGAATATGAGTTTGAAGGATTAAAACTTTGGGGAACCAAAGATTATGATGCTTTTTTAAAATATATGTATGACGATTATATGACATTACCTCCTGAAAACAAGCGAGAACCACATGCACCAGTATCTGATTATGAGTTTTGATTTGTTGAGCAAATTCACAAATAAACTCTTGATTGATTTATCATAGCGATTAGAAATAGTAGGAGAAGTGTAACATGTCGAACGCCATCATCTTAGCAGCAGGGAAGTCATCCCGGTTTGCCCCATTTACATATGAAAAACCTAAAGGTCTCTTCCGTGTCAAGGGCGAGATTCTGATCGAACGACAGATTGAACAGCTAAGGAGTATATAAATGAAAGCACTAATTCTTAATTCTGGTCTCGGCTCCCGAATGGGAGTCCTCACCTCAGAGCACCCGAAATGCATGACGGAGATTAGCTCCCGTGAAACAATCCTCTCTCGTCAGCTGAGGCAGATTGCTGATGCCGGGATTGAGGATGTAGTCATTACCACGGGGTATTATGATGGCGTGTTGGTAAACTACTGCAATAGCCTCGACCTGTCACTGCACTTCACTTTCGTGAAGAATCCCATCTATGATCAGACCAACTACATCTACAGCATTTACTGTGCTCGAGAGTATCTGGACGATGACATTATCCTCATGCACGGAGATCTGGTTTTTGAGAATGAGGTCTTTGAACGTGTGATCGCGTCCCCGGTTTCCTGCATGACCGTCTCCTCCACGCTGCCTCTTCCTGAGAAGGACTTCAAGGCGGTCGTGCGCGATGGTATGGTCATGAAAGTTGGTGTGGAATTCTTCAATGAAGCCATGGAGGCTCAGGCCCTCTATAAGCTGAACAAGGAAGATTGGATGGTATGGCTTGGAAAGATCATCGAGTTCTGTGAGAGTGAGAAAACGAAGGTCTATGCTGAGAATGCTCTGAATGAGTTGGACGGCGCGGCGAACATCCACGCTCTTGATGTGGAAAATCTCCTCTGCTCTGAGATCGACAACCCGGAAGACCTGGCAGTTGTGACAGTGAAGCTGAAGGAAATCCAGTCTCGTACCGTCTACATGTGCTTCTCCACAGATATCATCCACGGCGGTCACATCGCTATCATTAAGAAAGCACAGAAGCTTGGCAGAGTTATCATCGGCGTTCTGTCCGATGAAGCTGTTGCCTCCTACAAGCGTATGCCTCTGGTCCCCGCTTCTGAGCGGAAACTGATGTTTGAAAATATTGCTGGCGTGTATAAGGTCGTTGACCAGAATACACTGAGCTACAAAGAAAACTTGGAAAAGTACAAGCCGTCTATCGTTGTCCATGGTGATGACTGGGTAACCGGTTTCCAGCGTCCGATCCGAGACGAGGTTACGGCGATCCTCGCTACCTATGGTGGAAAACTTGTAGAGTATCCATATTCAAACGACCCGAAATATGCGGAGATAGACGCCAGGACTCGATCTGATCTCGCTATGCCTGATATCCGTCGTGGACGTCTTAAGAGGATGCTGGATGCTAAGGGCTTAGTAACTGCAATGGAAGCCCACGATGGTCTGACTGGGTTGATCGTTGAGAATACAAAGGTATATCAGGATGGTGGAGCCCATCAGTTCGATGCTATGTGGATCTCTTCGCTCTGTGATAGCACGGCGAAAGGAAAACCGGATATCGAACTCGTTGATATGACATCTCGTTTCCGTACGATAGAGGACATTACTGAGGTCACCACAAAGCCTATCATCTTCGACGGCGACACCGGCGGAAAGACTGAGCATTTCGTTTACACAGTGAGAAGCCTGGAACGCCTTGGTGTATCTATGGTGATCATCGAGGATAAGACTGGTCTGAAGAAGAACAGCCTCTTTGGCACGGAAGTCGTTCAGACCCAAGATACCATTGAAAACTTCAGCGCAAAAATCAAAGCTGGTAAGAAAGCTCAGCGTACGAAGGAATTTATGATCTGTGCCAGGATTGAATCCCTTATTCTTGAGCAGGGAATGGAGGACGCACTGACACGCGCATTCGCTTTTGCAGAGGCTGGTGCAGACGCCATCATGATCCATAGTCGCAAGAAGGATCCCTCAGAGATTCAGGAGTTTATTGAGAAGTTCCGTGCAAAGGATAAGAACACACCGATCGTTCTTGTTCCTACATCTTTCAACTCTGTGACAGAGGAGGAATGGAAAGAACGCGGAGCAAACATCATCATTTATGCGAACCAGCTGATGAGAGCAGAAGTTCCTGCTATGCAGAAAGCTGCAGAAACTATCCTGCAGAATCATAGGGCGGAAGAGTGCGACGCGATGCTGATGCCATTTAAGGATATCATTCGTTTGATCCCGGCGGAAGTCTAAGAGTTCAGAGGGTATTAGGTGATGAGTCAAACGATTCTTGAAGCAAACGGGCAATATGAAATACTTGATTCATGGCTCGAGGAGAACCATATAAAGTGCGCCATGTTGGTTTGTGGAAAGTCGATAGCAAGGCAGAAGATCAATACATATTTTGATGAGCTACCATCTCGCCTCGAGGTTAAAATCGTACGCTTCATGGATTTTCAACCAAATCCGTTGTATGAGAATGTGATTGAGGGTGTTAAATGTTTTCGGGCTGAATCCTGCGATGCGATTATTGCAGTCGGCGGTGGTTCAGCAATGGATGTGGCAAAGTGTATCAAGCTTTATTCGAATCTGCCTGGAGATGGAGCAGAAGGCTCCTGGCTGAAGGAAGCGATTATTCCGAATGACATTCCGTTTCTTGCTATGCCAACAACGTCTGGAACCGGGTCAGAGGCTACCCGATTTGCTGTTATTTATTTTGACGGAGCAAAGCAGAGTGTTTCCGATTATAGCTGCATTCCAGGAACCGTCCTGATGGACGCTAGTGTGCTGAAAACGCTCCCGGAATACCAAAAAAAAGCAACAATGATGGATGCGCTCTGTCATGCAATTGAGTCCTTCTGGTCAGTGAACAGTACTGAAGAAAGCAAAGAGTATAGTAGATTGGCGATTCAAGGTGTTATGGCTAACATGGATGGCTACCTTTTAAACACTGATGAAGGCAATTCAGGAATGTTGCGTGCTGCAAACACAGCGGGAAAGGCCATCAATATCACGCAGACAACAGCTGGACACGCGATGTGCTATAAGATAACAAGCTTGTTTGGTTGTGCACATGGGCATGCGGCAGCGTTATGTGATCGAGTTCTGTATCCGTGGATGGGAAACAACGTTGATCATTGTACAGACCCAAGAGGTGCAGAGCATCTTGAACATACACTGGATGAGATCGGATGGGCTATGGGCTGTAAAGATGCGACAGAAGGAGCAGAAAAGCTGAGAGGCATCTTTGACGGTCTTAAACTCGAAGTTCCAACAGCTACGGCAGAACAGTTTGAAATCCTGAAGAACTCTGTTAATCCGGTGCGCCTGAAAAATCATCCGATTGCCTTGGATGTGGATACCATTGACGCCCTTTACCATAATATTCTGAATGGAGAAGCATAATGAAGGTTGAGAAGCTTGTTGAAATTATAGGATCTGACTTTTATACCGGTGTGCCTGATAGTCAGCTTAAGGCACTGTGCAACTATTTAATGGCTACTTACGGTATTGATCCTCATCATCATGTGATTGCTGCAAACGAAGGCAACTGCACTGCTCTTGCTGCTGGATATCATCTTGCTACGGGGAAAGTGCCTGTGGTTTACATGCAGAATAGCGGCGAGGGTAACATTATCAATCCAGTGGCGAGCCTGCTCAACGATAAGGTCTACGCTATTCCTGTCATTTTCATCGTTGGTTGGCGCGGCGAACCTGGAATCCATGATGAGCCGCAGCATATTTACCAGGGTGAGGTGACTGTTAAACTGCTTGAGGATATGGATATTAAGTCGTTCATCATTGGTAAGGATACGACAGATGAAGAAGTGGCAGCGGCAATGGATGAGTTCAAGAGCATCCTCGCAACAGGCAAAGACGTGGCTTTTGTAATCCGCAAAGGCGCGCTTACTGATGCTCCAAAAGTGGAATATAAGAACGACAATCACATGATCCGTGAAGAAATCATCCAGCATATCGTGAAGGCCAGCGGCGAAGACCCGATTGTCAGTACTACGGGAAAGGCCAGCCGTGAGCTGTTTGAGACTCGTGTTGCAAACGGTCAAAGCCACAAGTACGATTTCCTGACCGTTGGTTCGATGGGACATAGTAGTTCTATAGCACTCGGAGTAGCTATCAATAAGCCGGAGCAGAGAATCTGGTGTGTGGACGGTGATGGTGCCGTTTTAATGCATATGGGTTCGATGGCGGTGCTGGGAAGCAATAAGCCAAAGAACTTGATCCATGTAGTCATCAACAATGGCGCTCATGAGACCGTCGGCGGGATGCCCACAGTTGCTGGAAGCATTGACCTTGTCGGTGTCGCCAAGGCGTGTGGTTATCCTTACGCAGTTTGCGTTGACAATTTTGAAGATCTGGATCGAGAACTTGAAGCAGCAAAAGAGCGTGGAGAACTGAGCTTGATCGAAGTGAAGTGCTCTATCGGCGCACGTGAAGACCTTGGACGTCCAACTACGACAGCACTTGAGAACAAGCAGAACTTTATGGAGTATCTCGATCGACTGTAATTGTTGGAGCAAAAATTCACCCTCACAAGATGCGCCATAGTTTCGCCAGCCTCGCAATTACAAACGGCGCCGACGTCGCAAGCGTCTCCGAAGTATTAGGACACGCGCAGATCAGCACAACGCTCAATATGTACACTCACGCCAACGAAGAGAGCAAGCGCCGGGCAGCGGCTATAGTACACGCGGCAATTAAACAGGCATAAGAAAAGAGGCGTCCGACAGGACGCCTCTTTTGTTCTTTATAGGGCAATAAAAAAGCCCCGGCATTAAGCCGGAGCTTGGTGGGGGAAGGTGGATTCGCCCGCCTGCGGGCGGGCCACCTCGCGGCTCTGACATGCCGCCGGCATGTCATTCACTCCCGCTCGGCTTCGAATCCAACCTTCGCAAAGACCCGTACCAAACAAAACACCCATCCTTTCGGATGGGCGTTATGCTTGTCTGTACTGCACCAAACGGTGTCCACAGAAGGGTATTTGCACCAAGAGATGTCTTGATTAGCGTTGAGTATCAGGGTAGTTATTCCTCTGCAAATTTCCACTTATATCCGCCTGCCAGGTTTCTTTGACCTTTACAGACAGCTAAAATGTTGCTTGAAGTTATCCCCGGATGCTGAATGTGAAACTACGTTTTTCCGTCATTATCGTAACGGTTTGCCTATAAGCAGCGTCACCAGTCTGAATCCCAGTCTGTGTCTCCGCTATCCCAGGAATCATAGGAAGAATCATAGTCTGAGGAACTGGAGGAATGGCTCTCTTGAAGCTCTTCCCATGTGCTGGAACTCTTGAAATCGCTGACCCCCCAGTCTGAATCCCAGTCTTCTCCGAGAGAATACTCTTCATAGTCGGCCGCGGGAAATTCATCTGCCTCGTACCAAAATCCGGCACTGCTGGTATCCTCCGTATAGTACCAGTCGGATCCGTAGTGGTAATACACCGTTCCGTCGCCTGTGCCATAGTATCCGTCGTCGCGGTGCATTTTTAAAGAAATGCCTGCAAACACAGCAGATATGAGAAACAAACAGACGATACAAATCAGCGGGGGTATGATGCCCGGGATCGTCCGCCTTCTCCGGCGTGTGCCTGATGAAGACTTTTCCGGGATCCTGCCGTCAGGATAGATTCCCCGATTATGGCATTCATCCAACAGTTTTAAGAACAGCTCATTTACCGCGTGCGTTTCATTAGGCCCCTGGTATCGAATCGCCCGCTGTCCGTTTGCCTTATTCTTGTATACGATGAAGTCCCTGCCGTCCTTGTAAATGCCGAATGCTTTTGGTTTCCGGTAGTCTTCCCCGATAAAAAAGCGCATCCGAAGAAGCGGCATTCCTCGCTCGGCACAGTATTCCTTCAGTTCTTCAATGGTTTTAGGTAAAAAAACATGCCTTTCTGTGTCCACTACGAAGCCTTCGTTCGGAGCACCGCAATTTGGACAGCATTTATCTGAAGACGTTATTGTCGAGCCGCAGTATTTGCACTGGCTGGTAGATGCCATATTGTTCTCCTTCAAATGTCATTAAAACAGAAAGAAGCAGCATAACAATAGATTTATGCCGTGTAATAATGAGTTAAAGCTATAATCATGCGCAGCTACTACTTTATTTCCTTTACGCAACAATATAATTATTGTTCTGGTTGTTATTCTACCATTTTCGAAGGCTACTGTAAATATGGGGCTTTTTCATAACTGTCCTGATTTTCGCCAAAATCCATTCCCCCAATGCATTCGTGATACGTTCGGTTTTCCATTCAAAGCCTTCTACCTGTTACTTTAAGTGAGACTTCTGCGGAGCTAATTACTACCAAAAGGTCTCTAAGTTTTTTGAACTATTTCGAGCAAAAGAGTGCTCCCGCATGATCTTTTTGACCATGCGGGAGTAACTTTTCGTTGAAATTACAGGGAAAATGGGGATTTTGGCCCCATAAACCTGATAAATGCCGGATTTGCCTGGTAGACAAATTCGGCATTTATCATGTCTGTGTTGCACCAAACGGTGCCCAGAGAAGGGTATTTGCACCAAAAGGTGTCAGGATGATTCTGTTTTCTCCTAATCTGTGGTTGCCGATAAAATCTCCCCGGTGTAGGCGTCGATTCTGTATTCGTAGTCGGTTCTGCCTGATTCGAAATCGACTTCATACCAGGCGGAAGAAGGCGTTTTTTCATATTCGATATCGATATCTGTCACTTCATCCGGTGTGAACCCGGCATCCTCCAAGGCTGCCTGAAGAGCGGCTTTTTCCCCGATCTTTTTACTGTCCCCGAACGCGCATGCGCAGACGGCGACAACCAGGGCAAAAATAAGAACCGCCAGAACTGCTTTTTTCATTGCCTTCATGTTACGCACCTTTTTCTTTCGCCGATACGATTACGCGACATAGGGAAGCGGCTCCCCATCAGTGCACAGCCTGAGCGTCTCCAGATAAGAAAGCGGTTCCGTGCTGATTCCAAGAACTTCTCCGCTCACAGCATCCACATAGAATTCGTATCTCAGATACAGCGTGGTCAC
The DNA here is from genome assembly GCA_902761055.1 of Oscillospiraceae bacterium. Lineage (GTDB taxonomy): Bacteria > Bacillota > Clostridia > Oscillospirales > Oscillospiraceae > Limivicinus. The sequence goes on from CACWIS010000004.1 coordinate 61,011, forward strand.
GATGAAGTGATAAAGTCCACCGGCGCAGCTACCGGAGGCGCAGCGGGGTTCATCATTTTCGATTTCGGCGTAAGCGATCGCGCTTTGCAGAGCCTGATCCGTCGTCAATTTCAGAGTGTTATTCATGGTCATTTTCCTTTCTATTTTTTGCTTTCATATAGTTGACGCAGAAGCAAGGAAAAGGTTACAGAGACAAGACGGGAGAGTTTTTTCACTCTCCCGTCTTGTCGGATTCATCCCAAATCGATGTCACGGATCACGGTATACCCCGAATTGCTGTTTACTTCAATTTCGTATTCCCGTCCGTATATATCTTCGTATTCGACTTTATAAACATAAATCGCATCAAAAATGCTCCCCACATAGCGCAGGTGGCGGTGGGCGTAGTCCACGTAGAATCTTCCGGCCTCTTCTTCACCAACTTCTTCCACCAGACAGGCGTGAGCCGCCTCAATGGCCTGTTCCTTTGTCAGCTTTACTTTTCCGGAAGCGGAGATATTGGACGGAATGAAAAGGATCGCGCAGACGATCGCCGCGATCACCAGTAGGCTGCACAGAACAACGATGATCGTTCGGATCAGCGTTTTGTGGTTAAAAACCTTTCTGGCCTTTTGGACCGTTTCTATTTCCGCCTGACGGATGCCGGGATCGGAAAGCTCCGGATCATCCAGGATAGAGCTGATCCTGCGGACATTTTCTAGTTCTCTGGCAACAAAAGCGGCTTCCTCGTCGCTTGCGGTGCCATCCCTGAGCTTTTTATACGCGTCTTCAAAATTCATTGGTCTCCCTCCATCATGTTCCTGAGTTTCTCCCTAGCCCTGCACAGCAGGACTTTTGTATTCGTTTCACTTTTCCCGATGATCTCCGATATGCTTTTGATTGGGAGTCCGGAAAAGTAGAAAAGCATGACCGCCTCCCTCTGCGTATCGGGCAGCAGATCTATTGCCCGATACAGTGAGCGATACTCTTCTCTTCGAATGATCCCTTCGATCACTTCTTCCCGGTCATCCACATAATCTTCCGGGATGTCTTCACCGGTAAAGCGGCTCTCCTTTCGGCAGAGGCTGATAAATTCGTTCCTGCAAACCGTCAGAAGCCAGGGCTTAAAATCTCGGATGGAATCGTCAGCCGTGCTCAGCGCCTTAAAGAAAGCATTGGATACGATGTCCTCTGCGACCGTTCGGTTTTTACACAAAGAGATCGAATACAGGAGTGCTTCGTTATAGTATTGTGAAAACAGCTGATCAACGATATCCGATTTCATAATACTGTCGTCACATCTTTCGTAAGTGTTCTGCTATAAAGACGCAGAACCGGGCGAATGGTTACATAGGGTCTTTTTGCTGAGTTTTTCTGTGATGAGAGTAGAATAGCACAGACGCGTTAGAATTTCTATAAGCAGAACTGCTATCTTCGTACTGCTGCCCCCTGAAAGATGTTGAGATTAGAAAAAAAAAATACATCATCATGGCACTAGATGCAAATGTACATCACTAAAAATGGTTCGAAGCCTTCTGCCTCTTACTTTAAGCGAGACTACTGCGGATCTATTATGAACCAAAAGGTGCCTAAGGTTTTTGAAGTATATAGGCAAAAAAGAGCGCCTGCCAGATCAGAAGGATCCAGAAGGCGCGAAATTTCGGTAAAAATACAGGAAAAACAGGGATTTTTGCCTCATAAACGCGATAATTGCCGGATTTGCCTGGTAGACAAATTCGGCAATTATCATGGTGGGGGAAGGTGGATTCGAACCACCGAAGGCATTGCCAGCAGATTTACAGTCTGTCCCCTTTGGCCACTCGGGAATTCCCCCATATGAACTTGTTTCGGTGCAATCGGTGGAGCTGGTGGACGGATTCGAACCCCCGACCTGCTGATTACAAATCAGCTGCTCTACCGGCTGAGCTACACCAGCGTTTACCGTTCAGCCCGCTTATAATAGCAAATGCGGAGGGCTTTGTCAACAGAATTTTTGGAAAAACGCAAAACGCGGCAAAATCCGACACGAGAATTTGCAATCGCTTTCCGGGTATGATAGAATAGGGCAGACCATAAAGACAGACAGGTGATTCTATGCGCAGAAGACGCCGTAAAAAAACAGGCCTTTTGATAATCTTTTGCCTCCTGCTCGGGGCGGTGATCGTCCTCGGAGCGGAGCTGCTCGGCTCGTCAAAAGAGGAAGAGGAGCCGGGCGACCCGCACGCGGGGCAGGTCCTGGTCAACGACGGCTTCAACGACGTGTGGATCACGCCGATCGAGGGCCTCGAGGTCAACGACCTGCAAAAAGAAGACTTTGACAAGCAGGACGACAAGGTCGTCTATACCGGAGAGGCCTATGACACGGTCCTCGGCGTCGACGTGTCCGAGCATCAGTGGGAGATCGACTGGCGGCAGGTGGCGGAAAACGGCGTGCGCTTTGCGTATATCCGCTCCGGTTACCGCGGCTGGTCGCAGGGGGGGCTGTTCGAGGATCCCTGGTTCCGTACGAACGTCGTCGGCGCACGGGACGCCGGACTGGACGTAGGCGTGTATTTCTACTCGCAGGCGATCAACGTCGCCGAGGCGATCGAAGAGGCGAAATACGTCCTCGAGCAGATCGAAGACTATGAGATCACGCTGCCCGTCATGTACGACTGGGAGATCCCGGAGAACGCAGACGACGCCCGCACCAACGGGCTGGATCCGAGCATCATCGGCGACTGCGGCGTGGCCTTCTGCGAGACGGTCAGGTCCGCCGGCTACGATGCGGGCATATACTTCAACCGGAAACTCGGCTACTACAGCTTTGATCTCAGCCGCCTCAAGGGCTTTCATTTCTGGCTGGCCGACTGGGAGACGGATTATCCGGGCTTCTATTACGCTGGCAACATCTGGCAGTACACACAAGCCGGAAAAGTGCCCGGTATCGAAGGCGAAGTGGACCTGAACATGATGTTCATCAAGCGCGGGGAACCCGCTTCCGCGCCGGATCCCTCTCCGGCGACGCAGGAGAAATAAGAAAAGCGCGCAGCGATACGGCGCTGCCCCGACGGGCGGCGTAGAGGGCTGCGCGCTTTTCCTTTTTTGATGAAACGGCGACAAATTCCCTGTTGAATTTTTCTCCGCGGGATGCTATACTGCCAATACACGCGGATGTAGTTCATCGGTAGAACTTCGGCTTCCCAAGCCGGTAAGGTGGGTTCGACTCCCATCATCCGCTCCAAAACAGCAGCTTCATCGAAGGATGGAGCTGTTGGCTTTATATGGGGAGAGCAAAAATGAAACTCATCATCGCATCGAACAACGCCCACAAGCTGGTGGAGATCCGCGCCATCCTCGGCGGCGCGTTCGCGCAGATCGTGTCGCTGCGCGAGGCGGGCATCGAGCATGAGACGGTCGAGGACGGAGAGACCTTCGCCCAAAACGCCGAGAAAAAGGCGCGGGAGATCGCGGCGCTCTCCGGCTGCTGCGCGCTGGCCGACGACAGCGGCCTGTGCGTCGACGCGCTCGGCGGCGCGCCGGGCATCTTTTCGGCGCGCTACGCGGGCGTCCACGGCGACGACGCGGCCAACAGAAAAAAGCTGCTGCGGACGCTGGAAGGGGAAGAACGGCGCGGGGCGCATTTCAGCTGCGCGGTCGCGCTCGTCTACCCGGACGGCCGCCTTGTCGAGGCCGAGGGCCGCGTCTACGGTGAGATCGCACGCAGGGAGGCGGGGGAGAACGGCTTTGGCTACGACTCGATCTTCTATCTGCCGGAATACGGCTGCACGATGGCGCAGCTCGAAGCAGAGAAAAAGAACGCGATCAGCCATCGCAGCAACGCCCTGCATGCGCTGCTGGAGAAGCTGAAATAGAATAACGCCGGAGGGCTTTCCTCCGGCGTTTTCGATCGAAAGGGGCGGCATTATTTTCTCGCGAGCAGCATGAACACGACGCCCAGCAGGGTGAGATGGGCGGGATAGAAGACATAAAAGGCCGTGCGCATCTTCGGCCCGAGGCTGCGGTTATACAGCGCAAGGGGGAGCAGCGCCGCCAGCGCGCCGAGCTGATACGGCCAGTAGCCGCGATACTCGAACAGACACCAGAGCGCCGCAACGGCGAGCTGGGGGAGCTTTTCTCCGCGGCAGAAGTAGAGCGACAGGAGCAGGATGACGCCCGCGTAATCGTAATCGGCGTCGGACTGCACGAAGTACAGCACCGCGGCGAGCGCCGCCGCGATCAGCAGCGTCTTCCCCCAGTTTCGCTCCTCGGAGCGGAGGGAGTCAAAGAACATCATCGTCGCCATCGAGACGGCGAGGGTATAAAACACGTTCAGATCGGTGTGCACGGTGAGCCACAAGCCGCCCGCGCACAGGTCCAGCGGCGCGATCGCCAGCGCCGCCGCGAGCCACAGCAGCGAGGGCTCAAAACGCCGTCGGCACACATAGAGATACCAGGCCAGGAGCGGCAGCAGCATCGGCAGCGCGGCCAGGACCCGGTAGGAGCACGAAGCCGCCGCCGTGCCGGAATAGTTTTCCGCCGAGAAGGCCAGCGAATAAGGGACCTGGGCGATCAGCGCGAAGAGGACGAGACGCGAGAGGTAGCGCTTGCGGTCGCGCGTCCTGTCAAAACCGTTGACGAGCAGGAAGCAGAAGATCACAAAGGCGGGCCGCCCGACGGCGCGGCCGAGAAAATACAAATGCCCGCGCGGGAGAAAATGCGAAAGCCGCGCTACGTAGGTCAGATGATCGATGAACATCGAGACGATCGCGATCAGCTTCAGCAGAAATACGCTCATCCTCCGTCCCTCCTTTGCTTTGTCCGGCCCCGATCATATCACATTACACCCGCTCCTGGCAAGTGCCGCACACGTGACAGCGCCGGAGCTTTACGCGCAGTTTCTTTCGCCTTTTCGCAGAAAGAGCTTGACATTTTGTGATGTGATACATATAATGTAAAAGCTGTCCTCACAGACAGACCGGGGTGTAGCGCAGATGGTAGCGCGCTTGGTTCGGGACCAAGAGGCCCGGAGTTCAAATCTCCGCACTCCGACCAAAAAACGGCAGAGGGATAACCCTCCGCCGTTTTTTCTTCCCTCGGGCGATCGCCGGTTCGCGGGCCTCTCGTCGAACCAAGCGCAGCTTGGTTTGGGAAAAGAGGCTTTGCGCCGCCGGGGGCGGATGGAGCAAAGCCTCTTTTTCCGCAGCCGCGCCGCTTTGCGGGACGAGGCTTTACGCCGAAGCCTGCAAACGGCATCTGCGGCAAGGTGGGGCGAAGCCAAGAGGCCCGGAGTTCAAATCTCCGCACTCCGACCAAAAAACGGCAGAGGGATAACCCTCCGCCGTTTTTTCATCCGTCGGGCGATCGCCGGTTTGGAGGGAAACAGCGCCGGATCTTTCGCCGCGGTACGACAAGGGCTGCGTCGCCGACGGGCGATCGGGAAAACGCAGCGCCGGAGGCGCCGTTTCGTCTTTTTCGCGAACCCCCTTTCCCTTTTTGCGCACAGGGTGTATACTGAAAATACAAAAAAACGCAAATCGGCAAGGCGGCGTTCGCCGCGGAAAGGGATACGATATGACGACAAAGCAAGCCATCGAAAAGGTGCTCGACGCGCTCAATGACGATCCGCAGGTCGTCCGCGGCATGGAGACGGACGTCGGCGGGACGCTGCAGACCCTCGTCGGCAGCGAGGTCAGCGCGCAGGACCTCGAAAACCTCACCAAGGGCACCAGCCGCATCTTCAGCGACAAGGCCATCGCCGCGCTGTTTCTCAAGCTGCTGAAGAAAAAGAAAAACCGCAAAGGGCTCGTCAGCCTGCTGCTGAAGGTCGGCGGCGTGTCGCTGCTCCTGAAGCTGCTGGGCAAGAGCAAGGACGAGGGCGACGACGACAGCTCGCTGCTCTCCGCGCTGCTGGGCAGCAAGACGGGGGTCAAGCTGCTGCTCAGGTTGATCGGAAGAAAGAAAGACGAGATCCCCGCCCTCGGCGCGCTTCTCGGCGCGGCGAACGGCAAGGAAGAGGACGCCGGTCTGCTCGGCGCGCTCCTCGGCAGCGTCCTGAAATAAAACCGCACAGGCAATACGGCCCGGGCCAGACGCCCGGGCCGCCTCTTTTTGCGCGCATATCCCGGCCGGACACGCCATATAGTGGCTGCAAAGGGAGGTGAGCGCATGGACAAGATCAAGCTGACGGTCGCCTCGCTGCTTTTCATCGCGCTGACGGCGGTCAAGCTGCTTTTTCCCGCGCAGATGGACGTGCTGCGGCGCGAGGCGCAGCGCCTGGGCGGCACGCAGCGCGACTACAGGGCGGCGGTCACGGCGATCGGACGCGGTTTGAGCGACCGGGAGCTCGGAGAGAAGCTGATCGCCGTTTTCCGGGAATACTCCGAGGAGACGGCGGAGAGCGCCCGATGAGACAAAAGCGAATCAAGGTCAGCCTCGGGGCGCTGCTGCTCGCGGCGTTCGTTTATTCCGCGGCCAGCTTCACGGAGCTGGCCGCCATCCTCGCACCCGTGCTCGTCCACGAGCTCGGCCATGTCGTCACGCTGCGCCTCTACGGCTTGAAGATCCGCTCCTTCCGTGCGGACCTGCGCGGGCTGTGCATCGAATACGGCGGACCGTGCTCGCCGTGGGGACACGTCGTGTCCGCCCTTGCCGGTCCGGCGGCCGGGCTGGGCTATGCTTTCGCCGCCTCGTATTTCGGACGCCGCAGCGGCAACGAGGTACTGACGCTTTCGGCCGGGGTGAGCCTGCTGCTGTCGCTGTTCAATCTGCTGCCGATCCTGCCGCTCGACGGCGGACGCGTTTTCTCTCTTGCCGCCTCCGAACTGCTCGGCGCACGGAGAGGGGAAGCGCTGACGCGCGCGACGGGCCTTGCGCTTTCGACGGCGCTTCTGGTTATCGGCGCCTGGCTGATGTGGCGCGGCGAGGGAACGGCGCTGATGCTTGCCGCGCTGTGGCTGCTCGCCTCGCAGCCGGAGAAAGCGGCGCTTGTAAAAAAGCGGGAACTGTTATAAGATACGGTTATCAACTACCGATACGGAGCTTTCCATGGATAAACGACTGGAACGCATCCTGCCGCGCGTGCAGAAGCCCGCACGCTATACCGGCGGGGAATACAATCAGATCATCAAAGACCGCGATGAAGTGGAGCTGCGCGTGGCGTTCTGCTTTCCGGACACCTACGAGATCGGAATGTCCAATCTCGGGCTGAAGATCCTCTACAAGACGATGAACAGCCTGCCTTTCGTGTGGTGCGAGCGCGCCTTCGCTCCCTGGGGCGATATGTACGGAGAAATGAAGAAGGCGGGCATCCCGCTCTACGCGCTCGAGAGCGGCGACAGCCTCGAAGCCTTCGACGTGCTGGCCTTCTCCATAGGCTACGAGATGGCCTACACGACAGTGCTGGACATGCTCGACATGGCCGGGATCCCGCTGCGCAGCGCCGAGCGGCCCGGGTTGCTGCCGATCGTATTCGCGGGCGGCTCCGCCTGCGTGAACGCCGAGCCGATGGCGGAATTCATGGATCTGTTCGTCATCGGCGAGGGCGAGGAGATGAACAACGAGCTGCTGACCCTGCTGCGGCAGGCAAAGGCCGAGGGCTGGGACAAGCCGCGCTTCCTGCGCGCCGCGGCGCAGATCGGCGGCGTATATGTCCCGAGCCTGTACGACGTCGAATACAACGACGACGGTACGATCAGGTCCATCACCGCGCAGGACGGCGCGCCCGAGAAGGTGCGCAAGCGCATCGTCGAGGACCTCGACGCCGCGCCCTACCCGACCGACCCGATCGTGCCCTCGACCGAGGTCGTGCAGGACAAGGTGGATATCGAACTCTTCCGCGGCTGCGTGCGCGGCTGCCGCTTCTGCCAGGCGGGGCATATCTACCGCCCCATCCGCGCGAAAAAGCCCGAAACGCTGATCCGCCAGGGCATCGAGACGCTGCAGAACACCGGCTACGAGGACGTGACGCTCCTCTCGCTGAGCACCAGCGACTACCGGCCGCTCGGCGCGCTCTGCGACGGTCTGCTCGATTACTGCGAGCCGAGGAGCATCGGTCTCGCGCTGCCCTCGCTGCGGGCGGACAACTTCTCGATGGAGCTGATGGAGCGCCTGCAGCGCGTGCGCAAGACCGGCCTGACCTTTGCCGTCGAGGGAGGCAGCCAGCGCCTGCGTGACGCGATCAACAAGAACGTCACCGAAAAGGACCTGCTCAACACCTGCGCCATCGCCTTTGCGGGCGGCTGGAACAGCGTGAAGCTCTATTACATGCTCGGCCTGCCGACCGAGACGGACGAGGACATCCTCGGCATCGCCGAAATGGCCGACCGTGTGCTGCACTGCTGGCGCGAGAACGCGAAGAATAAAAACCGCGGCGTGCGCATCACGATCTCGACCTCCTGCTTCATCCCCAAGCCGCACTGTCCCTTCCAGTGGGAGGCGCAGATCGGCAAGGAGGAGTATCTGCGCCGCGTCAATCTGCTGCGCAGCGCGATCACCGCGCGCAACGTGACCTACAACTGGCACGACGCCGAGACCAGCGTCATCGAATCCGCGCTCTCCCGAGGCGACCGGCGGCTCGCCGGCGTGCTCGAGGAGGTCTGGCGGCAGGGCGGGCGGCTCGACGCCTGGTCGGACTACTTTGTGTTCGACCGCTGGCTCGGCGCCTTCGAGCGCTGCGTACTCGATCTCGACTTTTACGCCTCGCGCGAGCGGGGCCTCGACGAGGTTTTGCCCTGGGATATGATCGACGTCGGCGTGCGGCGGCAGCATCTGCTGCGCGAGCGGGAGCGCTGCTACCGCTCCGAGCTCTCGCCGGACTGCCGGAAACAGTGCTCGGGCTGCGGCGCGGCTGCGATGCTGCACGGGAGGAAATGCGATGAGTAAACTGCGGATGCGTTTTTCCAAGACCGGGCGGGCGATCTGGATCTCCCATCTCGACCTGATGGCGACGATGCAGCGCGCCTTCTCCCGCGCGGGCAGCCGTCTGAAATACTCCGAGGGCTTCAACCCGCGCCCGCAGATCTCCATTGCGCTGCCGCTCTCCGTCGGCTGTGCGAGCGTCTGCGAGATCATGGATTTCCAGCTGGTCGAAGAAGTTGACATAACATCTCTGAAAGACAGATTGAACGCGACGATGCCCGAGGGCATAGAAGTGCTGGAGATCTACGAGCCGACGAGAAAAAATGCGGAATTGAAATGGCTTGCGGTCGAGGGGATCTTCGAATATGACGAGCGAGAGGTTGACATAATACAAAAACAGCTTGCCGCTTTCTTCACGCGGGACGCGATCGTGGTCGAAAAGAAGACCAAGCGCGGCTTCGGCGAGACGGACATCCGCCCCTCGATCCGGGAGATCGCCTTTTCCGCCGCGGAAAAGAGCGTCAGCGTGACGGCGCTGATCTCGGCGCAGAATCCGACCCTGAATCCCGAGCTTTTATGCGCCGCGCTGCGTGCGCTCGCGCCGGAGCTGGCGCCCGATTTCGCCAAATTCACGCGTATCGAGACCTTCGACGGGGAAGGAAAGCTTTTTCGTTAAAAAACACTTGCATTCCGTCCTTCGTTGTGGTATTCTATCAAAGCCTGTGATGGGCACAGGCATGAGAAAGGCGGTCCGCTGCGCGGCGCGGAGAGCGCGCCCTCCGAAATGAACGTCTATATTAGGAAGGATTGGATTGTTATGGATCTGGTCAAAATTCTCAGTGACAAGTACATGAAGAGCGAGCTGCCCGCGATGAACGTCGGCGACACCGTGCGTGTCCTCGTCCGCGTGAAGGAAGGCAACCGCGAGCGTACGCAGGCTTTTGAAGGCACGATCATTGCCAAGAAGCACGGCGGCATCAACGAGACCATCACCGTGCGCCGTATCTCTTACGGCGTCGGCTGCGAGAAGGTATTTCCCGTACATTCTCCCTCCATTGTCTCCGTTACCACCGTCCGCAAGGGCAAGGTCCGCAGAGCGAAGCTCTACTACCTGCGCGACCGCGTCGGTAAGAGCGCGAAGGTCAAGGAGCGTCTCTGATCTGTCACAAAAAAAGGAAGTCCGCAGGGGCTTCCTTTTTTTATTTGCAAGCTCCCGCTCGATCTTTGCTTGCCATTCCGCCGCAGAATGGTGTATAATATATCAGTTGATTTCGCAGCAGTTTACAACGAAACAGGAGGGTGACCTCTATGGATGAAACAAAAAAGAAAAAAAGGAAAAAGGAGAAGACCAAGCCCTCTCCGGAGGTGCAGGCCAGGCGCGAGGCCTACGACTGGATCCAGTCTCTGATCTCGGCGCTGCTGATCTGCGTGCTGGTGTTCGTATTCGTGGTCCGCATCATGGACGTACACGGCAGCTCGATGGTGCCGACGCTGAAAAACGGCGACAAGCTGCTGGTCTCCGACCTGCTCTATGAGCCGTCGCGCGGCGACGTGGTCGTGTTCAAAAAGGACGAGTACGACAACAACAAGGCGCTGGTCAAGCGTGTGATCGCCGTCGCGGGCGACGTGGTGAACATCGACTTTGAAAACGGCATCGTCTATGTCAACGGCGAGGCGGTCGAGGAAAAATACATCGACGTGTCCACCAATACCAAGATCGATTTCATCGGTCCGCAGACCGTGCCGGAGAACTGCCTTTTCGTCCTCGGCGACAACCGCAACGCCTCGACCGACAGCCGCGACAAGCGCATCGGCATGGTGGACAAGCGGCTGGTCATCGGCAAGGCGCTGCTGGTGGTCTATCCTTTTGACGAATTCGGAACGGTGGAATGATGGCCGAAAACGCCTTTGAAAAGATGAACATCCAGTGGTTCCCCGGCCACATGACCAAGGCGCAGCGCATGATCGAGGAAAACGTGAAGCTCGTCGACGCGGTCTGCGAGATCCTCGACGCGCGGATCCCGCGCGCGAGCCGCAACCCCGATATCGACCGTCTTGCCGCCGGAAAGCCGCGGCTGGTGATCCTCAACCGCTGCGACCTGGCAGACCCGGCCGTGACGAAGCTCTGGAGCGAGTATTTCCGCGCGCAGGGCCTCGCCGTGCTGGAGACCGACGCGCGCTCCGGCAGGGGCGTGAGCGGCTTCGGCGCCGCGGTGCGCGCGCTGCTCGCCGACAAGCTGGCGGAATATGAGCGCAAGGGACAGAGCGGCCGCGGACTGAAGGTCATGGTGCTGGGCATCCCCAACGTCGGCAAGTCCACCTTTATCAACAAGGTCGCGGGCCGCAAGGCCGCCGCGGCGGGGGACAAGCCCGGCGTGACGCGCGGACGGCAGTGGATCAGCGTCGACAGGGGGCTCGACCTGCTCGACACCCCGGGCATCCTCTGGCCGAAGTTCGACAGCCAGGAGGTCGGCGAAATGCTGGCCGTCACCAACGCGATCAAGAGCGACGTGCTCGACCGCGAGACGCTGGCGGCGAACTTCATGCTGCGGCTGCGCGCGCTCTATCCCGAGGCGATCGAAAAGCGCTATGGCTTCACGCCCGATCCCGAGGCAAACGGCTTCGAGCTGCTCGAGCAGGCTGCGAGGAAGCGCGGCTTTCTTGTTTCACGGGGCGAAGTCGACACCGAACGCATGGCCAACACCCTGCTCGACGAATACCACGGCGGCAAGCTCGGCCGCCTGACGCTGGAGAGACCGGAATGACGGAGCTTTGGACGATCGAGAACGAGATCTACGACAGCGGCGTCTCGCCCCTGTGCGGTGTGGACGAGGCCGGCCGCGGCCCGCTGGCCGGACCGGTCTGCGCCGCGGCGGTGATCCTGCCGCGCGGTCTCGTGATCGAGGGGCTCAACGACTCGAAAAAGCTCAGCGAAAAGCGCCGCGAGGCGCTCTACGAGGAAATCATTGCCGGCTCGCTCGCCTATGGCGTCGCCTTCGCGACGGTCGAGGAGATCGAGGAGAGGAACATCCTCGGGGCGACCTTCCTCGCAATGAACCGTGCGATCGCCAAGCTGGATGTCCGTCCTGCGCTCGCGCTCATCGACGGCAACCGGAACAAGGGCATTGAGACTGCGTCGCGCTGTGTGATCGGCGGCGACGGCAAGTGCGCCGACATCGCCGCGGCGAGCATCCTCGCCAAGGTGACGCGAGACCGCTATATGCTCAAAATGGCGGAGGAGTATCCGCAGTACGGCTTTGACAAACACAAGGGCTACGGCACAGCCGCCCACTATGCGGCGATCCGCGCCTTCGGCCCCTCGCCGATCCACCGCATGAGCTTTCTGAGGAAACTGCACTGATGGAGACGCGTGAACTGGGCCGCTTCGGCGAAGAGCAGGCGGCGAAATACCTGCGCCGCAGGGGCTACAGGATCGTGGAAACGAATTTTGCCTGCCGTGCCGGAGAGATCGACCTGATCGCCCGGAAAGGCAGCTATATCGTCTTTGTCGAGGTCAAGCTGCGCAAAAGCGCCGACTTCGCGGCGGCGCGGGAATTTGTCACCGCGGCCAAACAGCGCCGCATTCTGACGACGGCCTCGCTCTGGCTCGCCGCGCATGAGAGCGAGCTGCAGCCGCGCTTCGACGTGATCGAGATCTATGCGCCGCAGGGCGCGGCCGGCCGGGTCGAGATCAATCACATCGAGGACGCCTTTTCATAGGGATATGTAGGGGAGGGGCTCGCCCCTCCCGGAAACGCATCAGCAGCAGCCGCGCGGACAGAAGGTCGAACAGTAAGTCTCGCCGCGCGTCTCGGCTTTTTCGTTTTGTACGCGGATCTCTTCGGCGCAGCAGCGGCGTTCGACGGTATTGTATTTGCAGTTCGTCACGTCGCAGCCGACGCCGGGAAGGATCTCCGGCTTTTTGGAATGCATGTTTTTCTCCTTTCCGATGGGATGGAGATAGTTTTTGAAAACAGGCCCGCATTTATTCGAGGGAAGACTATGGCACTGTATGCGATCGGCGATCTGCACCTTGCCCTCGGCAAGGACAAGCCCATGGACGTTTTCGGCACGGTCTGGGAGGACCATGTCGAGAAGCTGCGCCGGGGCTTTTCAAAACTGAATGACGACGACCTCTGCGTGCTCTGCGGAGACCTCAGCTGGGCCATGGACCTTGACGAAGCGCTGGAGGATTTTCTGTTCGTCGATTCGCTGCCCGGCAGAAAGATCCTGCTCAAAGGCAATCATGACTACTGGTGGAGCACGGCCGCAAAGGCGAAGCGCTTTTTCGCCGCCCACGGCATCACGACGATCGAGATCCTCAACAACAATTCCTTCGTTTACGGCGATTGGGCGATCTGCGGCACGCGCGGCTGGTTTTACGAGGAGGAGAGCGGTACCGCGCACGACCGCAAGATCATGCTGCGCGAGCTCGGCCGTCTGCGCGCCTCGCTCGAGGCGGCGGGGGAGCGCGAAAAGCTCGTCTTCCTGCACTATCCGCCCCTCTTTCTGAAGTACCGCTGCGAGGAGATCCTCGCCCTGCTCGACGAGTACCGTGTCCGCCTCTGCTGCTACGGCCACATCCACGGCAAGGGCTGCCGCGCGGCCTTCAACGGCTTTGTCGGCGCGACGGAATTCCGCCTGGTCAGCGCCGATCATCTGAACTTCGAGCCGATGGAGATCCGTCTGCCTGAAATGGCCGTTTTTTAGGCCTTATTTCATCAATTCGTCATTGATTTTGCAGTAGAATTCTGTTATGATAACGCAGTCTGCAAAGATAAAACAGGAGGGAAAACAAGCATGATCGTAAAGAATATCGAGAGAAAAGAAGACAATACCGTCAGCTTCCAGGTGTGCTGCGACGCGGCCGAGTTTGAAAAGGCCGTCAACAGCGCTTACCTGAAGGCAAAGAAGAATATATACATCCCCGGCTTCCGCAAGGGCAAGGCGCCCCGCGCGATCATCGAGGGCATGTACGGCTCCGAGGTGTTCTATCAGGACGCCATGGACGAGCTGGCCCCCGCCGCGTTCGATCAGGGCGCGAAGGAAGGCGAGCTGAACATCGTCGGCGCACCGGCGATCACCGACGTGAAGGTCACCGAGGACAAGGGCGTCGAGTACAGCTTCTCCGCCGAGGTCTATCCTGCCGTCACCCTGGGCCAGTACAAAGGCCTCGAGGCCGAGCGTCCCGAGCGTGAGATCACCGACGAGGATATCGCGAACGAGCTTGAGAGCGCGCGCAAGCGCAACGCCCGCAAGGTCAGCGCCGACGAGCGCGAGGCCCGCATGGGCGATCTCGCCAACATCGACTTTGACGGCTTCCTCAACGGCGAACGCTTCGACGGCGGCAAGTCCGAGGGCTACGAGCTCGAACTGGGCTCCAACTCCTTCGTCCCCGGCTTCGAGGAGCAGATCGTCGGCATGAAGGTCGGCGAGGAGAAGGATCTCGACATCACCTTCCCGCAGGAGAACTGCCCGAGCTGGACGACGAGTTCGCCGGCGACAACGGCTTCGACACGCTCGACGAGTACAAGGCCGACATCCGCGCGAACATCAAAAAGCGCTTCGACGAGCAGGCCGACAGCGCCTTCCGCAGCGACGTCGTCAAGAAGGCCATCGACAACATGAGCGTCGTCGTCCCGTCCTCGATGATTGCGGCCAAGGCCGAGGATATCCTGCGCAACTATGCCGCCAACTTCGGCATGACCGACCGCAGCATGCCCCTTGAGAAGCTCAAGGAGATGATGGGCGTCGACGAGAGCGTGATGAATTCCAGCATCCGTCCCGCCGCCGAATACCAGGTCAAGAACGACCTGCTGCTCGACGCCGTGGTCGAGGCCGAGAAGCTCGAGGCGAGCGCCGAGGAGATCGAGGAGTTCGTCAAGAAGATGGCCGAGGGCTTCGGAGCCAAGGTCGAGGAGCTCAAAAACTACTTCGGCGAGGAGATGCTCGCCGAGGAGGTCAAGAAGGAGAAGGCCGGCAAGCTGATCGTGGACAGCGCCGTCGTTGCCGCTCCCGCCGCCGCGGAGGAGAAGCCCGCCCCGAAGAAGAGAGCTTCGAAGAAGGCCGCCCCCAAAGCCGCGGAAGGCGAGGAAAAACCCGCCGAAGAGAAGCCCGCTCCGAAGAAGAGAGCTTCGAAGAAGGCCGCCCCCAAGGCCGAGGAGAGCGAAGAACCCAAGGCCGAATAAATCCCCGGAGATAAGGATATGCTCTCTTGGATAACAGGAAGGAGAGTTTCATACAATGAGTTTAGTTCCTTACGTCGTTGAGCAGACGAGCCGCGGCGAGCGCTCCTACGACATTTTTTCCCGACTTCTCAACGACCGCATCGTGATGCTCAGCGAGGAGGTCAACGATACCACGGCGAGCCTGATCGTGGCCCAGCTCCTCTACCTCGAGGCGCAGGACCCCGACAAGGACATCCAGTTTTACATCAACAGCCCCGGCGGCAGCGTGAGCGCCGGCCTTGCGATCTACGATACGATGCAGTACATCAAGCCGGACGTGTCGACGATCTGCATCGGCATGGCCGCCTCGATGGGAGCGTTCCTGCTCTCTTCCGGCGCAAAGGGCAAGCGCATCGCCCTGCCGAATGCGGAGATCATGATCCATCAGCCCTCGGGCGGCAGCCAGGGCCAGGCCACCGATATCCAGATCCAGGCCGAGCAGATCCTCAAGATCAAGAAGAAGCTCAACGAGATCCTGGCGGAGAATACCGGCAAGGCCCTCGAGGTGATCGAGCGCGATACCGAGCGCGACCACTTTATGAGCGCCGAGGAGGCGCGCGAGTACGGACTGATCGACAAGGTGATCTACAAGCGCTGAATGACAGTAGGGGGAACTGGAAAGAGTTCCCCCTTACCCTTCTCTTGACAAAGGAGAATTGTTATGCCGAGAAACGAAGACAGAAGAAGCATCCGCTGTTCCTTCTGCGGCAAGCCGCAGTCGCTGGCCAAGCGGCTGATCGCCGGCAACGGCAGCTATATCTGCGACGAGTGCGTGCGCATGTGCGCGAGCATCATCGGCGACGAGCCGGCCGCCGCGCCCGCGGAGGGCTACGACGGGCTCCCCCTGACGCTTGACAAGCTGCCTAAGCCCGCGCAGATCAAGGCGCGGCTCGACGAGTACGTCATCGGCCAGGAGCGTGCGAAGATCACGCTTTCCGTGGCGGTGTACAATCACTATAAGCGCATCCTGCACGCCGCCAAGGACGACGTGGAGCTGCAGAAGAGCAACATCCTGCTCGTCGGCCCGACGGGCAGCGGCAAGACGCTCTTTGCGCAGACCATGGCCAAAATGCTCGACGTGCCCTTTGCGATCGCCGACGCGACGACGCTGACCGAGGCCGGCTACGTCGGCGAGGACGTGGAGAACGTCATCCTCAAGCTGCTGCAGGCCGCGGATTTCGACGTCGAGCGCGCGCAGCGCGGCATCGTCTACATCGACGAGATCGACAAGATCGCGCGCCGCAGCGAAAACCCCTCGATCACACGCGACGTCTCCGGCGAGGGCGTGCAGCAGGCTCTCTTAAAGCTGCTCGAGGGCACGATCGCGAACGTCCCGCCCAACGGCGGGCGCAAGCATCCGCAGCAGGAGTTCATCCATGTGGACACGACGAACATCCTCTTCATCTGCGGCGGCGCCTTCGACGGGCTGGATAAGATCATCGAAAAGCGCATGGACAAAAAGACCATGGGCTTCGGCGCGGAAATCACCAGCAAGGCCGAGCGCGACGTGGGAGAGATCCTGCAGAACGTCCAGCAGCACGACCTGCTGAAGTTCGGCATCATTCCCGAGCTGGTCGGCCGCCTGCCCGTCGTGGCGACGCTCGATTCGCTGGGCCGCGACGATCTCGTGCGCATCCTGACCGAGCCGAAGAACGCCATGACCAAGCAGTACCAGACGCTGCTGGGCTACGATCAGGTCGAGCTCGTGTTCGAGCCCGAAGCGCTCGAGGCCGTGGCCGACAAGGCCATCGAACGCAAGATCGGCGCGCGCGGCCTGCGCAGCGTGATGGAGGGCATCATGACCGACATCATGTTCTCGATCCCCTCCGATCCGACGGTGAAGAAGGTCGTCGTGACCGCGGACTGCGTCAGAAACGGCGTCAGCCCGACCGTCGTGCATCGCGAGGACGGCTGAGAAAAGCCCCTTTTGACTCCTTGAAAGGAGGATAAGCAATGAAAGACAATCCGAGCGGCGAGATCGTGCGTCTGCCGCTGCTGCCGCTGCGCGGGCTGAACGTGTTTCCGGGCATGCTCCTGACCTTTGACGTCGAGCGCCCGGCCTCCGTCGCCGCGCTGAACGCGGCGCTGAAAAAGAACAGCCTGATCTTCCTCTCGGCGCAGAAGGACATCATGGCCGACGCGCCGGGAGAGGACGACATTTATCACATCGGGACGGTCTGCCGCATCCGGCAGCAGCTCCGCCAGCCGCGCAGCCGCGTCTGCCGCGTGATGGTCGAGGGCCTCTACCGCGCCGAGGCGGAGGAAATGCGCACCGAGGGCAAATATGCCGAGGCCTCCGTCGCGAACCTGCCCGACCGCACGGAGCGGGTGCGCGCCGAGCGAAAAGAGGCGCTGGTGCGCAACTGCCTGTCGCTGTTCAACGAGTACCTGCATCTCAATCCCGACATGATGACCGAGCAGCTGCTCAACGTCATCTCCAACCCGGACCTCGGCTTCGTCATCAGCTATATTGCGCAGAACGTACGCTTCTCTACCGAAAACAAACAGAAGCTGCTCGAGGAGCTCTATCCCAGCCGCCGCCTTGCGATGCTCGCAAAGATGCTCACGCGTGAGATCGAGATCCTGAACATCGAAAAGGAGCTCAGCGAGGCCACGCAGGAGCAGGTCAACCGCGGACAGCGCGAGTACTATCTGCGCGAGGAGCTCAAGCTCATCCAGTCCGAACTGGGCGGCGAGAGCGAGAGCGACGAGTTCGATACATACCGCGGGAAAATCGCGGCGCTCGCCGTCGGCGACGAGATCCGCGAGAAGCTGCTCAAGGAGCTGGGCAAGCTGCAGAAGCAGCCCTTCGGCTCGGCCGAGGCGGCGGTCATCCGCGGCTATCTCGACACCTGTCTGGAGATCCCCTGGGGCGTCCGGACAAAGGAGACCGTAGACATCGCCAAAGCCCGCAAGGTGCTCGACGAGGATCACTTCGGCCTCGACAAGGTCAAGGAGCGCATCCTCGAGTATCTGGCCGTGCGCCAGCTCACGCCGCAGCTCAAGGGCGGCCTGCTCTGCCTTGTCGGGCCTCCGGGCACGGGCAAGACCAGCATCGCTCTTTCGATCGCGCGCGCGACGAACCGCAAATGCGTGCGCATCTCGCTCGGCGGTGTGCACGACGAGGCGGAGATCCGCGGCCACCGCAAGACCTATATCGGCGCGATGCCCGGCCGGATCATCGGCGGCGTCATCCAGGCCAAGAGCTGCAATCCGCTGATGGTGCTCGACGAGATCGACAAGCTCGGCGCGGACTACCGGGGCGATCCCTCGGCCGCGCTGCTCGAGGCGCTCGACGGCGAGCAGAACGGCAGCTTCCGCGACAACTTCCTCGAGCTGCCCTTCGATCTGTCGGAGGTCTTCTTCATCACGACCGCGAACACGACCGACACGATCCCGCGCGCGCTGCTCGACCGCATGGAAGTCATCGAGATGTCCAGCTACACCGACGAGGAAAAGCTGCAGATCGCCAAACGCCATCTGATCCCCAAGCAGCGGAAAAAGCACGGTCTCAAGGCCGCGCAGCTGCGCTTCGACGATGCGGCGATCCGCGCGATCATCCGGCTCTATACCCGCGAATCCGGCGTCCGTGTGCTCGAGCGCGAGATCGCGAAGATCTGCCGCCGCACGGCCTTCGCCATTACCGAGGGCAGCGTGAAGAGCGTGCGCGTCAGCGCCGAGAAGCTCGAGGAGCTGCTCGGCACGCGCAAGTTCCCGGAGGAGCTGCTGCGCGAGCGCGACGAGGTCGGTCTCGTGCGCGGCCTGGCCTACACCGCCGTCGGCGGCGAGGTGCTGGACGTCGAGTGCGCCGTGCTCGAGGGCACGGGCAAGATCGAGCTGACCGGAAACCTCGGCGAGGTCATGAAGGAATCGGCGCGGGCGGCCGTCACCTGTCTGCGCAGCCGCGCGGAAAAGCTCGGCATCGATCCGGACTTCTACAAGAACAGGGACGTCCACATCCATTTCGCCGAGGGCGCCGTGCCCAAGGACGGCCCCTCCGCCGGCGTGACTGTCGTGACGGCGCTGGCCTCCGCGCTGACGGGGCGTCCGGTGCGCCGCGATATCGCCATGACGGGCGAGATCACGCTGCGCGGCCGCGTCCTGCCGATCGGGGGACTCAAGGAGAAGACCATGGCCGCGCTGCGCGCGGGCGTGACGACGGTGATCCTGCCCGCGGAGAACGAGCGGGATCTCAACGAGATCGACCAGACCGTACGCGCGAAGCTCAACTTCGTCACGGCCTCCGGCGTGGACACCGTGCTGGAGACGGCGCTGCTCGGCGAGGAAGAGCGCGAGAGGGCGCTCGGCGTGCCGCCGCTCCCCGCCAAGGAGCTCTGCGCCGCGGTCAGACAGTAGGTGACTTATGGCGAGACCCAATCTCAACAAAGTCGAATTCGTCAAATCCGCGGCGGCGAGCGAGCAGTTCATCCAGAGCCCGATGCCCCGCATCGCGTTTGCCGGCAAGTCCAACGTCGGAAAGTCCTCGGTCATCAACCGGCTGCTGAACCGCAGAAACTTCGCCCGCGTGGGCGCCGAGCCGGGCAAGACCGTGCATGTGAATTACTTTCTCATCGACGGCCGCGCCTATTTCATCGACCTGCCGGGCTACGGCTTCGCCAAGGTCTCCCGCACGGAGAAGGAGCGCTGGGCCCGCCTGATGGAGAGCTTCTTCGCGGGGAAGGATCTCTACGATCTCGGCGTGATGATCGTCGACGCGCGCCACAGGCCGACGGCAGACGACGTGACGATGGCGGAATACTTCAAGGGCAGCGGCGCGGCGTTCCTCGTCGTGGCCAACAAGCTCGACAAGCTGAAAAAGAGCGAGATCGAGCCGAATCTCCGCCTCATCCGCGAGACGCTCGGCCTGGACGGGGACGTCCGGCTGATCCCCTTTTCCGCCGAGAGCGGACAGGGCAGGGAAGAGCTTCTGCAGGCGATCTTCCCGGATTGAAAGACAAGACGAAGCCTCATCGGAAGAAATCTCCCGATGAGGCTTTTTTGTGTTGTATTTTCTTAGCGCTTTTGGTAAAATGATTCCATGTATAAGGGGAGGTGTGCTCCATCGGCGCCTGGCAGGAAATATGGGAGGGCTTTGATTTTTCGCAGGTCCTGAGCGTGCTGCTCAGCGTGATCCCCTCGCTCGTTTGCATCACGCTTCACGAGCTGAGCCACGGACTCACGGCCAAAGCGCTCGGCGACGATACGGCCTCCCGCGCGGGCAGGCTGACGCTCAACCCCCTCAAGCACCTCGACCTGATGGGTCTGGTGATGATGGTCGTGGCGCACGTCGGCTGGGCCAAGCCCGTGCCGGTGAACATGATGAAGTTCCGCGACCCAAAGCGCGGCATGGCGCTCACGGCGCTGGCCGGCCCGGTGAGCAACGTGCTCATCACCTGCGTGTTTTTCTTCCTCTACGGCTTCCTGCTGATCCCGCTGACCGCGGGCGGCTCCGCCGCGGGGGACTATCTTGCGCAGATGCTACAGCTCACGGCGATCATTTCGATGGGCTATGCGGTGTTCAATCTGATCCCGATCCCGCCGCTGGACGGCTCGAAGGTCGTCTTCTCTCTCATCGGCGACGAGGCCTATTACAAGCTCATGCGCTACGAGCGATACGGGATGATCCTGCTCTATGCGCTGGTCTTCACCAATCTTCTCGGCGCGCCGCTGCGCACGGCGATCGCCTATCTGAGCGGCAAGCTCTTCGTCTTTGCCGAATGGGGCTTCGCGCTCGGGAAAACACTTTTTCTGTAAGCAGAAGGATATATGGAAAATCCAAGCTATCGTCTCGAAGGCGTCGTGCGGGAGCACAATGAGCTGCAGGACTTTGAAGGGCCTCTGAGCCTGATCCTGATGCTGCTTTCGAAAAACAAAATAGAGATCCGCGACCTGAGGATCTCCGACATCCTCGAGCAGTATCTCGATTACCTCGCGCGCATGCAGAGCATGGATCTCGAGATCGCCAGCGAGTTTGTCCAGATGGCCTCTCATCTGCTGTACATCAAGACCAAAATGATGCTCGCCTCCGACGACGAGGAGCCGAGCGAGCTCGAGCTGCTGCTGCAGTCGCTCGAGCAGCTCAAGGCGCGCGACGCGCTCTCCTCGATCCAGAAGCTGACCCCGGAGCTCAAAGCGGCGTCCGCGTACGGCATGCTCTTTTACACCAAGCTGCCGGAGCCGCCGCGCGAGGCGGAGGAGTATGCCTACCGGCACGAGCCGGTCGAGCTGCTGCAGGCCCTGTCCCGGCTCTACGGGCGCGGGGCGAGAACGCCCGACACGCGGGAGGTCATCTCCGCCGTGCCGAGCCGGATCGTATACAGCGTCAAGGACAAGAGCCGCGAGCTGATCGAGCGCCTTCGCAAGGGGAACGCGACGCTGCGCGAGCTGTACACGGCCTGCCGTTCCCGCTCCGAGGTGGTCGCCACCTTCGTCTCCGTGCTGGAGCTGTGCAGCCTCGGCAGTCTTCGCCTGCGCCGCCGGGGAAGGGGCTACAGCGTCGAGTACATCGGCGGCAGTCCGGAAGAATTATTGGAAAAGATTGTTGAGTGACCGATATGGCTGAATTATCATCCGCTCTTGAGGCGATCCTTTTCGCTTCGGGCGAGAGCATCCCCGTCGCGAGACTCTCCCTGGTGCTCGGCACGGAGGAGAGTGAGATCCTCCGCTGCGCCGAAGAACTGGCGGCGGAATACGAGCAGAGCGGCCGCGGGATGCGCGTGCTGCTGCTCGGCGACCGGCTGCAGATGTGTTCCGCGCCGGAATACGCGCAATACATCACGAAGGCGCTCGAACAGCGCAAGCCTGCGCAGCTGAGCCAGAGCGCGCTCGAGACGCTGGCCGTCGTGGCCTACTTCCAGCCTGTGACCCGCGCCTATATCGACCAGGTACGCGGCGTGGACAGCTCCTATACCGTCTCCACGCTGCTCGACCGGGGGCTGATCGCCGTCGGCGGCAAGCTGGAGGCGCCCGGCCGTCCCGCGCTGCTTGTCACGACGGACGCGTTCCTGCGGACGATGGGCGTCCGCTCTCTCGACGAGCTGCCCAAGCTCCCGGACATGAGCGGCGGCGAGGGCATGGAGGAGCTGCAGCGCAAGATCGAACAGCTGCAGGAGAGCAGCGGCGTCGAGCAGATCAGCCTCGACGAGATCAAAGCAAACGAAGAATAACGGACCAAGCTGACACAAAGCAGTTGGGAGTGATGAAACTTGACCTTTCTCCATATCCTGGGCATCATTCTGAAGGTGCTCGGCTTCACGCTTCTCGGCGTACTGGGTCTGGCGCTGGTCCTGCTGATCGTGCTCCTGCTCATCCCCGTCGGGGCTGACGCGGAGTACATCGGCGGGGAATTCAAGTTGTCCGCCAAGGTCTGCGGCATCCTGATCCAGCTCCTCCCGAAGAAGATGCGCGAGAAGCACGATAAGCCGAAAAAGGAAAAGAAAGCGAAAAAGAAGAAAAAGCCGAAAGAGCCGAAAGAAGAGGACGGCAAGGAAAAAAAGGAGAAAAAGAAGCTCGACTTCACGCTCGAGGAGATTTTTGAACTGATCGGCAAGGTCCTTAAAAGCCTGAGAAAGTTCGGCAAGCTCTCGGTAGACCGCTTTATGCTGCACTACACGGCGGCAGGCAGGGATCCCTGCACAACGGCCGAGACCCTCGCCTACGTCAACGCCTCGCTCTGCGCGCTCGCGCCGGTCTGCTCAAAGCAGTTCAAGGTCCATGATTACGACGTCTGGACGACGAGCGATTTCACCGCGGACAAGATGAAGCTGGACTTTGCGCTGTGCATCACACTGCGGCTCTGGCAGTTCGTGCACGTCGGCCTTGCGGCCGCGTTCGCGGCGCTCGGCTGGTATCTGCGCCACAGGCGCCGGACGAAGAGGGAAGCGAAACTTGCAAAACAAAGCGGCGCGGCCGCCGGTATAAATACAGAAGAAAAAAACGAAAATATACAGGGTATAGAGGAAAGGAATGACAGCAATGGATAACAATCCCATCGGCGAACTCATGCAGAACACCATGGAGAGCGTGAAGAACATGCTCCAGGTCGACACCGTCGTCGGCGATCCCATCATCACCCCCGACGGCATCACGCTCGTTCCCGTCTCCCGCATCAGCGTCGGCTTCGGCGGCGGCGGCGTGGAATTCAGCAACAAGAAGATCGGCGAGAGCAGACCTTACGGCGGCGGCAACGCCACCGGCGTGAAGATCGACCCCATCGGCTTCCTGGTCATTAAGGAAGGCGTCGTGAGAATGATCAACATCGCGCCTCCCGCCTCCAACACTGTCGACCGCATCATCGATCTCGTCCCTCAGGTCATGGACCGTATCGACGCCTTCATCGACAAGCAGAAAGACTGATAATAACGAGAAAGCTGCAGATAATAAGCACCGCTGAAAGGCGGTGCTTTTATCATGCAGAAAGGCGGAAGAAAAATAATACTTGCTGCGCTCCTCGCCGGTATGGTATATAATATATTTTCAGACAGTATCCCGGCGGCGGCCTCCTTCGATCCTCCGATCGGCGCGAAAAGCGCCGTCGTGATGTTTGAGGACGGCAGCTGCGTGTATGAAAAAAACGCGGACGAACGACGGCTCGTGGCCAGCACGAGCAAGCTGATGACCGCGCTTGTGGCGATCGAATCGAGCGAGCCGGACGAACTCATCGAGGTCGCGCCGCAATGCTGCGGCATCGAGGGCTCGTCGATGTACCTCCGGCCCGGCGAGCGGCTGCGCGCCGACGAGCTGATCTCCGGTCTGCTGCTCTCCTCGGGCAACGACGCGGCCGAGGCGCTTGCCGTGGGACTGTGCGGAAGCGAGGAGGCCTTCGTCCGGAAAATGAACGAGAAAGCCGCCGCGCTCGGCCTGGCGGATACCTCTTATGCCAATCCGCACGGTCTGGACGACGAAAGGCATTATTCCACCGCCCGCGATCTGGCGCGGCTGATGCTCGCATGCATGCGCAGCGAGCGCTTTGCGCGGCTCTGTGCGCAGCGCAGCTGCCGGGTAGACGATAGAAATTATGTAAACCATAATAAGCTGCTTGAGCGCTGCCCCGGCTGCATCGGCGGCAAGACCGGCTATACCCGCGCGGCTGGCCGCTGTCTCGTCAGCTGCTGTGAGCGGGACGGCACGCGTTTCGTGTGCGTCACGCTCAGCGACCCCGAGGACTGGGACGACCACATGCGTCTGTACGACGCGGCCTTCTCCGCCTGGTCGAACCGTCTCGCGGTCGACCCGGACGAACGCTACGAGATCCCGGTGACGGGCGGCGCCGCGTCCTCTGCCTCCGCCGCACCGGAGCGCGAGCTGCGGCTCTTCCTGCCGCGCGAGGAGGAGCTTTCGTACGTGTGCGAGACGCCGCGCTTTGCCTATGCGCCGCTGTACGCGGGGCAGTGCGCGGGACGCATCGTCGTGCTGCGAGGCGGCGAGGCAGTCGGAGAAGTCCGGCTCGTCTATACGGAGGACGTGCCGCGCCGCGGAGAGGAAAAAAGGATGGAAGAGAGACTGCAGAAAATCATCGCGTCCGCCGGATTGATGTCGCGGCGCGCGGCCGAGGAGCTGATCGCCGCCGGAAAGGTCCGCGTAAACGGCGTGACGGCCGCGCTCGGCGAGAAGGCGGACCCGATGCGGGACAGGATCACCGTCAACGGGAAGACCCTGGCCCCTTCCGAGGAAAAGGTTTACATAATGTTAAACAAGCCGCGCGGCTACGTCACGACGATGCACGACGAAAAGGGCAGACGCACGGTAGCCGAGCTCGTCAGCGGGATCGGACTGCGGCTTTATCCGGTGGGCCGTCTCGACATGGACTCCGAGGGCCTGCTTCTGATGACCAACGACGGCGAGCTCGCAAACCGGCTGATGCACCCGCGCGGCGGGGCAGAGAAGTGCTATCGGACGACGGTCACGGGCGAGGACATCCGCGCCGCGGCGGAGGAGCTGAAAAAGAGCATGCTGATCGACGGCTACCGCACGCGCGGCGCGCAGGTGGAGATCGAGCGTCTCACCGAGGGCGGCGCCGTGCTGCTCATCACGATCGGTGAAGGCCGAAACCGCCAGGTCAGAAAGATGTGCGAGCAGGTCGGGCTGCGTGTGACGCGGCTGTGCCGCATCTGCGAAGGCGGACTGGAGCTCGGCGGCCTGAAGAGCGGCAAATGGAGAGAACTCACGCGCGCGGAGATCGCGCGCCTCATGCAGACGGAGCGGAAAGATGAAGACTGAAAATACGGACCTCGTCGTGATCGGCGGCGGGCCGGCCGGCATGCTCTGCGCGATCCGCGCGGCGGAGCGCGGCGTTGGCACCGTGATCCTCGACGGCAACCGTCTGCTCGGGCGCAAGCTGCGTATCACGGGCAAGGGACGATGCAACGTCACGAACAACTGCGATGTCAGAACAGTCATGCAGAACATTCCCGGCGACGGGCGTTTTCTGTACAGCTCGCTCAGCCGCTTCGGACCGGGCGATACGATGGCCTTTTTTGAATCGCTCGGCGTCCCGCTCAAAACCGAGCGCGGCAACCGTGTTTTCCCGGTCTCCGACCGGGCCGACGATATCGCCGACGCGTTGGCGCGGCGGCTGGACGCCCTCGGCGTGCGCGTGCTGCGCACGCGGGCCTTGCGCGTGCTTGCGGAAAACGGCGCGGTCTGCGGCGTTGAGCACGAGGGCGGCGTGATCGCCTGCCGTGCCGCGGCGCTCTGCACGGGCGGCCGCTCCTATCCGCTGACCGGCTCCGACGGCGCGGGCTACGAGATGGCGCGCGCGCTCGGACACACGATCGTGCCGGTCCGGCCTTCGCTCGTTCCGCTGGAGAGCGGCGACGCGTACTGCGCGGAGATGCAGGGCTTCTCGCTGAAGAACGTCGTGCTGCGCGCTTACGAGGACGACAGGCTGATCTATCAGGAGCTCGGCGAGATGCTCTTCACGCATTTCGGCGTCTCCGGGCCGCTGGTGCTCTCGGCCAGCGCGCACATGCGGAAGATGGGCGCGGCGCGCTGCCGGCTGGAGATCGACCTCAAACCGGCGCTCGACGAGAAAAAGCTTGACGAGCGCATCCTGCGCGACTTTGAGAAATACGCGAACAAGGAGTTCAAGAACGCGCTGAACGATCTCGAGGGCCGGGCCATGATCCCGGTGCTCGTATCGCTCTCTGGCATCCCGGAGGATACAAAGGTGAACAGCGTCACGCGCGAGCAGCGCAAGCGTCTTGTGCAGCTGTTCAAAGCCTTTCCGGTCTCTGTCTCCGGCTTTCGGCCGATCGACGAGGCGATCGTCACGGCGGGCGGCGTCTCGACAAAAGAGGTCAACCCCCGCACGATGGAGTCGAAGCTCGTCTCCGGGCTCTACTTTGCCGGGGAGATCCTGGATCTTGACGCCTACACCGGCGGCTTCAACCTGCAGATCGCCTGGGCGACCGGCCATGCGGCCGGCAGCGCGGTCTGCGCCGAATAAGAAAAACAAGTTGTACATAAAAGGAGAAACACCATGAACGGACATTTTGCCATCGCCATCGACGGCCCCTCCGGCGCCGGGAAGAGTACGCTCGCGCGCCGCGCGGCAAAGGAATTTGGCTTCCTCTACGTCGACACCGGCGCGATCTACCGCACGGTCGGCCTCGCCGCGCACCGCCGCGGCATCGACTGCCACGACGAGGCGGCGATCTCCGCGCTCCTGCCGGAGCTCGAGATCCGGATGGGCTACAATGAAGCGGGCGAGCAGCGCATGTTCCTCAACGGCGAAGACGTCTCCTCCGCGATCCGCGCGCCCGAGATCTCCATCTGCGCCTCCGACGTTTCCTCGCTCGGCGCGGTGCGCGCCTTTCTGCTGGAGATGCAGCGCAGGACCGCGCGCGAGAGCAGCGTCATCATGGACGGGCGCGACATCGGCACGGTCGTGCTGCCGGAGGCGGAGCTGAAGATCTATCTGACCGCCTCGGCCGAAGCCAGGGCAGAGCGCCGTCTCAAGGAGCTGGAGGCCAAGGGCGTAGAAACGAGCTTTGACGAGGTCCTGCGCGATATCGAGTACCGCGACTGGCAGGACACGCACCGCGAGGTCGCGCCGCTGCGCCGCGCGGAGGACGCCGTGCTGCTCGACACGAGCGAGATCGGTCTCGAGGAGAGCGTCGCGCTGCTGTGCGATACGATCCACAAGAGGCTGCAGATCGGCGGATAAGCGCATGAAAGAGATCATCGTTGCCAAAAGCGCGGGCTTCTGTTTCGGTGTCAGCCGCTCGGTGGATATGGCCGAAAAGCTGCTTGCCGAGCAGGGGAGCGCCTGCAGTCTCGGCCCGATCATCCACAACGAGGACGTCGTGTCGGAGCTGGAGCGGCGCGGTCTGCGCGTCGTCGGAGACTTCGACGAGATCCGTCCCGGGGAGCATGTGATGATCCGCGCCCACGGCGCGGCGCCCGCCGTCTATGAGCGGCTTGCAAAGCAGGGCGCCGTCGTCACGGACGCCACCTGCCCGAAGGTGAAAATGATCCACAGGATCGTCAGCGAGGCGGCGGCGGAAGGCCGTTTCGTGGTCGTCATCGGCATGCGTGCGCATCCGGAGGTCGAGGCGATCTGCGGCTGGTGCGGCGAGCACGTCGTACTGGAAAATCCTGCCGAAACGACCCGCTGGGTGGAGGAAAACCCCGCTTTTTCCGACAAAATGATCACAATTGTGGTCCAAACGACCCAGACAAGCGGTAATTTTACCGAATGTTGCGAGATCATAAAAAAAAGATGTACAAATGTAAAAATATCTGATACAATATGCTTTGCTACGTCCACGCGGCAGGAGGAGGCAAAGGCCCTTTCATCGGCCTGTGACGCCATGGTGGTCATCGGCGGAAGGCACAGTGCGAACAGCCTGCATCTCGCCGAGATCTGCTCTGCGGCCTGCCCCCGCGTCCAGTTTATCGAGCGCAGCGACGAGCTCGATCTGGACATGCTCAAAGGGCTCGACAGGGTCGGGATCACCGCCGGCGCATCCACCCCCGCATGGATAATTAAGGAGGTAAGAAACAAAATGAGTGACGAAATCAAAGTTGAAGAGTCTGCTGTGGAGAAGGAGCAGTCCTTCGATGAAATGCTGGAGGAGACTCTCAAATCTATAAATAACGGAGATAAGGTAAGCGGCACTGTCGTCGGCATCACCGCTACCGAGGTCAGCATCGACATCGGTACGAAGTATTCCGGCTTTATTCCCACGACCGAGTTTACCGAAGACGGCAGTAAGCTCGAAGACGTCGTCAAGATCAACGACGAGATCGAAGCCATCGTCGTCCGCGTCAACGACGTCGAAGGCACCGCCCAGCTCTCCAAGAAGCGCCTCGACGCCGTGAAAGTCTGGGACAACATTGAACAGGCTGTTGAGAACGGCGAGATCATCGAGGGCACCGTCACCGAGACCAACAAGGGCGGCGTCGTCGTCAACTACAAGGGCGTGCGCGTGTTCGTTCCCGCCTCCCAGACCGACCTGCCCAGAGAGGCCGATCTTTCCGAGCTCGTCAAGAAGACCGTCCGCCTGAAGCTGACGGAGGTCAACAAGGCCCGCAAGCGCGTCGTCGGCTCCATCCGCCGCGTCGCCCAGGCCGAGCGCCGCGCCGCCACCGAAGCGATCTGGAACGAGATCGAGGTCGGCAAGAAGTATCACGGCGTGGTCAAGTCCCTGACCAGCTATGGCGCTTTCGTCGACATCGGCGGCATCGACGGCATGGTCCACGTCTCCGAGCTGAGCTGGAACCGCATCCACCAGCCCTCCGAGGTCGTCTCTGTCGGCGACGAGATCGACGTGTACGTGATCTCCTTCGACAAGGAAAAGCGCAAGATCTCCCTCGGCTACAAGGACCCCGAGGCCAACCCCTGGACCGTGTTCACCAACCGCTACTCCGTGGGCGACGTGGCGACCGTCACCATCGTCAAGCTGATGGAGTTCGGCGCTTTTGCGACTGTCGTTCCCGGTGTGGACGGCCTGATCCACATCTCCCAGATCGCCAACCGCCGCATCGAAAAGCCGGGTGACGTGCTCACCGTCGGCGACGTAGTCGAGGCGAAGATCACCGCGATCGACGAAGAGAAGCACAAGGTCTCCCTGTCCATCCGCGCGCTGTCCGCTCCCGCCCCCGCCGCTGCTCCCACTTTCGAAGAGGAAGCGCCGGAGGAGTCCGGAGAGGATGAGCTCGTCTATGACCTCTCCGCCGACGGCGAGGCCACCGGCGAGGCTCCGGCCGAGGCTGACGAGGAATAATCCCATACATGAAAAAGCTCCCCGATCACAGATCGGGGAGCTTTTTTCGCGCTTTTCCAAGGACAGGGCGCCTGGTTTGCTTATTTGATATGCTCGTTGAGCCAGTTGAGGATATCGCGGTAGACGTCCGCGCGGTTGATCTCGTTGAGCATCTCGTGCCTGCCGCCGGGGTAGAGGCGCATCATGACGTCCTTCATACCGGCGTCGCAGAACATTTTGTAGGCCTTCTCGACGCCCTTGCCGTAATCGCCGACCGGGTCGTCCGCGCCGGACATGAAGTAGACCGGGGTCCTTCTGTTCATCTTCTCAAGATTCTTTTTGTCCGAGATGAATCTGATCCCGTCCATCATATCGCGGTAGAGGCTGCATTTGCACACAAAGCCGCAGAAGGGATCGTCGATATACTTTTTGACCTGCTCCTCGTCGCGGGAGATCCAGTCGAAATCGGTTTTCTGCTGCGGGATCTTTTTGTTGTAGGAGCCAAAGGCCATGTCGTTGAGGACTTTCCCGTCGCTTCGCGGACCGTTCTTCTTCACAAGAAAGCTTGCGACCGCGTAGCCGGAGAAGACCAGCAGGCCGCCCTGCTGACCGGTGCCGCTGAGGATGACGGCGTCGCAGTCGTCTGGATAGCGGATAAGATAGCTGCGGGCCAGGAAGCTGCCCATGCTGTGTCCGAAGAAGATATAGGGAACATCGGGGTATTTTTCTTTCATCGTGTCATGGACGGTCTTGAGATCGTCCAGCACACGCCACCAGCCCTCGCTGTCGGCAAAAAAGCCCTTGTCGTCCTCGCGCTCGATGGACTGGCCGTGGCCGAGATGGTCGTCCGCCGCGCTGGCAAAGCCGTTTTCGGCGAGAAAACGCATGAAATCTGCATAGCGTTCCGCGTGGTCGGCGACGCCGTGGGCGATCTGAACGAAACCGCGCACCGGCCCGTCCGGCGTGCAGGTCTTGACGCGGATGCGGTTGATGCCGGTACTGGAAAGGAAATAGAAATCATCAAAGCTGGGCATGTGGATCCCTCCTGTATCATATTGACCGATTGAACTGCTTTCATATTACACTTCCTGCTGTCGAGCGTCAAGTGCGCATCAAGGTCTTCGGACGAAGAAACGCCGCGGCTTTGTGCGAAAGGCGATCGGTTCAGATGAGAAAACCCGGAAATACTGGACGTATTTCCGGGTTTTCTTTGCGGGACGGGCGAAAGAGCCGCCGTCACCTTATGGGAGCGCGCCTTATGCCGCGGCATTTTGTGTTTCGGGAGCTTCCTTTACGTATTTCCAGCCCTTGTAGCGCTCGGGCGGCAGCTTGTACATGCAGGTACTTTTCTGCAGGAAGATGTGCTCCTCGCATTCGATGTTGGTGTCGAAAACATAGGGGACGCCGTCGAAGCTGATCTCGACCCAGCCGTGCGGCTGCTTGGAGACGCCAATCGTGCCGCTGTAACAGATCGCGTCGAAGCCCAGGGCCCTGGCGAGTACGGCGAAGGTCCCCGCATAGCCGTAGCAGTTGCCCTTGCCGTCGTGCAGCATACGGTAGGCGGCCTCGACCTCCCAGCCCGTCTCGCCGATCTCATGGATACCGCCGCGGAGATAATTCGAGTGGTAGGTGACGTTGTCGTACACCCTGCGCAGCATGACCTCCGGTTCCATCGTGGCGGGGTCTACGAGCTGCCGCAGCTTTTCCTGCACCAGCACGTCCAGCTCCGGCATACCGGTCGTGATCACGCCGTCGGGACCGAAGTCAAAGTTGCCGTAAGACTCGTTGACCAGCGGGCTGCCCTCGCTGTCCGCATAGTGCAGCTCCGTTCCGATAAAGAAGAATCCCTCCGCCTGCAGCGGTTGAGGCGTACTGGAGAGCCAGTGTTCACCGTCCGCTCCCGTCTCGGCTTCATGGGGCGTGCAGGCCTCGGCAATATCCCAGAAGTAAGGATCGCGGAAGGACACGTCAAGGATCGTGCCGGTCTTCGAGTGGTCCGTCTCAACGACGGGCGAGCGTCCGCGCAGCGCGTTGAAGACGTGCGCCGCCTCGGCGCGTGTCAGCGCATCGTGAGGCTCGACGGCCGGATCGTCGATCCAGCCCTGCTCCATGGCAAGGCAGAAGCAGGAATAGCAGTCATCCGCCTCCGCGATGTTTTCAAAGCGGTACCGTGCGGCGCTGCGCGGGAAGAAATGCGAGAGCATCTCAAAGAACTCCGCCCGCGTGATCGCGTCCTTCGGGTGCAGCTTGCTTCCGCCGAGAACGCCCAGGTCCTTGAGCGTGGCTGCGGCCGTATAGAAGCTGTCAGAGGGATCGACGTCGGCAAAGCCGCCGTTCCCGACGGCGTCTGTGTCAAGGATCGAATAGAGGATCTCAACGGCCTCGGAGCGGTGGAGCGGGGCATGGGGACGAAACATCTGCTTGCTGTCGAGACTCAAATACGGCTCGTGATCGCCCGTTGCGCGCTCGTCGCGGAAGGCGATGGCGTAGCGCGCGCTGAAGGAGGCGTCGGTATAGAGCGTCAGCTCGTTTTCGTCGAGCAGATTGCCCTTCTCGTCGGCCCAGCCGATAAAGGTGTAGTGCTCGATCGCGTCGCCTGTCGGCAGACGGAGCGTTCCGCCCTGCTCGACGGAGAGGATCATCGGCTCGCCCTTCGGCGTGTAGCACACTGCGCGGCAAAGCACAGGCGCGGGCGTAGGCTCGGGCGGATCGCGAAAGATCAGCTTCTGCTTGGCCAGGTACAGCAGCACGCCGAGCACGGCAACCGCAAGCAGCAGTACGGCGAAAGCCAGACGCATCGCAATATGCCGGCCCTTCTCCTTCTTATCCGCAGCGGGCGTCCGTGTACTGTTCAGCGGCTGATTATCCGGCATCGACGATCACATCCCGCACAGTCTCCCGCTCGCCCTCGCGATAGGTGGCAACGTAGAAACCGTCATAATAGAGCTCGCCGTCCTCCCCGACTCCGGGGTTGAGGCAGCTGGAGGCATAGCTGGAATCCGCGGGCTCGCCGATCGCCTTGTAAAGCACGGACACGTCCTCGCCGATGCACGCCATCGCAGCCTCAACAAGGGGATTGACTTCCTCATCGGGCGTTTCGACCGGGGCAGGGGTGGCTGCCGTCAGGTTGCTGCCGGGCAGGACGGACTCCAGCGAGGGGGCGGCGGGCGCCGGCGTCGGCGTGGGAGCGGCCGTCTCGACCGGAGAGGGGGAGCCGCCGCAGGCGCAGAGCGTAAAGAGCAGCGTCAGCGCGAAAAGCGCGGTGAACAGTCTTTTTTTCATAGTGAACTCCTTGCTGTATGCGAAGTAAAAAGAACCCTGTCCTCTCAAAAACGGGAGGGGATTTCTGTCAAAATATTGTATCGCTTCGGCCGGATAAAGTCAATGCCGAAGCGGAAAAGAAAACCGGGACAGGGGAGGCCCTGTCCCGGTTTGGGATCACGTTTCCGCGGGATCACTTCTTGTCCGCCGCGGCGTAGGGACTGCCGCAGTCAGGGCAGAAGCGCGGCGGATGCTGCGGATCGGGAGCGGTCCAGCCGCAGTTGTCGCAGACGTACTGAAGCGCATCGGCCGGCTTCTCCTCGCCGCAGGCCGAACAGCGGCGGCCGCGGTTGAAGGTGCCGCATTTCTCGCAGTACCACCCGTCGAGCATGAAGTCCTCGGACTTGGGAAGCTCGGCCTCTTCCCCGGAGAGGGGCGCGGCGGCCTCGTCGCGAGCGGGCGCTTCTTCGGGAAGAGCGGTCTCCTCCGCGGGAGACGTTTCCGGCTCTGCCGGCTCGTCTGCGGCGGGGGCGCACTCGGCGGAGACTTCCGGCTCCGTCGGCTCACGTTCCGCAAAGACGGGAGAGACGGGCGCAGTCGGCTTCTCCGCATGCTGAGCCGCCGCAGCCTTTACGGCACCGGCGGAGGCGCGGCTCTGCTCGATCGAGCGGGCCTTTCTGGCCATTTCCTCACGCGCCGTCTCTTCCTCATCCAGCTGTTTTTCACGGCGGGAGATGATCACGAGCGACACAGCCGCGGCGATCAGAGCGAGGATCAGCACGCCCATCAGGATCAGAAGGAACTTGCTGCTGCTCATCTTGGCGGCGCTGCGCGCGGCGGGCGTGGCGGGGTCTCCGGCGGGCTCGCTCTCCGGAGTGGGGGCGGGCGTCGGCTCGGGCGTGGGCTCGGGCGTCGCGGGAACGGCGTGCGTGACCGCGGCGACGCGGGAATAGGACGGCGTGCTGATCTGGTTGTTCAGCGTGCTCGTCACTTCACAGTAGTAGTAAACGGTGCCCGGCGTCTCGGGCGGAACAAAAGTGGAGGAATTCGCACCCTCGATCAGGATATCGCTCTTGTCGGAGTTGACGTTGCTGTTGTCGCTGCTGCTGTACCACTGATAGGTCAGCGTGCCGCCGTTGGGGTCGGTGGCGGTGACGGAGAGCGTGTCGGAATCGGGCGTCACAAAGGGGTCCTTCGTGATGACCGGACGCATCAGCCCGCTGCGGTCGACCGTGATGACGGCGCCCTTGGTGAAGGCGGTGCCGCTCGGCCCGATGAATTTGCACACGGCCTTCCAGCCGTCCATCTCATAGCGGATATTGTAAAGGACGAGCGTGTCGTCGTCATAGCCGTCGGCATAAGCGCCGGGGAAGTAGCGGCCGACGTCCTTGGCGTCGTAGCTCTTGCTGGAATCCGGGCTTTCGATGCGCCAAACGACCTCGTCGGCGTAGTCCGCGTGGGCGATGAAGATCGCGCTGTCGCCCTCGATCACAGACTCACCCGTGGGATCCTTCGTAATACTCGGCGCAGGGACGGGAGTCGGCGCGGGCGTGGGTTCCGGCGTGGGCTCCGGCGAGGCGGTCTCCTCGGGAGCGGGCGCGGCTTCGGCGACGACGATCAGAAAGCTGAAGGTGCTTTCTTCGTCCGCAGTCTTGACCTTGAGCTCGAAGCTGTAATCACCGGAAGCGGCCGGCGTACCGGCGAGCTTGACCTTGCCGCCCGAGAGCGCGGGGTTGACCCCGGAAGGAAGCGTGCCGCTGACCAACTCAAAGCCTGTCGCCGTACCGTCCTGCTCGACCGTATAGCTCAGCGCAGTCCCGAGTTCAGCCTTGATCTCGATCGGATCATCCGCCCATACGCCGACGCTGAGCAGCGCCGCAAAGAGGCAGAGTGTCAGCACGACGGAAAGAAGACGTCTGAAACTGATCTTCATGCTATCTATCTCCTTTCAGCGGAAAAAGATTTCCCGCCGATTTTCCACTTTATCATAGCAAACTTTTGCGGGATTTACAAGAAAGAATACGAAGTTTTAAGCAATCTTCACAAAACTGCGCGGCCCTGTCGAAGGGGTTGAGCGCCGCAAAAAGAAAACTGCCGGAGCCTTGCGGCTCCGGCAGGACAGAGGATAGATCAGACCCTCTCGCGGTTTTTGACGATATGGATCAGCCGCACGATGACCGGGCTGAGGATGATGTTGAACAGCAGCTCGAAGAGGAAGTTGCCGCCAACCAGGCCGAGGATCATGTAAGCGCCTGCGCTTTCAAAGCCCATCGCGGCCGCCCATTCACGGATCGTGGGCATGAAGAACAGCAGACAGCCGAGCAGAAAAATGCCGGTGTTGACGACCGGAGCGACGACGGCGGCCGCGGCCACGGCCAGATCCACGCCGCGGAGCTTCGTCTCGCTGCGGGAGAGCGCCTTGTAAACGAACCCGGCGCAAAGACCGGCCAGCATACCCTTGAGCAGCACGACGAGGATCGTCCCCAGCGGGTTGATGACCAGAAAAGCGGCGGCGTCGCCGGAGAGCAGCACGACCATGCCGAACACGAAGCCGAACCACGCGCCCGCAAGCGGACCGTAAAGCGCGGCGCCCACGACGATCGGGATCAGAACGAGCGAGATCGAGAAGGGGCCGAAGCGGACAAAAGCGCCGAGAAACTGAAGGATGACGACGACGGCGGTCAAAAGAGCCATCCCCGTCAGCGTGCGGGTGTCGAGTCTCTTGTTTTCCATATTCAATTCCTTTCTGCTGTCGCTCCGGTCGGACCGGATGCGGCGCGAGACCAATATAGTATGCGCGCGGCGCGCTGTCAAGTGCGTTTTTCCGCATCCTCGCCCTTGTCGCCGAGCAGGCGGCGCAGCGAGGAGAGGATCGTCGGCAGCAGCAGAGAAAAGACCACGGCCGTCAGGATCCCTGCGAGGATACGCAGGAGCAGCGTCGGCAGGGCGGCGACATACGAATAGGAGTAGACCCAGCTGTCGACATACAGAAACAGCGTGTTGAGCGCGGTGACAAGCAGCGCGGTCACGACCGTGATGAAAACGGTCTGATGCAGCGTCATCGAATAGTCGTGCTTTTTTGCATACAGCCCGACAAACAGGCCGCGAAGACCCGCGGGAAGGATCCACAGCAGCGTCGTCGCAGTAAAGCCGTAGGTGATCATCTGGTTGAGAAAGCTGCCGACCAGACCGACGGCGAGGCCGTCCAGCGGACCGAGCAGCGCCGCGCCGACGAGGATCGGCAGAGAGTCGAGCGTGATCTTCATGCCGGGCAGATTGATCGAGAACAGGCTCAACACAACATACATGGCTGCGAGCATCGCGTCGAGCGCGAGCCGGCGTGTCTTGGTGATCTTCATGGGAGAGCCCTCCTGTCACGAAAAGCCCAGCGCCGCCGCGACGGCGACGCAGACCGCGTCCGATCTCGCGGCATACTCCTTTTCCAGCGCATCGGCGCGCGCATCGAGCGCGGCAGCGGCCGAGCGGTCGCGCATCAGCGCGGTGTTGACCTTGATGTTGATGACTGCGCCGCGCAGTGCGCCGCTCGCGAGCGCCGCGCCCGTGGCGGCGTCCGAGAGGACGAGACGACTGCCGAGCGCGGCATAGCCCTCGCACAGCTCGACGGCCTCGCAGCACAGCTCCGCGATCCGCATCGGCGATGCCGCGGCGGAGAGGAGGCAGCGCTCGAGCGTCTCCTCGCGGCCCGGCGTGTCCTTGGGCAGCGCATAGGCCTGCGAGAGCGGAGCAAAGGCCGCTTCATCGCCGTCGATCATTTCCAGCAGTTCGATCCGCAGCTTTTCCGCGCGCTCGCCCAGCGCGTGCAGCGCGCTTTCGTTCTGCGCATATCTGGCCTTGCCGACCGTCAGCTGACCGACCATGGAGCCGAGCGCGGCGGCCAGTGCGCCGCACAGTGCGCAGGCGCCCCCGCCGCCCGGGGCGGGCGCGGAGGAGGCGAGCAGGGCAGTGAATTGTTCGAGCGATTTTTCGGCGTAGCTCATAGAAAACATCGCTCCTTTCTTCAGTAGAGTCCAAGCTGATAGCGCACCGCCCCGGCGAGATAGACCGAGCCGAAAGCGCATACCATGCCGTCTGTGCCGGCGAGACGTTTTGCGGCGTCGACCGCGTCGGCGACGCTCTCGCAGACGGTGATTTTTTTCCCGAAGGTTTTGAGGCATCCCGCCAGCTCCTCCGCGGCGAGAGCGCGCTCGCTCTCCGGCGCGGTACAGACGTATTCGTCCGCGGCACGGTCCAGGATCGCGGCCATGGCCGCATAGTCCTTGTCACGCAGTACGCCGACGAGCAGCACGCGCCGCCGCTCGGGGAAATAGTGCAGCAGGCACTCGCACACGGCCTCGGCGCACTGGGGATTGTGGCCGCCGTCGACGATGAAGGGCGGCTCGTCACAGCAAAGCTCGAAACGGCCGGGCCAGCTTGCGGCGTAAAGCCCGTGCTCGAGCGCATCTTGGGGAATGTTCCAGCCGCGCGCGCGCAGCACCGCGGCGGTTTCGATCGCTACGGCGGCGTTGCGGCGCTGATGGGCGCCGGGCAGCGAAAGCGCGTATTGATTGCCGCAGTAGGAAAAGACCTGTCCCTCCAGATCGTCGAACTCCGTTTTGATCGCCGAAAAGCGCGGCGCAGTGAGCGGCGCAGCAAGAGAATCTGCGCGCTTTCGGAAGACCTCCATGACGCGCTCGTCCTGTTCGTAAACGACGCAGGGGACGCCGCGCTTGATGATGCCGGCCTTTTCCGCGGCGATCTGCTCGCGCGTGCCGCCGAGCACGGCCGTATGGTCGAGCCCGATGTTCATGATGACGGAGCACTCCGGCGAGGCGAGGACGTTGGTGGCGTCAAAGCGGCCGCCCAGGCCCGCCTCGAGCACGACGACGTCGCAGCGCTCCGCAGCGAACCACAAAAGAGCGGTCGCCGTGATGAGCTCGAAGGGCGTGGGCCGTTCGTCCAGCTTATCGGCTTTTTCCCTGACCGCGGAGGCAAAGCGCGCGAGCGCCTCGCCGTCGATCTCCCGGCCGTCGATCTGCATGCGCTCGGTGAAGC
Source organism: Oscillospiraceae bacterium (assembly GCA_902761055.1). Lineage (GTDB taxonomy): Bacteria > Bacillota > Clostridia > Oscillospirales > Oscillospiraceae > Limivicinus. Next base: position 98,575 of record CACWIS010000004.1, read on the forward strand.
GGTAGAGATAGGGGGAGGTATAAAGCCCCGTGCGGCAGCCGGAGGCGCGCAGGATCGAGGCGAGCATCGCCGCGCAGCTGCCTTTGCCGTTGGTCCCGGCGATGTGGATGCATTTGAGCTTGTCCTGCGGGTCGCCCAGCTGCGCAAGCAGCGCCGTGATCCGGCGCAGCGAGGGCTCCGCGCCCGCAGAGCCGGCGCGGTCGAGATAGGCAAGCGCTTCGGCGTATTCCATGCCGCTCACTCCGCCCGGGCCTCGGCCGCCTCGACGACATGCGCGGCGAGCACCGTGGCGGTGACGGCGCCGATCCCGCCGGGGACGGCGCTGATACAGTCCACGATCCGTTCGGCCGCGTCGTGGTCCACGTCGCCGCAGAGCTTCCCGCGCGCCTCGTCATAGGTCAGGCCGATGTCGATCACGACCTGGCCGGGGCGCAGGGCCTCGGCCGTGACGGTGTTGATGCAGCCGGTGGCGGTAACGAGGATGTCCGCCTCGCGGCACAGCGCGGAGAGGTCCTGCGTGCGCGTGTGGCAGACGGTGACCGTCGCATGCTCGCGCAGCAGCAGCAGCGCAGCGGGACGACCCGTGACCAGGCTGCGGCCTACGACGACGGCGCGTTTGCCGCAGATCGGCAGACCGTAATAGTGCAGCATCTCGATGACGGCCTGCGCGGTGCAGGGGAAAAAGCCGTGCTCGAGCCCGGCGTAGACCGCCGCCATCGAACAGGCGCCGATCCCGTCCACATCCTTCTCGGGCGCGATCGCGTCGCTGATGCGGCGCGCGTCCATCGTCTCCGGCAGCGGGCGGAAGAGCAGGACGCCGTGCACGGAGCCGTCGCGATTGAACTCCTCGATCGCGGCAAGGAGCTCTTCCTCTGACGCGTCCGCGGCGAGCACGCACCTGCGGATCGCGACGCCGAGCGTCTCGCAGCGCTTCGAGGCGCTGCGTTCATAGCTCAGATCGCCCGGCCGCTCGCCGACGCGGAGCATACCGAGACAGGGCGCGACACCCTTTTCACGCAGCCGCGCGATCCGTTCCGTTAAGTTTTCACACATGGCCGCGGCCACGGGAGCGCCTTTTAAGATCTCAGCGGGCATGTCCTTCACCTTCCGACGAAATGGTCTTGTTCACATTTATTCAGTATAGCATAGATGCGGGGGCAAAGAAAAGAGCTTTCTGAAAAGAAAGGGGCGGCATGCGCCGCATGCCGCCCCTTTGTCTGTTTTATTCGCCGCGTTCCTTTTTTGCCAGATCGTTCGTATCGATCGAGTCGCGGAAAACATAGAAGCGCTGGTAGAGGAACTCCGTAACGAAGTTCAGCGCCATATTGATGGCCGTGACCAGATAACCGTTCCAGCCCAGGATATCCGCGAGGAAACGCTCCAGCAGCGTGCTCAGCGGCGTGAAGACCGCGTAGTAGCAGGCGACCTTGAGCATCGCGATGGGGACGTTGCTGGCCGATTTGAAGGTGAACTTGCGGTTGAGCGTGAAGTTCCAGACGACCGAGAGCACCAGAGCCAGCAGATAGCTCGGCCAGTTGCGCCAGTGCAGCAGCTCCTTGAACAGAGCGAAGCTGCCCATCTGGACGAGCCCGGCGGAGATCGAGAAGAGCAAAAACTTCAGCGAGCGGATCAGCTCTTTTTTCCTGTCGATGTGTTCCATAGTCAAACCCCTTGAATCTTACAGGCAGGGCGGACTGCCCTGCCTGTAAGTATAACAAATATTTGAAGCAAGTCAAGAAGAATCAGAGTTCCGCTATGACCTCGCACTCCAGCAGCACGTCCTTCGGCAGGCGCGCGACCTCCACGCAGGAGCGGGCGGGGAAGGGGGCCTTGAAATACTGCGCATAGATCTCGTTGATCTTGCCGAAGTCATCCATATTCTTGATGAACACGGTGGTTTTCACGACCTTCGCAATGTCGCTGCCGGCGGCGGCCAGCAGCGCGCCGATATTGGTGAAGACCTGGTTGGCCTGCGCCTCCAGCCCCTCGGCCAGCGCGCCCGTCTCGGGGATGATGGGGATCTGCCCGGAGGCAAAGACAAAGCCTCCGGAGATCTGGGCCTGGGAATAGGGGCCGATCGCGGCCGGCGCTTTTTCTGTGGAAACGGTTTTCATGTTTTATCCTCCTTCACAACGGTATACCCTTTTTCACGCAGCGCTTCGATCACGGCCTCGCCGTGCGCCGCGCCGCCTACCTCCAGCGAGACGTGGACGTTGGTCTCGTTGGGATTGAGTCCCTCGCTGAGTTTGTCGTGCTCGATCTGCAGGATGTTCGCGCCCGATGCGGCGATCACGCCGAGCATCTGCATCAGACTGCCCGGACGGTCGAGCAGCGTGACGACGAATTTGATCCGCCGGTGGCGGGCCACCAGACCGCGCTCGATGATGCTCTGGATGAAGCTGACGTCGATATTGCCGCCCGAGAGCAGACAAACCACGCGCTTGCCCCGCACATCGAGCCTGCCGCTCAAAACGGCGGCCAGCGGCGTCGCGCCCGCGGGCTCGACGACCTGCTTGCAGCGCTCGAGCAGCAGCAGGATCGCGTCGGCGATCTCGGTGTCCGAGACGGTGAGTACGCCGTCGGCATAGCGGTTGATGAGCTCGACGGTCAGATCGCCCGGCGCCTTGACGGCGATGCCGTCGGCGATCGTCGAGGCGCTGTCGGTCGTGACGAGCTTCTTCTCGCGAAAGCTCCGGGCGATCGCGTCGGCTCCCTCGGCCTGCACGCCGTAGACCTTGACGCGCGGGTTGAGCAGCTTGATCGCGGTGGCCACGCCGGCGAGCAGACCGCCGCCGCCGGCGGGCGTGATCACGATGTCCACGGAGGGCAGGTCGCCGAGGATCTCCATGCCCAGCGTGCCCTGGCCGGCGATGACCTCGGGGTCGTTGTAGGGATGCAGGAAGGTAGCGCCCTCGCCGCGGCAGATCTCGCAGGCGCGGGCGTATGCGTCGTCATAGCAGTCGCCCGCGAGCACGACCTTTGCGCCGTAGCCCTCGGTGGCCTGGACCTTGGCGATCGGCGCGGCCTTGGGCATGACGATCGTGGCGGGGATGCCGAACTTGCGCGCGGCGCAGGCCACGCCCTGCGCGTGATTGCCTGCGGAGGAGGCCACGACGGCCTTCGCCTCGCCGCGCTCGACGAGGGCGGCGATCTTGTTGCTCGCCCCGCGGATCTTGAACGAGCCGGTCTTCTGGCGGTTTTCGCATTTGAGATAGATGCGCCCGCCGGTCATCTCGGAAAAGGTCGAGGAGAGGTCCAGCTCGGTGTGGTGCAGCACGCCGCGCAGCCGCTGCTCGGCAAGCTCAAAGTCTTTCAGCTCGAGGTCCATGTCACGTCCTCCCGTGTATAGAAAGAATTGTATCGGCGCAAGACGCCCGTTATTTCCTTTCGGGGATGATCTCGATCCAGTAGCCGTCGGGATCTTCGATAAAGTAAATGCCCATCGCGGGATTCTCAAAGCAGATGCAGCCCATCTTCTCGTGCTTCTCGTGCGCGGCGGCCATGTCCGGCGTCATGAAGGCGAGATGGAATTCCTGCTCGCCCAGGTCATAGGGCTCGGTCCGGTCGGCCAGATACGTCAGCTCGAGCTGAAAGGCGCTTTTCCCGTCGCCGAGGAATTTGAGGATGAAGCTGCCGTCGGAAGCCTTTTTCTCGCGCACGACCTTCAGACCGAGCGCCTCGTCGTAGAACTTCAGCGAGCGATCGAGATCGAGCACGTTGAAATTGAAGTGATTGAAGGTGAAATCCATGCGCCGCCGCCTCCTGTGTTATTTTATTTCAGTATACCACCACAGCGGCGGGGATTACAAGAGGATCCTGTCCCGCATTTCGCCGCGGCCGTGCGCCGGCGCGATACCGGCGCAGCGAGAGAGCCGTCGGAATGAAATGTTATGTTAACCAAAAACCATCTGCCGCGGCGCTTGCCGTATCGCGCGGGATGTGTTATGATAAGCACGGAAAGAAGGTGCTGCAACGATGCATAAGGATATCGAAAACATGAGCGAGCGCGAGCTTTTGAAGGAACTGGTGCTCCAGGGACGCAGAGCGGAGCGGGCGAACAGGATCACGATCGCCGTGATCTCGGCGCTGCTTCTGCTCATCCTTTTCCTTGCGCTGGTCTATATCCCAAAAATCATGGCGCCGATCCGGCAGCTCGAGGGGAGCATGGATCAGATCCGGCGTACCCTGGACGAGGCGGAGCAGTTCTTCGGCAGCATCGGCCCGGACACGGTGAATAAATTTGAAGAGGCACTGGACGGCCTCAACGAGACCTCGCTGCAGGCCAGAGAGTTTATGAACCGGCTCAAGGACAGCGGCATCGAGAACGTCATGGGCACGCTCGACGAGCTTACCGGCACGCTGAAGAACTTTTTGAGGATCTTCGGCAGATCTTGAAAAAACGCCTTCCCGTTCAAATGAACGGGAAGGCGTTTTTTCAGCCGCGGTCCGGCTCATAAGCGGCGCAGAGCTCCAGCAGCGTCTGCGTGAAACCGTAGCGCCCGGCGAGCGCGCGGCAGAGCGGGATCTTTTTCCCGCGCGGCGGGTTCTTTTTCACGGCGCGGATCATCAGATTCTTGGGAGAGTGGGCGAAGTCGATGAACTCGAGCAGGTCGACCTCGTAGCCCATGTCCTCGAGCACGGCGGCGCGGATCGCGTCGGTCAGCAGGGCGGAGCTGCGCTCCTTGAGGATGCCGTGGCCGAGCAGCAGGTCGAGATCGCCGCCCCTGCGGATGGAGGCGTTGATCTCATGCTGGCAGCAGGGGACGGAGAAGATGTACTTCGCGTGATGGCGCAGCGCGAAGTCGAGCGCGTAGTCGGTCGCCGTGTCGCAGGCGTGCAGCGTCACGAGCAGGTCGAAGTCCTTGTCGTAGAGCCTGTCCTTCGAGACGTCGGCGACGAGGAAGCGCAGTTTTTCGTAGCCGTATTTCCCGGCGATCGCGTTGCAGCGCTCGACGACGTCGGGCTTGAGATCGTAGCCGATCATCTCGACGTCGAAGCCGCGCCTGACGGCGAAGTAGTAGTAGAGGATAAAGGTCAGATAAGACTTGCCGCAGCCGAAGTCGAGGACCGTGAGAGGTCCCGGCTCGACGGAGGCGAAGGCGTCGTCGATGAGGCGGAGGAAGCGGTCGATCTGGCGGTACTTGTCGTACTTTGCCTTGACGATGTGCAGATCCTCCGTGAACACGCCGAGGTCCACCAGCGCGGGGATGTTCTCGCCCTCGGCGAGCAGGCGGCGCTTTTCCCGGTCGTGCGCGGCCGCCGGTCCGCCGCCGGGCAGCGGCACGGCGCTCGCGCCGCTCTTGCGGTAGCTGCCGTCGCGGCGCAGGACGAACTGGCGCGCGCCCCCGTCGTCGGTCAGCAGCACCTGGCGGTAGCGGCCGATGAGCGTCTCGTCCGCGAGGGCGAGCAGCCCGGATTCGTCCAGGTTGAAATGGAAGGCCTTGTTGTCGCGGATGGCCTCGAGCTGGAAAAGCGCGCGGTCCTTCAGCCGCAGGGGCCGGACCGTGGCTTTCGCGTACTCCGCGCCCTCCGTCGGCTGGGAGAAGACGGCCTTGTGCAGCCGCGGCAGCGCCGCGGCGAGTTCTGTTTTCAGATCGGACATATCAGACCAGCTTCTTGAGATTCAGCAGAGCGGCTTTGAGCTCGTTCTTGCTGTAGGAATTGTTTTCGTCCTCAAGCACGGCGGCGACGGCGTCCCTGCCGCCGACGCCCTTCGACACCATCGCGTCGACGAGCAGGGCCTCGGCCGAGACGGCATGCTCGGTCTTGGTGAAAAGATAGCTCTCGTCGATCTCGACGACGGCGACGTACTCGCCCTTGTCGTAATTGCCCTTGCCGAGCAGCTTCTCCTTGACCTCCGCGGGCGTGCCGCGAAAGCTCATCTCATGGAGCTTGGTCATGTCGTTGCACAGACACAGACGCACGCCGGCCTCGCTGTCGATGAAGAAGTCCACGAGGTCCATGATGCGCTTGGGGCTCTCGTAAAAAACAAAGGTGCGCGTGTCGCCGCGGCGGAGCTTTTCGAGCAGCTTGCGCCGCTCGGCGTTCTCGCGCGGGAAAAAGCCGTAGAACAGAAAGCTCGACAGGTCGAAGCCAGAGACGGACAGCGCCGTCACGGCCGCGCAGCAGCCCGGCACGCCGACGACCTCGATCCCCGCGTCGACCGCGGCGCGGATCAGCTCGTTGCCGGGGTCGGAGATGCAGGGCGTGCCCGCGTCGGTGATGACGGCCACGCTCTTGCCCGCGAGCATCTCGGAGATGAAATACTTTGCCTTGCCGTACTCGTTGAACTTGTGGTTGCTCACAAGGCGGTTGCGGATCTCCAGCTTGCCGAGCAGCACCATCGAGCGGCGCGTATCCTCGGCCGCGATGACGTCCACGGAGCTTAATATCTCGCGCCCGCGCGGGGACATGTCGCGCGAATTGCCGATGGGCGTGGCGACGATATAGAGCTTTCCTTTTTTGATCTCGTCCATGACTGTCCTCTCAAAACTCGTCGGCGTAACGCTTCAGGCGCTTGGGCGCGGTCAGATCGTAGCTGTCGGCGATCATGCGCCGGATCACGTCCTCGTCCACGCTGCCGTCGAGGATGATGCTGCTCCAGTGCAGCTTGTTCATGTGGTAGGCCGGCACGATCGCGGCGAAGGAGCTGCGCCAGAAGTCGCCCCAGGAGGGCTCGTTCTTCACGCTGATCCAGATGCGCCCCTCGCGCTCGAAGATCAGCGCGAAGATCTTTTTATTCGACGCATGGCGCATGCAGCTCCAGTTCGCGTCGTCAAAGGGATAGTCCTCGTAGACGCCGGGCAGCTCCATGCAGGCGCCAATCGCCTCCTTGCGCGTGAGCATGCTCCTCACCTCTTTGCGTATGATCGGTCGTTTTCAGTATAGCACGGCGCCGGGCGCTTGTCACGGAGGAAAAGAAAATGCGCGAAAGCTCTTGCAATCTTTTTTACGGTAAATTAATATAGTCCGTATAGAAACACAGGGGGAGGCACGCATATGGCATTCAACGTCAACAGTCCCGTGCTCTTCGCGGTGGCGGGGATCGCCGTCGCGGTCGTGCTGGCGCAGTCGGTCTTTTTCCTCATCAAGGCCTGGCGGCGCGGCGTCGAGCTGGGGATGGACAGGCAAAAGCTGAAGCGGACGGCCCGAACGGCCGCGGTCTTTACGATCGCGCCGGCCGCGGCCATCGTCATTTCCGTCATCACGCTCTCGAAGGATCTCGGCGTGCCGCTGCCCTGGCTGCGCCTGAGCGTCGTGGGCAACCTCTCGTACGAGACGATCGCCGCCACCAACGCCGAGAGCGCGATGGGACTGACCTTCGGTCAGGTCAGCGCCCTGAGCGCGCAGCAGTACGTCACGATCGCCGCGGTGATGACGATCAGCATCATGGTCGGCATCTGGCTGGTGCCGCTGATCGGCGAGAAGCTCCTCAACGGCGTGATCAATCTGGAAAACCGGGATAAAAAATGGGGCGAGATCTTTTCGGCCTCGATGTTCATCGGCATGATCTCGGCCTTTATCGGCTACGTCTTCTGCGACTTCTCGGGCGTGTTCCGCGGGGAGACGGCGGGACTGATCCCGGTGCTCGTCATGACCGCGGCGGCGCTCGTGATGACCGCGCTGGGCCTGGCGTCGAAAAAGAAGGGCCTGCGGGTGCTGGCGGACTACGCCCTGCCCGTCAGCCTGATCGCCGGGATGGCGGCCGCCGTGCCGCTGACGGCGTGGCTGGGCTGAAAGGGGGCGCGCTTCGATGGATAGCAGACAGAGCTATATCAAATCCGTCCACCGGGACGGCCGGATCTGGAACATCTCCGTCGCGGTCATCCTGATGCTCGTGCCCGTCGTGATCGGCCTCGTCTATCACACGCTGCCGGACTGGCACGGCCTTCTGATGGGCCTCATCGCCACCGCCCCGATGTACTGGGCCGTCGGCGCGATCGAGACCGTGACCTACGTGCCGATGCTCGGCGCGGGCGGCTCGTACCTGTCCTTCGTGACCGGCAATATCTCGAACCTCAAGCTGCCCGTGGCGCTCAACGCGCTCGAGCAGGCGGAGGTCGGCGTCAGCTCCGAGGAGGGCGAGATCGTCTCCACGATCGCGATCGCCGTGTCGAGCATCGTGACGACGCTCATCATCATCCTCGGCGTGCTGCTCATCACGCCGCTCACGCCGCTGCTGGAGGCGCCGGCGCTCGCGCCCGCCTTCGCCCAGATCCTGCCCTCGCTCTTCGGCGCGCTGGGCGTCGTGTTCATCTCGAAAAACTGGAAGATCGCCGTCGCGCCGGTGCTGCTGATGCTCGTGCTCTTCATCGCAGTGCCCGCGCTCAACGCCGGGACCGTGGGCATCATGGTGCCCGTCGGCGTGCTCTTCACGCTGGGCGTGTCGCGCATCCTGTACAAGAAGGGGGTACTTTCATGATCGGAAAGCTGATCCTGCTCCTGCTCGCCGCGCTGGTCGCGGTCATCCTCGTTCGTACGGCGCTCTTCCGCCCGAAGGAGGAAAAGGAGGAGACGTTTGAGGACGTTGAATTCGACCGGGATGCGGCGCTGCGCGCGCTCGCCGCGCTCGTCCGCTGCCGCACGGTCTCGAGCGAAAGACGCGAGGACGAGGACGACGCGGAGTTCGAAAAGCTGATCGCGCTGCTGCCCGTCCTGTATCCGGGCGTGTTCAGGACCTGCCTGTTCCGGCGACTCGAGGACCGCGGCCTGCTCTTTACCTGGAAGGGGAGTGAGCAGGGCAAGCCCGCCGTGCTGATGGCGCACTACGACGTCGTGCCCGTCGAGGAGGAGAACTGGGACGTCCCCGCCTTCGAGGCGATCATCCGCGACGGCGCGATGTGGGGCCGCGGCACCCTCGATACGAAGGTGACCTTCAACGGCATCCTCTCCGCGGCGGAAAACCTGATCGCGCAGGGATTCACGCCGAAAAACGACGTCTATTTCGCTTTCTCCGGCGGCGAGGAGGTCAACGGCCTCGGCGCGGTGCATATCGTCGACTATTTCGCCGAGCACGGCATTGAGCCGGAGCTCGTGATCGACGAGGGCGGCGCGGTCGTCGAGGACGTTTTCCCCGGCGTCAGCGGACCCTGCGCGCTGATCGGCATCGCGGAGAAGGGCATGATGAACCTGGAGTTTTCCGTCAGCTCCGACGGCGGACACGCCTCCGCGCCCGCCCCGCACACCCCGGTCGGCAAGCTCTCGACGGCCTGCGCGCGCGTCGAGGCGCATCCCTTCCGCGCGCACTTCACCAAGCCCGCGCTGGAGATGTTCGACACGCTCGGCCGCCGCTCGAGCTTCGTCTACCGCATGATCTTCGCCAACCTCTGGGCCTTCGGATGGGTGCTGGATCTGATCTGCCGCAAAAACGGCGGGGAGCTCAACGCCCTGCTGCGCACGACCGTGGCCTTCACGCAGATGCAGGGCAGCAAGGCGCCGAACGTGATCCCGCCCTCGGCCTCGATGGTGGCGAATCTGCGTCTCAACCCGGACGACAGCGTGCGCAGCGCGCTCGGGACGATCCGCGCGACGGTCAAGGATCCGAAGGTCGGGCTCAAGGTGCTGCGCTCCTTCGAGCCGAGCCCGATCTCCCGCACCGACTGCGAGGGCTGGCAGCGCGTCTGCCGCGCGGTCTCCGGCACCTGGCGCGGCTGCATCGTCGCGCCCTATCTGATGGTCCAGTGCTCGGACAGCCGCCATTACCGCAAGCTCTCCGACAGGGTCTACCGCTTCTCGGCGATGGACCTGACAAAGGAGGAGCGCGCTTCGATCCACGGCAACAACGAGCATATCCGCCTGGAAACCGCCCAGCGCGCGGTCGAGTTCTTCATCCGCGTGATGAAGCAGTGCTGAGAATGTCCGAAAAAAAGAAAGCCCTCACGGAGGGCTTTCTTTTTGCATATATCCCGCCTGCTCGAGCAGACGCCCGGCGCGCAGGGAGGAGAGCGTACAGGACCAGATATCCCGTTTTTCCGCGGCGCGGCCGCGCAGGAAAGCGCGCAGCGTTTCGTCGCGCTCCCCCTTCTCGGCGAGATACCGATCGAGCCGCAGCAGCTCCGGCACCGCGTCGTCGCCGAGATCGCACAGAGCGTATACGTCGATCTGTTCCGCCTCGCCGCGCAGATAGCGCTCGACGTTGCGGCGCGCGATCCAGCCGTTGCTGCCCGAAAGCGCGAGAAGGAGAAACATCGCGACGCACAGCGCCGCCGCGATCGGAAAGGCGTTGAAGCGCGGCGAAAACTGCCGGATGAGGACCAGAAGGAAGAGCAGAGAGAGCAGCAGCATGAACCACGCGGCGTGCACACGGTCGGGCGTCAGGCCGTACGCGGCGATATAAAGCCGCAGCTTGCTCAGCGCCGTCGCGATCAAGAGAAGTGTGAAGAGCGTAAGCGTGACGCAGAGCGCGCGCATGAAACGCTCCCGGCCCCGCCGGACGAGGCGGGAGAGCGCGAGAAGCACGAGAAAGTTTACAAATGCCACCGTGCAGAGCTGAAAAAAGCCGCTGCGCGCGTATTCGGCATAGCTCAAATGCGCGGGCAGAACGCCCGTGAAGGCCGAGGTATAATAGCCCCACTGCGAGAGGAAGAACAGGACGTAGACGAAAAGCAGCGGGATCACGGCGGCGGCGGCGCTCAAGGGCGGCAGGATCCGTCTGCGCTCGGCACGCTCCCGGACGCGCCGCGCGCCGTCCTCGCGCAGCAGCTTGCCGGAAACCGAGGAGAAATACAGACCGAAAACATAGAGCGCGACAGGCACGCCGAAGCAGAAACGCAGCAGGATCATCCCGGGATCGTCGATCCGGAGGCTGAAAATGCGCGCCAGCAGCTCGGTAAAGCCGCTGTCATAGGACAGAAGCGAGAGGACCAGCCAGGTCGGGAGCACGGCGAGAAAGAGGCCGAGCGCGATCTTCAGCAGCGTACGGCCGAAGCCTTTTCCCTGCGGAAGGAGCAGGGCGGGAAAGAGCGCGCCGAACGAGGAAAAGGGGAATATGAACCAGGCGCGCAGCAGATCGGCGCCGAGCAGCTCGCTCCAGCCGCCCTCGAGCGTGCCGCCCGTCCCCGCAAGGACGAGATAGGCGTAGGCCGCGAGCAGATAGGCGAAGCAGATAAAGGCGTGGAAGCGGTCGGCCCAGATGAGGGCGGCGAGCAGCGCAAGCGCGGCGGAGAGAAAGACCAGCTTCGCACAGAGATCAAAACGGCAGCGGCCGCGGAGCGGCACGAAAAAGGTGAAGGCATAGAGCGCCGCGATGAGCAGCGCCGAGGCGAGAGGCTTTTGCAAAAACGGGAAGAGCAGCCAGAAGCAATAACCAAAGAGCAGGAGCAGCCAGGCAAAGAGCCTGTCCTGCAGGCGGAAACGGCGCTCCGGCGCCGCTTCCCCGGCCAAAGCGGGAGAGAGAGGAAGAGACTCCTCCATTATGAATCCTCCTTGTATTCCAGAATATCCTCCACGCGGCACCCGAGCGCTTTGCAGATCGCGTCGAGGGTGGAGAAACGGATGGCTCTGGCTTTGTTGTTCTTGAGGATGGAGAGGTTGGCCGGCGTGATCCCGACCTTGTCCGAGAGCTCGCCGAGAGAGATCTTGCGGCGCGCCATCATAACGTCCAGATTGATCAGTATCATAGGTCCACCTCACACCGTCAGGTCGTTCTCGGACTTGATCGCCGTGGCTTCCTCGACGACGTTCTTCACCACGCGCAGACACAGTCCCAGCAGCACGGCCGTAAAGGAGAGAACGAGCGCGAGCAGGTAGTAGACGGTCATCGGGAGAAAGACGAGGCTGATCGCGATCGCGCACCAGCTCACGCCGCGGATGAGCGCGACGCTTTTGGCGGTAAAGACCTCGCCCGCGCGGACGCGCAGCAGCAGGAGCGCCAGCAGGACGTCCGCCAGCAGCGCGAGCGCGAGGATCAGATAGCCGGCGATCAGGATCAGCACGCCGTCGCGCAGTCCCAGGGGGCGCGCTGCGGCGGGAGCGATCAGCTGTACAAAGCGCGGCAGCACAAAGGCCGCGATCATCAGAACAACAAAGAACAGGGCCGTCAAAACGATCGAGATCGTAAGAGAAAGGCTTTTGGATATCCGAAGCATAAGATGACCTCCTTTTGCATGCGCCTATACCATAGCACAGGTTTTATTGAAAGTCAAATAAAATTTATCGAAAAACAATAAACATAACGGAATGACCTTTGACTTCCGCCGGGAAGCGTGTATAATAACAGGGAAATGATAGAACGCTTGTTCATATGAAGGTTTGATACCCCGAAGGGGCCGGTCTGTCACGCGCGCCGCCGCCCGGATGAAGCGGGAAGGAGAGCGGCGCGACAGGAGGATGGGTAGCGTGGAAAGAAAAAACGACGTGGAATGCTGTGAGAGCAGGGAAGTGCACGAAGAGCTCCTGGCAATCGTCAAAGCGGGCATGCCCGCGGACGAGAGCCTGCTCGATCTCGCGGAGCTGTTCAAGGTTTTCGGAGACTCCACCCGCATCCGGATCCTGTTTGTGCTCTTCGAGGCTGAGGTCTGCGTCTGCGATCTGGCCGAGGCGCTGTCGATGACGCAGTCGGCGATCTCTCATCAGCTTGCGATCCTCAAGCGCTGCAAGCTCGTCCGCAGCCGCCGCGAGGGAAAGTCCGTGTTTTATTCCCTTGCCGACGACCACGTCCGCACGATCATCAGCCAGGGGATGGAGCATATCAGCGAATGACCGCCTGATTTCCCGTTGTGTCCGATCGGAGAGCAGCATGCGCGAAGAGAGCAGGAGAAAACTGCAGACAGCCGTCTGCGCCGCGGGGCTCGCCCTGTTGGCGCTGCTTTTCGTTGTCTGGCTCAGGCACAACCGGCCCGGCAGCGCGGCGGAGATCGCTGCGGCGCTCGGCTGCACCGTCCTGTTCGCCGCCGCCTGCGTGCGCTTCGTGCCGCGCTGGCTCTCGTTCTGGTTCGACGCGCCGCCGGAGAGCCCGGCTGAGCGCGGGACGCTGCCGCTTCCGCTGATCTTTGTGCTCGGCCTGCTCTACGGGCTGTTCAATTTCGCGGCGGCCTGGATGATAATGCATTATGTAAACCACGATCTCACGCCGTCTGAATTCAGGGAATTCTGGACGGCCGCCGACGCGTATCACTATCTGTGCATCGCGCAGGACTGGTACCTCTCCGATGGGATTGTCGACCGCGTCGTGCAGCTTGTCTTTCTGCCGGGCTATCCGCTGGCCGTGCGGCTGATGCATCTTGCCGTCAAGGACTGGATCGTCGCCGGCATCCACGTCTCGATGCTCTCCTTCGCCGGCGCGCTGTGTGTGTTCTACCGCCTGCTGCGCCTTGATCTCGACGAGAGCACGGCGCGCTTTGCGCTGGTATGTCTGTGCCTGATGCCCGGCGCGTTTTTCTTCTTCGTGCCGATGAGCGAAGGCCTGTTCCTGCTGCTGAGCGTCGGCTGCGTCTATTGCGCGCGCAGGGAGCGCTGGCTTCCCGCCGGCGTGCTCGGCGCGCTGGCCTCCTTCACGCGCTCGCTGGGGCTGCTGCTTTTTGTCCCGCTCTTTTTTGAGCTCGCCGCGCGGCTGCTGCACGGGGAGAAGAGAGCCTGGCGCGGCGCGCCTGCCCTGCTGCTCGTCCCGACGGGCTTCGCCGCTTACTGCCTGGTCAACTATCTGGTCTCTGGCAACGCGTTTCAGTTTCTGATCTACCAGCGCGAGCACTGGTACCAGGAGCTCGGCTTTTTCTTCAACACGGCCGCGTATCAGACGCGCTATGCGCTGCAGGCCGCCGCCGCGGGGAACCGTGAGCTGCTGCCGGGCCTGTGGCTGCCGAACCTCGCCGCCGTGTTCGCCGCTCCCGCGATCCTCTTCGCGGGCGGCAAACGTCTGCGGCCGAGCTATACGGCCTGGGCGCTGGCTTACTATGTGATCGCGGTCGGCGCGACCTGGCTCCTCAGCGCGCCGCGCTATATGGCCGCGCTGCCGCCGCTGCCGATCGCGCTGGCGCAGTGCTGCGAAAAGAAAGCGGCGCGCGCCGTGCTGCTGTGTCTGCTCGCGATCGCGGAGCTGTTCTATCTGGCGATGTTCGCTCTGCGCCGGCAGGTATGGTAAGCCCGATATCGCTTGACTTTTCCGACACCTCCGTATAAACTGAACACAACAAATATTTGAAGCAACGAGGTACAAAGATATGACCGGTCAAATGAGCTTCTGGGACGTCGAGGTATGGTCCTTCGTCGTTACGCTTGCCGTGCTGTTCGGCGCGATGCTGCTGGCGAACGCGCTGCGCCGGCAGATCCCTTTCCTGCGCCGCAGCCTGCTTCCGAGCGCCGTGCTCGGCGGCTTTCTCGTTCTGGCTGCGGACGCTGCGTTCAAGGCGATCTTCGGCCGCTCGATGTTCACCACCTCCACGCTCGAGGCGCTGACCTTCCACGGTCTCGGTCTCGGCTTCGTGGCGATGGCGCTGCGCCATACCGAGAAGATCAAGGGCAAGAAGGCCCGGCGCGACGTCTTTGCGACGAGCACGGTCGTCGTCGGCAGCTATCTGCTGCAGGCCTTTCTCGGCCTGGTCGTCACGGTGACCCTCTTTTATCTGATCGGCAGCTATGCCGCCGGCGGCGTGCTGCTGCCCATGGGCTACGGCCAGGGTCCCGGACAGGCCTACAACTGGGGCAGCATCTACCAGGGCTATACCGAGTATCCGGCCTTTGAAAACGGCGCGAGCTTCGGTCTGACGATCGCGGCAATGGGCTTCATCTCCGCGTCCGTCGGCGGCGTGTACTACCTCAACAAGCTGCGCCGTGCGGGCGACAGGCGTGCGCAGATCGAAAACGCAGACGAGATCGAGGACCTCTCGGCCGAGATGGTCACCGGCAAGGACGAGATCCCGCTGAGCGAGTCGCTCGACAAGCTCACGGTCCAGCTCGGCCTCGTGTTCGTCTCGTATTTTCTGGCCTATGCGGCCATGGCCGGCGTGACGGTCCTGCTCGACCGCGCGGGAGGCTTCGCCGTCAACACCGTCAAGCCGCTGATCTGGGGCTTCAACTTCCTCATCGGCACGGTCTTTGCGATCCTGGTGAGGAACTGCCTGCAGAAGCTCAAGGCAAAGGGCGTCGTGAAGCGCGAGTATATCAACAACTTCATGCTCAACCGCATCTCCGGCACGATGTTCGATATCATGGTCGTGGCCTCGATCGCGGCCATCAACCTCTCGGCCTTCCGCTACAAGGAATTCTGGCTCCCGCTGATCCTGCTGTGCGTGCTCGGCGCGCTGGCGACCTATTTCTACAATTTCCGCATCTGCCGCAAGCTCTTCCCGGACTATGCCGACGAGGCCTTCCTCTCCCTTTACGGCATGCTGACCGGCACGGCGAGCACCGGCGTGATCCTCCTGCGCGAGATCGACCCGCTTTACGAGACGCCCGCCTCCCACAACCTGATCTATCAGAACCTCTGGGCGATCCTGCTCGGCGCGCCGATGCTGCTGCTGCTCGGCTTCGTGGCGCGCAGCCTGAGCTGGACGTTCATCGGCATGGGGGTCATCCTGGCGCTCTTCGGCATGATGCTGTGCATCCAGGCTCTGCTGATCCGCAGGGCGAAGAAAAAAGGATGAAAACAAAAAGGACTGGTTATGTAAACCAGTCCTTTTTGTTTTCAGGCCCGTCAGATCTGCCGGCCGGGGAAATACTTTTCAACGAAGTCGACGCGCTCGACGCGGAATTCGCGTCCCCTGAGGTAGTTGAGGATGCCCGCGTCGGTTGGGAATTCAAAGACGAGACGGTAGGAGTACAGCGCCTGGCCCTTTTCGTCAAAGCCCTTGTTGAAGCGCTCGCTGCCGTATTTCCCGTCGCCCAGCAGCGGCCAGCCCGCGTGCGCCATCTGGGCGCGGATCTGATGCGTGCGCCCGGTCAGCAGACGGCATTCGAGCAGCGAGAGCGCACCCGCGCTGCAGAGCGTGCGGTATTCCGTGACCGCGGTGCGCGCGCCGGGCTCGGGCTTCTGTTTTATGTAAACCTGATTCTTCCCCGCGTCCTTGAACAGATAGTTCTCCAGCCGGCCGCTCGCGGGCTTCGGGCGTCCCTGCACGGCGCAGAGATAGTATTTCTCGATCTCCCGCGCGCGGATCTTTTCGTTGAGGATGCGCAGCGCCTCGGCGTTTTTTGCGGCGATGACGATGCCGCCGGTGTTGCGGTCGATGCGGTTGCAGAGCGCCGGGGTAAAGGCGTTTTCCTCCCTCGGCTTCCATTCGCCCTTTTGGGCGAGGTAGGCCTGGATGTTGGCGATGAGCGTGTTGTAGTCCCAGACGCCCGCGCTGTGGCAGAGCACGCCGGGCTTCTTGTCGGCCAGCAGGATGTTCTCATCCTCATAGACGACGTCGAGCCGCGGCGTCCCGACCTTGAGATAGGAATTCTCCTCCCGCGGCTTTTCAAAAAACTCGTCGCTGATATAGAGCTGCAGCACGTCTCCCTCGACGAGGCGCACGTCGCGCCTGGCGCCCTTGCCGTTGCGCTTGATGCGCTTGAGGCGGATGTATTTCTGCAGCAGCGATTCCGGCAGCAGGGGGACGGCTTTCGATACAAAGCGGTCCAGACGCTGGCCGGCGTCGTTCTTTTGGATGTGCAGTTCCTTCATGATGAACCGTCCCGATAAAAAAATCGTTTTTCGCATTATACAATAGAAAAATCTTATTGACAAGTCTTGAACTCTCAACTATAATATCAAGGCTGACGTTCCCCGTGTGCGGGAGCGCGGCCAGCGGCCGTGCGAGGTGCTTTATGAAGCTGAATCTGCGCGAGATCATCGAGATCCCCGGCGGTGCCGTACCTTTTTCGTGCGACATGGAGACGGAAGGTCTTGATTTTCCCTCGATCGTGAGCTACAAGGAAAAACCGCACGCCTCGGGAAGAGTTTTCAACGAGGCCGGCGTCCTTCGTCTGGAGGGCGAGATCCGTGCGGACCTGATCTGTATCTGTGATCGCTGCGCGGCGCAGTTCGAAAGCGTCAAGACCACGCCGCTCTCCGCCGTCATCGTCGATCGCAGCGAGGACAATGCCGACGACCCCGAGCTGTTCTTTCTCGACGGGAACGAGATCGATCTCGGCGAGATGCTCGCCACTCTCTTCATCCTGGACGTGGAAACGAAATGCCTCTGCCGGGAGGACTGCAAGGGCCTGTGCCCGAAGTGCGGGAAGAACCTCAATCTCGGGCCGTGCGGCTGCGGAAAAGAATTCGATCCAAGATTTGCTGTGCTTGAGCAGCTTTTGGATACAAAACCCGGCGAATAACAAAACACAGCTGCTCAAAACAGCAGTCAGCAGGAGGTGTCAACATGGCAGTCCCGAAAGGAAAGGTATCACGGCAGAGACGCGACAAGAGACGTTCTTCCACCTGGAAGCTCACGCCTCCGGCCCTCGTTAAGTGCCCCAACTGCGGCGCGTTCTGCATGCCTCACCGTGCGTGCAAGGCCTGCGGTCAGTACAAGGGCCGTACGGTCATCAATGTTGAGGAAAGCAAGTGAACCTTAAAGGAGGAGAGGGCGCGCCCTCTCCTCCTTTTCCTGTGGAGAAGAGGGACGACCGCATCGGCGGCATGAGCCCTCTTTTCCGAGCTCTCTCCGGGAGGTGAAGAAAGTGGAAAACCGCATCAGGGCGCTTGATGCGAACAGCCCCCTGCGCGGCAAGGCCGCGGTGGGGGACGTGCTCGTGTCCATCAACGGCAACCGGATCGTCGACGTGCTGGACTACAAGTTCTTCGCCTATGACCGGCGGCTGCACGTCGTGCTGCGCCGCGCCGACGGCAGCGAGTACGGCGTGAACGTCCGCAAGGACGAGGGCGGCGATCTGGGGCTCGAGTTCGAAAGCTACCTCATGGACCGCGCCCGTTCCTGTGCAAACAACTGCGTTTTCTGCTTCATCGACCAGCTCCCGAAGGGGATGCGCCCGACGATGTATTTCAAGGACGACGACGCGCGCCTGAGCTTCCTGCTGGGCAACTACATCACGCTCACGAACCTCTCGCAGCGCGAGATCCAGCGCGTCATCGACCTGCATATCAGCCCCATCAACGTCTCGGTGCACACCACGAACGAAAAGCTGCGCTGCGAGATGCTGCGCAATCCCCGTGCCGGCGAGAGCATCGCGGTCATGCGCCGCTTTGCCGAGCACGGCATCGTCATGAACTGCCAGATCGTCTGCTGCCCGGGACTCAACGACGGCGAGGAGCTGCAGCGTACGATGCGCGATCTCGAGGCGATGTACCCCGGCGTGCACAGCGTGTCCATCGTCCCGGTCGGGCTGACGAAGTTCCGCGAGGGGCTTTATCCGCTCACGCCCTTTACGAGCGAGCATGCGGCGGAGACGATCCGCCAGGTGACCGCCTTCGGCGACGAATGCGTCAAAAAGCACGGTACGCGCATCTTCTTCTGCGGCGACGAGATGTACCTCAAAGCGGGACTCGAGCTGCCGGAGGATGCGTTTTACGAGGAGCATACCCAGCTGGAGAACGGCGTGGGCATGATCCGCCTGCTGGAGACGGAATTCCGCAGCGCGCTGCGCCTGTCCGACACGGTGGACGGCGTGCCCTTCTCCATCGCGTGCGGGACCTCGGTCGCTCCGTTTTTCGAAAAGCTCGTCGCGCTCGCGGCGGAGAAGTATCCGGCGCTGGACGGGCGTGTGTGGGCGATCGAGAACGACTTTTTCGGCCGCAGCATCAACGTCTCCGGACTCATCACCGGCGGCGACCTGATCGCCCAGCTCAAGGGAAAAGAGCTCGGCGAGCGGCTGCTGATCTCGCAGAACATGCTGCGCCGCGAGGAGATGGACTTCCTCGACGACGTCACGCTTGCCGAGGCCGTGCGCGCTCTCGGCGTGCCGATCTATCCCGTCGAACAGGACGGCTTCGCGCTCTTTGACGCGATGGCGGGCGAGCTGCCCGCCGTACGCCAGCCCCGCGGCGACACGGGCGCGGAGGAATACTACAAGTACAATCAGAACTGAAAAGGAGGGGGAGACCATGGCAAAGCCTCTTGTGGCGATCGTCGGCCGCCCGAACGTGGGCAAGTCGATGCTCTTCAACCGCCTGGTGGGGAAACGTCTCTCCATCGTGGAGGATACCCCCGGCGTCACGCGCGACCGGCTCTATGCCGAGTGCGAGTGGTGCGGCAGAAAATTCGATATGGTGGATACGGGCGGCATCGAGCCGAGCACCGACAGCGAGATCCTGCTGTTCATGCGCGAGCAGGCGCAGATCGCCATCGACGCGGCGGACGTGATCGTGCTCGTCGCCGATATCCGCACCGGCGTGACGGCCGCGGACAAGGAAGTGGCAAACATGCTGCTGCGTTCCCGCAAGCCTGTGGTGCTGGCCGTCAACAAGGCTGACTCCACCGGACCGGAGGACGTCGCGGTCTATGAGTTCTATGAGCTCGGTCTCGGCGACCCGATCGCGGTCTCCGCCATCCACGGCCACGGCACGGGCGATCTGCTCGACGCGTGCCTGAAGCATCTCCCGCCGCAGGAGAAAGAGGAGGAGGAAGACGACAGCATCAAGGTCGCCGTGATCGGCAAGCCGAACGTCGGCAAGTCCTCGCTCATCAACTGCATCCTCAAAGAAAAGCGCGTCATCGTCAGCGACATGGCCGGCACGACGCGCGACGCGGTGGACACGCCTTTCGAGAATGACAAGGGCAAATACGTGTTCATCGATACGGCGGGCATCCGGCGCAAATCCAAGGTGGACGAGCGGATCGAGCGCTTCTCGGTCATGCGCGCCCAGCTCGCGATCGAGCGCGCGGACGTCTGCGTCATCATGCTCGACGCGCGCGAGGGCGTGACCGAGCAGGACACCAAGATCGCCGGACTTGCGCACGAAGCGGGCAAGGCCAGCATCGTCGTCGTCAACAAGTGGGATCTGGTGGACAAGGAGACCGGCACGATGGAGAAGATGCGCAAGGACGTGATGCGCGACCTCTCCTTTATGAGCTACGCGCCGGTGCTGTTCATTTCCGCCCTGACCGGGCAGCGCACCGACCGGCTCTTCGAGCTGATCAACTTTGTCAACGATCAGAGCAGCATGCGCATCTCGACCGGCATGCTCAACGACGTGCTCGCCGACGCGCAGGCGCGCGTGCAGCCGCCCACGGACAAGGGCAGGCGGCTGAAGATCTACTACATGACGCAGACGGGGATCAAGCCGCCCTGCTTCGTGATCTTCTGCAATTCGCGCGAGCTGTTCCATTTCTCCTACCAGCGCTATCTGGAAAACCAGATCCGCAGCGTGTTCGGGCTGGAGGGGACGCCGATCCGCATCATCATCCGCCAGAAAGGGGATAAGGAATGAAATACTGGCTCTTCAGCATCCTGACCGCCGCGCTGGCCTACTGCTTCGGCAGCCTCGACACGATGGTGATCGCCTCGAACTTCGTCTTCCGGACCAATCTGCGCCGCCTCGGCCGGGGCAGCGTATGGCTGTCCAACTTCCGCCGGCTCTACGGCTGGAAGGGCTTTTTGAAGCTCGCCGTCGTCGAGCTCGTCAAGGACGCAATCCCGCTGCTGATCGCCGGGTGGCTGTTCAAGTCCGGCGACAATGCGGTCGTCGGCCGCGCGCTTGCCGCCTTCTGCCTGCTGCTCGGACGGATGTATCCGCTCATCAACCGTTTCCGCGGCGGCTATGCCGCTGCGACGCTCTGCGTCTCGGCGTTCTTCATCAACTTCTCCATGGGCGCGGCCGTGCTGCTCGCGGTCGGGATCGTCGCGCTGGCGACGCGCTATCTGGCCATGGGTACGCTCGCGGGCGCCGCGGCTCTCGTTGCGACGGCGATCCTCGTGCTGGACAACGATCTGGCCAGCCGCCTTTGCATCTTCATCGGTCTGCTCGTGCTCGTCCGCCTTCTGGGCGCGATCGCGCGCATCTCCGCTCACAAGGAGCCGAGGCTGAGCTTTGAGCAGGATATCACCTATAAATTCGACGAAAAACTGTGACGAAAGACCGCGGGCAGCCCTGCCCGCGGTCTTTGCCGCAGGGGGAGATTCTGAATAATCCTTAAACTCTTCCGCCATCGCTGTAAAAACGGGAAGAAATCGTGTATAGTATATTCGCGGACAAAGGAAAATCTTTCTTGTGTACGATCACATTCTTTTCGTGAAACATTTTGCGGCGTTTTGCGTCTTATACAGAGGAACGCCGCGTTGAAGGAGGCGAGAGAATGGAGCAGTCCGGAATGACGCCGGAGAGAGAAAAACTGCAACTGAAAAAATGGATCCTCCTGATCGGCATGCTGCTCTCTCTCGCGCTGCTGATCACCGCGATCCTCTTTCTTGTGAAGATCAAGGGCTGGCAGGGCGGACGGAGCCGCACGGAGCTGCTTGCCGTCGTCAGCAGCGAGCGGGGCGTGCCGGAGGATCTCGGCCAGCGGCTGAGCTTCATCGACGACGAGCACATGCTCGACGAACGCTGTGCCGCGGAGCTGGAGAGCCTGCTTGCGGCCTGCCGGGCCGCGGGGCACGACTGCCGCGTCACCGCCGCCTACCGCAGCGAAAGCGAGCAGCGCGAGCTGTTCAACGCCTGCGTGGAGGAGCTGATCGCAGAGGGGAAGGACGAGAAAAGCGCACGCGAGCTCACACTGCGCGAGATCGATCCGCCGGGCTGCAGCGAGCATCAGCTCGGCCTCGCCGCGGACCTGTACGCCGAGACGGGAACGGAGGAGACCAGGACCTGGCTCGCCGGGCACGCCTGGGAATACGGCTTTATCCTGCGCTACCCCGCGGGGAAGGAAGGCGTGACGGGCCACCCCTTCGTCCCGGACCACTTCCGTTACGTCGGGCGAGATGCGGCCAAGCAGATCCATGAGCTGAACATCACGCTGGAGGAATACGTCTCGATGTTCTACTCCGGCTGACAATTAGTTTACATAATATATGCCGCTCCGGTTGAGGAACCGGAGCGGCGTTTTTATATCCCGAAGAGCAGCAGCACCGCGCAGCAGACGAGCGCGCCCAGCAGGAAGAACAGCGCGTGGGTCAGCACGGCAGCGGAGCGCGGCGGCGTGCGGGCGGCCGTATAGTCCGCCGCCGCACGTCTGGCCTCGCGCAGCAGCTGCTCCCGGCTCGTGCCGCCGCGGGAAAAGAGATCGTCGCAAAGTATGAATATTGCCTCCTTGAAATACTCGGTATTCGGTGACTTCACGATGATCACGTTTCCCGCCGTGCCTTCGATCACCTCCTTTTTGCCCCTCTCGCCGCGCTCTGCCGCACGCCCGGAGCGGAAGAGCGACGCCCAGGCGTCCCGCAGCGCGAAACGCAGCCGCGCGCTCATGCCCGCTCCTCCACGCGCACGGTAACGACGGTCATGTCGTCGCTGCCGCCGTACAGCCGCTCCGCCTCGCGGAGCGCGGATTTGGCGAGCTGCTTCATATCGGACGCGCCGCGCAGCAGCATGTTTCTGACCCAGTCGTCCTCTCCGCTGCGGATCACGCCGTCCGAGGCGATGATCGCCGTCGAGCCGGGGGAGAGCTTCATGCGTACGACGTCCGGCGCGCTCCCGCCGCCGAGCGAGAGCCCTGCGGCGAGCGTTTCGCCCCGGATCTGACGCACGTTCCGCCCGCTGCACACATAGGAAGGGGCGGCGCCGTATTTGTAGAAGCTGGTCTCGCCCGAAAAAAGGTCGACGCACATCAGATCGACCGTCGCAAAGCCCCAGTTTTCGCCGCCGCGCAGCAGCAGCGCGGAGTTGAGCAGCTTCATCGCCGCCGCGCCGTCCGCGCCTGCGCGCAGGAACTTCTCGAGGATCGCGACGACCTCGGCACTGTCGCGCGCCGCCTCGTCGCCGCTGCCCATGCCGTCGGAGAGGATGACGCACAGCACGCCCGCGTCGGTCTTGAAGTAGCTTCCCCGGTCGCCGCTGACCTTCTCCCCGCGCTTTTTCAGCGCAGCGATCCCGACGGAGACGGCCAACGGCTCGGCTTCGAGCACGGTCAGCCGTGCGTCGGAGCTCTCGGCGCCCTGCGGCAGGCACACGCGCACCCCGAGGATCTCCGAGAGCGTTTCCAGCCAGCGCGGCTGGCCGAGCAGCGGGGCAAGCGAGCCGCTTTCCATCGTCGCGCGCAGCCTCCCGCGTCCGTCGCGGTAGACCGAGACCTCCGCATCGATCTCCAGAGAGCGCAGATAGCGCCCCAGGCGCTGCTCGGCGAGCACGTCCGAGCCGTTGACGCTGCCGAGCTCATCGGCGGCCGCGCCGAGGAGCTGCGCCATGTCCGCATACTGTTCCCAGGCAACCGAGCGGTTCTCGGCCAGCCGGGTCCTGAGCTCGCGGCGGTAATTCAGGGCGCGCAGTTCGCTGTTGACGGCGCTCACAAAGGCGCCGAGCTCGCTGCAGCGCGCGCGGAAAAAGCCCGGGACGTCCGCTTCCGTGAGCGAGCCTTTCTCCCGCATGGCCGCGGTCGCGTCGTTGAGCGCGGAGAGCGTGTCGATGTATTCGGCGTTCCAGCAGCGGTTTTTGTTCACACACCGGACGCAGACCCGATCCGCAGCGCGGTCGAAAATACGCGCGATATCCTCGTCGTTGCCGGTTTCGGACAGCGAGCGCTCGACGATCCCGTAGAGCTCGCCGTACGCCTCTCCGAGCGCCCGCAGCTTCGCGGCGACAAAGCGCCGCAGATCGCGCTCGCCTCCGCCGCGCTCGCCCGCGTGCAGCAGCATCCCGATCGAGCCGAGAAAGCGCCCGGGAAGAAGAAAGAAGATCACGGAGGCGGCAAAGGTCTCAAACAGCGCGCTCGTCCCGACGCGCTCGTTCCAGGCGCACAGCAGCGTGAGCGCCGAGGAAAGCACGAACGAGAGCGTGAACACAAGGCGGCTGTGGCGGGAAAACACGCCGGAGAGCAAACCTGCGAAGGCATAGGACATCGCGTAGGAACTCGCGCCGCCCGAGCAGAGGTCCATCGCGATGCCGAGCACCGTCCCCGCCGCGGCGCCGGTCAGCATCCCGCCCTTGAGCGCCGAGGCCATCAGCACGATCAGCGAGAGCGTGCGGCCGACGGAGACGACGGAAAAGAGCTTCAGGGGGACGACCGCCATCAGCACGCAGGCGCCGAGCACGGTGCGCGAGACGCTGCGCAGGATCTCCTCCTTTTCGGAGAGCTCGGCGCGATATTCGAAGGCGCAGCGGAAGAAAAAGCTCCCGGAGAAGGCGAGCACGCTCTCGAGCAGGAGGCGCGCGGCGTCCGGCCGGCTGACCCCCGAGAGCGAGAAGCTGCCGAGAAATGCGCTGAGCGCCGTGATGATCCCCGCCGCGAAGGGCATGAACAGGTGCCTGCGGCCGAAGGGGAACTCGCGGAACACATAGGCCGTTGTAAAGCACAGCACCGAGGCCGCGACGTAGCGGATGCCCCAGGCGATCCCGCCGCCCGCAAGATAGCCGGCAACGGCGCCGAGCAGAGCGGCGAGACCGCCGAGACGCGTGCCGCAGGCCGCGGTCATGGCGACGCCGAAGGGAGCGTCGCCGCCGCAGCGCACGAGCGACAACACAAAAGAGAGCGCCGCAAGCAGCGCGCAGCGGATCGCCCGCAGCCATTTTTCCCCGATCCGCGCCTCCGCGAGCATCTGCTCCAGCAAAGACAGCACCCCATGCGCTTCCTTTTCCATACAAGGCCTCCAAAGTTTACATAAGATAATAAAGATTATAATTATGTAATTCCAAAAAGCACGTCGGACGGCGCTGTAAAATGCAATTGTTTTGACTGGGGAAATACCGGAAAATGCCGAGAGCCGGGCAGCCGCGGGAAGCGTGCGGCGGACGGCAGGAAAAAAGAAAAAGCGCGCGGAAAATGTTGCGATTCATACCGCAGCGTGATAAAATAAAATGTAAAAGTTTCAGGAGGTAGACAACATGAGCCGTATTGCCGATATCGCGCTCGCCCCCGCGGGCGAGATCAAGATCAAATGGGTCGAACGCAACATGCCCGTCCTTCGTGACCTCGGCGAGGAGTTCCGCCGCACGAAGCCTTTTGAGGGGCTGCGCGTCGCGCTCTCCGTCCATCTGGAGGCGAAAACGGCCTACCTCTGCCGTGTGCTGGAGATGGGTGGCGCCGAGATGTACGTCACGGGCTCCAATCCGCTCTCCACGCAGGACGACGTCGCCGCCGCGCTGGCGGCCGGCGGCATGCAGGTCTTTGCCCGTTACGGCTGCACGATGGAGGAATATGAGGCGTGCCTGTGCAGCGTGCTCGAGATCGCGCCGAACATCATCATCGACGACGGCGGCGACCTGGTGGGGCTGATGCACACGAAGTATGCCGATCTGATCCCGCAGGTGATCGGCGGCTGCGAGGAGACGACCTCCGGCATTCACAGGCTGAAGATCATGGCGCGGGACGACAAGCTGCGCTTCCCGATGGTCATGGTCAACGAGGCCGACTGCAAGCACATGTTCGATAACCGCTACGGCACGGGCCAGTCCGCTTGGGACGGCATCATGCGCACGACGAACCTCGTCGTCGCCGGCAAGTACGTCGTCATCAGCGGCTACGGCTGGTGCGGCAAGGGGATGGCCCTGCGCGGCAAGGGACTCGGCGCAAAGATCATCGTCACCGAGACCGACCCCATCCGTGCGCTCGAGGCCGTAATGGACGGCTACGAGGTCATGCCGATGGCAGAGGCCGCGAAGATCGGCGACATCTTCTGCACGGTCACCGGCTGCAGCGGCGTCATCACCGCCGAGCATTTCCCGCACATGAAGGACGGCGCGATCCTCTCCAACGCCGGACACTTCGACGTCGAAGTCGACATGGCGGGGCTCGAGAAGCTGGCCGTCGAGAAGTACGAGGCCCGTCACAACATCCAGGCCTACGTCCTGCCGAACGGCAAAACGCTTTACACGATCGCCGAGGGGCGTCTTGTGAACCTCGCCGCGGCCGACGGGCACCCGGCGGAGATCATGGACATGAGCTTCGCCATCCAGGCGCTCGGCGCGGAGTACCTTGTGAAGAACCGCGGCAAGCTGCCCAACACGGTCATCCGCTTCCCGCGCGAGCTCGACGAGGCGGTCGCGGCGCGCAAGCTCAAGGCCATGGGCGTCGAGATCGACACGCTCAGCGGCGAGCAGAAGGAATACCTGGGCGTCTGAAGCCCGCCGATCCCGGCGGGACCCCCGCCGCATCATGAATGCCATCCGAAAGGAGGAAGCGCATATGGAAGAGATCGAACGGACAGACGAGCCCGTCGTTTACGACGACCTTGTGGAAAAGCGTACGGACGAGCTGATGGAGCTTCTCGAGAATAGGAACATGAAGACGCTCAAGCTCCGCATGGACGAGATGCAGGAATACGACGTGGCCGAATTCCTCTCTTCGCTGCAGGATAACCGTATGCCCATGCTCTTCCGTCTTCTGTCCAAGGAACGGGCGGCGGAGGTTTTTGCCAATCTCGACGCGCCGGAGCAGGAGCGGATCATCAACTCGATCACCGACTCCGAGCTGGCCGGCATCGTCGAAGAGCTGTACGTCGACGACGCGGTCGACATGATGGAGGAGCTTCCGGCAAATGTCGTCAAGCGCGTCATGCGCACCGCGACGCCCGAGACGCGCAACCTCATCAACCAGTATCTCCACTATCCCGAAAACTCCGCCGGTTCGATCATGACGGCCGAGTTCGTGGATCTGAAAAAATACATGAGCGTCAAGGACGCTTTCGCCCGCATCCGCCGCATCGGCGAGGACAAAGAGACGATCTACATCTGCTTTGTCACCAACGCCCACCGCAAGCTCGAGGGCATCGTCACGGTCAAGGACCTGCTGCTGGCCGACCCGGAGACGGTCATCGAGGACCTGATGGACCGCAACATCATCTTCGCCGTCACGACCGAGGACCAGGAGAGCGTCTCGGCAAAGTTCTCAGACTACGACCTGATGGCGCTGCCGGTCGTGGACAAGGAAGGACGGCTCGTCGGCATCATCACGGTCGACGATATCATCGACGTCATGGAGCAGGAGGCCACCGAGGATATCCAGCTCATGGCCGGTATGACGCCGTCCGACAAACCCTATCTGCGCACAGGCACCGTGGAGATGTGGCGCAACCGCATCCCCTGGCTGCTGTTCCTGATGCTCTCGGCGACCTTCACGAGCATGATCCTGACCTCCTTCGAGGATATGCTGGCCGTGCAGGCCGGCCTCGTCGCCTTCATCCCGATGCTGATGGGCACGGGCGGCAACTCCGGCGCGCAGGCCTCCACCGCCGTCATCCGCAGCCTCTCGCTCGGCGACGTCGAACCGCGGGACGTGCTGCGGGTCATGTGGAAGGAATGGCGCGTGGCCTTCCTCTGCGGACTGACGCTCGCTGTCATCAACTTCGGCAAGATGCTGCTCGTCGACGGCATGCTGCTGGGCAACGCGAACGTCACGGTCTCCGTCGCCGCGACGGTCAGCCTTTCGATCCTGTTCATCGTCATGTTCGCCAAGGTCGTCGGCAGCTTCCTGCCGATCGCGGCGGAGAAGCTCGGCGTCGATCCCGCCGTCATGGCCAACCCGCTGATCTCCACGCTGACCGACGCCGTGTCGCTGCTGATCTATATCTACGTAGCCAAGCTGATTTTGGGAATATAGAGGTATCCGTATGCAAATGTCTGCGCTGCTGACCAAAATGCTTCTGTTCGTCGTCGTGATCGCCCTGGGGATGTTCGGCGCGAAAAAGAAGATCCTTGCGCCGGAGTTCAACCGCGGCCTGAGCTGGCTCCTGGTGAACTTCTTTATCGTCGCCTCGATCTTTAACTCCGTCATCTCCATGGACGCCGGGAGCCTTTCGATGCGGGAGCTCGGCCGGATCCTGCTGATCTCCACGCTGACGCTCTTTCTGCTCTATGCGATCGCCGCGATCGTCGTCCGCGTCCTTCCCGTCGAAAAAGAAAAGGTCCCGCAGCTCGAGCTGCTGATGGGCACGATCAACAACCTGTTCGTCACGCTCCCCGTCGTGGAGACGATCTACGGCGCAAAAGGCGCGTTCATAATCGCGCTCGGCTGCATCCCCTTCAATCTGTTTCTGTTCACCTACGGCATCGCCCGCCTGCGCGGCGGCGACGGCGGCTTCCGCTTCAAGGATCTGCTCTCGGCTCCGCTCGTCGCGACGATCGCGGCCGTCGCGGTCTTTGCGCTGCGCATCCCCGTTCCCGCGGCGGTCAGAAGCATCCTCTCCGCGATCTCGGGCGCGACCGTGCCGCTGTCGATGCTGCTCGTCGGCGCCTCGCTCGGGAACGTCAGCCTGCTCAAGGCGCTCAGGGACCGGACGATGCCGCTGCTCTGCGGCGTCCGCTTCCTGCTCGCGCCGGTCGTGATCTATTTTGTCATGAAGCTCGTCTGCCATGACGACATGCTCGCAAACTCCATGGTCATCACGGCCGCGAGCCCCTGCGCGATCATCGTCACGGCGCTGAGCCTGCAGACCGGCCGGAGCGGGGAATACAGCTCGGAGGGCATCCTGCTGACAACGCTGCTGTCGCTCGTCACGCTGCCAATCACGGCGTATCTTATCCTGTGAGGACGTGAGACGATGCATATCCCCAAGGGCGCAAGCCAGACGGTCGAGCTGCTCGGCTTCGACGAGGCGCTTGCCGCTTCGGGCCGCAGCGGCGGCTACGACGCAGGGCGCTGGATCTATGTCCCGGACTTCTACACGGAATATCGTTACATCCTCGGCACCAGGGGGCGCCGGCCGCTGATCTGCATCGGCATCAATCCCTCGACGGCCGCGCCGGACGACCTGGACAATACGCTCAAATCCGTCGCGCGCAT
Organism: Oscillospiraceae bacterium; assembly: GCA_902761055.1. Taxonomy (GTDB): domain Bacteria; phylum Bacillota; class Clostridia; order Oscillospirales; family Oscillospiraceae; genus Limivicinus. Next base: position 127,314 of record CACWIS010000004.1, read on the forward strand.
CGCCGCGCATAACGGCTATGACAGCTGGATCATGTTCAACGTCTACGCCGAGCGGGCGACCGATCCCGACGATATGGACCGCGAGCTCAACGAGAGGCTGCACCGCGAGAATATGCGCGCCTTCGACTACGTGCTCTCGCAGGTCGGGCCGGGACGCGCTCCGGCGGTCTGGGCCGCCTGGGGCACGATCATCGAAAAGCGTCCCTATCTCAAGGGCTGCGTGCAGGAGATGGTCCGCATCGGCCAGAACTACGGCGCCGAGTGGCTCTGTGCGGGGAAGTGCTCCGTCAAGGGCCATCCGCACCATCCGCTGTACTTACGCAAGGACGAGGAAGTCCGCCCCTTTGACATCGACCGCTATCTGGAGGGAATATGAACGAAAAACTGACCGTCGCCGTCTGCCAGCTCCGCACCGAGCTGGACACGGCGCAGACCATGGAAAAGGCCGCCGCCTTTGTCCGCGACGCCGCGGAAAGGGGAGCGGACTTTGTCGTCCTGCCGGAAATGTTCAACTGCCCCTATTCCTCCCGCTTCTTCCGGCGCGTCGCCGCCGAGGGGCATGAAAAGGCCGTCGCGGCCATGTCCGGCTGGGCAAGGGAGAACGGCGTCTATCTCGTCGGCGGCTCGGTGCCCGAGCTGGAAGACGGGAAGCTGTACAACAGCTGCTTCGTTTTCGACCGGGCGGGGAAACAGATCGCGCGGCACCGCAAGGTGCATCTTTTCGACGTCGATCTGCCGGGCATGCGCTTCCACGAGTCCGACTCCTTCGCGCCGGGGAGCGAGATCACGGTCTTTGACACGGAATTCGGAAAGATGGGCGCGGCGATCTGCTTTGACCTCCGCTTCCCGGAGCTGTTCCGCGCCATGGCCGTGCGCGGCGCAAAGATCGTTTTTCTTCCGGCGCAGTTCAACATGACGACCGGCCCGGCGCACTGGGCCGATACGCTCAAGCTGCGCGCCGTGGACAACGAGATCTTCTTCGTCGGCGCCTCCGCGGCGCGCTATGCGGGCTTCGATTACGAATGCTGGGGCCATTCGATGGTCCTGGATCCCTACGGCGTGACGCTTGCCGCCGCGGACGAGACCGAGCAGACGATCTTTGCCGGGATCGACCTCGCGCGTATCGACGAGGTGCGCGCGCAGCTCCCGACCTTTCTGAAGCTGCGGCGCGACGTGTACAGGGTGGCGGAATGAAGATCCTTGAACAAATCGAACGCTACGTCCCGTTCAACGAGCAGGAGGCGCGCGACAGGGAAGTCATCCTCGACTATCTGCGGCGTCATCCCGGCGCCTTTGAGCGGAGTGATCTCATCGCGCACATGACGGCCTCCGCCTGGATCATCAATCCCGCGCGGACAAAGGTCGTCATGGTGTATCACCGCATCTACGACTCCTGGTCCTGGACCGGCGGTCACGCCGACGGAGACAGAGATCTGCTTGCGGTCGCGCTGCGGGAGGCCCGCGAGGAGACCGGCCTGCAAAAGGTCCGCCCCGTCAGCGGGGAGATCTATTCGCTGGAGGTGCTCACCGTCGACGGGCACGAGAAGCGCGGCGAATACGTCCCGAGCCATCTGCATCTGAACGTGACCTATCTGCTGGAGGCAGACGAGGGCGAGGAGCTGCACGTCTGCGAGGAAGAAAACGCCGGCGTGCGCTGGTTCACGCTCGACGGGGCGCTCCGGGCCTCCACCGAGCCCTGGTTTGTCGAGAGGATCTATCGAAAACTGAACGATAAGCTGTGAGGACAGAAAAAACCGCTTCGGCCGGACAGGCCGAAGCGGTTTTTTCTTGTAAGGATCGGGATTATTCCTCGTGGACCTTGCTGATCTCCTCGAAGAACGCCGTGTGGACGAGGCCGATGAAGATGGGCAGGAAGAGGATGACAGCGAGATAGACCAGCACGAGCACGATCGCGAAGATCCAGCCGATATAGCTGATCTGGCTGAGCAGGGCGAGGATGATGATGACAAGGCTGCTGCCGAGGCTGAGCAGGATGTCGGCCCAGAAGAGCTTGGCCTTGTAACCGTCGGTCATGCGCATGGACTTGCGCAGCGCCTCGGTCGCGCCGATCTCCTTATCTGTCGCAAGGATGTAGGGAGTGAAGCTGTACGCGTAGCTCTTGATGATGTTCATGACCGGCACGAAGGCCCAGATCAGCATCCACAGCTCCATCCAGCACATGCCGGCGCCGTTGCGGACGATCTCCTCCTTGCGGAAGGGCCGGAAAAGCTGCTCCGAGCGGACTTCTTTGCCGTGGTAGCCGTCAAGCAGGATGCCCGTGAAGCCGAGCCCCAGCACCAGCACGATCGGCAGGGAAATGAGCGGTACAAAGGAACCGAGACCGCTGATGATGCACGCGATCAGCAGATACAGCAGGGAAAGGCCCCAAAGGCGGACGGGCTTCTTCGCAAGCACCGCGAGGGCCTTGCGGTAGAAGTCGAACACGCTGCCGATCGAGGGCTTGGCAGGGGCGACGTAAACGGGAGCGGCCGCATAGCTCTGCTGCTGCGTTTCGGCGGACTGATACCAGCCTGCGCCGGGAGCGCTCTCGGCGGAAGGAGCCTCGGGCGCGGCCTGCGCCTCGGTTTCGGGCTGCTCTTCAACGGGCGTGTCCAGAACGAGCGCGGGGACGTCGGGCGCGGCGTCGGCAGCGGAAGCGCCGCAGACGGGGCAGAACTTGGCATTCTCGGGAAGCGGGGTCCCGCAGGATCTACAAATTGGCATAGCGCACCTCCAAATCGATTTCTTTCTTTATCATACTACCGGATAAAAGAACTTTCAACGGTTTTCGATGTGAATTCATGGAATATTAAAAGAATTCACGAATGATAAAACAGGCAAGCCGGCGTAAGCGGGCTTGCCTGTTTGAAATCCGGGATCAGCCTCCGAAAACGGAGAGCAGGAAGCCGGCCGCGATGGCCGAGCCGATGACGCCGGCCACGTTCGGGCCCATGGCGTGCATCAGCAGGAAGTTGGACTTGTTGTAGCGCCGACCGACGTCCTGGCTCACACGCGCGGCCATCGGGACCGCGGACACGCCCGCCGAGCCGATCAGCGGATTGATCTTGCCGCCGGAGGTCCTGTACATGATGATGCCGCCGATCAGACCGCCCGTCGTGGAGATCGCGAAAGCGATCAGGCCGAGGATGATGATCTTGATCGTGTTGAAGTTCAGGAAGTTCTGCGCCACCATCGTTGCGCCGACCGAGGTCGCGAGGAAGATCGTGACGATGTTCATCAGCGCGTTCTGCGCCGTGTCGGACAGACGGTCGGTCACGCCGCACTCGCGGAAGAGGTTGCCGAGCATGAGACAGCCGATCAGCGGAGCGGTCGAGGGCAGGAGCAGGATCACAAAGGTTGCGACGACGATCGGGAAGACGATCTTCTCGGTCTTGGAGACCTCGCGGCTCTGCTCCATTTTCACGACGCGCATCTTCTCGGTGGTCAGCGCCTTCATGATCGGCGGCTGGATCATCGGGATGAGCGCCATGTAGGAATACGCCGCGATCGCGATCGGACCGAGCAGCTCGGGCGCGAGCTTCGTCGTCAGGAAGATGGCCGTGGGGCCGTCCGCGCCGCCGATGATGCCGATCGAGGCGGCCTGCGGACCGGTGAAGCCCAGCAGCACCGCGCCGAAGAAGGCCACGAACACGCCCAGCTGCGCCGCCGCGCCGAGCAGCAGGCTCTTGGGGTTGGCCAGCAGCGGGCCGAAGTCGGTCATCGCGCCGACACCCATGAAGATCAGCGAGGGGTAAATGCCGGCCTTTACGCCGATGTAGAAGAAGTCAAGCAGTCCGGCGTGGGCCATGATGTGGCCGTAGCTGTGGTAATAGGGACTTGTCTGATCGAGGAAGGCCGCCCACATCTCCGGGTGGTACATCGCATTTTCGCCCATGCCGATGAAGTAGCTCAGATTCGACAGCAGGCAGCCGAAGGCGATGCCGCACAGGAGCAGCGGCTCAAATTTCTTGGCGATGCCAAGATACAGCAGAACGAAGGCGATGAGGATCATCACAAGGTTCTTTCCATCCAACGCCCTCCGTTACGCGATCACAACGAGCGGCGAACCGGTCTCGACGACCTGGCCCTTCGAGACGGCGATCTGGGCGATCGAACCGGCCTTGGGCGCGGTGATCTCATTCTCCATCTTCATGGCCTCAAGGACGATCAGCACGTCGCCCTCCTTGACGGCCTGACCCTGCGAGACGTTGATCTTGAGGATGTTGCCGGGCATCGGGCTCTTGACGACCTCGCCGGCGGCGAGAGAGGCGGCGGGAGCGGCGGGCGCGGGCGCGGCGGCCACGGGAGCGGCGGCAACAGGAGCCGCGGCAGCGGGAGCCGCAGCGGGCGCGGGAGCAAAGGCCTCGTACTCGTCGACGAGCATGGCCTCGCCGGCCTCGACCTCGACCTCGTAGGTGCGGTTATTCAAAGTGACCTTATACTTCATTTCTTCTCTTCCTCCTTGATCTCACGGATGGACAGGAAGCGCAGCTCGTTGAGCGGCTTTCCCGCGGCGTCGGCGACGATCGCCATAATCATGGCGGCGTCCTTCGGATCGGTGTCGTAGAGCTTCAGCTCGCCCGCAGAGCCCGTGGCCTTCGGCCCCTCCCGCTTGACGGGAGCGGTCTCGACAGGGGCGGGAGCGGCGACGGGCTCGGCCGTCTTTTTCGCGGCCATGATCTTGCCCTGGATCATGACGACGACCATCAGCAGCACCAGACCGAGGAAAACCACCAGATAACCCAGCAGCGCGGTCAGAGCCGCGTTCGGGATCGAGATATTGACAAGGTCGATCATCTTTACGCCTCCGTGATCGTGTAGCGGACAATCTTCTCCTCTTTGGCCTTGCGCTCCTCGAAGAACTTCTCCGCGACCTGCGGGAAGGAAATATAGCTCAGCACGTCCTCTTCGCAGCGGGCGGTGTCGCCGAGCTTCTCCTGCGCCTTTTCAAAGGCGTCGTTCGGCAGACTGTCGGCATAGCGGCCCTCGACGGGCTTGAGATCGCCGAGGATCTTCGCGCGTACTTCCTCATTGATCGGGGCGGGAGTGCGGCCGTATTCGCCGCGGCAGTAGGCCTTGATCTCGGCGCCGACGTTCTTGTAGCGCTCGCCGGCGAGAACGTTCTGCACGGCCTGGGTGCCGACAAGCTGGCTCGTGGGCGTCACGAGCGGGGGATAACCCATGTCGGCGCGCACGCGCGGCGTCTCGAGCAGGGCCTCGTCGAACTTGTCGAGCGCGTTGAGGCTCTTGAGCTGGCTGAGAAGGTTGGAGAGCATGCCGCCGGGGATCTGATAGGTCAGGCAGCGGGTATCCGTCGCCATGGAGATCGGGTTGAGCGTGCCCTTTGCGAGGAATTCGGCGCGGACAGGCTTGAAGAAGTCGGCCATCGCGTTGATGGACTTCTCGTCGAGGTCGACCTCGTAGCCGAACTCGCGCAGCGCGTAGAACAGTGTTTCCGTCGCGGGCTGCGAGGTGCCGCCGGAGAAGGGGGAGATTGCCGTGTCGATCACATCGGCGCCCGCCTCGATGGCCTTGAGATAGGTCATGAAGGCGAGACCGGTGGTGCAGTGCGTGTGCATCACGACGGGCAGATCGACCGCGTCCTTGATCGCGGAGACCAGATCATAGGCGGCCTTCGGCGTGAGGATGCCGGCCATGTCCTTGATGCAGATCGAGCCGACGCCCATGGAGGCGAGCTCCTTGACCATCTCCACGTATTTTTCCAGCGTGTGGACGGGGCTGGTGGTGTAGGAGATCGCGGCGGAAGCCATCGCGCCGGAGTTGACAGCCTCCTCCACGGCGACCTTGAGGTTGTTCACGTCGTTGAGGGCGTCAAAGATACGGATGATATCGATGCCGTTGCGGACGGAAGCGCGCACGAAGCGGCGTACGATATCGTCGGGGTAGTGCTTGTAGCCGAGAATGTTCTGCCCGCGAAGCAGCATCTGCAGCTTGGTGTTCGGCAGCTTCGCACGGATCTTGCGCAGACGCTCCCAGGGGTCTTCGCCGAGGAAGCGCAGGCAGACGTCAAAGGTGGCGCCGCCCCAGCACTCGACGGAATAGAAGCCCGCCTTGTCGATGGTGTCGAGGATCGGCTCGAACTGGTCGTAGCCGAGACGCGTGGCGATGAGCGACTGGTTGGCGTCGCGCAGCACGGTCTCTGTGAACTGTACTTTCTTCATGGCTCCTCCTGTAGTTCAGAATAATGCGAATGATTGAAAATGCTTATTTTCATTATAACATTTCACAAAAATAAATCCAGTATTAGTTTTCACTTTTCCGTATTCGACAAGAAAAAGGGGAAAAAGCAAAAAGACGAGAGGGGAAAATTGTACACTATTGCCATAGGTGTAAAAAACCCGCGGACCGGATGGCCCGCGGGTTTCGGGATGCGTTGTGTTTACACGAGACGGCGGGCGATAAAGCCGCGCGCGTCGTAGTATCCGCTCAGCTCGGAAATGATGACGCCGGTGGTGTAGGTCGAGGCGTGGATGAAGCGGTTGTGGCCGATATAGATGCCCACGTGTCCGACGTAGTTGCCGCCGGAGTAGAAGCAGAGCAGGTCGCCCGGCTGCAGCGCGGAGACGTCGACCGCAACGCCGTTGCGGGTCTGGTCGTCGGCGACGCGGTTGAGCGTGATGCCGAAGTGGCCGTAGACATAAGTGGTGAAGCCGGAGCAGTCGAAGCCGGCGGGGGAGGTGCCGCCCCAGACGTAGGGACAGCCTTCGAACTGCAGCGCGTAGGCCACGATCTGGTTGCCGAGCTCGGAGCTGTTGGGAGAATCGCCGATCGTGGTGATGCTGCCCTCCGCGACATACTGGCCGTACACGTAGCCGGATTCGCCGTTGTAAATGACGGCCTTCCACTCGCCGGACGAGCCGGTGATCGTGACGGTGTTGCCGTAGTTCAGCTCGCCGAGAATGTCGTAGCGCGTGCCCGGTCCGCTGCGGAAGCGGACGCTGTTGCCGGTGATGTAGCCGACGACGGAGTTGTTGGTGGGCTCAACGGGCGGGACATAGGGCTCGGGCGTGGGAACGGGCGTATCGGGGATCGCGCCGCCGTCGGATACCACGTAGGCGCTGTAGACATAGCCGCTGCGTCCGTTGATGGTGACGGCGCGCCAGTTGCCGCTTGTGCCGGTGATGACGAGCGGGGTGCCGTCGTCGAGCGTGTCATAAATCGAATAGGTCGTATCGGGGCCGGTGCGGAAATAGACATAGCTTCCGCTGATATGACCCGCTACGCCGCCGGAGACATCGGCAGGGGGCGGCGCGGAAGGCGCGGGCGTGGGAACAGGCGTCGGCTCCGGGGTCGGGACAGGCGTTTCAATGGGGACGCTGCCGCCGTCGAGGTCGATATAATCGGCGTACATGTAGCCGGACTTGCCGCCGATGGTGACGGCGTACCACTCGCCGGACTGCGCCGTGACGGTCACGACCGTGCCGCTGTTGTACTCCCCGAAAATGGAGTAGTCGGTGCTCGGCCCGCTGCGGAAGCGGACGTACATCGCGTTGACGGTGCCGCTGGCGGCTCCGCCCGACACGGGCGAGGTCTCGACCGCGCTCGGGGCGCTCGGCGCCGTGCCGGTCTCGACGGGCGTCTCGGCCGGAGCGGAGGAGACTTTCAGATAGCTGGCGTAGATATAACCGGATCGTCCGCCGTATGTAACGCCGTACCACTCGCCGTTGGAACGGTCCGTGACCGAAACGACGGTTCCCTTTGGCAGACAGTCAAAGATGGCATATTCTGTCCCCGGACCGGAGCGGAAATTGACGTCGTTTCCCGTGATCTCGGCGTCCTCCGCAAAAACGGCTGCGGTCAGCAGAAGACAGAACAGCGCGGCGAATGCCAAAGTTCTGAAAACATACTTACGCATCTCTCTGTACGATTCCTTTTTACAAGTTTATCTGGAGGCAAGCGCTCTTTCCAGCCAGACGACAGCGACGTCGAGCGCTTCGTAGAGGCTGTCCTTCTCGCTTTTCTTCACGACCCTGTCGCGGGATTTGATGGAAGGGTCGGTGAGCTGAAGCTGGACCGAGACCTTGGTGGCCACGTCGAGATCCTTGACTTTCTTGCTGTCGAGGATCTGCAGCATGGCGATATACTTATCGGCAAAGCTGCCGTAGTATATGATGTTGTCCTTGCGCTGGAGCGGGTGTCCCTTGTACTCCAATTTTGCTGCCAATGATAGCACCTCCATTGTAATCGAAATGTAACACATTAAAATGAATTTGTCAACAAGAATATTATGGTAAACCGTTCGGGACAGAAGGGGAAAAGGACCGTTTTCGGCGCTCTCATCCGTGACAAAAGCGCCCGCTCCGTCAGCCGTTGGCTTCGGCCTGCGCGGCGAGGGCGGCCTCCTCCTCCGCGATCTGTGCGGCGTACGCGGCGTGCAGATCGCCGAAGAGATAGCTGTCTCCGCCGATATACGGCCAGTTGAAGGTGCGGTACTGCAGACCGTTGTGGACGCGGATCATCACGTCGTGCCAGATGCGCGCGGCGGGGTTGTTCCAGACGTTGATCGTCTCGGGGATGTCGTAGCCGGTCCAGACGGCGGCGACGTAATAGGGCGTGCAGCCGACGAACCAGCGGTCCTTGTTCTCGCCGGAGGTGCCGGTCTTGCCTGCGACGGGCACAGAGCCGAGGTAGGCCGCGCTGCCGGTGCCGGATTCGACCGCGTTCTGCATCATGTAGGTCATGACGTAGGCGGTGTTGGGCTTGAAGGCGACGATCGTGCGCGGCGTGTTGTCGATGACGATGTTGCCGTTGGAGTCGGTGATGCGCGTATAGGTGCGGGAGTAGGTGAAAATGCCGTCGTTGACGAAGGCGGAATAGGCCTGCGCCATCTCGCGCACGGTGATGCCGTTCGTCAGCTGGCCGAGCGCCATCGGCGCGTACGAAGCGTCGTCGGGGACCAGGCTGGTCACGCCCAGACGCTCGCGCAGGAAGTTGTAGCTGGTCTCGGGACCGAGCTTGTCGACGATCTGCGCCGCGACGGTGTTGAGCGAGAGCGTCAGCGCGTCGTAGATCGTGACGATGCCGTAGTTCTCCCAGCTGTCGTTGTGCGGATACCAGCTCGTGCCGGACAGGTACATATCCGACGAGTCGTTGACGAGCGTGGTCGGCGTCAGCCCGAGCAGCTCCACGGCGGGGCCGTAAGCCGAGATCGGCTTGATGGCGGAGCCGGGCGGACGCTGGGAGCCGGTGGCGCGGTTGAGCGGGAAGTTCTGCGTCTTCTGTCCCACGCCGCCGCTGAGGCCCTTGATCTCGCCCGTGTAGGGGTCCATCACGACGATCGCGCTCTGCAGCTGCTTGTCGGTGCCGTAGGTCTGGGGAATGTTGTCGATGTTCTGGTAGATGTTGTCGATATAGGACTGGATCGTCTCGTCGAGGCAGCAGAAGATCTGATAGCCGCCGTTGTAGACCAGATGGCGCGCGGCCTCCTTGCTGATGCCCTTCTGCTGCATCAGATCCTCGGTGACGTCCGCGATGACGACTTCCTCGTAATAGGTGTAAATGTTCTGCGTGTAGACGGTGTTCTCGCGGTAGACGAAGTTCAGCTCCTCCTCGACGGCGGCGCGGTATTGCGCGTAGTCGATGAAGTTCTGCTCGTACATCTCGTGCAGGATCGTCTCCTGCCGCTCCTTGTTGGCCGAGAGGTCGTAGAAGGGATCGTACTGCGTCGGCTTGTTGGTGATGCCCACGATCGCCGCGCACTCCGCAAGGGAGAGCTCGGAGACGTCCTTGCCGAAATAGGTCTGCGCCGCGGTCTGCACGCCCCAGCAGCCCTCTCCGAAATAAACGGCGTTGAGATACCATTCGATGATCTCGCGCTTGTCGTATTTCTTTTCCAGCTCCAGCGCGCCGAAGATCTCGGCCAGCTTGCGCTGCACCGTGACCTCGTTCTTGCCGGTCAGGTTTTTGATGAGCTGCTGCGTGATCGTCGAGCCGCCGTAGGTGTCGGACATGCGGGCGAACATTTCCACAAAGGCGCCGGCCGTGCGGTACCAGTCCACGCCCTTGTGCTCGTAAAAGCGTTTGTCCTCGATCGCGACGAGGGCCTTTTCCATGTACCAGGGGATCTTGTCATAGTCCACCCAGATGCGTTTTTCGGTGCCGGTGAGCGTGACCAGCTCCTTCCAGCCGCCGGTGGGATCCGTATACCAGATCGTGCTCGATTCGCTCAGCTGGTAATCCTCCAGGGAAATGTCCAGCGTGGAGGTGAGGCAGCTTTTTACATAGTAGGCAAAGATGCAGCTGAAGATCAGCCCCGTGAGGGCGAGGATCAGCAGCACGGAGCCGAAGGCCTTGAGCACGGTGCTCATCGAGAGCGTGATCGTGTCGATCGTAAGGTCGGCCGCCTTGGCCGCCACCTCGCCGGTATCGATCCGCTTGAGCTTTCCGAGCAGCTTTTTCATGCGGCTCCACAGGCTTTCTTTATTCTCATCCATCTATCAGAAAACACCTCCTGCCGGGACAGCGCGTCCATGCAGACAATCATCCATTATATTCTGAAAACACATTATACCACAGCTTTGGCAGGATGGGTAGCATAATTGTGAATTTTTGCGCCCCGAAAGAAAAATTAAGAACTTCGCCCCTCCGCGATCTCCGCCGCGGCAGATATAATTCTACCCCGATTGCGGAATACTCCATACAGGAAACATTGAAACGGAAAGAAGAGAGAAAATGAAAACGACCATGCGCCTGGCGCTGCTCATCCTCACGGCTGCGATCGCACTCTGGTCCGCCGTCGCCGCGTTCGGGACGCTCCGGCGGCGCGAGGATCCCATCCCGGCCGAGATCTACGCGCAGTACCGCGCCAAGAGCGGGAGAGCGGAGTACCTGCTGCGCGAGAGCGAGGGACGCGTCGCGGTCTTCCGCAGCGGACAGGACAGGCCGGAGCGGCTGACGCAGATCGAGACGGCCGCGCTGCGCCGCGCGGACCGGGCGATGCTCCGGAAGGGGATCCCCGCCGAGGACAGCGACGAGCTGCTCTCGCTGCTGGAGGATCTCGGATCATAGCGCAGTTTGCAGTTGATTTATCCCGGGAGACGCGGTAGAATAAAAGCACCAAGAAAGGGAGGGATCCGGATGAGCGAAGAATACGGAAACGATTTTGTCACCATGGTGGACGAGAACGGCGAGGAATTCGTCCTTGAGGTGCTTGACACCATCGATTACAACGGCAGGACCTATACGGCCTTCCTGCCCGCGGACATGGACGAGAACGACCCGGACTACGGCATGGTGCTGCTGCAGAACGTGATCGACGAAAACGGCGAAGAGGTCTTCGACACGATCGACGACGAGGACGAGCTCAACGCGGTGTACGAGCAGTTCATGCGCGTGCTCTTCGACGACGAGGACGAAGCGGAGCCGTAATACGCAGTCCTCTCCCGGCATAGGATAGAACGACGACTCCTGCTGTGTGCGTGTCGTTCCGAACGGAACAGAGCGGCCCATTAAACCCACATCACCTATAAGGGATGCCGATTTGAGTCTGCGGATTGCAGGCCTCCCGCGCCTTCGGACGCGGACGTTGGAAGCAGCGAAACAGAACTTAGGCGACCCACCTGCCCATTCGTGCAGGTTATAATTGGGCCGACACGGCATGAGCGGGAGGCTCCCACAGGGAAACCTGTGGGAGTTTTTGTTTGAAAAGCCGCCGTTCCCCGCGGCCGCTCGAGGTCGACCGGGAAAAAATATCCCGGAGCGCTTTTCGGGCGCTCCGGGAAGCCGGGGGTTAAGGAGTGTAGGAAGAAAGCGTTGTGATGAGCGCTTTGCTGCTGCGGGATCAGACGATGCCCTGGGCCATCATGGCCTCGGCCACCTTCAGGAAGCCGGCGACGTTGGCGCCGACCATCAGATCGCCGGGTTTGCCGCACTCGACGGAGGCGTCGTAGCAGGCCTTGTAGATGTTCTTCATGATGCCGTGCAGCTTCTCATCGACCTCGTCGAAGCTCCAGGACATACGGATGGAGTTCTGGCTCATCTCGAGACCGGAGGTGGCGACGCCGCCGGCATTGGACGCCTTGCCCGGAGAGTAGAGCAGGCCGTTCTTCTTGACGACCTCGATGGCCTCCGGGGTCAGCGGCATGTTCGCGCCCTCGAAGACGGCCATGCAGCCGTTGTCGACCAGCGCCTGCGCGCCCTTCTCGTCCATCTCGTTCTGGCTGGCGCAGGGATGCGCGATGTCGCACTTGACGTTCCAGATGTTCTTGCAGCCCTCGTGGTACTCGCTGCCGGGCACCTCGTCGGCGTAGACGCTGATGCGGGCGCGTCTCTTCTGCTTGATCTCGAAGAGCTTGGGCAGGTCGATGCCCTTGGGATCGTAGACGTAGCCCTGGGAGTCGGACATGGCGACGACCTTGCCGCCGAGCTGCGTGACCTTCTGGGCGCAGTACTGCGCGACGTTGCCGGAGCCGGAGACGACGACGACCTTGCCGTTGTAATCGGTGTTGGCGAGATGCTTGAGCGCTTCCTCGGAGAAGTAGCACAGGCCGTAGCCGGTGGCCTGGGTACGGGCCAGGGAGCCGCCGAAGGTCAGGCCCTTGCCGGTGATGACGCCGCCCTCGAAGCGGTCGACGATGCGCTTGTACTGGCCGTACATGTAGGCGACCTCGCGCGCGCCGACGCCGATGTCGCCGGCCGGGGTATCGGTGAACTGGCCGATGTGGCGGTAGAGCTCGGTCATGAAGCTCTGGCAGAAGCGCATGACCTCGCCGTCGGACTTGCCCTTCGGGTCAAAGTCGGAGCCGCCCTTGCCGCCGCCCATGGGGAGCGTGGTCAGGGAGTTCTTCAGGATCTGCTCGAAGCCGAGGAACTTCATGATGGAGAGGTTGACCGAGGGATGGAAGCGCAGACCGCCCTTGTAGGGGCCGATCGCGGAGTTGTACTGCACACGGTAGCCGCGGTTGACATGGACAACGCCGTTGTCATCCGTCCAGGGAACACGGAACTCTATCACGCGCTCGGGCTCGACGAAGCGCTCCAGAAGACCCGCCTTCTCCCATTCGGGGTGTTTGTCGACAACGAGCTCCAGAGACTCGAAAACCTCGCGGACGGCCTGCAGGAACTCGGGCTCGCCGGCGTCGCGCTTCTCGACCTCTGCGTAAACGCGCTTCAGATATTCGTTTGTGATCATAGATTGACCTCCTTATTATTCGACCGAAGTCGTTGACCTTGTACGGCTGCGATCATTATACTCCAAGCGGAGAAAATAAACAAGCCGTGCTTCATTTTAGACAAGGTTTTTTCGAGCACAAATTGAAAAATTGTTAAAATGCGATAAAAGCGACTTGATTATTTTGAGTATTTGTACTAATCTGTTTTTGAGAAAACAAGAGCACGGAAAGGGGAAGAGAGCACATGATCCGCATCGGCGAGTTTGACGGATACAAGAGCTTTACGATCGAGAAGGGAGAGATCTCCCTGACGGTGACGGAATACGGCGCGACGGCGACGAGCCTGAAATTCCGCGGCCGGGAGATGATCCTCGGCTTTGATTCGATCGAGGGCTACGAGAAGAGCACGGCCTTCATCGGCGCGATCGTCGGCCGCTTCGCCAACCGGATCGGCGGCGCCGCCTTCACGCTGAACGGAGAGCGCTTCGCCCTCTGCGCCAACGAAGGGAGCAACACGCTGCACGGCGGCGACGCGGGCGGCTCGTGGCATCGCCGCCGCTGGACAGGCGAGGCGGAAGGGGAGGACCGCGTCGCGTTCACGCTTTATTCGCCCGACGGCGACAACGGCTTCCCGGGCGCGCTCACGGCCACGGCGGAATACCGCGTGACGGACTGCGGCGTGCGCATCGACTTCTCCGGCGTCAGCGACCGGGACACCTACTATGCGCCGACCTCGCACATCTATTTCTCCCTCGGCGAGGAGAACATCCTCGGGGCGGAGATGCAGATCAACGCGCCCGGCCATCTCGAGGTGGACGGCGGACTGATCCCGACCGGCAGGGTCCTCCCGGTGGAGGGCGAGTTCGATTTCACCGCGCCGCGCAGGATCGGGCGCGACTATGACGACTGCTTCGTTCTCGGCGGCGAGAAGGCCTGCACGGCGCGAGCGGGAGACGTGAAGCTCACGCTCTACACCGATTTCCCGGCGCTGCAGTTTTACACGGGCACCTGGCTCGACGGCGGCTGGGCGCGGAACGCGGGCTTTGCGATCGAGCCGGAATTCTATCCCGACACGCCGAACAAGCCCGAGTTCCCGGACGCGCTTCTGCGCGCGGGCACGCTTTTCTCGAAATATCTCGAATTCGTGTTTGAATAAACGGAAACGCAAAGCGGCGGCCGGATATCCGGCCGCCGCTTTTTTATATCAGAATACTGCTCAGTCGTCCAGCCCGTCGTCGCAGATCAGGCCGTAGCCGCCGTTTTTGCGCGCGTACACGACGGAGATCGCGTCCTCGGCGTCCATGTTGCGGAAGACGAAGAATTCGTGGCCCAGCAGGTTCATCTGCAGGATCGCCTCCTGCACGCTCATGGGCTTGATGGAAAAGCGCTTGCTGCGTACGACCTTGAACTCTTCCTTGTCCTCTTCCTCGGCGGGGGCGAAAGCAGGTACGGCGTCACGCTCCAGTGCACCCTCGCGAAGCCGCTTCTCGAGGCGTGTCTTGTTCCGGCGGATCTGCCGCTCGATCGCGGCGACGCCGGAGTCTACCGATGCGTACATGTCGTTGGTAAGTTCGCTTGCTCTGTAGTACAGTCCGTTGTTGTGGATGGTGATCTCGGCGCGGAAGCGGCCGCGCTCGATCGAGAAGGTGACGAAAGCGTCGGCCTCATTCCTGAAGAAGCGGTCGAGCTTGCCGATCTTCTTGACGGCATAGGCGCGCAGATCCTCGGAAGAATCCATCTTTTTCTCGGCAAAAGTGAACTTCATGCTGCCAATCCTCCTGTATATGGCGGCGGACGGCGGGGCCGTACGCCGCGCTCTGAATTCGGAGCGTCCTTCCGCGGGGAAGAGACTTTCCGTGCTTATAGTATAGCACTATTGCGATTTAATGAAAAGAATTTTTCTCAACAAATCGCAAGATCGTCAGATCACACCGAAACAAAGAGATCATTTTGTCGATTCATACGAAAAAACGAGGCTCCCGAAACGGCCGGGAGCCTCGCTTCCTGTTATTCGCTCAGCGCTCGTATTCCTCGAGCATCCGCAGAAACAGCGCGCTCTCCGCGTCCGAGGGCATGTGCAGCCCCGTCCGCGGCGAGACCGAGAAGGCCTCGACGGCCGGGCCGTCCATCAGGCAGCTGCGCTTGAACTGCTGCGAGAAGAGGCGCCTGCTGTAGCTCTTGAGCCAGCGGATCAGCTCTTCGTCGGAGAATTCGTCGCCGTAGGCGAGCTTCGCCAAACGCATCGTCTTGATCGGATCGAAGCCGCAGACGAGGATCTTGTGCGTGAAGAAGTCCTGCAGGCTGTAAGAGCCGACGGCGTCCTCGCTCTTTTGCTCGATCATGTCGTCGTGGATCGGCAGCAGCTCGGGCGTGACCGGGCAGTCGAGCACGTCGTAAAGCGCGGCCTTGAGGATCCTGTCGTCCGTCTTGCGCGCGATGTGGCCCACCGCGGCGCGCACCTGGGTCTTCGTCAGACCGAGGTTGACGTCGTACATGCTCGTGTGGTCGCCGTTGTAGGTGCACCAGCCGTCGATGTATTCGCTGAGATCCTCCGTGCCGACGTCGAGGCCGTTAACCTTGTTGGAAATATCCATCAGGACCTGCGTGCGCTCGCGGGCCTGGGCGTTCTCAAAGGCGACGGAGTAGTCGTCGTGCGCGTGGCCGATGTCGTCGAAGTGCTGACAGACGCTCCTGGAGATGTCGATCACGCGTACCTCGGCACCGATCTGCTCGGCGACGACGACGGCGTTGGACTTGGTGCGGCTGGAGGTGCCGAAGCAGGGCATCGTGCAGGCGATGACATTCTCGGAGGGCAGGCCCATGCGCCGGACGGCCATCGCGCTGACGAGCACGGCCAGCGTGGAGTCCACGCCGCCGGAGATGCCGACGACGCAGTGGTCGAGATGCGCGTAGGTCATCCGCTTGACAAGGCCGGATACCTGGATGTCGAGCATCCGCTCGCAGTAGCGCGCGAGCTCCTCCTCGCCCTCGGGCAGCTGCGGATACTTCCGGTAGTGCCGCGTGAGCGCGGTGTCGGTAAGCTCGCCGCCCCAGCTCTCGAGGCAGAGATCCTCACCGGGCAGACCGAAGCCTCCGTCGCGGCGGCGCAGCGTGAGCAGATACTGCACGTCGATCTCGCTGACCGCGAGACTGTCCGCCCGCTCGTCCCAGGCAAGCAGCTCGCCGTTCTCGGCCACGAGGCAGAGACCGGAATAGCTGTTGTCGGTCGTGCTCTCGCCCCGGCCGGGCGCGGCGAGCACCAGCGCGCACTTGAGGCGGCGGGACAGCGCGCGGATCTCGTCCTTCGCCTCCGCGGTGGAGTAAAGCGTCTCGGGGAAGCAGGCCATCTGGGCGACGAGCGTCGCGCCCTCAAGCGCGTAGGTCATCGCGGGGGAGACGGGCTCGTTCGAATCGGAGCCGAGCTCGACCGCGACGGCAAGCCCCTCGAGGGAGGCGTGGGTGAAGAGCGTGTTGGGGCAGAGGCAGCTCTCATAGGGGCCAATCCGCACGAAATCGCCCTCGCCCTCGTAGACGGAGAAGGGCGTTCCGCTCACGTCCTCGCGCGGGACAAGGCCGAGGATGCCGCCGTCGTACACGACGGCAGCCACGCTCAGAAGCTTCGCGCCGAAGGCGAAGGGAAGGCCGACGAAGATCAGCATGTCGACGCCCTCGCTCGCCTCGACGACTTTCTCCAGCGCGCGCGCCGCGCCGTCGAGCAGCACCCGGTGTCCCAGCAGATCGCCGCAGGTGGCGCCGGTGAGCGTCAGCTCCGGGAAAACGAGGATCTTCACGCCTTTTTCCGCAGCGCCGCGGATCGCGTCGACGACGAGCCCGGCGTTGTACTCGCAGTCCGCGAGCCGGATCACCGGAGAGGCGGCGGCGACTTTTACAAAGCCATCTTTCATGTCTCTTGCTCCTGCTTAAAACCTGATGCGCTCGGAAATGTAGCTCTTGACTTCGCTGATGGGGATGCGCACCTGCTCCATGCTGTCGCGGTCGCGGATCGTGACGCAGTGGTCGGCCTCGTCGGTCTCGGTGCCGACGGTGTTGAAGTCGAAGGTGATGCAGAAGGGCGTGCCGATCTCGTCCTCGCGGCGGTAGCGCTTGCCGATCGAGCCGGTCTCGTCGTAGTCGCACATGAACTCTTTGGACAGCTCGCGGTAGAGCTCCATCGCCGGGCCGGTCAGGATCTCCTTCTTCGACAGCGGCAGGATCGCGCACTTGTAGGGCGCGAGCGCAGGGTGCAGATGCAGCACCGTGCGGATATCGTCGTTGCCCTTCTTGTCCCGGCCGACGACCTGCTCGTCATAGGCCTCGCACAGGAAGGCGAGCGCCACGCGGTCGCAGCCGAGCGAGGGCTCGATGACGTAGGGGACGTAGTGCTCGTTCGTGTCCTGGTCGAAGTAGCTCAGATCCTTGCCGGAGGCCTCCTGATGGCGGCCGAGGTCGTAGTCCGTGCGGTCGGCGATGCCCCAGAGCTCGCCCCAGTCGGTGAAGGGGAAGGCGTACTCGATGTCGGTCGTGGCGCGGGAGTAGAAGGCGAGCTCGGCCTTCTCATGGTCGCGCAGGCGCAGATGCTCCTCGGAGATGCCGAGCGAGAGCAGCCACTTTTTGCAAAAATCCTTCCAGTAGGCGAACCACTCGAGGTCCGTGCCGGGCTTGCAGAAGAACTCGCACTCCATCTGCTCGAACTCGCGGGTGCGGAAGGTGAAGTTGCCCGGGGTGATCTCGTTGCGGAAGGCCTTGCCGACCTGGCAGACGCCGAAGGGCAGCTTGCGGCGCGTGGTGCGCTGGATATTGGCAAAGTTCACGAAGATGCCCTGCGCGGTCTCCGGACGGAGATAGCACACGGAGGAGGAATCCTCGGTCACGCCGATGGCGGTCTTGAACATCAGGTTGAACTTGCGGATCGGGGTGAAAGTATGCTTGCCGCAGACGGGGCAGACGATGTCCTCGTGCGCGGCGATGAAGGCGTCCATCTCGTCGAAGGTCATCGCGTCGACGTTGACCTCGCCGTGCTCCTCGCCGATCAGCTTGTCGGCGCGGTGGCGGGCCTTGCAGCTGCGGCAGTCGAGCAGCGGGTCGGAGAAGCCGGCGACGTGTCCGGTCGTGACCCAGGTCTGGGGGTTCATCAGGATCGCCGCGTCGAGACCGACGTTGTACTCGCTCTCCTGCACAAACTTTTTCAGCCAGGCTTTTTTGACGTTGTTCTTGAACTCCACGCCCAGCGGGCCGTAGTCCCAGGAGTTGGCGAGGCCGCCGTAGATCTCGCTGCCGGCGTAGACGAAGCCGCGGTTCTTGCACAGCGCCACGATCTTGTCCATCGTTTTTTCATTGTGTTCCATTGTTCGTTCCTTTCCCGCGGCTGGCTGCCGCAGAGAGTATTTGTCGTGTTCCGACAAATTATTAATATAGCAGATTCCGCTTCCGACTGCAACGAAAAAAACCGCTTTGGCAAAAAATAGACAAGGAAAAAGGCAGGTTCTGAAAAAAACTAAATTTTTTGAAAAAAATGTTAACATAATCCGAAAAATGGTGTATACTGAAAAAAACTTCTGTTATAAGGTGGAACGCATCGTGCCGGAGAAAAAGAGAAAGCAGCCCAGAACCACGCACGCGCCGCGCAGAACGCACGACGAGATCAAAACGGAATACAGGAAGAAAAAGTCTGCCGTCGTCTTTGCGATCGCGATGATCTACCTGGTGATCGTCGCCGCCGCGGCCGTCATTCTCGACGACCGCCGGGTCGAGATCGAGCTCAAAGGAGACGAGGAGATCACGGCCGAGGTCGGCGGCGAACTGAACGACCCCGGGGCCGAGGCGCATTATGTCGGCAACCTCTTCGGCAAAGGAAAGCGCGAGGTCCCCGTCACGGTCGAGAGCGATGCGGATCTGACAAAGCTCGGCGACTATACGCTGCACTACAGCGCCGGCGCCGGCAGCAAGACCGCGGAGTGCTACCGCCGCGTCCACGTCGTCGATACCACGCCGCCCGAGATCACGCTCCGGCATGAGGAGGGCTACCTCGCCAGCTGGCTCGTGGGCTACAGCGAGGAGGGCTTCACCGCCACGGACAACTACGACGGAGACATCACCGACCGCGTCGTCCGCACCGAGGTCGACGGCAGGATCTACTACAGCGTGGAGGATTCCTCCGGCAACGAAACGGCCGTCGTGCGCGAGATCGAATACAATATCTCCGAGCCGATGATCCGCCTCGAGGGCGGGGAAGAGATCGAGATCGGCGCCGCCTTCACCTACACCGACCCGGGCTTTGAGGCCATCGACGGGAGCGGGAATGATCTGAGCTCCTACGTGGTGGTCACGGGCGAGGTCGTCCCCTGGAAGCCGGGCAGCTATCCGCTGACCTACACCATCACCAACGAAGAGGGCGAGACCGCAGTCGCACACCGGACGGTCAATGTCGTGGCGCAGCCGCCGGCGGCCACGATCGTTCCGGATGAGAAGACCATCTATCTGACCTTCGACGACGGCCCGAGCATGTACACCGACCGGCTGCTCGACGTCCTGTCCCGATACGACGCGAAGGCGACCTTCTTTGTTACCTGCTGCGATCCGGATTACATGGACTGCATCGGCCGCGCTTTCCGCGAGGGGCATTCGATCGGCGTTCACACCAAGACGCACGACTACTACACGCTCTATGCCAACGAACAGGCCTTCTTCGACGACTTCCTCGCGGTGGAGGATGCGATCTACGAGCAAACGGGCCAATACACAAAGCTCTTCCGCTTCCCGGGCGGCAGCAGCAACACCGTCAGCCGCAACTACAACATCGGCATCATGACGCGTCTGGCAAAGATCATGACCGACATGGGCTATGTCTATTTTGACTGGAGCGTCGACAGCGGCGACGCGCTCGGCGGCGCGAAGACCAGCTACGCCGTGGCCAACAATGTGGCCGACGGCTGCAGCGAGGAGACCGTGAGCGTGGTCCTGCAGCACGACACCAAGGGCTTCAGCGTCGACGCGGTCGAGACGATCCTGCGCTGGGGACGGAATCGCGGCTACACCTTCAAGGCGCTCGACGAGACCAGCTACACGGCGCATCACACGATCGCCAACTGACAGACTATACGGATGGATACGGGAGGGCTTCACCATGCTGCTTGCCATTGACGTGGGAAACACCAACATCGTGCTCGGCTGCATCGACGGAGGCACGATCCTCAATGTCGTGCGCATCCACACGGACACGCGCGAGACCGAGGCGGAATACACCATCAAGCTCAAGGAGATCTTTTACGCCTACGGCATGGACGTCGCCGCCTTTGACGGCGCGATCCTCTCGTCCGTCGTCCCGCCCGTGACCGGCCCGATCCAGCGGGCGGTCAGACAGCTGACGGGACTGGAATGCATGGTCGTCGGCCCCGGCATGAAGACCGGCATGAACGTCCGCATCGACGATCCGGGCACGGTGGCGGGCGATCTGATCGTCGGCGGCGTGGCCGCCATGCAGTTCTACGGCACGCCCGTGATCGTGCTCGACCTCGGCACCGCGACGACAGCCACCGTCATCGACGAGAAGGGAAGCTTCCGCGGCGGCGCGATCATGCCCGGCGTCAAGCTCTCCTACGGCGCGCTCGCGGCCGGGACCAGCCTGCTGCCGGATATCTCCATCACGCCCCCGAAGAAGTGCATCGCGACCAACACGGTGGACTGCATGCGCTCCGGCGCCGTCTTCGGCACCGCGGCGATGATCGACGGGCTGATCGACCGCATGGAGGCGGAGCTGGGACAGCCCTGCACGGTCGTCGCCACGGGCGGCCTCGCCTCGAGCATCACGCCCTACTGCAGGCGCGAGATCGTCTGCGACGACGATCTGCTGCTCAAGGGCATGTGGGTGCTGTACGAGAAAAACAGATAAAACGACGAGCGCCTGACCCGATCCGGGTCAGGCGCTTTTATCCGCTGCTCGCCGCCCTTCTTCCCGGCCTCCTCGCGCGCAGCGTCGGCGGAGATCGAAAAAGCGGCGCCCGTCGAAAACGGGCGCCGCTTTATGAATGATCGGGAAAAGAGCCTTGCTTTCGCGGATCAGTCCGCGTTCCAGGCGCGGATCTGCCCGCGCAGCCAGTCCGCCCATTCGTCGATCCCCTCGCCGGTGCGCGCGGAGATCGGGATGATCTTCATGTTCGGGTTGAGACGGTGGACGTATTTCTCGCAGGCCGCCATGTCGAAGTCGAAGTAGGGGAGCACATCGATCTTGTTGATGAGCAGCACGTCGCAGATGGAGAACATCAGCGGATACTTCAGCGGCTTGTCGTCGCCCTCGGGGACCGAAAGGATCATCGCGTTTTTCGACGCGCCGGTGTCGAACTCCGCCGGGCAGACGAGGTTGCCGATGTTTTCGAGGATCGCAAAATCCACGTCGTCCACGCCGAGCCCCTCGAGCCCCTGACGGGTCATGCCCGCGTCGAGGTGGCACATGCCGCCGGTGTGCAGCTGGATGACCTTCGCGCCCGTCTTTTCGATCGTGGCGGCGTCGACGTCGGAGTCGATGTCGGCCTCCATCACGCCGATGCGGAACTCGTCCTTGAGCGCGGCGATCGTGCGCTTGAGCGTCGTCGTCTTGCCGCTGCCGGGCGAGCTCATCAGATTGAGCAGAAAGACCTTGTCCTTTTTCAACTCGGCGCGCAGCTTGTCCGCCGCGCGGTCGTTGCTCTCGAACACGCTCTGCTTGATTTCAAGAACACGGAAACCTTCCATGGAAAAAACCTCCGTCATGGTGTATAATGATAACAATGACAGTGTAACACCGATCAGACGGTTTTTCAATGCGGAAAATGGCAAAAGGAGAGAGACGGGATGCGGTATGCCGCGGTGATCTTCGATATGGACGGGACGGTGCTCGACACGCTGCGCGACCTCTGCGCCGCGGCGAGCCGCGCGCTGACGGAATTCGGCTATCCGCCGATCACGCTCGACGAAACGCGCCGCCGGGTCGGCAACGGCTCGCGCCGCCTGCTCGAGCTCTCGGTTCCCGCGGACACAAGGGCTGCGGCGATCGACGAGATCCTCGCGTGGTATCTGCCGTACTACAACGCCCATGCCAACGACACGACGGCGCCCTATCCCGGCGTCCCGGAGCTGATGAGAGCGCTCCGCGGCGCGCGCTGCCCGATGGCCATCGTCTCCAACAAGCCGGACCGCACGGTCAGGGAGCTCGCGGAGATCCACTTTCCGGGCCTGCTCGCCTGTGCGGTCGGGGAGAACGAGGCGCAGGGCGTGCGGCGCAAGCCCGCGCCGGATACGCTGCTCGCGGCGGCGGACGCGCTCGGCCTCGCGCCGGGGGACTGCCTCTATGTCGGCGATTCGGAGGTGGACGTGCTGACCGCCGCACGCGCGGGGATGGACTGCGCTTCGGTGCTCTGGGGCTTCCGCAGCCGCGAGGAGCTGGAGGAGGCCGGCGCGAGGCTGTTCTTTGAAACGCCGAAAGAACTGGAGCGTTTTATCCTTTTATGACTGGGTTTGAAAAAAGATGCAGGAGATCATCAGAAAGTTTCAAAGAGTATCCGATTTCAATGTCAATAAGTATTGCGCTGAGGTTTCTCAATCGCCTTGATTCTTGCATTTTCCGGTATCCCTTCGACAGTGCTGCTGATTGTTCTCCTTACCGAACACATCTCCTCCAGAATAACAGGATGCAAAAAACCCTCTTTTGCCCACCGGGTAAAAGAGGGTTTTTTCATTATCAATAGTGGGCGGTGTCCGGTACGATCGATTCGATGAGGTCGGCCCTTTACGGCTTCTTCGATCCGTGATTATGCCGTTCTGCTTTCAGCTGAGCTGATTCCAGTTGACATCGAAATAAACCTCATCTGGATAAAAGCCGGCCATAAAAGGATAGTCATCTGTCATTCTTCCGTCCTCATTGAATTCCATATACAGGATCGATGTGCTGTTCAGCACGTTATCAACTATCCAAAAACCGAAATATGATGAGTATTGTACTTGCCCTTGTGCATTTTTTGCAGTCCATTTTATTGACTCGCCCCATTCTTCACCTTGAATCTCAGCGTCCAGATTAATAAAACGAAGCATATTTTTTTCAGGCCAGGGAACGACCGTTCTTCCCAAGCTGTCGGTTGTAATAACAACATCATCAGGACAGTCTTTCGATTCAACCCAATTATAGTCGGAGCATATCACGGGATAATCGGCGGTAATCGCATCGCTTTCAATCACACCGTCGGCATATGAAAACTCATGCTTGATGACGTCATTCCCGGAACTGTCTCTGCGTGTGATCGTCCGGATTATTCCATTATCCCATTCCAGACGATAATCGGCGCAGATTTCTCCGCTGCTGAGCGAGCGAAGGAGGAGACGTGTCGTCCTGCCGCTCTCATCCAGGAATACCGCCTGATCGATGCCGGAGACCGTAAAAAACTTGTCGGCGCTGCTCCAGGCATCTTCAAGAGCAGGAGCAGCAGCTCCTTTCGGGGATGAAGTATCGTCCGCTTCTGCGACGCTGTCCCAGGATGCCTCGATATCGGCAATCCGGTTTCCTTTATCATCGCGGATCATTAGCGTTGCACTTTTTATTTTTTCCCATGATAAAGAAGGATAAGAAAGGAGGTCAAGCCCAAATATGTAGCGATCTCCCCTCGGGGAAATCGTTATGTTTTCGCCATGTTCGGGAACGTCGAACGAGCTCTGTCCGTCGCTGCACCAGTATTGTACGTTTCGGGGTTCATATTTCAGCGCGCTAACAGCGCTGCTGGTTATTACCAAGCCCGTCAAAACAAAAGTACTGTCCTCAGAATCAAAACAAAGGGAAAGCGACCAGTATGCACCGTCGCCGGACTGCGCCATAAATTGCTCCGGGCATTTGAGCTCGACGGCAATAGTGGATTCGAGCTGCCTGGCAATGGTAAGATAGGTCTCATTCTGCCATTTGGCTGTGAGAATGGCATGGCTACAATCTGTTTGGTCAGCGGAATAGCAGGGAACGTCTTGGCCTTTTGATACGTTCCTTAAAATGCACCAGAAAGACAGCACGCAGATCAGAAGCACGGCGGCAGCAATCCACCACGGTTTTGTTTTCAAAGCGCGTTTCGCCGAAGCTTCCGGGTTCGGCTCAGGTCTCGGCTCCGACTTCGGCTCGGGCTTGGGTTCCGGTTTCTGCTCAGGTTTTGGTTCCGGTTTCGGCCCGGGGGCAGGTTTCGGCTCGGATTCGGGCTTAGGCTCGGGCTTGGGTTCCGGTTTCAGCTCAGATTTTGGTTCCGGCCTCGGCCGGGGGGCGGGGTTAGGCTCGGATTCAGACTTAGGCTCGTCCAGACAGACTGCAATTCCTTCCGCTGTGGCGGCTTTTTCGATCATCTGAGCTGTACTGCGGTATTCCCATTTGTGCAGTGCCAGTTGGCGCATGAGCCGCATGGCCATGCCGCTTGGCAACTCCACATCTTCCAAATAGATCAGCAGGCGCTGACGTTTACGGTCTCGCGCAAAATTCAACTCGTCGCGGCAGTTCTCGGAGGCCAGGTAATTCCGTGAGATAAGCGCAATGAAAAAGCTGCAGGTCTCAACCCGAATCGCGACGGTCTCATCCCACTCCGTCGCAGGGGTCAGACCCTCGTCGTACCACACACGAAAGCCCCGGTTAATCAAGCTGCGCGTGATCTGCTCGGCATCCGCCTTGTCTTTATGGGAGTAACTGAGGAAAATGAACGGACGATCGCCCTTGTATGCGGAGAGAGCCTTATCGTCAAACTGCATGGTATTATCCCCTGCCGATCACTATTTCTCGTTCTTTAATCCATTATATCATACTTGTCATTTGCAGCGCAACAATCGCCAGTACAAAACACAGCAAACCTTTTTTCGCGCCTTTTCGATCAAACGTTTTTTCATACAACCCGTCGTCATAACCGAAGCACTGCGCGTAAGCAGTTCGGCGCGTACCGTTCTGAACAGGGTTCCACAGTAAAAAAAGACTCGACCTGACAAAGCGGAAGGTATGACTCAAGAATCATACCATCCCAGCAAAACAACATAAGAAAGTGATATGACGCCCGCCCTCTACAGAGGCTGTTTTTTGATCTGCGCCCAGCGGCGCGGATAGTTTTTCGGCGTTTCCGCAAGCTTGCGGATCACGATCACGCTGTGCACGATCTCCGTCCCGGGGATCGTGTAGTCGTTTTCACTCTCGAGCTCGCCGCCGAGCAGCCGGATCGCGCGGCGCGCCTCCTCCAGCTCATCGGCATGCTCCGGCCCCTTCATGGCGAGGAAGGCCCCGCCGACCCTGACAAAGGGCAGGCACAGCTCGCACAGCACGTTCAGCCGCGCCACGGCGCGCGAGACGGCGCAGTCGAAGGCCGCGCGGTATTCCGCCGGCGCCTCCTCGGCCCGCGCGTGGACGCACGTCACATCCGCGAGGCCGAGCCTGTCGCAGACGCCGCGCAGAAAACCGACGCGTTTGTCGAGACTGTCAAGCAGCACGAGCGAGAGCTCCGGCCGGGCGATCTTGAGCGCCAGACCCGGAAAGCCCGCGCCGGTGCCGACGTCGATCACGCGGCCGCCGGGAAAACCGGGAAGCGTCAGCAGCGCGGCGCTGTCGAGAAAATGCAGCCGCGCGATCTCGTCCTCACCCTCGATGGCGGTGAGGTTCATGACCCTGTTCGTCTCGGAGAGAACGTCGGCGTACAGACGGTAGCGGGAGAGCGCGGTCCCGTCGAGCGGAAGACCGAGCGCGGCAAAGCCGCCGCGCAGCACCTCTTCGAGCATCGTTACGCCTGCTCGCCCTGCTCGAGCGAGAGCTTGAGCGCCCTGGCGAGCTGATCCGGACAGGAGGTCGCCTTGCCTCCGCAGCGCACGCCCTCGAGGCGGCGGATGACCTCCTCGACCTCCATCCCCTCGACGAGGCGGGCGATGCCCTTGAGGTTGCCGTCGCAGCCGCCCATGACAGAAAAGCTCTTGACCTTTCCGTCCTCGGTCTCGATCTCCATATACTGCGAGCAAACGCCTCTCGGCCTGTAGGAAAACTTCATATCTCCGATCTCCTTGTCTTTTTTTCTGCATGATACCACCCGGGGCCGCCTCGCGTCAAGTGAGGGGGCATATCCCGCGCCGCGGTGTGAATACGATGGATAGAGAAGGAGGGAGCGCGATGGGCAGGGGACAGCAGCTGGCGCTGATCGGCGCGGCGATCTTGTGTTTTTATCTTTTCGGCGGCCCCGCGCCGCAGCCTGACGCGGCGCCGGAGCAGGCGGAGGAAAAGCCGCTCGTGCACATGAACGCGCGCGACGGCAAGAGGGAAGCCCTGCGCGTCATCCGCGCCCCGGCCGCCTCGACTCCGGAGTGGGAGGAGAGCTTCTTTGCGCCCTCACAGGCGGACAGCGCGGTGGAAACGACGATCTCCGGCGCGATCCTGCTGAAAAACGAGACCGCCTATTCGATCGACCCCTGGGTGGTCGTGGCGGGCGGCACCCGGATCCGTCTCGCGGCGGGACAGCCGCAGATCCTCATCATCCATACGCATTCCTCGGAGGCTTACACGCCCGCCGGGCTCGACCGCTATGAGCCGAGCGACAGCGCCCGGACCGAGGACGACGAGCACAACATCATCCGCGTCGGAGACGAGCTGACGCGCCTGTACGAGCGCGCGGGGCTGCGGGTGATCCACGACCGCGGCGTTTACGACTATCCGAGCTACACCGGCTCTTACGGCCGCAGCGGCGCGGCGGTAGAGAAATACCTGCGCGAGTATCCGAGCATTTCGGTCGTTCTGGACGTGCATCGAGACGCGCTGGGCGAGGGCGACGTGATTTACAAGACCGTGGCCGAGGAGGCGGGCACCTGCGCCAGCCAGGCGATGCTGCTCGTCGGCACGGATGAGAGCGGGCTTGAAAACCCGAACTGGCGCGAAAACCTCTCGCTCGCGCTTTATCTGCAGAACGTCCTGGCCGCGGAGCATCCCACGCTGATGCGGCCCGTCGCGCTCGTGCCGCAGCGCTATAACCAGCAGCTATGCCCCGGTATGCTCATCCTTGAGGTCGGCAGCAGCGGCAACACGATGCAGGAGGCGCTCGCCGCGGCGCGGCTCTTCGCGGACTCCACCGCGCCGGCCCTTCTCGCACTCGTCGAGGAAGGGCAGGATTTATGAAAGATCACTTTACAAAGGATCGGGCGCATGGTATATTGACCACAGGAACGCAAGAAAAAAACGCGGAAAAAAACTAAAAAAAGGAGATTGTTACGTATGAAAAAATGGGTCTGCCCCGTCTGCGGCTACGTCCATGAAGGCGACACGCCTCCCGAAAGATGCCCCGTCTGCAAGGTCCCCGGCGAGCGCTTCACGCTCCAGGCCGAGGAGCTGAGCTGGGCCGCCGAGCATGTGCTGGGCGTCGGCAAGGTTTTCGGCGACGACGTGCCGGAAGAAGTCAAGGAAGAGATCATCGCCGGTCTGCGCGCCAACTTCGAGGGCGAATGCAGCGAGGTCGGCATGTATCTGGCGATGGCCCGCGTGGCCTACCGCGAGGGCTATCCCGAGATCGGCGCCTACTGGGAAAAGGCCGGTCTTGAGGAGGCCGAGCACGCCGCCAAGTTCGCCGAGCTGCTCGGCGAGGTGCTGACCGACAGCACCAAGAAAAACCTCGCCATGCGCGTCGACGCCGAGAACGGCGCCACCGCCGGCAAGTTCGAGCTTGCCAAGCTCGCCAAGAAGTACAACCTCGACGCGATCCACGACACCGTCCACGAGATGGCGCGCGACGAGGCGCGTCACGGCAAGGCCTTCAAGGGGCTGCTGGACCGCTACTTCAAGTAAGGATCTATGGATTACCGGCGCTTTGGCAACACGATCGTCGCCCGCATCGACCGCGGCGAGGAGATCCTCGGCGAGCTGGAGAAGATCGCGCTGCGCGAGGAGATCCGTCTGGCGCAGGTCAGCGCGCTCGGCGCGGTGGGGGACTTCACCGTCGGCGTCTTTCACACGGCGGAGAAGCAATACCATGCAAATCAGTTCACCGGCGACTGGGAGATCGTTTCGCTGACCGGCAGCGTGACGCGCAAGGACGGCGCGTTCTACGCCCACCTGCACATGAGCGCGGGCGGCGCGGACGGCGCGGTCGTCGGCGGACATCTCAACCGCGCGGTCGTCAGCGCGACCTGCGAGATGTTCATCACCGTGCTTGACGGTACGGTTGAAAGGCGTTTCAACGAGACGGTCGGTCTCAATCTGTTCGAGTTCATCTGAAAAAACATAACAAGGAGGATTCACCCGATGAAGTATGTCTGCAATGTGTGCGGCTGGGTCTACGACGAGGACGAGCAGGGCGTGAAGTGGGAAGACCTTCCCGATGATTTCGCCTGCGAGCTCTGCGGCGTCGGCAAGGAAGATTTCAGCCCCGAGGAGTAATCTGTCGGCCAGATACGAAAACAGACCGGAAGCATGGTCTTCCGGTCTGTTTTTGCGCCTCGAGCGGCCGCGGATGCGGCAAGAGTTACATTAAAATGAAAAAACGGCAAAATAAAAAAAGCATAGCCATCCGGAAAGGTTTGTGCTATACTTTCAATGGATTATGACAACATAATTATGACAACTTGCTTCTGCACGCGAATCATTCGACCGGAAAGAAAGGCGGGAAGAGCATGGAAAAGGAAAAGAAACAGCCTCGCGGCTTTTACGTTGAGAAGGGCAGCTTTTTTGCCCACGCCGCCGTCATGATGCTCGTGGTGGCCATCGCCGCGCGTCTGCTCGGTACGATGCACAGCTGGAACGATCTGCCCCTGATCGT
Source organism: Oscillospiraceae bacterium (assembly GCA_902761055.1). GTDB lineage: Bacteria > Bacillota > Clostridia > Oscillospirales > Oscillospiraceae > Limivicinus. The sequence goes on from CACWIS010000004.1 coordinate 156,202, forward strand.
GACGCAGGTCGCGCTGCCGGTCGGCTGCGCGCTGCTGTTCATCCTGCTGCTCCTCACGCTCGGCCGTCTCGCTCTCTGGACGACGATCCTGCCCGTGCTGGGCGGCGCGGCGTCCTTCATCCTCTCGGTGACGGGGGAGAGCTTCGGCGTGCAGATGGTCGTCTGCATCGTTCTGGCCTTTTTCGCCGCCTTCGTCTACACCGCGACGCTTTCAGGCATGATCCGCACAAAGTGGCTCAACGTGGTCGTGTTCGCGGGCATCATCGCCTACCAGATCATTTTCCGCGCGATCCCCGCGTTTTCCAACACCGCCGAACCGATCAGCTTCGTCGCCGGCATGATGCTGATCTCCTCGATCAGCTTCGTCCTGGCCATGCTGCTGGCGTCGCTCGCCATCCGCAGGGCGAAGAGCGCGCCGGAGAGCGCGCCGGAGAGCGAAGAGCTGCCCAAGATCAAGGACCCGAAGATCGCAGCGCCTGCCCGGGAGGAGAACGCCCCCGCCCCCCAAACGGTCGAAGCGGTTTCGGCCGAGCCGGCCGCGGAGACGCTCGGCGCGGAGATCCCCGTGCCGGAGGAAAGCGCCGCTCCCGTGGAGCAGACGAGCGAACAGAGCACGGAACAACAGTAACGGAGGCATGTCCCGGCATGCCGTCCTGACATGGGTGAAACGATGAAAGATACGGGAAGAACCGGCTCGGTCAAGGCCTTCACCGGCAAGCACGAGACCGCGTCCATGACGGCGCGGCAGCCGTCGGTGACCGCGCGGCAGAGAGCCGTTGAACTGAAAAAGAAGAGGACGCAGAAGCGAACGCTGTACATCGTCTTCACGGCGCTTGCCGCTGCGACGATCATCGTCATCGCCTTCATCCTCAAGGGCGCGGCCGAGCAGCGGAGCTACAACAATTACTACAGCATCGCGCTGCAGAGCTATTACAGCGGCGATTATGACAGCGCGCTGGCAAATCTCCGCCGTGCGTCCGCGATCTCCCAGACCGAGGAATGTGCCATGCTCATGGTCGACTGCTACGAGAAGCAGGGGAACTACGCCAAGGCGCTGGAATATCTCGAGGAGATGTACAAGCAGGACAAGAACAACGGCGTCGTCCTGGCGCGCATCGCCGCGGTGAAGGACAAGATCAGCGCCGAAAAGAGCGAATCGCTCATCACCGTCGCCGGCAAGCAGTACGACAGCGGCACGAGCACGCTCTCGATCCGCAACACGGCGCTGGGAGACGGCATCCTTGGCGACGTGGTCAAGCTCTATTCACTCTCGTCGCTGACGCTCTCGGGCAACAATCTCTCGAACATCTCGCCGCTGTCCACGCTCGGCGGGCTGACCTTCCTGGATCTCTCCGACAACTCGATCTCAGACCTCATGCCGCTCACCGTGCTGCACGAGCTGAAAACGCTTTACCTTGACAACAACCCGATCCGCGATTTCAGCCCGATCTATTCGATGCAGCAGCTCGAGATGCTCTCGATCCGCGGCATCGGCATCACCTCCGAGCAGCTCAAGGAGCTCTCCGCGGCCCTGCCGAACTGCGCCATCCACAGCGAGACCGCCGTCGAGACCGTCAGCGAGGTCACGATCGGCCGAGCCTCTTTCCGCACGGACGCCGAGGAGCTGGATCTGAGCAACATGGGCATCTCCGATCTCTCCGCGCTCTCCGCCTGCAAGACGCTCAAACGCTTGAACATCACCGGCAACAGCGTCTCCGACCTCACGCCGCTGATGGATCTGCCCGAGCTGGAGTGGGTCTGCCTCAACGACAATCTCATCACCGACCTGCGTCCGCTCATGGGACTGAGCGCGCTGCGCTACATCAGCGCCGAAGGCAACGGCATCGCCAACACCGCGCCGCTCGCCCCGCTGATCAATCTCAACGAGCTGTATCTCGCCTTCAACCCGGTCAGCGATTTCTCCGGGATCAAGAAGCTCCCCAGTCTGCGAAAGCTCGGTCTGGAGTCCACCGGCCTGACGGATGAAAAGCTGCAGGAGCTCTCGGGTCTCAGCGGCCTCGACCTGCTGCGCATCCACGACAATCCGGATCTCTCGGGCGAGGCGGTCGATGCGCTCAAGGCGCAGCTCCGCGGCTGCACGATCCAGCACTCGGATCTGCTCTACTCCATCGAGATCGCGGGAGACAGCTACAAGGAGAACGTCAAGGAGCTCTCGCTCTTCGGCCGAGGCATCACCGATATCCAGCCGCTGATCAAGTTCAAAAAGCTCGAGGTGCTCGATCTCGGCAGCAACGAGATCGAAAACATCTACGCTTTTGAGTTCTTCCGCTGTCCGCTGCGCGAGCTGCGCATCGCCAATAACCGCATTACGGATTCCTCGTCGCTGGTCTATCTCAGCTCCCTCGAGACCCTGGATATCTCCGGCAACAACATCAGCTCGATCACCGCGATCAAGCAGCTGCCGAACCTGCGCCGACTGAACGTCAGCGGCAACCCCCTCTCACAGGAGCAGGTGGACGAGCTGCGCGACGCGCTGCCGGACTGCGAGATCATCTTCAATCAGTAAACTCATGCTTTGTCCACTCCATAAAAAGGGAAGCGCTTTCGGAATGATCCGAAAGCGCTTTTCTTGTTCGTTCGCTTATTTCGTCCCGGAAGAGCCGAAGCCGCCCTCGCCGCGGAGCGTTTCGTCAAGCGTCTCGACCTCTGTAAAAAACGCGGGCAGCACAGGGCTGACGACCATCTGTGCGATGCGCATCCCGGCGCTGATCGCAAAATCCTCCTCGCCGTGGTTGATGAGGATGACCTTGACCTCACCCCGGTAGCCCGCGTCGATCGTGCCGGGGGCGTTGAGCACGGTCACGCCGTATTTGGCGGCCAGGCCGCTGCGCGGCCGGACCTGCGCCTCCGTCCCGGCGGGAAGCTCGATGGCGATGGCGGTCGGCACGCAGCCGAAGCCGTGCGCCTTGAGCAGACAGTCCTCCGAAGCATAGAGGTCAAAGCCTGCGTCGTCCTCGTGGGCCTTCTGCGGGATATGCGCTCCCTCGCGGAGCTTGATGAATTTGATCTGCAGCATCCGTATCCGCCTCCTTTTGTCAGAATGAGTATAACCGATATCGCAAAAAGGTGCAAGCGCCGCTTTCCCGCGCGGCCGCCTCGCGCCGTCTTTCAGACAGGCGCGCGATTTTGTATGGTGACATTTCCGCGGGAAAGTGGTAAAATAATCCTGCAATTTTTTTAAGGGAGTTTAGCGATATGCAGGATTATATCATTGCCACTTCTTCGACCTCCGATCTGCCGAGGACCTATCTGGACGCGCATGGGATCCCCTTTGTGCCCTACACCTATACGGTGGGAGATACGCTCTATGAGGACGACTGCCGCGAAGAGACGCGCGAGCAGGTCTACAGGGGCATGCGCGGAGGCGACAGGCTCAAGACCTCGATGATCAACGAATACATTTACTGCGACTTCTTCCGCTCGCTTCTGGCGACGGGGAAGGACGTCATTTTCCTCGATATGTCGCAGAAAATGTCCGTCTCCTATGACAAGTCCAGACTGGCAGAGGAGATGCTTCGCGACGAGTTCCCCGGCCGCCGCCTGTATATCATGGACACGCGCTGCATTTCCGGCGGGCTCGGCCTGCTGGTCAAGAACATGGTCGCGCGCGCCGAGGCCGGCATGAGCTACGACGAGGTGATCCGCTGGGGAGAGGAGAACAAGCTGAAGATCGCCCATCGCTTTACGGTCGACGATCTGAACTATCTCAAGGCGGGAGGCCGCGTGTCCAATTCCGCGGCGCTCGTCGGCTCGCTGCTGTCCGTCAAGCCCGTTCTATACGTGCCGGACCGCGGCACGCTGGACGTGGCGAAAAAAGTGCGCGGCCGCAAGGCCGCCCTGGCCGAGATCCTGCGCGGCGTGCTGGACGATCTCGCGGAGATCGATCCGACCGGGACGGAGATCGATATTCTGCAGGCCGACTGCCGTGCGGACGCCGAATACGTCCGCGGCGAGATCAAAAAAGCCTTCCCGATGGTCGGCGAGATCAACATCACCGCGCTCGGCGTCGTCATCGGCGCGCACTGCGGCCCCGGCCTTCTTACGGTCTTCTATCTCTGCGGCGGCCGCCGCCCCTGAAGCGCAGTATAAAAGACAGCCCTGTCTCCGGACAGGGCTGTTTTCTGTTTAACCGATCTTGTAGATCGTCACGTCTCCGCTGCGGAAGACGGCGGGATAATGCTCGTCGAAGTATTCCGCGCCGAGACGGCTGACAGCGCGCTCGTACGGCCCGATGTAGACGTAGTCGATGCCGATCTTCCCGCGCAGGCTCTCAAAGTCCTCGCCGCCCCGGAGCATGCGCTCCTCTTTCTCCGCGCGGTCGGCGTAGTCGAGCCCGTGATAGAAGAGATAGGACGGACAGCCGCAGTAGACTTTCCGGCCGGTCAGCGCCGCGACCGGATTGTTGTGGTTTCCCGCTGTCAGAAACAGCGCGTTCGGGTCCGTGTTCTCCCGGACGAACTCCGCCGCGGCGGCGGCATGGGGGGAGAACAGCTCATAGGACCAGCGCGCCGTGCCGGAGACGATCTCGCGCGCCATCGTGAAGAGCGCCGCATTCGTGCATACGCCGATGAGCAGCGCCAGCGCGGCGGCGCGGAGCGCGCGCGCTTTGATCCGCTCCGCCCAGCGCAGCAGCGTGTCCGCCGTGAGGATGCAGAACAGCGCATAGGACACGTACAGGAGCTTGTTGTTGTCGTAGACGTTGGGCTGGAACACGACAAGCTCGCACAGCGCAAAGATCAGCAGCGCCGGGAAGAACACGCCGCGCCGCTCCCGATCCGCAAGGAGCAGGGACAGCGGGGCGAGGAAGAAGAGCGGTCCGACGTTTTTCAGCCAGAACCAAAGCCAGTTTTCCTCCCCGCCGTTGACCCAGTCAAAATGAACGCGCAGGAATTGCTCGTTCCCGCCGACGGAGCGGAAGGTCCACAGCAGCAGCTGCGGCGCGGCGATCAGCACGGCACAGAGGCCGAAGCGCAGCCAGCCGCGCAGCCAGTCCCGGCACAGTCCGTCGCGCGCGAGCGAGTACACCAGCCAGCAGGCAGCGACGAGGCCAAGCGCGAAATAGGAGTGCGTGTGGATCATCGGCAGCAGCCCGCCGAGCACGCCCGCCGGGAGCCAGAAGCGCTCCTCTCTTTCAAAAACGGCGCGGTAGAGCAGATACAGCACGGCGAAGAGGATCGACCAGCCGAAGAGCGTTGCGCGCTGCGGGATCAGCATATCGACGATCACGTTGACCCAGCGCAGATTGACGGTCGTGTAATTGGTCGGCGTCTTGTAAAAGCCGGTCAGAAGCGTGCGGAGGCCGTTTTTGTTCAGGAAATACAGCATGCCCAGACCGCCGTTGAAAAACAGCAGCACCATGGCCAGAAGCGCTGCGCCGCGCCGCGGACAGATGCGCCGTGCGAGCAGATAAAAACCGCCGAATACCTGCGCGAGCGCGAAAAAGCAGGGGAGCATGTAGGCCCAGCGCAGCGGCGTACCGAGCAGGCAGAGCGACGAGGAAACGCTGTCGCACAAAAAGGGATAGCACAGCCGTACGCCGGGAAGGATGCTGTACTCCGGCGGAAAGACGCCCTGCACGGCGATCGAGGAGATGAAGCCGAGGTGCATCGCCATATCGCCGAAGGTGCACTGCCCGGTGTAAAGCGCGCCGTCCCGCTGCGCGAGCGTGTGCGAGAGAAGGAGATAAACACAGAGCGCCATGAGCGGCAGGAACAGAAACAGAAAAGGCCGGAGCTCCTTCGTCTCCTGTCGGGAGCCGAAGGGCTCCGCGGCGGGGAGCAGACGGAAGCCGAGCGCGATCAGCAGCGCGCCGGCCGCGGCGGCGCAGAGATGCGCCCCGACCGTGAAGCCGAGGAGAAAGGCGAAGGGGATCGGCAGCCAGATCGAGAGCACGCTGCCGCACACGCTGCCGAGCCAAAGCCGCTCCGCCGCGCCGCCGACCCGGCCGCGCCGACAAAGCAGCGCGACCGCTGCGCCCTGAAAGGCGAGAAACCATACGATCCCGAGCATCACAGAATCTCCTTTTACGATAACGCTGATCGGATTATAACAGAAAAGCGCAAAAAAGCAAAGCGTCCGCGCCCTTGCATTCGCCCACGCCGCGTGATATGATAACAAAAAACCGCAGGGATGTGGGAAAATGCTCGCAGTATTCATCAACGTTGCCGCCGTCCTGCTCGGCGCTTCGCTCGGCCTGCTCTTCGGCAGCCGGATCAAGGAGCGCTTCACGCAGGGGATCATGATGGCCATCGCCCTGTGCACGATGGTGATCGGCATACAAAGCGCGATCGGGACAAGCAATATCCTGATCGTGATGGTCTGTCTTGTCCTCGGGACGATCGTCGGCACCGCGCTCCGGCTCGACGAGCGAATGAACGGCGCAGCCGACCGGATCACCGCGCGGCTCAAGGGGACCAAACTGGGCCAGGGCCCCTTTGCCGAGGCTTTCATGTCCACAACGATGCTTTTCTGCATCGGAACGATGACCGTCATCGGCTCGATCGAGGCGGGACTGAACCAGAACTACGATATCCTCATCGCCAAGAGCATCATGGACTTCATGAGCGCGCTTGTTTTCGCCGCCGCGCTCGGCCCGGGGGTGCTGCTCTCGGCCGTCTCGGTACTTCTCATCCAGGGCGGGATCGCGCTGCTTGCGGCGCAGGCCGCGCCGGTGCTGACCGCGGAGGTCGTCACGGAGATGTCGGCCGTCGGCGGGACGCTTTTCATCGGCATGGCGATCAACCTGATGGGCATATCGGAAAAGCATATCAGGATCGGAGATATGCTGCCGGGCATTTTTCTGCCGATCCTGTACTTCCCGCTGCGCGCGCTGCTGGGCTTCTGAGTCCCGCGGCGCTCCCGGCCGGCGGAACGGATCCCGCGTTTGAAAAAGTCATAATAAAACATTTTTAAGGAGGAGCTTTATGAATTGTCCCGTCTGCGGTGCGCCTGTCAAGGAAGGCACGGCGTTCTGCGAATCCTGCGGAGCCAATCTCGGCATTTCCAAGAGAGCTGCGGCTCCCGCCGCGATCGTTATCCCGAAGGAGTACAAGCCGCTCGGCCCCTGGGCCTATATCGGCTGGAGCCTGGTGTATTCGATCCCGATCGTCGGCTTTATCTTCCTGATCGTCAACAGCTTCCGCAAAGACAACCTCAACCGCCGGAACTATACGCGCTCCTACTGGTGCGCGCTGCTGATCGTGCTGATCCTCCTGGCGCTCACCTTCGGCATTGCGGCGGCGACCGGCAGCATGGACGAGCTGATGCAGATCTTCGAGAACAGCTTTGAGCAGGCGCAATCCGGTCTGCCTTACTGATCGTAAAAAAACAGGCGGAGAAAGGGTTTTCCTTTCTCCGTCTGTTCTTTTTTGATCAGAAGTTCATTTTCTGAAGCTGTCCTTGAGCGCGACGGCGCGGTTGAAAACCAGATGATCGGGTCTCGCGTCCCTGTTGTCGAGGCAGAAATAGCCCTGCCGCATGAATTGGAAGCTCTCGGAGTTCTTCCCGCGCACGGGCATCGGCAGCTCGGCGAGGCATTCTTCGACCTTGCAGCCGGTCAGAACGCGCAGGCTGTCGGGATTGAGATTGTCGAGGAAATTCTTGTCCGGTCCGTCGGGCTCCGGATCCGAGAAGAGATAGTCATAGATCCGGACCTCCGCCTCGGCGCAGTTGCCGGCGTCGACCCAGTGGATCGTCGCGCCCTTGACCTTGCGTCCGTCGGCGGGATCGCCGCCGCGGCTCTCCGGGTCGTATTCGCAGAAGATCTCGGTGACCTTGCCGGTTTCGTCCTTGCGGCAGCCCGTGCAGGTGACGAGATACGCGCCCTTGAGACGGACCTCGAAGCCCGGGTACATGCGCTTGTATTTCGGCGCGGGGACCTCCATGAAGTCCTCCCGCTCGATATACAGCTCGCGCGAAAAGCTGATCTCGCGCGTGCCGTCCTCGGGGCGGAGGGGATTGTTCTCGACCGTAAGGTATTCGCGCTGCCCCTCGGGATAGTTGGTGACGGTCAGCTTCACGGGGTCGAGCACGGCCATCACGCGGCGCGCGTTCTCGTTGAGATCGTCGCGCAGGCAGCTCTCCAGCAGCGCCCAGTCCACGGTGGAGTCCACCTTCGACACGCCGATCTTTTCACAGAAGGTCCGGATCGAGCGCGAGGTATAGCCGCGGCGGCGCAGACCGCAGAGCGTCGGCATGCGGGGATCGTCCCAGCCCGCGACGCGTCCCTCCTCGACGAGCTGGCGCAGCTTGCGCTTGGACATCACGGTATAATTGATACCCAGACGGGCAAACTCGATCTGACGCGGTTTGATGCCGGGGATGGAGACGTTGGACACGACCCAGTCGTACAGCGGACGGTGCGCCTCGTACTCCAGCGAGCAGAGCGAGTGCGTGATGCCCTCGAGCGCATCCTGGATCGGATGGGCGAAGTCGTACATCGGGAAGATGCACCATTTCGTGCCCTGGCGGTGGTGCTCGATGTAGCGGATGCGGTAGAGCACCGGGTCGCGCATATTGAAGTTGCCGCTGGCAAGGTCGATCTTCGCGCGCAGCGTGTAGCGGCCCTCTTCAAATTCACCGTTCTTCATCCGCTCGAACAGATCGAGGCTCTCCTCAACGGGCCTGTCGCGCCAGGGGCTGACGGCGGGATGCGTCGTGTCGCCGCGGTATTCGCGGAACTGCTCCGGCGTGAGCTCGCAGACGTAGGCCAGACCCTTGCGGATCAGCTCGAGCGCGTACTCATAGGTCTGCTCGAAGTAATCCGAGCCGTAGAAGAAGCGGTCGCCCCAGTCGAAGCCGAGCCAGTGGATGTCCTCCTGGATCGCGTCGACGTATTCGGTGTCCTCCTTGGCCGGGTTGGTATCGTCCATCCGGAGGTTGCAGATGCCGCCGAAGCGCTCCGCCGTCGAAAAGTCGATCGTCAGAGCCTTGCAGTGGCCGATGTGCAGATAGCCGTTCGGCTCGGGCGGGAAACGGGTATGTACCTGCATGCCGTAGCAGCGATGGCCCTCCTGCAGATCCTCTTTGACAAATTCCTCGATAAAATTTCTGGTCTCGTCCATTCGGAATGATCTCCTAATTGTAAATTCTTCGCTATTATAACCGATTGCGGTAGTAATTACAATAAAAATGTGATAGACTTGCCTTTGTAAGGATGTGATGGCATGCAAGCATCATACGACGTCGTGATCATCGGCGGCGGCATCGCCGGCGTCAGCGCGGCGCTGAGCTGCCGCAGCCGCGGCAAATCCGTTGCCGTGATCGCAAACGGCGAGGAGACCAGCAGCCTGTACAAGGCCGAGAGGATCGCCAATTATCCCGGTATCCCGGCGGCGAGCGGGAAAGAGATCTGCGCCGTCCTCTCCGCCCAGCTTGCGGAAAGCGGGGCCGAACTCGTCCGCGGCCGGGCCTTGAGCGTCACGCCGATCGGCGCGGGCTTCGGCGTCGCCGTCGGGAGCGAGTTCTGCGGCTGCGCCGCCGTCATCCTCGCGGCGGGCATCACGCGCGAAAAGCTCTATCCCGGCGAAGGCGAGTTCCTCGGCCGCGGCGTCAGCTACTGCGCCACCTGCGACGGGATGCTCTACCGCGGCAAGACCGTCGCCGTCGTCGGCGGAGGCGAGGAGGCCGCGCGCGACGCCGATTTCCTCGAGAGCATCGGCTGCACTGTCCTGCGCTTCCCGCAGACCGCGCGCTACGAGATCCGCGGCGGCATGAAGGCCGACACGCTCGTCGCCGGCGGCGAGGAGCACAAGGTCGACGGCGTGTTCGTCATCAAGGACACGGTCTCCGTCACCAGGCTCGTGCCGGGACTCGCGTACGAGAACGGCGGCATCGTGACGGACCGCATGATGCGCACGAGCGTCCCCGGCGTCTTCGCCGCGGGCGACTGCACGGGCAAGCCCTATCAGCTGGCCAAGGCTGCGGGAGAGGGGAACGTCGCGGCGCTCTCCGCCTGCGAGTATATCGATAAGAAAAACAAATAGAAAAAGGAGAGCAATAACATGGCAGCAGAACATCTCAACAGCGCAAGCTTCGATAAAACCGTCGCCTCGGGCGTCACGCTCGTCGATTTCTGGGCGACATGGTGCGGCCCCTGCCGCATGCAGGCCCCGATCCTCGAGGCATTCGCGGAGGAAATGGGCGATCAGGTCAAGGTCGGCAAGGTCGACGTGGACGAGGAGCCGGGCATCGCCGCGCGCTTCAACATTTTCAGCATCCCGACGCTCATCGCCTTCCGCGACGGCAAGGAGATCGCGCGCACCGTCGGCGTGACCGACGTCGCCGGCCTCAAACGGCTTGTGAGCGCTTGACAAACAGCTAAACTTATTCTATAATTTCCTGGAAATGCAAAGAAGGGCAGGAGTAAACGCACTCCCGAAGCCACAGAGAGGGATCGTCCGGTGAAAGATCCCGCTATCGGCTGCGTTGAAGGTCGGCCCGGAGCATCTGCCGTGAACTGGAGTAGCGGCGGACGGTCCTCCCCGTTACCGGAGCATGAGCGCCGCTTTTCACAAAAAGCGGAATTCAGGTGGTACCGCGGTATTCTATCGCCCTGAGGTCTTCCGGCCTCGGGGCGTTTTGATTTTGACAGGGGGCGATAAGTATGGAGCACAGAGCCGCAGCATCCGGCGCTGATCTCCGATCCGTTGCGTTGCTTCCGGTGAGAAGACAATAACGAAAGGATTGGAGAATTCAATGAAAGAACTGCCGAAAACCTACGACCCGAAAGCGGTCGAAAGCAAAATATACGACCTTTGGATGAAGGGCGGATACTTCAAGGGAGAGATCGATCCCGCGAAGGAGCCGTTCTCGATCGTCATGCCGCCTCCAAACGTCACGGGCCAGCTCCACATGGGCCACGCCCTCGACGCGACGCTGCAGGACATCCTCACGCGCTACAAGCGCATGCAGGGCTATTCCGCCCTGTGGCTGCCCGGCGTCGACCACGCGGGCATTTCCACCCAGGTCAAAGTCGAAGAGGTGCTCCGGAAAGAGGGCAAGACCCGCTACGATCTGGGGCGCGACAAGTTCCTCGAGCGCGTCTGGGCCTGGAAGCAGAAGTACGGCGACCGCATCGTCGAGCAGCAGAAGAGCATGGGCGTGTCCTGCGACTGGGACCGCAACCGCTTCACGATGGACGAGGTCTGCGCCCGCGCCGTGCGCGAGACCTTCTGCAGCCTGTATGAAAAGGGCCTGATCTACAAGGGCCGCCGCATCATCAACTGGTGCCCGCACTGCCGCACCGCGCTCTCGGACGCGGAGGTCGAGTATAAGGACATCCCGGGCAGCTTCTGGTATATCCGCTACCCGATCGAGAACTCCGACGAAGAGCTCATCATCGCCACCACGCGGCCCGAGACCATGCTCGGCGATACGGGCGTGGCCGTCAATCCCGCGGACGAGCGCTATACGCATCTCGTCGGCAAGAACGCGATCCTTCCGCTCGTCGGCAGAAAGCTGCCGATCGTCGCGGACGATTACGTCGAGCTCGGCTTCGGCACCGGCGCGGTCAAGATGACGCCCTGTCACGACCCCAACGACTACGAGGTCGGCCTGCGTCATGATCTCGAGCAGGTCCAGTGCATCGACGAGGACGCGAAGATCATCAACGGCGGCAAGTACGACGGGATGGACCGCTACGAGTGCCGCAAGGCCATCGTGGCCGATCTCGAGGAGCAGGGCTATCTTGTCAAGGTCGAGCCTTACAGCCACAACGTCGGCTGCTGCTACCGCTGCGGCACGGTCGTCGAGCCGCTCACGAGCCCGCAGTGGTTCGTGAAGATGAAGCCGCTGGCGAAAAAGGCCATCGAGGTCGTCAAGGACGGCCGCATCAAGTTCGTGCCAGAACGTTTCTCGAAGACCTATCTCAACTGGATGGAGAACGTGCACGACTGGTGCATTTCCCGCCAGCTCTGGTGGGGCCATCAGATCCCGGCCTGGTACTGCGACGACTGCGGCGAGATCACCGTCTCGCGCGAGGACGCGACGGAATGCGCCCACTGCGGCAGCAAGCACATCCACCGCGACGAGGACGTGCTCGACACCTGGTTCTCCTCCGCGCTCTGGCCCTTCTCGACGATGGGCTGGCCGGAGAAAACGCCGGAGCTCGGCTACTGGTATCCCACGACCGTCATGGTCACGGGCTACGACATCATTTTCTTCTGGGTCGCGCGCATGATCTTCTCGGCCATGGAGCACCTTGACGAGATCCCGTTCCGTACCGTGTTCATCCACGGCCTCGTGCGCGACAGCCAGGGCCGCAAGATGTCCAAGTCCCTCGGCAACGGCATCGACCCGCTGGAGATGTGCGAGCTTTACGGCGCGGACGCGCTGCGCTTCAACCTCATCACCGGCAACTCGCCCGGCAACGACATGCGCTTCTACGTCGAGAAGTGCGAGGCCATGCGCAATTTCTGCAACAAGCTCTGGAACGCCTCGCGCTTCGTGATGATGAACCTCACGATCGAGAAAAACGAGCTGCCGGAGAAGCTGGAGATCGAGGACAAGTGGATCCTCTCGAAGCTCAACGACGTCACGCGCGAGGTCTGCGAGAACATGGACAGCTTCGAGCTCGGCGTCGCGGCCGGCAAGATCTACGACTTCATCTGGGACAGCTACTGCGACTGGTACATCGAGCTGACCAAGCCGCGCCTCAACGGCACGGACGAGGAGAGCAAGCTCGCCGCGCAGAAGGTGCTGCTCTATGTGCTTACCGAGATCCTCAAGCTCCTGCACCCCTTCACGCCCTTCATCACGGAAGAGATCTTCCAGGCCATCCCGCATGACGGAGAGGCGCTGATGATCGAGCGCTATCCGAGCTACCGCGAGGAGCTGTCTTTCCCGCAGGACGAGGAGAACTTCGAGATCGTGATGAACGCGATCAAGGCCGTCCGCGCCCGCCGCAGCGAGATGAACGTCCCGCCGTCGAAAAAGGCGCACCTGCTGATCGCCACCGACAGAAAGGCGGCCTTCGAGGCCGGATTGAGCTACCTGTCCAAGCTCGCCTACGCCAGCGAGGTCAGCGTGCTCGACGCGCCGCCCGAGAAGACCGACGGTATGGTCGGCGTCGTCACCGACAACGCGCGCATGTTCATGCCGATGGCGGAGCTCGTCGACATGGAGAAGGAAAAAGCGCGTCTGGAAAAAGAGCTTGCCAACGCCGAAAAGCAGCTCGCCGGGCAGATCGCGAAGCTCTCGAACGAGAACTTCGTCAAGCGCGCGCCCGAGGCCGTCGTCAACACCGAACGCGAAAAGAAGGCCAGGCTCGAGGCCCTGATCGAAAACCTCAAAGCCTCGCTCGCCGCATTCGGCGCGTAAAAAAGCATCACCGCCCGACGGGAAACGACCGTTTCCAACCATCCCGAAAGCATATAATGGCATCGCACTTGCGAAAGTGCGGTGCCATTTTTTTACGGGAGAGAAACGATATGAAATACGCAGCGTCCTTTGTCTCCGGCAGACTGACCGTCTACCTCGCCGGAGAGCTTGATCATCACGCGGCGGGAGAGGCGATCCGCGTCATCGGCGAGCTGATCGAGGACAACATGCCGCGCGAGTGCGTGCTGGAGCTCTCCGGTCTGAGCTTCATGGATTCCTCGGGGATCGCCGTGATCATCAACGCGGTCCGCCGGATGAAGGCGCTCGGCGGCCGACTGACGGTGGAAAAACCCGCGCCGCAGCCGCGCAAGGTCCTGGAGGCCTCCGGGATCGAGCGGCTGATCGCTGTTGCCGCGGGGACATAAAGGAGAAGCTACATGAAAGAATCAAACTACATCAAACTGGAATTCCCGAGCCGCAGCAGCAACGAGTCCTTCGCCCGCGCCGCGGCCGCGGCCTTCGCCGCACAGCTCGACCCGACGCTCGAGGAGCTCGGCGACATCAGGACCGCGGTCTCCGAGGCGGTGACGAATGCGATCGTCCACGCCTATCCCGATACGATCGGCCGTATCCTGATGCGTCTGCGCATCCTGAACGGAAACGTGCTGGAGATCATGGTCAAGGATTTCGGCAAGGGCATCGAAAATGTCGAAGAGGCGCGCAAACCGCTGTTTACGACCGGAGGCAGCGAGCGCAGCGGCATGGGCTTCACGATCATGGAGAGCTTCATGGACAAGCTGCGCGTCCGCTCCGTCCCGGGGAAGGGAACGACCGTCGTAATGCAGCGTGCGATCCGGCTGCGCGTCGGAAAGCGATGAGCGAGGATCTCTACGCCGATATCCGTCTTGCCCAGCAGGGCGACCGCCAGCGGGCGGGGCGGCTTGTGGAGGAAAACGCGGGGCTGATCTGGAGCGTCGTGCGCCGCTTCACCGGACGCGGCGTGGACGCCGAAGACCTCTATCAGCTCGGCTGCGTGGGGCTGCTCAAGGCCATCGACGGCTTCGACGAGCGTTTCGGCACGCGCTTTTCGACCTATGCCGTGCCCAAGATCTCCGGGGAGATCCGCCGCTTCCTTCGCGACGACGGCGCGGTCAAGGTCAGCCGCGGCGTCAAGGAGCAGGCCGCGCAGATCCGCGCGGCGCGCGGCGCGCTCGAGCAGCGCAACGGGCGCGAGCCGACGCTTTCCGAACTCGCGCGGGAGACGGGGCTTGAGGTCGAGGAGATCGTTCTGGCGCAGACGGTCACGGGCCCGACGGAGAGCCTGCAGCGCGAGAGCGGCGAGGACGGGTTCTCGCTCGAGCTCGTTCTGGGCGACTACTGCGCGGAGGAAAGGATGCTCGAAAGCGTCTCGCTTCGCGCCGCGATCGAGCGGCTCCCAGAGCGCGAGCGGCAGGTGATCGCGCTGCGCTACTTTCACGGCATGACGCAGCAGAGCTGCGCCCGCGTGCTGCACGTCTCGCAGGTGCAGATCTCGCGGCTTGAGCGCCGCGCCATCGAAAAGCTGCGCGAGCATCTGGCGGAGGAATAAAAAGCAAGGGCTGAGGAAAGCCCTTGCTTTTTGCACTTGTGAAGCATGCGCGGATGTGATACAATCGCAGCCATGGACGACTTTACAAGACGCTTTGTCGAGGCACGCAAAAACGTCGTGCGCTCGGACTTTACAAAACTCAATCCGATGCAGCAGGAGGCCGTGCTCGCCACGGAGGGCCCCCTGCTGATCCTCGCGGGCGCGGGCAGCGGCAAGACGACGGTCCTGATCAACCGCATCGCGAACCTGCTCCGCTACGGCTCCGCCTCGGACAGCGAGCGGCTGCCGGCCGGAGCGGATGAGGCGATGCTCGAGACCCTGCTTCGCGGCGGAGAAGAAGCAAAGCGCTGCACCGCGCTCGACCCCGTCGCGCCCTGGCGCATCCTCGCCATCACCTTTACCAACAAGGCGGCGGGCGAACTCAAGGACCGGCTCGAGCGCATGCTCGGCGAAACGGCCGGGGACATCTGGGCCTGCACCTTCCATTCCGCCTGCGTGCGCATGCTGCGCCGCGACGCGGAGAAGCTCGGCTTCCCGGGCAATTTCACGATCTACGACACGGCCGACAGTCAGAGCCTCGCCAAGAAGATCATCAAGGACATGGACCTTGATGAAAAATCCTTCCCGGTCAAAGCCGTGCTCGCGGAGATCAGCCGCGCCAAGGACGCCGGCGTGACGGCGGCGGAGTATTGCAGGCAGGCCGAGGCCTCAGGCGATATCCGACGTATCCGCATCGGCAGGATCTTTACCGAGTACATGCGCCGGATGTTCGCCGCGGGAGCGATGGATTTCGACGACCTGCTCTTTTTCACGGTCAAGCTCCTGCAGGAGAACGAGGAGACGCGCAGCTACTGGCAGAGGCGTTTCCAGTATGTGCTGATCGACGAGTATCAGGACACCAACCATCTGCAGTATCTCTTTGCAACACTCGTCTCGGGCGGCTGGGGCAATATCTGCGTCGTCGGCGACGACGACCAGAGCATCTACAAGTTCCGCGGCGCGACGATCGAGAACATCCTCTCGTTCGAGGACGAATACCGCAATTGCCGCGTGATCCGGCTCGAGCAGAATTACCGCAGCACCGGCCGAATCCTCGACGCGGCCAACGCCGTCATCCGCAACAACATGGGCCGCAAGGGCAAGGAGCTCTGGACGAACGCCGGACGCGGCGATCCGATCGAGCTGTACGTGGCGGACAACGAGAACGACGAGGCGCAGTACGTCGCCTCAAAGATCATGGGCGACTACGGCCGCGGCGCCAACTGGCGCGACCACGCCGTGCTCTACCGCATGAACGCCCAGTCCAACCAGCTCGAATACGCCTTCAAGCGCAACGGCATCCCGTACCGCATCATCGGCGGCACGCGCTTCTTCGACCGCGCGGAAGTCAAGGACATGCTGGCGTACCTCTGCGTGATCGCCGTGCCGGGAGACGAGCTGCGCCTGACGCGCATCGTCAACAACCCGCCGCGCGGCATCGGAGAAAAGAGCGTGCAGACCGCCGTCGAACTCGCACGGCAGAACGGCACGACGCTCTTCGACGTGCTCGAAAGGGCCGACAGCTTCCCGGAGCTGAGCCGCAGTTCGCTGCGCATGCGCGAATTCGCGGCCATGATCCGCTCGCTGCAGGCCTTCGCGGAGAACAACACGCCCGATCTGCTGCTCGACGAGCTGATCGAAAAGAGCGGCTACATCCGAATGCTCGAGGAGCGCAACACCGTCGAGGATATGACCCGCGCCGACAACGTGCGCGAGTTGAAAACCAGCATCATCCAGTTCATGCGGCAGTCCGGCGACCGGACGCTCGCGGGCTTTCTCGCGGACGTCGCGCTGTATACGGATCTTGACAACTACGACAAGGACGCAGACAGCGTCGTGATGATGACGATCCACAGCGCGAAGGGGCTGGAGTTTTCCACTGTCTTCCTCGTCGGTATGGAGGAGACGATCTTCCCGGGACTGCGCGCGATCGGCGACGAGGAGGAGATGGAGGAGGAGCGCCGCCTCTGCTACGTTGCGATCACAAGGGCAAAGGAAAAGCTCTGTCTCACCGGCGCGCGCCAGCGCATGATCTTCGGCCGCACGAACGTCAACAAGGTCTCCCGCTTCGTCGAGGAGATCCCGCCGGAGCTGATCGACCACAAGAACATCCCGAAGGGTTACGATTACCACGAACGGCGTCAGCAGCTCGGCTTCGAGTTCCATAGCAGCGTGACGAACAAAAGCTATGCGATCCGCCCGAGCGCGCCGAAGAGCGCCGCGCCGAAGAGCGCGCCGGGCTTCTCGCTCGGCGACCGGGTGAAGCACAAGGCCTTCGGCCCGGGCAGGATCGTGAAGATGACGCCGATGGGCGGCGACTATCTGATCGAAGTCGCGTTCGAGGAAAAGGGCACGAAGAAGCTGATGCTCCGCGCCGCGGCGCTGGTCATGGAAAAGCTCTGAAGAACGATAAAACCGGATCTGCCCCGTTTTCAAGCGGGGCAGAATCCATGACGGAAAGGAAAAGCAGAGAGATGATCCGCGTAAGGCCCTCGTTTGCCGACCGCTTTGCCTGCACGGCCTCGCGCTGTGCGCACAGCTGCTGCATCGGCTGGGAGATCGATATCGACCCTGCGTCCCGCGCGCTTTATGCCTCGGTCGGCGGCGAGCTGGGAAAGGAGCTGGCAGAAAAGATCTCCGTCGGAGACGAGCCGCATTTCCTGCTCGGCGCGGACGAACGCTGCCCTTTTCTGAATGAGCAGAACCTTTGCCGTCTGATCCTTTCCCTCGGCGAGGACGCGCTCTGCGACGTGTGCGCCGAGCACCCGCGCTTTTATAACTGCTTTCCGGGCAGGGAGGAGATGGGGCTCGGTCTCTGCTGCGAGGAGGTCGTCCGCCTGCTCGTGCACGGAGAGGATTTCATGCTGCTCGCGGAAGACGACGGCGGCGACGAGTCGCGCGACGAATGGGCCGAGAGCCTGGCCGCCCTGCGCGCCGAGCTTTTCGCGATCGTCCGGCGCGGGGAATGGAGCTTTCTCTGCCGCATGGATGCGGCGCTGTCCCGTCTGGGAGCGGAGCTCCCGGCTTTCCGGGCGCCGGAGTGGGCGCGTTTCCTGCTGACGCTCGAGCGGATGGACGAGTGCTGGACGCAGGAGCTTGCGCTGCTCGCATCCGCGCCGGAGAGCGCGGAGCTGGAAAGCGCGCTCGAGGCGCCGCGCTATGAGCGCATTTTCCGATATCTGCTCTATCGCCATCTGATCACGGCGGAGGACGAGGCGGACGCGCGCCGCCGGCTGCGTTTCTGCGCCCTCACGGTGCTGCTGCTCTGTACGCTCGATCTCGCCGAAGCGGGGTGGGAGGACGAGCATCTGCGCCTGTGGAGCGCGGAGATCGAGTACTCGGACGAAAACCTCCGCAAAATCTGCGAAATGCTTTGAGAAGCTTGCTTTTGCGGGAAGAATATGTTAGCATTACGACACTTTGAGGCTGATTTGAGGATATGACCATGACACAGACACAGGAACAGATCCGGCGCAGGCGCACCTTTGCCATCATCTCCCACCCGGACGCCGGCAAAACGACGCTGACGGAAAAGCTGCTGCTTTACGGCGGGGCGATCCAGCTGGCCGGCTCGGTCAAGGGCAAGGCCACGGCGCGGCACGCCGTTTCGGACTGGATGGAGCTGGAAAAGCAGCGAGGAATCTCCATCACCTCCTCGGTCATGCAGTTTGAGTACGAGGGCTATTGCATCAATATCCTCGACACGCCGGGTCACCAGGACTTTTCCGAGGACACCTACCGGACGCTGATGGCGGCGGACTCGGCCGTCATGGTCATCGATGCGGCCAAGGGCATCGAGCCGCAGACGAGAAAGCTCTTCAGGATCTGCGCGATGCGGCACATCCCCATCTTCACGTTTATCAACAAGCTCGACCGCGAGGCGCGCAGCCCCTACGAGCTGATGGAGGAGCTGGAAAACGAGTTCGGCATCGGCACCTATCCGATGAACTGGCCGATCGGCTGCGGACAGGATTTCAAGGGCGTTTACGACCGCGAGAAGCGGCAAATCCTCGCTTTTACCGAATTCCACCGCGGACAGAACAAGATCAAGGCCGTCGAATGCAGCCTTGACGACACGGAGAAGCTCGACGAGCTGATCGGCGAGAAGCTGCGCCGCCCGCTGGCCGACGACATCGAGCTGCTCGACGGCGCGGGCTATGACTTCGATCTCGACGCGGTGCGCGCGGGCCGTCTCAGCCCCGTGTTCTTCGGCTCGGCGCTCAACAACTTCGGTGTGGAACCGTTTCTCGAGAGCTTCCTGCGCATGACGATGCCGCCCCTGCCGCGCGTTTCCGAGGAGGAGATCATCGATCCCTTCGACGAGCGCTTTTCGGCCTTTGTCTTCAAGATCCAGGCCAATATGAACAAGGCGCACCGCGACAGGATCGCCTTCATGCGCATCTGCTCGGGCAAATTCGAGCGCGAAAAAGAATACTTCCACGTCCAGGGCGGCAAGGCCCTGCGTCTCGCCCAGCCGCAGCAGCTCATGGCGCAGGAGCGCGCCGTGATCGACGAGGCCTATGCGGGCGATATCATCGGCGTGTTCGACCCCGGCATTTTCTCGATCGGCGACACGATCTGCGAAAAGGGGATGAACGTCCGCTTTGAGGGCATCCCGACCTTTGCGCCGGAGCATTTTGCCGGCGTCGAGCGCGTCGACACGATGAAGCGAAAGCAGTTCGAAAAGGGCATCCAGCAGATCGCCCAGGAGGGCGCGATCCAGATTTTCCACGAACCCTTTACCGGCGTCGAGGAGGTCATCGTCGGCGTCGTCGGCGTGCTGCAGTTCGAGGTGCTGGAGTACCGGCTCAAGACCGAGTACGGCGTCGACATTCGCCGCCGCGCGATGCCTTACGAGGTCGTGCGCTGGGTCGAGAACGAGAACATCGACATCGCCGCGCTCAACCTCACGAGCGATACCAAATGGGTACAGGATTTCAGGGGCAACGATCTGCTGCTGTTCACCTCGGAATGGTGCGTCAACTGGGCGCTGCAGAAGAACGAGGGGCTGGAGCTGCGCGAGTTCAACCGCGAATAAGGAGACAGAAGCATGGCGGAAAAGATCATCATCGACGTATTCAAAGAAAAGAAGGCGGAGGATTTCACCGCCGCGCTCGCAAAGACCGACTGCCGCGCCAACGCGGGCAGCGCCGCGGCGTATACGGCCGCGATGGCCTGCGCGCTGGCCGAGCGTATCGCGCGCCTCTGCGCGGAGGGCGGAGAAGAGGACGAGCGCCTGGCCTATATCGTGCGCAACTGCGAGATCCTGCGCGGCTACATGGTCAACCTGATCGACGAGGACGTAAAGTCCAAGCGCCCTTACGCGCGTGCGTGCAGGGCGGGCGGCGAGCGGGAGATCGAGGCCACGCTCCAGACGGCGAGCTGCATCGACGCGGAGATCGTCAACATGATGAAGCCCTGCCTGGAATTCCTCGACGAGCTGTGTGCGCGCTGCCCCGCGCAGGAGAAGCATCTCGTCCTCGAGGCGGCGGAGCTGGCCATGGGCGCTTGCCGCGTGGCGCAGAGCGTGATCTTCTTCTACGCCGATCAGAGCAGCGACGAGACCTACCGCTACGTCACACACCGCGAGAACGAGATCTTCCTTGCCGAGCGCGAGGCGCTGTATTGGAGCATCCGCGGGAAGCTGTGAGAAGAAGTGAACAATTATTAAACAGAGAGGCGAAAGCCTCTCTGTAATCTTGTAAAAGCGCGTTTCATCGTGTATAATGAACTATCTGATATAAGGGGGACTATGCGGTGAACGAAAAGATAGAACGTCTCAAAGAGATCGTACGAGAGAGCGACAACATCGTCTTTTTCGGCGGCGCCGGCGTCAGCACCGAAAGCGGCATCCCCGACTTTCGCAGCGTGGACGGCCTGTATAACCAGCAGTGGAAATACCCGCCCGAGACGATCCTGAGCCACAGCTTCTTCACCCGCTACCCGGAGGAGTATTACCGCTTCCACCGCGCGAAGCTCGTGATCGAGGGCGTCAAGCCCAACCGCGCGCATCTGCGCCTCGCGGAACTGGAGCGGGAAGGAAAGCTCAAAGCCGTCATCACGCAGAATATCGACGGGCTGCATCAGGCCGCCGGCAGCAGGAAGGTGCTCGAGCTGCACGGCAGCATCCTGCGCGCCTACTGTTCGAAGTGCCGCAAGCCTTATGACGCGGACGTCATCAATTACGGCACGGGCGTGCCCCGCTGCGACTGCGGCGGCGTCATCCGGCCGGATATCGTGCTGTATGAAGAATCGCTCGATCAGGATATACTTTACCAGGCAACCTCGTATATCCGGAACGCGGACGTGCTGATCGTGGGCGGGACCTCGCTGAGCGTCTATCCCGCGGCGGGACTCATCAACTATTACCGGGGAAATAAGCTCGTCCTGGTCAACCGCGGCGAGACCCCCTACGACAGCTACGCCGATCTTGTGATACACGAGAAGATCGGGGAGGTATTTGACCAGATATGAGGCGAACGGTCGTTCTCGGCACGGAGATCGACGCGGTCTCCCTGTCCGAAGCGACAGATCGTGCGCTGAATGAAATGCAGCGGCGCCGCAGCGCTTACGTCGTGACGCCGAATGCGGAAATTCTCCTGACGGCACGCCGCGATCCCGCGCTCTGTGCGGCTCTGCGCGGCGCGGCGCTCTCGCTGTGCGACGGCGTCGGCGTCCAGCTGGCCGCGCGCATCCTCGGCGATCCGATCCGGGAACGGATCCCGGGCGTCGATTTTATCCGGGCGCTTCTTCCGCACATGGACCGCGCCGGCGGACGCGTGTTTTTGCTCGGCGCGCTGCCCGGCGTGGCGGAGCGGGCGGCCCGCCGCCTGCACGAGGCGTTCCCCGCGCTGGAGATCGTCGGATGGCAGGACGGATATTATGCGCCCGAAGAGGAACCGGCGCTGGTCGCGCGGATCAACGCGCTCTCGCCGGAGCTTGTGATCGTCTGCCTCGGCTCGCCCCGGCAGGAGATCTGGATGCGGGAGCATGCCGCCGTGCTCCGCGTCGGATTGATGGCGGGACTCGGCGGTACGCTGGACCTTTTCGCGGGCCGGGTGCGCCGTGCGCCGCGCTGGATGCGCCGCGCCGGGCTCGAGTGG
Source organism: Oscillospiraceae bacterium (assembly GCA_902761055.1). Classification (GTDB taxonomy): domain Bacteria; phylum Bacillota; class Clostridia; order Oscillospirales; family Oscillospiraceae; genus Limivicinus. Next base: position 178,270 of record CACWIS010000004.1, read on the forward strand.
CTGTTCCGCACCATGGCCGAGCCGCGGCGGATCGCGCGCGCCGTTCGGCTCCCGGCGCTTTTGATCGCGGCGCTGCAAAGCAGGATCGGAGGAAAACAGAGAGATGGCTGAAGGAAAACTCATCGTGCTCGAGGGCATCGACGGCAGCGGCAAATCCGCCCAGTACAGACGGATCTGCGAGAAGCTCAAACGCGACGGAATCGAGTATAATCATATTGTGTTCCCCAGATACGACAAGGACAGCAGCGCGCTGATCCGGATGTACCTTTCCGGAGAGTTCGGCGAGCACCCCGAGGACGTCAACGCCTATACGGCCTCGACCTTCTTCGCGGTAGACCGTTTTGCCTCGTTCAAACAGGACTGGGGCGAGAAATACCGCGCGGGCGCCTTCATCCTCTCGGACCGCTATACCAGCTCGAACGCCGTCCATCAGGGCAGCAAGCTGCCGGACGGCGAGCTGCACGATTACTTCGCCTGGCTGGCCGATCTTGAATACGCCAAAATGGGCCTGCCCAGACCCGATCTGGTCATTTATCTGGACGTCAGCATCGAGCTTTCGCTTGCCCGCATGCGCCGAAGACAGCTCAAGACCAACACGCATGCGGATATCCATGAGAAGGATATCGCCTATCTTGAAAAATGCCTGCACACGGCGGACAAGGCCGCGGACTTCTTCGGCTGGCACCGCGTCGCGTTTTTGAAAGACGGACAGGAGCGCAATATCGATGAAAAGAACGAGGAGATCTATCAGCTGATCCTCTCGGAACTGAACAAATAAAAAAAGGGCTCCCGGCGGGAGCCCCGTGCAAGTGCTTCAGCAGCCGCAGCCGCAGCCGTTGTTGTTGTCGCAGCCGCAGCCGCAGCCGTTGCCGTTCCAACCGAAGAGGATGATCAGGATGATGATCAGCCAGAGATAACTGTTGTTGCAGTTGTTACAGAACATATCGAGTCCTTTCCCCACACGCTTCATTTCCCGTTTCGATACCCTGTGTGGCCGGCATCGAGACCGCAGGCGGCGTTTTCCGCCGCTCGCGCTATCTTATGCCCCGGGAAGAGACCTTGACACACAGACCCTTGCCGACAGGAGGTAAGAGAAATGCCCGATGACAAAGAAAAGATCAACGAGATCTTCCGGCTCCACGAGGAGCTCGAGAGGACCGCGTCTCAAAAGAGGATAGAAGAGAGCGCCGTACATCCCGCCGTGAAGGGGAGCAAGACGCCGGCCGCCGTGTCCGCGCTCCGCAATTTCGTCAACGGCGACGATGAGCGTGCGGATGAGGAGATCCCGGAGGAGGAGCTGACCGAGCGCGACTATCATCCCGTGCGCCGCGGAAGAGAATACCATTCCGGCTGCCTCGGCGGTATGATGTATTTTGTGTTCATCCTGTGCGTGAGCATCATCCTGGCCTGTGTGGCGTGGATGTCCGCCGCGGACGCGCTCGCGCTGAACAAGGACCTTTTCAGCGCCGAGGTCACCTTGCCCGCGGACATCTTCAGCTCCAAGACGGTCGAAACCTATGACGAGAAGGGCAACGTGACCGGGACGAAGCGGGTCTCGAGCGCGGATATCGATTATGTGGCCGAGGAACTGAAATCGGCGGGCCTGATCCAGTACAAATGGCTCTTCAAGCTGTTTTGCAGGGTATCCAATGCCGACACGAAGCTTGAACCGGGCGAATATGAGCTCAAGTCGTCCTACGATTACCGCGCGCTGGTCGGCAAGATGCAGAAAAACTCCGGCGCCGCTGCGACCGTCAAGGTCACGATCCCCGAGGGCTTCACAATGAGCCAGATCTTCTACCGCCTCGAAGAGAACGGCGTGTGCAGCTATGATGACCTCATGGAGGCGGCCGCAAACGAAAACTACGATTACTTCTTCCTCGAGGACGCCGAGAGCGGCGATGCTTCGAGACTGGAAGGCTTCCTCTTCCCGGACACCTATGAGTTCTACAAGAGCATGAGCGCCGCGAGCGCGATCAACAAATTCCTGCAGAACTTCTACGGCAAGATGAGCGCCGATATGGAAAAGCAGCTCAACGACAAGGGCATGAGCCTTCGCAATGTGCTGAAGATCGCCTCGCTGATCGAGCGCGAGGCGGCGAACGACGAGGAGCGCCCGCTGATCGCCTCGGTCGTGTACAACCGACTCAAGAGCGGCTGGACGCTCGGCCTCGAATCCTCGATCCTGTATATCCATCAGGACCACGAAGGGGCGCCGACGGGCGAGATGCTCGCCGAAGAGTCCCCCTACAACCTGATGATCAACACCGGCCTGCCGCCTACGCCGATCTGCAACCCGGGCCTGAGCTCGATCAACGCGGCGCTGGTCCCGGCTGACACGAACAACTACTTCTTTACGCTCGACACGGCCAGCGGGACCCACCGCTTCTTTGAGACGATCGACCAGTTCAACGCCTTCGTTGCGACGCAGAGCTATGGCGGTTAAGAGGGAACTGCTCTCGCCAGCGGGCGATCTCGAGCGGCTGGAAATGGCGCTTCACTTCGGCGCGGACGCGGTCTATCTCGCCGGACGCGAGTTCGGCATGCGATCGAGCGCGGTGAGCTTCTCCGATGAGGCGCTCTGCCGCGCCGTGGAGCTCGCCCACGGGCGGGGCGCGAAGATCTACGTCACCTGCAACACGCTCCCGCGCGAGGAGGAACTGCTGCGTCTTCCCGCTTTCCTGTCATTTCTGCAGGAGGCCGGCGTCGACGCGCTGATCGTCGCAGACCTTGGCGTGATGAGCCTTGCAAAACGATACGCGCCCGCTCTCGCGCTGCACGTCAGCACGCAGCTCGGCGTGATCAACAGCGCAACGGCGCTGACGCTCGGCGAGATGGGCGCCGACACGATCGTGCTGGCGCGTGAAACGCCGATCGAGGATATCCGCAGGATCCGCGCGGCGCTGCCGGAGGAGATCCGGCTCGAAGCCTTTGTCCACGGCGCGATGTGTGTTTCGTTTTCCGGGCGCTGCCTGCTTTCGAACTATCTGACCGGGCGCGACGCGAACCGGGGCCAGTGCGCCCAGCCCTGCCGCTGGCGCTATCATCTGGTGGAGGAAACGCGCCCCGGCGAGTACTACGAGATCAGCGAGGACGGCGGGACCTTCATCCTCAACTCGCGCGATCTGTGCATGATCGAACATATCCCCGAGCTGATCGACGCCGGGATCTCGAGCTTCAAGATCGAGGGGCGAATGAAATCGGCCTATTACACCGCGGTCGTGACGAACGCCTACCGGCATGCGATCGATGCGGCGCTGCGCGGCGAGCCGCTTGATCCGATCTGGATCAAGGAAACGGAGACCGTCAGTCACCGCCCCTATTCCACCGGCTTTTACTACGGCTATCCCGGGCAGCATTACGGCGAGGCGAGCTACTCCGCGACCCATGACGTCGCCGCCGTCGTCGAGCGCTGCGACGGAGAGGGAAACGCCGTCGTGACGCTGCGCAATAAAATATGCAAGGGCGACACGCTCGAGCTGCTGACGAGGGAGGGAGAGCCGATCTCCTTCAAGGTCGGAACGATGTTCGACGGCGAGGGGACGGAGCTTGTGCCAACACCCATAAGAGAGTTTTGAAGCAAAAATGACTTGGTAGCTGTCTGGAAGGATTGGAAGATAGAAGGAGAGAGATGCTCAGACTATGAGCCTATCTCTCTGCTGGCTTAGTACTCATATTTTGATAGAAAAATGCACCCAAGGAAAAAGCTCGGGTGCATTTTTGGTTTTTCAGGGTGCATTTCCAAAAAAGCAGGGTGCATTTTGCGGAGAGTCGGGTGCATTTCTGAAAAACAGGGTGCATTTTGGGAAAGCAGGGTGCATTTCCCGTTGCCGTGGTTTGCTATGGCCCTTCTACAACAGCCATACACTCGTGCTAAGGAAGACCATCTCCAAATGGGAAAACGGCAAGTGTATGCCGGATTACAGCGTGATCGAGGCGCTCTGTCAGGCGCTGTCCATAACGCTTCCCGAGCTGATGGACGGCGAGGATGCGGCAGAGGACAGCGTGCGGGTCTATGACGACACGCAGATGCTCGATCTGCTGCGGCGCACGCAGGAGCTGGAAAAGCAGAAGGGCGTGCTCTACGGCCTGATACTGATCGTGCTTGGAATCGCCTGCAGCGCGCTTTCCGCGACCACCGGCGGCTCCGAGGTGCAGGACTTCGTATCCGGGCTCCTGATGGGGCTATCCATTGTGGAAATGCTGGCAGGCATTGCAGTCATCGGTAAAAAGCTCCTCCGGGGATAACGCGCCGTTAGTCGCCGGTTTGCTTGAAAAGATAACGACGGGCTGATATAATAAAATCAATCCGGTATATTGAAAGTGTTTCACACACAAAGAGCATGGAAGGATGATTTCGATGTATCTGTCAGGCCATTTCCGCTCCATTGCCCGCAAGGCGCTCCGCGGCTTCTGGACGCTGACGATCGGCGTAACGCTGCTGGCCGCGCTGCTGGGCAGCGGGGTAGTTCGCATCCGGCAGTGCCTCCGGAGGGCGCATAACCCACAGTTATCAGGATCCCGGCGAATACTACAGCGTCTATATTGAGGAACCAGGCTTCAGCATGTCGCGCACCTTTCTGAATACGCCGGCAATTACCCGCGCGCTGACCATAATTGTGCCGGTCATCACAGTGCTGGCGGTAATTCAGCTGCTGATCGGCGGCGCAATCGAGCTGGGACTGAAGCGCTACAACCTCGACCTGCTCACGCATGAAAACCCGCCCGCCTTCGCCACGCTGTTTTCCCGCTTCAGTATTTGGGGACGGGCGTTTGGCCTGCGTTTCATGACCACGCTGCTGACCTTTCTATGGTCGCTTTTGTTCATTGTTCCGGGTATTATCGCAAGCTATCGCTATGCGCTTGCGCCCTATCTAATGGCTGAGAACCCGGATATGGACGTGATGGAGGCCATTGCCCGCTCCAAGGAGCTGATGGACGGCAACAAGGGGCGGCTGTTCTGCCTGCAGCTGAGCTTCATTGGCTGGAGCCTGCTGTGCGTGCTGACGCTGGGCATTGGGTATCTTTGGCTCGCACCCTATCAGAACGCCGCCGAGGCCGCTTTTTATCTTGAGGTAACCGGTCGCACGGACGCGATGCCCCGGCCTGATCTGACCGCAGACGCGGAATAAACTGTAAAGGACGAAAAATATGAAGGAAAATCGAAAGCTGCTCAAGGAAGTGCTTCGGGATGTTCAGAAGGATATGACGGACGAAGAGGTGCTAGCGCTGCTGGCGGACAGCCGCGTATCCGTCAATCCGGCTGAGGAAAAGGCAAAGTACACCCTCGGCCAGCGGGCGGCAGACGCGATCGCCAAGTTTGCCGGCAGCTGGGCGTTCATCTTCTCGTTCACCGGCGGGCTGGTGCTGTGGATGGTCATCAACACGGTGCTGGCAACCCGCGCTTTTGATCCGTATCCGTTCATCTTGCTGAACCTTGTGCTGTCCTGCATCGCGGCTATTCAGGCGCCGCTGATCATGATGAGCCAGAATCGACAGGAGGAAAAGGATCGCCGCCGCGCCGAGAACGACTACAAGGTCAACCTGAAAACCGAGATCATGATCGAGGATCTCTACGACAAGGTCAACGCCATTCTGGCCAAGCAGTCGGCGCTGGAAAAGCGGCTGAATCAGCAGAATAGTGAAGCAGCCTCAGGCGCTGCATCGAACGAACCGAAAAAAAGCTGAAGCATTTCTATGCTGAGCTCTCAGTTTGCAGTATCTTCGTTTTACCTGACTTCATTTCAGAGGAGTGTCATGTCGCGTCCGATTTTTCATGAACTCCAGATAGAGGCTGTACAGCACGGCGCAGACAGGGACGCTGAAAAGCATTCCAAGAATGCCGAACACCTCGCCGTCCTCCCGCCAGCCCACAACGTGCCGTCCGGAGGACGCGCCGATATCGATTGCAAGGAAGTATTTCATTCATTCAATTCTGGGGAAAAATGCAGCGACAGGATATCCAAGTTGCCCTCCGTTACCGTCAGACAAAGCGCGGCATGGGGATGGCCTTGAGGAATCGTCAGCGATGCAGCCGCCCATTTTTCAGAACGGAAGGCTACGCTTCCAAAGTTTCTGTCGTTGATTTTAATATGATCCGCCCATTGCCTCTCGTGGTCACACGCAGTACGGTATTGCCCTAATAAAAATTACAATCCAGATGTAAATCAGGTCCATGTTGTTTTGTTTGATTCTGCATCCACATATTCAGGAATGGGAGCCGAAAGCAGGAGTGGCAACAGTAATGTGCAGAAAAACAAAGAGGTCAATGCTGACAATAAATATGGGATTGATGTGATTCTAATGAATCACAACATGCCAAATATTCAAAATGTAATCGATCTTTTAGGAGGTGATTAAAAATGAAATTTCGTATCATTTCAGCATGTATGATAGCGTCATTATTCTTAACTTTCTTTGCATCCTCACGTTCGGAAAACGATTTACCTCAAGCCGAACTTCTATCTTATGATTATTCTTATAACACTAACTTTGGTATCGGATATCAAACAAATACCGAATTAGAACGATCCGATATCAAAAATAATCAGTGGAATGATGAAGACAAAAGGATCAAGCTATGGTTAAGAATTCATATATTGACTCCCCAAAATGGTGAATGGAATCATCCGCAGCAGTATTGCCAGGCAATCAATGTAACCAATGTAAAGGTTAGCAGTACCTGCCTCCAAGACATCCATTATCGTCCTGAACTTCTACCTTCTTCCAACGCGCTTCCTCTCAACTGCTCTCCTACAACAAATTCTCTTTCATTTCAAACATCCCCTCTGAAATAGAAAGCGCCCCGCGGATGGCAGGGCGCTGTGGTGGTTATTTTATCCTTCGATCTGGATCGTTTTATGCTCCGGAAGCGCCACCGGCTTCTCTTTC